>CADEGD010000098.1 GCA_902826795.1 uncultured Acidobacteriota bacterium | reverse complement strand
TTTCGTTCGCCTTGAGCTTTTCGATGGTCGCGGATGAAAGCAACACCTTGCCTGACGCTACAGCCCGTCGGGTCGTAGCTTCCTTGCCGGAAACATCAACCATCCGAACATTGCGTTGATCGTCGTAATGAGAAAGTTCAGCCATCTTCAGAATAAGAATACGATCGACGCCTTTTCGCCCTGATCGATCCGCGAGTTTTTCGGGACTTTGACGAGAGCATCTGCCTCTGCAAATGCGACGAAATCGGACGAGCCGTGGTAGTCCAATGGCTGCACTGTAAGCCTAGCTTCATCGTCCGTTACGAGTTTGCCCGGCAGATAAGCCTCTCGTTCTTTGGTTGCCGAAAAACTTCCTAACGCGATCGCGTCGCCGCTGCTCAACGCCGGACACGTTGAGCGTTGCATCAACAGCATCGAATTGCGAACGAACAAATAAAACGTTACTGCCGCCGAAACCGGATTTCCAGGAAGCCCAAACACGAGCGACTTCTTCAACCGTCCAAACACCGTCGGCTTGCCCGGTTTAAGCGCAACTCGCTCGAAGTAGATCTCCGCCCCAAGTTCTTTTAACGCCAGCTTCGTCAGGTCGTATTTGCCGACCGAAACTCCACCCGTCGTTATCAGAATATCGGCCTTTCGAACCGCATTAGAGATCTGAGATTTCAGATCTGAAATATCGTCGCCGATGTTTTTATAAACCGTCGCGATAGCTCCGGCCTGCTCACACAGAGCTTTCAGCATCAGCGAGTTCGAGTTTCGGATCTGATCGCGGCCGGGCTTTTTGCCGATCTCGACGATCTCACTTCCGGTAGAGATGATCGCTACGCGAGGGCGTTTCGCCGCCTTCACCTTCGCATATCCGAATGCCGCCGGGATCGAGATATTCGACGCCGTGATCGGCTCGCCGTGACGCAGAACAACCGAACCCCTTTTTACTTCTTTTCCTTTCGGAACGATAAACCGGCCTAACTCCGTCGGCTCGAGGAGCGTCACGGTATCGCCTTTCTCACGAGCGACTTCAAGCTTCTGCACCGAATCTGCACCCGCTGGAACCGACGCCCCAGTCATGATCCGCACGGCCTCGCCCGACTTTAGTTTACCTCGCCAGCCTCGTCCCGCTGCCGATTCACCGACCAGCTTTAAGGTTACGGGAACGTTCTTGGTATCCGCTGCCCTTACCGCGTATCCATCCATCTGCGACCTGTCGAACGGCGGCAGGTCGGAATCCGCGATGATGTCTTCGGCCAGAATCCGTCCGATGGAATCTTCAAGCGCGACGCGTTCAACACTAAGTGATTGAGTTTCACGCTCGATGATCTTGAGTGCCTTGGAAACGGGAATCATATGGAACGCGGACATTCTTGTCCGCTCTGTTAGGGGTGCGGACAGGAATGTCCGCGTCGCTACTTAATCAAATAAAACTCTGTCTGCCGTGGGCGGATAAATTGGTAACCGAGATCAGTCATAACGGCGTCATCTTCTGCCATTATTGTTACGCGTTGGCCGCCCCATTCCGGTACCGCGGTCGACGTATTCAACTCGATCGACATGTACGAGCCGAGGATGATCTTGTTACCGCCGCCGCCGATCGTGCCGCGAAAATCGATGGACGGCCCGAGTCCGTGGCCGTGCGTGCCGATCGGGTGCGAATAGATCATCGCCTCTA
>CADEGD010000097.1 GCA_902826795.1 uncultured Acidobacteriota bacterium | reverse complement strand
GCGAAGCGCTATCAAACGCGGCCTGCAGCATACTTGAACTCGAGCCTACCGAAATTCAAGCTGAATTCAGGCCGGCATTGACCGATCGCGGAAATCGCGGATACGAGGCTGAAGTATATTTGTACGACACGCTTTCTGGAGGAGCGGGTTTCGTACGGCAATTACTTCGCTTCAAGAATGACCTCTTTGCCGAAGCACTCGCGGTATTAGGGAACTGCCCTGAAAACTGCGACGCTTCATGTTATCGGTGCTTGAGAAGTTATAAGAACAAGTTCGAACATAACTTGCTCGATCGCCACATCGCTAAGCGGCTGGTTCAATATGTCTTGACGGGGGAGGTTCCTACGATCGAACCCGAACGAGCGAACCGTCTCGTGAATGTCGTTTTCGAGGACCTTCGCCGACAAAACATCAAATCGCTCGAGCTTCATCAAGGTGACAAACTCCAGATAACGGGTTTCGGCGAGGTCGCGGCCCCTATTCTCGCCTTGACGCAGGGCAGGAAATTCGTGATTGACGTTAGCAGCACATTAACTCCTAACTACCCCAGAACGGAAATCCTTCAGGAGTTTAAAAACTTTTCCGGTAGTGTCGTCGTTCTTACGGTCGATGAATTGATGGTGACGCGGAACTTGCCTGCGGCGACGAGCGATCTCTTGCAAAGGATGGGGGTGGTATAACCGCCGATGTCCGATAGCGCTTCTACAATTTGGCTGACGACCGGTCCTGACGGGCCTGCGGCCCCACCGAGTGGGATGAGCTATTCGGCCCTGTTGGAAATGGAAGCCTGTCCCCGCCGTTGGTCTTTAGCTAGAGCATCGTACTCGGCGTTGTGGGAGGGATATGGATACCCTACGAATCCATCGATCGCCGCCTTCGACGGTCAGATTATTCACCGCTCGGTCGAGCGAATTATTAAATTAATTGTTTCTTCGAACATCGAGGCCGTCGATGAACTCGCCTTCGTTAACATGATGCGGGAGAACGGGGGCTACCTCGCGATTATTGAATCCGAGATCCAAAGATTGGGCCAGGAACTGGCAGAGAATCCTCGACTCTCTCACAGACGAAGCGATTTTGAGGCTGAGTTAACCGGCCGCTTAGATGCTCTCCGAGAAACGGTCCAGCTCTTCGTATCAAGCCTCGAGATTCCCCAAGTTACTGCGCGAAACGATGGGTGGAATTTCGTGCCAGACAGGTCTCTCCGCAAAGGGCACTACGCTGAAATGGAACTTCGATCGGAGCGCATTGGCTGGAAGGGTAAGGTGGATCATTTGAAGGTAACAGGGGACGGTTGCGAGATCGTGGATTTCAAGACCGGAGCGGAAAAACCTGATCACCTACTTCAAATGGATATTTACGACCTGCTTTGGAATCACGACGTGGGGCGCAATCCTGTCCCCTTACGGGTGAAAAGAAAGACGCTTGTGTACCCGAAGAAGATCGTCGATGTGCCGCCTTTGTCATCTGAAGCCTTGGAAGCATTTGCGGAATCAATATTCGTTAGGTCGACTGCCGCTGTCGCCGCCATATCGATCCCATTACCAGTCGCGCACATTTCCGTCTCAAATTGCAGGTTTTGCCACGTTCGGCAAATGTGCGCGAGCTATTGGGATCAGAATGCTCAGGAAAGCCTCCGCGATGTTCAATCGCAAGAGTCCATAGCTCTCGCTAAGAGCAATACGGATCTGGAAGTATTTCTGCTCTCTTCGATAAGTCCCCGCGTTTGGAAGGCTCGGGTAATCGTAGGAATGTTCATCGCGCCAGGAACAGAGATCTTGATCCATCTGGGCGACCTTGCCGGTCGCTGGCTCGATATATTGGAGAGTAATTCACGCGTCCGGCTGCTAAACGTGTTTCTGATAAGATCGCCGGACGATGAAGAAGCGGCAACACCGACCGTAGGAATAAGACATTCGAGTGAACTGTTCGTCGTTGCCGAGAACTAATTCCGAGCCCTCAAAACGTACACAAACGTCTTCTCTTACCATCTCAACCATAAATCTTCAGCAATATGATGTCACGTTATACCTCGTGATTTTGTCAGTGTATAGATATGTCCCTCGTTGAAGGACGTCGTTGAAATGGGCGGTTAAATTTAGGCACGTATTTTGCGATGTATGAGTGCTCGCGTACTACAGGCAATGGGAATGTTAGCAAAAGCAC
>CADEGD010000096.1 GCA_902826795.1 uncultured Acidobacteriota bacterium | reverse complement strand
GCCTAGACGAACGTGGTTTGCGGGAAAGTGGATCAACCATTCCGGTTGGTATCCCGACCGTCAGATGCGCCTTTATCGCAAGGAAGCTTCCTATTGGGACGGCGTCGCTCCACACGAAACGGCGCGTGTGAAGGGCAAGGTCGAAAGGCTTTCGGGACACATCCTGCACTACACAAAAAAAGACCTGAGCGATTATCACCGCACAGTCGATTCATACACTTCCCTTGCGGCAGCGGGCATGGAAAAGAAAGGTCGCGTCGCCTCGGCCTCGCGAATGTTCGTCGGTGCGACCGCTGGGTTCGTACGGTCTTACATAATAAAACAGGGATTTCGCGATGGAGTTCAGGGACTAATAATAGCGATGTTTACGGCATACGGCGTATTTCTGAAGTACGCTAAACTTTGGGAGCGAAACACCAAACCCGAATGAAAACGATAGTCCTATGCGGAGGAAAAGGCACTCGTCTGGACCGCCACGGAGCGCTTGTTCCGAAGGCGTTGTTTCGGATCGGGCCCGAGCCGTTGATCCTGCATCTCTTTCGAATTTATCAGGCGCATGGCCTTAGGGATTTCGTGCTGAGCCTTGGATATCTATCCGAGGAATTTGGAAAGTTTTTCGATGGGCCGGTGGCGTCATCCGCCGCGAAGTCATCTCCGCAAATACTCGACATTGATGGTGACGAGGTAAACGTCGAATTCGTCGACACTGGCGTCGAAACAAACACGGGCGGTCGCGTGAAAAAGCTCGAAGCAGTCATTGATAGCGACACTTTCTGCGTGACCTATGGCGATGGACTAGCTGATGTCGATCTTACAGGGCTCATAGAATTTCATCGCAGTCACGGGAAGACTGCCACTTTGACGGCCGTGAATCCGATCTCGAATTTCGGCTTGTTGGATCTCAGAAGTGACGGAGCGGTCGAAAGCTTTCGTGAAAAGCCGAAGCTCAAAGAGTGGATCAACGGCGGCTTTTTTGTCTTTGAGCGTCGGGTCTTCGACTATCTCGACGATAATTGCGTGCTTGAGAAGGCACCCTTCGAGCGGCTTGCCGCCGATGGCGAACTGATGGCGTATCGCCACGACGGATTCTGGAAATGTATGGACACATTCAAAGATAACGTCGAGCTTAACGAGATTTGGGAGAATGAAGCTCCGTGGAAGGTTTGGTAGCTTATCCTTATGGCATTTGATTGGAAAGGAAAGACGGCATTCGTGACTGGCGGAGCGGGGTTTGTTGGGGCAAATCTCGTATCGCGTCTTTTGAGCGAAGGAGTTTTCGTCGTCGTGCTTGAGCGCGACCGAACGTCGCCGAATTCGCTCGACGTTCTCGGCCTTCGTGGACGGGTAACGGTCGTAACAGGATCGGTCGACGATCTCGATCTGATGGAGCGCGTGTTGAATGAATATCAACCTCAATACGTATTTCATCTCGCGGCTCAGGCACTTGTAAATGCAGCGAACCGTTCACCGATCGCAACCTTTGAGGCTAACATCCGAGGCACTTACATGCTGCTCGAGGCGTGCAGGCGAACCGAACCGCAGGCCGCCGTCGTCGTCGCATCGAGCGATAAAGCGTACGGCTCCCACGCGACGCTTCCCTATTCCGAAGATTTCCCGCTTCAAGGGATCTTTCCGTATGACGTGTCGAAATCTTGTACCGACCTTCTAGCGCGTACTTATGCGATTACTTACGACATGCCGGTTGCTGTTACGAGATCGGCAAATATCTACGGCCCGGGCGACGTGAACCTTTCTCGTGTGATCCCGGGCACGATCGTCTCGGTTCTCAAAGGCGAGCGGCCGATCATCCGCAGCGACGGCACGCCTGTCCGAGAGTTTATCTACGTAGACGACGTTGCTGACGGTTATCTGACGGTGGCGGCGAATATCGACAAGACGAAAGGTGAACAGTTCAACTTTGGTTCTGACGAGCCTGTGCAGATCCTCGACCTCGTCAACCGCGTAATAGATGCTGCTGGAAAAACGGGTGAGATCGAACCGGATGTGCTGCTTACAACCAAGATCGAGCGAGAGATCGATGCTCAATATTTATCGGGCGAGAAGATGAGAACGAAACTCGGATGGCGTCCGACAACCGGCCTTGACGACGGCCTCGCCCAGACGGTTGCGTGGTATCGTGAAAACTCCGCGATATTCGCTTAAACCTCAATAGCAACCTTGAGTAAAG
>CADEGD010000095.1 GCA_902826795.1 uncultured Acidobacteriota bacterium | reverse complement strand
TGGCTGGGGCGGGAGGACTCGAACCTACGAATGCCGGATCCAAAAACCGGTGCCTTACCACTTGGCTACGCCCCAATGCGAATTTCAGAAACTTATCGGAAACGGCCGGGAACGCGGATTTTAGTCCGCAAGCCCCAATTTTTCGCGATACTCAGACCGCGAGATGGCCGCTACGGCAAACTTTCGCCAGTTGACCTCGTTGTCAAGGGCTTTCATTGCTGTTTGCCGTGTCTCTTCTTTGTCAAAAAAACCGAAAACGCTCGATCCGCTGCCGCTCATCAACGTTTGGCTCGCGCCCAACTCGATCAACCTTTGCTTCGCTCTCCCGATTTCAGGATAGCTCGTAAAAACAGTCGGTTCGAAATCGTTTATCAATGCCGTCTGAAGAAAATCCGGAGATTCAGCCTCTGAACGGCAAACCCGAAGAATACGACTCAGCTCCGCGTTTGTCAAGCTTTCGGCCTTAAGTCCCGCGTACGCTTCTCGAGTTGAGACGTGGATTCCAGGAGCGACCACGATCATTAGCCTTGCGGCAAAATCGGCGACCGGCTCGATTTCCGTTCCACGACCAAGGCCGAGACAAGTTCCACCATGCAAAAAGAATGGTACGTCAGAACCAATTTCCGAACCTATCTGTAATAAACTGTTCCGACTCAACCCAAGATCCCAAAGCCGGTTCAATCCGATTAAAGCCGTAGCCGCATTCGATGAACCGCCGCCGAGGCCGCCGCCAATTGGAATTCGCTTTGCTAGAGAGATGCGAGCTGCGCCATTCGACGACAAAGCCCTTGCGGCCCGCGTGATGAGATTAGTTTCATCCACCGGCACCGCCGGATCATCGCAGACAAGCTGAAGCCTTTCGGCCGGCTCGAACGAGAGTTCGTCCGCCAGCGAGATCGTCTGAAATACCGTAAAGATCTCGTGAAAGTCGTCGTCCCTCTTCCCCAGCACTCGGAGATGAAGATTGACCTTTGCGAACGATGGCAGCGAAAACCTCACCGTCAAAGGATATCCGCCACGAGCTTGAAAACAAAAATGCATGCCGGACATCGATCACGACATGCATTAGGCGGAGGGAGCCTTAGTTATTTTGAAATGAATACCTGCGTGAAATAAATCGAACCGTCTGCCGCAACAGCTACTCCGATCGCCGATTCGCGCCACTGGCTGCTCAAGATGTTCTTTTTGTGAGACGTCGACTGCATCCATTTCTCGACGGCCATCGACGCCGGGTCGTCGTAACCCTTCATGAAGGCGATGTTCTCGCCGATCGCCATCCAGTTAAAAATACCAAGCTTGGCCGCTCGCGAATCTACGAAACCGCCGTTCGGGTCCCGATGGCTGAAATACTTTCCTTCGGCCATACTCTCGGAATGCGTTCGTGCGAGGGCAACGATCTGTTCATCCCACTGTAGAGATTGAAGCCCGCTAGCCACGCGTTGGGCGTTCATAAGCTCAAATGCTCTAGCCTCGACCCGATTGGCTGAACCGAGCGTTGCGTTTGAGAATGACGCGTTGACGCTATGTACGGCCGGAACCCGCTTGGCTCCGCCGATCACGCCTACCAATATAGGCTGAGGCCGTCCGTCATTCTGTGCGAAAGCGGGAATGGCAAATAGCGCCAAGACAATTAAAGATAAATAAAAGGGTGATCTCAATGTGCCTCACTTCGGAAGCCGGGCTTTTCGCGTCGATGCGATCCCTGACTTTGCGTCCGCCGCATACATCGCGGCGGTTGCCTTTTCGGTTAAGGTCTTATCGGATAGGGTGATATCCGGATAATTCATGCGGCCCGCAGGCTACACACTATTAGAAAGTTTGATTGCCGCGAGGATTCCAGCCGATCGGCGGTGCAGCGATCGCCGAGTCAAGAGTAGACCCATCGCCGGAGTTTGGACAATCAATTCTACTGGTACGCGTTCAAGTTGACCGATTCCGCGCAAGGGACGTAAAGTCGGGATACATGGGAAAACTTGCGTTAGCTATACACGGCGGTGCGGGGACTATACTGAGGTCGGCGATGACGCCGGAACTCGAATCTGAGTATCGCGGCGGTCTGGAGATCGCACTCAAGGCCGGTTGGGCTGTGTTGGAAAGCAACGGCTCATCTCTTGACGCCGTCGAAGCTGCCGTCGTTGAGCTAGAGGATTTTCCCCTGTTCAATGCCGGTCGTGGTTCCGTCTTCACTCACGACGGCAAGAACGAAATGGACGCGGCAATAATGGACGGAACTTCGCTGAAAGCCGGAGCCGTAGCGTTCGTGCGCAACGTCAAGAACCCTATCAAACTCGCACGCCTGGTTATGGATCGCACCCAGCACGTCCTGCT
>CADEGD010000094.1 GCA_902826795.1 uncultured Acidobacteriota bacterium | reverse complement strand
CGCCTCCGGCGGGCTGCAGGATGAAACGACTTATCTTGGAATTCCGTGCCTTACGATCCGCGATAATACTGAGCGGCCGGTGACGGTCGATACAGGCACGAATAAGTTGGTCGGCACCGATCCAGCCGAACTCAAACGCTTGGCTTTCGAACTGCTTTCAGGTCCTCAAATATCTGCCGAAACGGTTCCGCCGCTCTGGGATGGCAAAACGGCGAGTCGAATTTGTGAAGTGCTATCTCAAACGATGCCGATTTCTTCAGTGGGTAGTGGATAGTGACAAGTGGATAGTTATTTCTTCTTCTCCATCGGATATCCGGCGTCACGCCAGGCTCGGGTTCCGCCGAGAAGCGCGAATGCATTATTGATCCCTGCTTTTTGTAGTTCAGCTACCAAACTGGCACTGGAGTGTTCGTTTCCTCAGGAACAGTAGACGATTATCTTCTTGCCCTTAGGAACCTTGTCCAGATTCTGTTTTATGGTGTTCGGCTGGATATTAATCGCACCGGGAATGTGTTCGAGTTCGTATTGATTTGGTGGATGCGTGTCGATGAAAACGGCGGTCTTTTCGTCAAAGTCCTTCCTGGCGTCAGCCAACGAGATCCGCGGAGCGTCGTGGCCGTCATCCTGATGCAGGTTGGCGGTAGCGACGATCGGTGTTGAGGCCGGAGCGGTGTTTCTTGCCAGATTACCTTTTGAGCTATTAGTGGCAACTGTTTCCGCACAGGCGATGCCCAACGCCGCTAACATCGCCAAGCTGAAATATCCGATCAATTTTTTCATAAGCTAACTCAGGCTTCTCCGAATGCTTTCAACACCTCGTCAGCGTGAGCGGCAACGTTGACCTTGTCAAAAATTTTCACGATCTTGCCGTCTTCGCCGATCAGGAACGTCTTGCGGAGCGTGCCCATATACTTTTTGCCGTACATGCTTTTCTCGCCCCAAACGCCGTACTTCTCGACGATCTTTTTATCGGTATCCGCGAGGAGATCGAAGGGAAGCTGATACTTCGAGATAAACTTCTGATGCGATTTTTCATCGTCGATCGAGACGCCGAATACCTTGATGCCTTTTTCGTTATACACGTCGTCCGCATCGCGAAAAGAGCAAGCTTCTTTTGTACAGCCGGGCGTATCGTCTTTCGGATAGAAATAAAGCACCACGCGCTTGCCCTTGTAATCGGAAAGCTTGACCTTGTTCCCGTCCTGATCCTTCGCTGTAAAATCAGGAGCCTTGTTACCTTCTTTGACCATAATGAATATTCTGAACGATTGCGTTCCGCTATTCAATTCTTCAACGCTTCCTTCCAAAGTTCCACTTCATACCGGTGGTGAACAGAAAATCGTTACGTCTAGAATATCCCAGCGGATCATTATTGAAGCGGTCGCCGACGGTGATGAAAACGCCGATGCGTTTCGTGACGTCGACCGAAAGCGTCGAATCGAAGATAAACCGATACTCGGCTTTGTCGGTAACATTTTGAAAGAACGTGATCGTATTCTGCACTCTCAGCTTTTCGTGAAAGCGATGTTTGAACGTAGCACCTGCGAGGCCTTCGGGAGTGTCGGTATTGTCGCCCGCCTGCCAAGTGCGGTTCCACGCCCCGCCTAGAAGCACGTCAAACTCGGTCCGCTCGTTCTTCACCATATGTAAACCGAGCCCGCCGCCTGTGACGGACCGAAAGTGCAAATTTCGCGGCTTGTCCCGTTCGAAATCGTATGAGACGAAGCCAAACTTTTTGCGGTCTATCGTGCGGTCGTATCGAGCACCTCCCCAGAATGCGTTCTGCGTCGTCACCATCTGGCCCGAGTTCCGATTGCTGTACCAAAGACTGCGTGCATAGACGGTGAGATTATCTCGGCCGCCGGTCTTGACGGCACGAAGGCCGGTGCTCATCGTCGTGTAGTTCGAGTTGCCCGACGTGTAGCTGAAGCCGACGTTCGCATTGCCTTCCCAACCTTCGGCGATGCCCATAAATCGACCGCCGAATAAGCGACCCGGCGGCCTAATAGCGGCGGCAACCGGTTTCGGAGCACCTTTCGGTTCGACTCTTGAAACGGGCTTTTCCGCAACGGCTGCAACTGGTTTTTCCGCCACGGCAGGAATGACCTTCACCTCGGGTGCCGCACTCGATTCGCCGATCGCCGCGATGTGCTTTTTGGCAATGGTGATCTTGCCCGCATACTCGGTCTCGATCGTCACGGCTTCTTCCGACTCTTCAACGATCTTGCCCGAAAGACGATCGCCGTTCTTGAGCGTAACCGCCTCGTTAGCGGCAACTCGCAGAACGAACGAAAACAGGAGTGCGGGCAGCAGGAGCCGCGAAACATTTC
>CADEGD010000093.1 GCA_902826795.1 uncultured Acidobacteriota bacterium | reverse complement strand
CGTCGTATTTGGTAACGGCGGGCTTCGGTTCGTGCGGAGCGTCATTTTCCGGTGTGAACGGTTCGAATGACTCTTCATCGACCTGCCACATACTCTGGGAATCGTGCGATTCCGCGATTTGTGGTGTTTCTTCGTTCGCAGATGCTTGCTCAACTGGCTGAAGCCCGATCTCTTCCGGATCGAACGTGCCGCCGCAATCGGAACAGCCGTAGACCGTCGCACCCTTTTGATTCCACTTCTTTCCCGTCAGCATCCGGTTGCCGACCGCCGGCCCGTCCTCAATCTCTGCCCGAATCCCCATGAACCCGCCGAGCATTCCGAGCTGCGCAATCGATGTCTCAAGCTGTTCGGTCCAATAAAGATTTTCGAGGAAGAGATAGATGTTCTCAGCCGATTGCACGGCCGCTTCCTTTTCTGGGTCCGGGACAGGTGACTTGAAATCGAGGCGGATATCGGTGGATATGGCCGTCGCGGTCTTCGAACGCATCGCCCTGGGCACGACCGGATACGTCACGAGGCCTTTGCCGAGCCGGCCATTCCAAGCGTTGCGGACGCGTTGAGAGATAGCACCGAAGTAATCGCCGCGGTTACGCTTCGCCAGCGTGACGTAATCGCCGATGCGTGGATAGTGAGCTTCGTCGTATGCCGTTTTCCACACCCGCACACGTTCGAGGATCATGGCCTGAAAGCCTGAGTTCTTACCTTCTTGCTGCTCCATTGTTCAATCTCCCGTCGCGTTTCATTTCGAGTTCGAGGATGCGGTCTGCTATCGCACGCTGCTTATCGACCGGGCCGAGTCCGGCGAGCGAGTCTTCGTCAAAGTTATCTTCGGCGTCGCCTTCGTCGATCAAGCCCTTGAGCTTTTCGATATCGTCCCAAAGCGGCTTTGGCGGAGGCGATGAAGGGTCGGGAATGCCGGTGTCAGTAGCCTCTTGACCGAGTTTTACCGTTTCCGGGTCGACGAGATTATCAATCTGAGAATCGGCATTCCCTTGCCGCGGAATTGGACGCGCTTCCTTCCCCGCAGCCGCTTGAGGCCGTGCGATGGTCTGGTGTATCTGCCAAAGAATGGCGAGCATCCCCATCAGCACGGCGAGCGTAAATAGTTCGATTAGTTGAGTCATTCTTGTTCCTCCCCCTCAAAATCTACGCGCCTTGCCTCGATGAGATCCCCAACCTTCGCCGGATGAAAATAGAACTTGCGGTGATAGGGAATGATCTCGTAATCGTTATCGCAGTTCGGCAACTGAACGCGATACCAGCCGAACGTGTTCGTATAGATCTTCGCAATAGGCTGATGCGGCGAACCTTCACTCACATCAACGATCGTGACTTCCACGAGGCTGAGGCCTTTGCCTTTCGCGGTCAACTTGCCCGACAGTTCGGCTGTAGTGTCGCAGCTATTGACGCCAACTAGGGCGTTTTCAAGCCCTCTTTCCGCGTAAACGTTGAATGCATTGGCCTTAACATTGACGCCAACATTGAGTGCCAAAACGACACATGTTATGCAGGTGAGTAATATGTTTTTCATAGATACCTCAAAGCTAAAAAGTTGATTGAAAGGTGCAGCGTGTTGTCGGCGATAATCATCCAACCTCAAAAAACTCTGACTCTTGCTCGGTGTCGGCGAAGTATTCCGCGAAATCGGTATTCTCACGCGTGCCCCGGCGTTTGTTCTCTTCGAAGGTTTTCTTCGCGGCTAACAGGTCCGCGATCCGCTGTGAACGCGTGTTATCATCCGCCTCGGCCGCGATCGCGTCGGGCGTGAGTTGCGGCTTCGTCTGCTCGATGTGCTGGGCGAATTGCTCGGCTTCGGTCAGTTCGTCGGGTGCTACGCCCCATCGGGCGAGTGCATATCGAACCGTCGTGATGATGTCGTCAAACTCAGACTTCGGACGCATCTTCGGCACGGGCTTGCCGCGTTCTTCCGGCGGGTAATGCCACGATCCGAACTCGGAACGCAGACGCTTGAACCCGTTCTGTGAAAGCGACGGCGTAACGAAGTAAGCACCCGAGCGGATGTTCTTGGCCAGTGAGTATTCCGGCTGTCCGTCATCACGCGGGAGAGCAACGAAATAGATCCGGCAGCGTCCGGAGAGTTCGGGACGAAAAGGATTCGGTTTCTCCTTCTCGAATATCTCGAAATGAAACACCATCTTCCGCCGGCCTTTGTTGAAGTCAAGATCGGGCACGCCCCACGCATCGCCGCATTGCGAGAGCAGCACGGCCTTCGGACCGTTCTCACCGCCGGTTTCGTGCGACATATCGTTCACCATCGGCTTCTTGATGAACATCTTCCCCTTGCGGAGTCCGAGCCCTTCTTCGAGCTGCGAATAGAAGGCAAAGCCCTGAATCTCGGTAGCACCGATCGGCATGATCGGGAGCGAGTAGAAAAAGAACAGCGAATCGGTAAGCGGCTGCGACTCTGACGGACGGGCGAAGAGCGAGTAAGCCCAGATGTGCGTGTCGTCTTCCTTACGTGCGGATTCGCCGAAGTCGGTCACGCGTCCCCAATTCCAGCGGTCTGGCATCTTCGCCCCGCCGTCCTGGTTGTAGAACTCGTGTGCGGGCATTCCGAGACGTTCGAATCCGGCGACCATCTCTTCGAACGTGATGAACACATACGGCTCCTGAACGTTCTTAAGAACCTTCCCGGGCTGCGATGCTTCGTAGTTACGCTCGACCTCCTGAGCGATCTCCTCGGTCGTCATCGCCGTACCGATGATCCCGAATGGCAGGGCGTTGAACCATCGCTCGTCACGCCACGGATGCTCGCGCCAGTCCATTTCGAACTTGGCCGTGCGACCGTCGCGTGCGAGATCGGCAAACTTGTTATGAGTGCCCTGAACAGACGACACC
>CADEGD010000092.1 GCA_902826795.1 uncultured Acidobacteriota bacterium | reverse complement strand
TAAACTAAAGGAGAAATAAGAGACTTTTATGTCTACGTTTACTTGACCACTTCAATATTCCTCAGTCGAAATTTAACGGTCTAATGTGCAAAAACATTACAAACCAAAATAATAAACCGAAATGCAAGCATTAAGCTAAGAATGGTTGGACAGACAGGCAATGCTTGATTGAGCGGCGTTCCGCACACTTTCATGCGGTACTACGTCTACCTAGGTGGAGACGCTGACGGAATACGATGTTTTTGGCAGAATGAGAGTGTCAAAGCCTTCTGACCGGGGGGGGGCCTGAACCCGTAGGATACGACTGGATGAGCGCGGCGGTCCGGCATGATTCCCGGTATTTTGACACTCGCGTAGGACCGCAATAAACTGTTTTTCGTTCCTCGGATCTCAACAATCTTAATCAGGTGAAAATCAAATGAATTTTTCTCGAAGAGAATTCGTTAAGACTGCCAGTGTCGCTTTTGGTACTGCTGCGGTTTTGCCGAGTTGGGTGTATGACACGCACGCGGCGGGCGAGGCTTTGTTCAATGTGAATAAGGATGCGTTGGCTGACGCGGCTTTGGCGACGGCGACGCATTAGAAATACGACTGGATGGGCCGCGACGGCCCGCTCTCTTATCCATTCCCAACGCGATTTCTCCGGCACCCAAAAGACATTCGCCTCAGTGCAATAATCTCGCTCTTCAAGATCCTTCGTCCGCGTGGCCTCGTCACCGATTCGAAATTTTAGATTAGAGATTGCGGCGGGTGGCGGAAGTCTTGACATGGGTGTTGTGGATTCGGTATTCTTTTGCTCGACAATTTAGGGGAGTAGATTACCTGCTGCAGGTTTGCTGCTGTCGTCATTACGAACGCTCTGGTCGGGAGCGGTCCGGCACAGCAAGAAAGTATCGAGACCTTTTACGACGATTTTCGAACAGAATCGGTCGTGGAAGGTTTTTCCTTTTGCGATCGAACCTTTAGGAGGTTATCGCAAAATGGTTCTCTTCCCCTTCGCGGAATATTGGTGGTTTTACGGGCTTTTCACGCTCTTCGTCCTGCTGATGCTCGCCCTCGATCTGGGCGTTTTCCATCGCAAAGCACATACCGTTTCATTCAAAGAGGCCAGCATCTGGAGCGTCGTCTGGGTAACGCTTGCGCTTGTCTTCAACTACTTACTCTATCGCTACGCTCTCTGGAAGTTTCCGCAAGACGAGCGTTTACTCGCCATCCCCAACTTCAATCCGGACCTCGCAGCGTGGACGGTCTCGCTCGAATTCCTGACCGGATACATCGTCGAGAAATCGCTCTCGGTCGATAACATCTTCGTCTTCGTAATGGTGTTCGCATATTTCGCGATACCGCCGAAGTATCAACACCGCGTTCTCTTCTACGGCATTCTCGGTGCACTGGTATTCAGAGCGATCTTCATCGCTATGGGATCAGCACTGATGCAGTACCAGTGGATCATTTATATCTTCGGTGCATTCCTGATCATTACCGGCATCAAGATGTTCTTCGCAAAGAAGGAAGAGATCGAGCCGGAGAAGAATTTCCTTATCCGCATTTTCAAGAAGTTCATGCCGGTCACGCCGAAGTTCGACGGTCAGCGGTTCTTCTCAAAGATCGACGGACGCTGGCACGCGACTCCGCTGTTTATCGCTCTGCTGTTTCTTGAGGCGACGGACATCATTTTCGCCGTGGACAGCGTGCCGGCCATCTTTGCGATCACGGCCGAGTCGATGATCGTTTTCACTTCAAATATTTTCGCGATCCTCGGGCTGCGAGCCATGTACTTCATGCTCGCTGGAGTTATCGACCGGTTCTACATGCTGAAGTACGGCCTGGCGATCGTGCTCGTGTTCGTCGGCTTGAAGATGGTCTGGCTTAATGACGCGTTCGGCGGCAAATTCCCGATCACCTGGTCGCTCGGCATCATCACAGGCGTTATCGCTCTATCGGTCATCGGCTCGCTGCTTTTCCCGCGTAAAGATGCACCGCCGAATCCGCAGGTACTCAACGAACCCAATGAGGAGGTGTCTTAATGAAACATACGATGGACTTTTTCCGAAACGCGATCGAAGAACGCGGACAGCTTTCGGAAGACGAGCGGTCCCTGCTGTTGATGCTGCCCGTGATACAGGTTGCGTGGGCACACGGTGCGATCTCGCCGCGGGAAGCCCTCGCGATATTCGAGATCGCCCGTGAAGACGGCATCGATCCGACTCATTGGTTCAATGAAAAGATCGACAGCTTTCTCGTATATCAGCCGAGCACAAAGTTTTACGAAGACGCCCTCGACTTGATCCGGTCGACGATCGGCGATATGACGGTCAAGGAGCGGAAAGCGGCGGTAGCCAAGTTAATCTCGAGATCCGAAAGGGTAGCAGCCGCGGCCGGAGACCGTTCGCCGATGGACGTAGATCATCGGGTGAGCGAAGAGGAGAGAAAAATTATCGAACTTCTTTACGAAGCATTTGGTCTTTCGGATAAAGGCCAGGCTAATGTTCGATGAAAGACGGTCTTAAAGTAACCTCCATCCAGCCAAGGCCGCTGTTCATCGATCCCAGCGATCCGGAGCAAATATGCGCCGGATCGCTTTTTCGTCGTGTTTATCCGCTCCGAAATTGACATCACCCGTCCGATTCTATAGCTTTACAGTGACAACCTGTGGGGAGTAGATAACCCGTTTTCGGGTTTGCCGCTGTCGTCATTACGGAGCGTTTCAGTCGTTGAACGCTTCCGGCACGGTGAGAACGTATCGAGACCTTTTACGACGATTTATTGAATCGATCGTGAGAGGTCTTTTCCTTTTGCGGTCGATTTATAAATTTGAAATTTGAGATTTCAAATTTAAGATCAGGAGACTTTAGTAGATG
>CADEGD010000091.1 GCA_902826795.1 uncultured Acidobacteriota bacterium | reverse complement strand
TCGACGCTGGTAACCATCGCTTTAAATTCAACTGACGACTTGGCCGGATCGGCAGCATCGTAGCTTACAGTTCCGGTAAAATCTCGAAAGTATCCCGGAACGTCGATCAGCCCCATGTGGCGAACCTTAAATCCGATGAAACTATGGGCTTTGTCGAAGTCGTACTTACCGCTCTCGGCGGCCTTCATTGCCTTTTCATCGTTTGGGACTGTAGACTGCACGCCAGAATCGGCGTAGGTTGTAAATCTCACGACCGCGAAGGCTGCAACGCTAAGAAACGCAACGGAAAGAAGGAACTTCTTCATAACTCTTACTCCTGTCGAACTTTTTGATAGCGGGCTGAATTTGTTCTGATACTATATCGCCATGCAAACCGGAATGAAACCCTTAACGATCGAAAAGCCGTCGGCAGAAGAGTACAACGAATACTACGGGGGATATATCTCCCAAGTGACCGAGCCCGACCTGCTCGCTGTACTGGCCGGCCAGCCTGCCGAGATCGCCGCAATGTTCGGCTCGCTCGATGAAGCTCGGGGTACTTACGCTTATGCCGAAGGCAAATGGACGTTAAAAGAAGTTCTCAGTCACTTGATCGACGGCGAACGGCATTTCGCATATCGCATCCATCGAATCTCGCGCGGCGACGCGACGCCGATCGAAGGCTTTGAGCAAGATGGCTATATCGAAAACTCTTACGCAAATGAACGAACCTTCGCCGACCTCGTTGCCGAGTTCACCGAACTCCGCAACGCCAATCTGCGGCCTATTCGAACGCTCTCCGAAACCGACTGGACCCGGATGGGAACCGCCAGCGGATTCCCCGTCTCCGTCCGCGCCCTCGCCTACATTATGGCCGGCCACGTTAGGCATCATGCCACGATCGTGAGCGAGCGATATTTGGTAGAATAGAATGGTGAAGTCCGCCGTCGAAAATCTAATTGCCATCAAGCGTGGCTTCGAAGAAAACCATGAGACGTTTGAGGCTCTTAGGATCGGCAAGATTCGGAAGAGCGATATTGTCAAGGAATATGCTTCGTTTGACGAGGCTTATCGCTCGGCGAAATTTTTGGGACATAAGAAACCTGAAACCGGCCTAACTCATTTCCGAGACCTCCTTTCCATAATGTCCCGATGACAGACCTGATCCGTGAGGCACTCGACCTCCAGAAGAAATTGGATGAGGACGGGTGGCCAAATTATTTTGTCGGCGGACTCGCGGTCCAGATCTGGGGCCAGCCTCGTCTGACCACTGACCTCGACCTCACCCTTTTTACCGGTCTCATCGAAGAGGACGCGCAAGTGAGCCGTCTTCTCGAACTCTTCCGGTCCCGTTTCACCACCTCCGAAGAGGCAGCCGATTTTTCTCGAAGGTCGCGCATGTTGCTCCTGTCGACTGATAGCGGTACTGATATAGACATGATGCTAAATGGTATCGCCGAGCTTAACGAGGATTATCAGCGCTCATCCATTCAGGCGTTCACTCCCGACATCTCGCTTCGTGTCTGCTCTGCTGAAACACTTATCTGCATGAAAACGATTGCGGGAAGAGGTCAAGATATGGTCGATATCGAGAATACTGTAATTAAGCAGTCAGATCTCGATTGGGCTTACATTGACGATTACCTTGCCGCCGCGCTCGAGCACCAAGACATATCTCACAGCATTGAGGCTCTCCGCAGGATCAGGACACAGTACTATCGCAAATGACGTTCGACGCCATAGTTATCGGCGGTGGTGCTGCGGGTTTGTTTTGTGCGGCCGAGGCAGGCAAACGCAGAAAGAGCGTACTTGTAATCGAGCGGAATGCTCAGGTCGGGCGAAAGATACTGATCTCGGGCGGCGGACGGTGTAACTTCACGAACCGTGACGTCTCCGCCGAAAACTTCGTCCAGCAGAATCCTCATTTCGCCAAATCGGCACTCGCACGCTACACGCCGCAAGACTTCGTCGAGCTCGTCCGCAAGAACAAGATCGATTACTACGAAAAAAAGCTTGGACAGCTTTTCTGCCGGGAGACTTCACGGAAGATAGTCGAGCTGCTGCTGGCGGAATGCAGAATAAATAACGTTCGTATCGGGACGGGCTGCACAGTTGAAAAGATAGAGAAAGCCGAAACTTTTTCCGTCGCCACAGATCGGGGAACGTTCGAGAGCGAGCGACTGGTGATCGCGACAGGCGGTCGTTCGTTCGCAAAGGTCGGCGCCACCGATCTTGGCTATCGGATCGCAAGGACGTTCGGCATAGAGATCGTCGAGACGCGGCCGTCTCTCGTCCCGCTCGTACTAAAAGGCGAGAACTTTCGGGAACTCGCGGGAATTTCGGTTGACGCGGTTGTCAGGTCAGGAAGAAAGTCTTTTCACGAAAACATTCTGTTTACCCATCGAGGCATTTCCGGTCCCGCGATCCTTCAGGCGTCGAACTATTGGAGAAAAAACGAACCCGTTGAGATCGACCTGCTTGCGGGAACGGATGCAAACGATCTGTTCGCGGCAAATCGAACTTCGCAAAAGCGGCTTGAGAATCTTCTCGCCGCATCGATTCCCGAAAAAGTAGCAGCTCGGCTATTTAGCAAAACCGATAAGCGAGTGGTCGAGATGTCCGATCGAGAGATCGCGGCAACGGCGGCGAATTTGAATCACTGGCGGGTGCTTTTCAACGATACTGAAGGTTACGATAAGGCTGAGGTCACGCTTGGCGGCGTTTCGACAAAAGAATTATCTTCCCAGACCCTTGAGGCGATTAAGGTTCCTGGCCTTTACTTCATCGGTGAGGTGGTCGACGTGACGGGTTGGCTCGGCGGATATAACTTTCAATGGGCCTGGTCGTCAGGCTATGCCGCCGCTCAGGCAATTTAAAATTAAGAGGAGGGAAACGTCTCCCACTCCGTCTCCCCCCTTTTTTCGTGCCAACTACGTGGAGCAGCCAGCAACGAAGATGAATCTTTTTATAATTTCAAACGTTTACGTGTTCTCCACGAACGTGTAGAATATTTACACAATGGCGAAATCCGTGTCAAGTACCTATAAGCAAACTTCAAACTTTAGCTCACGATTTGCAGAAGCCTGCGGGACTTCCGAGCCGGCAAGAATTCAACGATTGTTGGATATTTCGTATCAGGCCGCCAAGAACTATCTCAGCGGCCGGCTTCCCGATCCTAGAGTTCTACTGACGATCGCCGAGCGAACGCCGTACTCGATTCACTGGCTGCTGACCGGCGAGGGGGAGAAATTCTTTATTCCGGCGCGTTACGACGACACACTTCCACTCGCCCGCCAGATATCAGCATTGATACGACAGGAAGTGGAAGATGCCGTGGGCCAGGCTCTTTCTAAAACTCCGGCTGAACCGGGATCACGCCGCATAGTTCTCAATCCCGATGACGTTTTGTCAGAGACTGTCCGAGATCGAACCTCGAAAGAAACGGCGTGATCTTGCGTCTAGTAAGTTATCCGACCAAGTCGAGGAAAAATTCCTTCAACTGCTCAATGAATGAAGATTCATCACTCTGAGCATCATTTTCAGATTCCGAAATGTGTCCGGGCTCGGTGCCAACCAACGAACCACCGCCGCAGTTCACGGTGCACGGCGGCGGGCAGTTGCTGCAGCGTCCGCCCGATCCCGTATGGCCGTCGTCTGCCAATGCGATGGAAGCTGAAAGGACGATGATGGTGAGTATGCTGTTAATTTTTTTCATGGTTCTCCTATCTTTGTGAGTGTTTTCTGATACAATTCGTATCCAGACTATCGTAACAATCGTGGCAAGTAGTCGCATGAACGATTTTCCAATAATTAATAATTCTCTCTCGGTGGAACTGTGCCGTTCCGCTTGGTCATTTGAGCGCCGGGGCGCCTTTGAGGCGGGCCTGCTCGAGTTTTCTGCTCGATGGGCCGAGCCGGATTACCTTCCGGACGTTGACGAATTGCCTTCGGACATGGCAGCGGAACTGCTTTTACGATTCGCCAGCCTGCTTGGTTACCAGGGCCATTTCAAGAAGATCGGCGGCTCCCAGATCCGTGCAAGAGACATCTTGACCGGCGTTCTTGAGACTTTCGAGAGCTTAAGGA
>CADEGD010000090.1 GCA_902826795.1 uncultured Acidobacteriota bacterium | reverse complement strand
GATGTCGACGCGAACATACTGTCCTTCCAACGCGAGGCTTCAAAGCTCCACTTTCTGATCAAGCCAAACAGCGGAACGATCGCCAGAGCGACAAGAGCGCAACAAAAATTTACGCCGCGGTTGACGCCTTGCTCGACCTTTAGATTGACGGCTATCGGTTCCTGCCAATTTTGCCACGTTCCCTCAACGCGAAGCGTATACTTTCCTGCCGGCAAAGAAGACAACGAGGCGTCAGTCGATTGCGAACCTTCCGTCCACGCTCCGTCACTGTCTGACCCGCTGTAATATTCGATAGGAACGTTGACTGACTCCACGTCTTGACTCTCATCGTTTACCAGATCTACATCAAGATCAGCCCAGGCATTGCTGACGTTGGCGTTCGCGGTTATCCGAACGTTGCGGCTGCCTTTAAGGTCGAACGGTTTCGAGAAAACCGCCTGCGCGGTCTGAGCGTTCTGCATCGGCGGAAGCGTTATCTGCTCTGAAAGCGCTGTCGAAGTGATCCCCGCAAGTGGAATCATTGCAAGCGCGACAAGGCCAAGCAGCAACAGAGGCAAAGCACCCCACGTGTAGTAGAACGAACCGGTAAATGGCTGGTTAGGAGCAACGCCCCACGGTTTCGGCAGGTCCGAGATCCCGAACGCCTTCTCGACCTCGGCGTTCGTCATGTAAGTGCCCGCCGACCAGTTCACCTCATTGGCCGTCATCTCTTGTGAGAGCATGTAAGGCGCCGAGATGAAGTCGACGGCCCGAACGGTCTCGCCTTGTTCTACCCGCCAATAGAATTCACCCTTGACGTATTCGACCGTCGCCGGAGCGTCTTGAAAGATTTTGTAATTTCGGCCGTTGTAATTAACGGTCGCTCCGGTCACGAACATCCCAGTCGATGTGACCTCGGCCGGATTCACAGGCTCTACGAAATTCCAGTGATTGTCGGAGTGAACAAGCCATCGGAAGCCGACCATCGGGTTGTAGAGCAGATATTCGTGCCAGTGATACTTAATGCCGTCGAACGTGACGCTTCGGTCTACTGCACCGATGATCTTAAACCTTACCTCGCCGCCCATGAAGGTTCCCTCGGCTCCGACGGGAAGCACGAAGGCCGGTGCGTCTTGTGGCGGCGTGAGGGCGTGAAGATATGAGAGATTTCCCTGATTAACGTCCAGCAGCGAATCGCAATTCGGACAGGTAACACGCTCGGTCTTGTCCGGCGCGACGAGGTTCAACGGGCCGCCGCAGTTCGGGCATCCCATGCCGACGGCTGAGACTCGACGAGCTTCACGTTTCGCAGATTTCGCATCGCCTAAGCCGATCTCTTGGAGCGAGACCTGCTGTCCGACGAAAACCCACGGCGGCGACATGCTGTAGTCGATGGTCGCAAAGGCGTTGCCCTTGCCCGCAAGATCGGCAAACTGCGATTCCTCGTTCGGCGTAAGCCGATACGGTATCTCACCATCGGCCGCGACCGACGTTGCCACGCCTTTTTCCTGAACCATCAACGGCGTCTGGCTCGGTATCTCGTTGACGAATTGACCGAGCTGAAGTCCCTCGTAGCTCGGCAGCGAAACGCCCTGCGGCAATGGTTGGTAAAAGGTTAGATAGAATCGGCCCTGAGCCTCGGCAAGCCAGCCGACCCAGCCGTTCGAAAAGGTTGCGTACCACTCGTCCCAATATCCACCGGCTTGATGCTTGAGCTGTGCGCGGCCGGTGAGCTCAAATCGAGTGCCTTTGAATTCGCCCTTCAACCCGAGCTTCAGCGGCGATTCGGATTCGGCGATCTCGGCGACCTTTCCAAGATCCGCCAATCCGCGATCAGTCCGAGCCAACGCCGAGCGGCAATACGGACAAACGAGAACGATCGTCGAGCCGGATTGAAACTCAACCGGACCAGCACACGATGGGCAGTTGGCGGCAAGTACGGCTATACGTCACCTCCGGCCGCGACGGATTTCAAGTCTTGAATATCAGATCGCTGGTTCTCGGCTTTCAAGTCTCGAATCTCAGATCTCAAATTTCCTGCTTCGGCATTCCCACGTTCGATCTTGGTGATGCTGACGTTGTCTGCTGCCAACGCCGAACGAAGGTTCCCGTCCCAATCCCACTCGGGCCGCGTTCGGCAGCAATAAAGATTGAACGTTGCGGTCAAATGTTCGGGATACGTGTGGCAGGCAAGGTGCGATTCCGTCAACGCAACAAGGCCCGTCACGCCGCCTTCGCCCGGAAAAGTGTGCCAGATAGAATCGATAGCCTTCAGCCCGAGGTCGGCAATGACCGAATCGAAAACACCGCGAAGCGCTGTCTCGTCACGCAGCCTTTCGGCATCGCATCCGGTCGCTTCTATCAGCCATTCGGTTCCAACGATCATCTAGTCGAAGGTCTCCTCGCTGAAATCAACTTTGTCGTAAATGTCCTTAACACTCACTGAACATGACACGGACGGCAGTTCCAAAACATCTCCCTCATCGTCTAACGAGGTGAAAAGCCACGAATTATCTTCCTGGCGATAGAAATGTTCGACGTTGACCCTGTCTTGCGAAACCAAAACATATTCCTTCAGCGACGGCATAAGCCGGTAAAACCTGAACTTGTCGCCCCGATCGAATTTCTCGGTCGATGGCGAAAGCACCTCGATCAGAACCGTTGGATTGAGCAAATTGTCGCCGTTTCTCTTTTCGATCTCCGGTTCGCCGCAAACGATAACGATGTCAGGGTAGGTGTAAAAATCGGGAAGAACCTTGACCCGCATGTCGTTCTGATAAACTTCGCAGCTTCGGCCTTTAAGTTGTGAGTGAACGCTAGCGAGCACATTTCCGGAGGCTAGATTGTGCCGTCTGCTTGCGCCGGCCATAGCAAAGATCTCGCCGAAATAGAATTGGCTGCGATATTCCGCGCCTTCCTCAAGGGCTAGATACTGGTCTGCGTTGTAGATGGGCTTCGGGACGGCTGACATGAGTTCAAATTAAACTACGAAAAAACTTTCAAGAAAGTTGAAGGTTTGTTGGATCAACCGCTCGCGTTAGTATGAAAGTATGCGTTCGCTGTCGAACACGAATATAACCAAAATCGTAGCATTTGTCATTTTGTTGCTTGCCGCGTCTATGTTGTCGACAAGCTGCAGCCTGCTTTCCCGCGGCCAGACGGCGCCTGTCGCAGAACCTTACGAAGCTCATTCCGTTTCGGGAAAACTCGAATCGCCTGACCTTGACGAGGCCAGCGGGATCGCCGCGTCAAAATGTCAGCCGAACGTATTCTGGACGCACAACGATTCGGGCGGCAAAGCACTGCTTTACGCCATCGATTCGACCGGTAAGCATCTCGGCGTCTGGAAAATAGAGAACGCCGCCAACCGCGATTGGGAAGACATCGCCGCGATCAAATCGGGCGACAAATGCTACGTTCTGATCGGCGAGATCGGCGACAACGAGCACAGGTACGAGCGGATCGCCGTTTATCGAGTCCCTGAGCCGTCAGTGATTCCGGCTAACAGTTCATCGACCGCAAAAGAGCCATTGGCGGCTGAAAACGCCGACGTCTCTTACATCAATTACCCGAACGGGCCACAAGACGCCGAAGCACTTCTTGCCCACCCGCAAGATGGTGAGATCTATCTCTTGACGAAATCGAACAACTCGCCGTCTCAGGTCTATAAGTTTTTGCCGAGATTCGAAGGCGAGACGCAATCCCTCGAGAGGGTGGCCGAGGTCACCGTTCCGGCGATTCCAAACGGCAGCATTACCGGCGGCGACATTTCGCCGGACGGCCGCCGCGTTATCCTGTGCGATTACTTTGCGGGGTATGAGTTGGTTCTTCCCGAAGGGTCGTCAAATTTTGACGATATCTGGAAGCAGAAACCGGTCAGGGTCGGCCTCGGTCAGCGTGCGATCGGTGAGGCTGTCGCGTATTCCGCTGACGGCTCATTCGTAATAGCCGTCAGCGAAAAGAAGAATACGCCGGTCAACACGGCCAGGCGCAAACCTAATTAAGATACTTCGCCGGTATGGGATTCTCCGGCGTTTCGGCGAGCCAGTAGATGTTAACCACCCACCATCGCTTCCCGTCGTTCAAAAGCTGAAAGCTGTTGATGCCGCGCATGAAGGGATCCTTGTCGTCTTTCTTACGAAAGGTGACGTAGGTCGAAAAGACGTGAGCGATGTTGCCATACTGGTCGACTTTTCTGGATAGCTCGCGTTCGTGAAAGCCGTCTTTTTCGAGATTGGGTCCGGCACGCTGAACGTAATCCTCAGGAGTCAGGAATCTTGCACCAGTCACGCCGGTCTGAGCGTTCTTGCCAGTCGGGATCAGCTTGGCGTCTTTATGAAACAGCGAGCGAAAACGGTCCCAATCACGCTTCTGTCCCGCATCGCCCGAGATCACGTCATACACGGCTTTCATGATCGAGTCGATCGAGCCAACATCAGCCGGATTTGCCTCCTTAACTGCCGGAGCCGCCGGTGACGCCGTCGGCGTCTGAGCAAAGATCGACACAGCACAACAGCCAAGGAGAATCGCAATTGTTAAGAGTTTCATCCCGCTTTCTACGACCGTTTCTGAGAACAAGTTTCAATACTAGAATGATCCCTTTTTAGCCTCATCTTTTTCCTCTTGTTCTTCTTGATCTGTGGTTTTTGGCTTTTCCAACCACAGAACAAGAAGAACAGGGGGAAGAACACGAAAAATCACGGACTCGCCAATTCCTTGCGCGTCGCCGTCGCGTCCTGAAGCTCTTGCGGGCTTCGCGAAAAAAAGTCCAATCCGGTGCGCTGTTCGACCTCG
>CADEGD010000089.1 GCA_902826795.1 uncultured Acidobacteriota bacterium | reverse complement strand
CATATTCTCCATTCTAGGAGACTTTTCCGTCTTGTTTCATTAGACCCTTCCACTATCTGCGGGATGAAAAAGGTCAGATACGCAAATTATCCTCATTCTCGGGGAAAGATGAATCGGTCGAATCACTTGAATGGGACGAGAAAGGGGAAAGCCTCTTCTATGCACAGGTCGATTACGAATCCAAAACGACGAAACTCTGCCGCCACGATCTGTCTTCGAGCACGTGTTACCAACTCGACCTCAAAGGTATATGGAATGTGCTCGATAACTACGGCGGCAGGATCCTTGTGAAACACTGGAAGTCATCGAGCAATCAGAGCCTCTACATATACGACACAATCTCGAAGAAGCTGGTCAAGGTCGAGGATCAAGGGAACTCGACCAAAGGTTTCTTTGGGATAAATCGCGTCTTCTGGCTTTCCGAAGGGTCGCCTGAATGCGGTTCCGAAGTTTGCTTAATGTCCACGGACTTCAAGACCGGAGGCAAAGCTCGAATACGGTTGCCGGACGGCATCGCAAACCTGCAGGATGTGAAGATCTCGCCGGATAAGAAGTTATTCCTGATCCAGGAGATGCGGGATGGGATCGACAATCTCCGAGTTGGGAGACTCAGGAAAAACGCGATCGCCGAAACCGTGGCTCCATTTGTGTGGGGAAACTATGTGATCTGGAACACGAGATGGCTATCGACTAAGGAGATCGTCTACACGACCGAGAATATTTCGAAGCCCGCCGCGATCGAGGTATTCAATATATCGACCAAGCGATCTACGTCCTGGACAAAAGAGCGGATACCGCCCCAGTTCGAGAATAAGGTTGGGCCCCCAGAGGTAATTAAGTGGAAGTCCTTCGACGGTAGGGAGATCTCCGGGTACATGATTAAGCCTCGAAAAATTGAAGGCCGTTCACCCGTTCTTGTATTTGTTCACGGAGGTCCACAGATCATCGACCGGCCGGTTTTCAATTCTCAGGCCTTGCGATTTGCGGCACATCTCGGGATTACGGTTATCCACACGAACATTCGCGGCTCGAAAGGCTTCGGGCTCGAATTCATGGATGCGGATAACGGTCCAAAGCGCAACGATGCCGTCAAAGATGTGAGCGCGCTTCTCGATTGGGTAGAAAAGCAACTGGAACTTGACGCTGATCGTGTGTTCGTTCGCGGGGAGAGTTACGGAGGGTTTATAGCGCTCGCCTCGGCGATGCGGGAGCCGACGCGCGTGATGGCAGTGATCGCGGAGTACCCGCTGGTTTCGATCCGAGGCCTTCTTGGTCAAAGCTGGATCGACGAATTCGTGATAGCCGAATACGGTGACCCGAAGGATGCGGATCTGATGAAGCAACTTGACGAATTGTCTCCTCTTAATAATGCAGACCGATGGAGCGGAGTTCCGTTGTTCATGACGCGGGGCAAGCTTGACGAACGAAATCCCGAAAGGGATGTACTTGGCCTCAAATCTCAGCTGCAGCAGCGCGGGAACGAGGTTTGGTTCATTTATGCCAAGGAGGCAGGACACGGCGTAGCTGGCCGGTATGTTACGGCCGCGATGTATGAGTTTCTAAAAAAACAACTAAAGGAGAAGGAGAAAGATAAATGAAAAAGTTAAAGACACTCGGATTCATGTTGGTACTTTCGTTAGCTTTGGCAAGCAACATGTTCGCTATGGGTTCTGTCACTGCTGTCGTCCCGGGAGTACTCTCGTTCGCCGTCGAGCAAGTGCTTTCGATGTTCGGGGCGGATGACAACTGCCCTTTGCGCACGTGTCAGAACTGTCGTCCGAACAATGACGGTAATGGCGACGGGAACGGCGACTGCCGCCCACGAGAGAACCAATGAGCGGGTGCTTCAAACGCCTCCGCTGTTTCGGATTCGCTAGCGCAAGCCGGTCGATTGTTATCGGCTTGCTTCTTTCAATGACAGCCGTCATCGGATTTGCCGGTCAGGCGCACCCTCTGCCGGCCGTACGAAGTGCCTTTGACAACGGGCATTTTGAAGAGGCGTTTCGTGCGGCCCAAGGTGCGATCTCGGAGGCACGAAATGCCGGAGCACATGCTACAGCCTCCGAAGCGGGGGTAATTCAGTCTTACGCGTTGATGCGACTGGAAAGGTACGATGAAGCAGCGAAAGCCCTCGACGAAGCTTCTAGGGACGCGGAGCGATCGAAACATCCTCGAAGCGTTGCTGCCGTCTATTTGGCCAAGGCATCGCTTTCCCGCTCGCTGCGAGACTTTACATCGGCGACAAAATTCGCCCGCGAGGCGCGGGCGGCAGCTCTATCAGATCCGCAAACGGGGCTTGAGTATCATCTCGCAATCGGTCGGATAATGTACTCATCCGGGTATGATGTCGCCGCGATCGTTTGGCTCGAACGCGCCGAAAGGCTCTCCACAGGTCTTCCGATATCAGCGGCCCGCATCGATGTGCTCGGACATTTGAGTTTCGCATGGGCATCAAAATTCAACTACGCGAAAGCTCTCGAGTACGGAAAAAAGCTGGTAAGCCATAGCGAGAAAACCCGATTTAAGTATCGACATCGACTCGCACTTTATGAATTTGCCGGTCTTTTGAATGCTGTAGGTCAGGAGCGACGAGCAAAACAGTTGCGTGAGACGGGATTGAGACTCGCTCTTTCCGCGAAAGACGATTATCAGAGTTGCTTGTTCCTTTCCACTCAGATGCTCGATTCGTTGTACACGGGCGATAGCGGAGCGGCTGAAGAGCAGCTCTCGATGCTGGATCGTGTTGACCGGAATAAGAGATTTCAATTTGAATCCATTCTGGGGAAGGCGGTGATCGCAGGGCTGAAGGGCGAGGTGCAACTCTCCGATAAGCACTTCAAGGAACTCATGTCGTTGAAGGCTCATTCTGATTTTCTGGCTCTAAACTGGAAAGCTATACTCGCCGAGCGAAGAAAAGACTGGGCCGCTTTGATCGAACAAATGGAATTTGTGCGGAAAATCACTGAAGAAAGCAACTTCCGTGACGATTTGCCGGGAGTGTATTTCGCCTTGGCAAAGGGACATTGGGGCTTAGGTAAGGAAGAGATGGCCGCTGAGTATGCGAGACGCTCGGCCTCGATCGTTGAAAGCGATCGGCCGACCGGTGATGCACCGTTATCGCTGTCGATCCTGGAAACTTATCACTCGGTTTACAGACTCCTGGCGGAGATCGAAGATAGGAGAAACGACGCGACTGCGGCTTTGCAACTTGCAGACTACTCCAAGGCTCGCGTACTCCACGACCGAATCGAGAATTCCGTCCTGCGACGAGGAACCGATCTGTCGGCAGACGTGCGGAGGCGTGCGACTGAGCTTTCAACGAAATGGATCGAAGGCGCCGACGTGCGGGATGAACTGTCGAAGCTTGAGCGATCAACGACGTTGTCTCCCTCACAACAGGAGACGGAACCCGTACCGACGCACGGACGGACTGGAAATATAAAAGCTCCTGAAGGGACGGCCATTGTCTCATATCTTTTTACCCTTGATGGGCGACTTCGCGCTTACGTTATTGAACCCGACAACCCGGTTCGGGCTGTTGGACTTTCGATCTCGGAAAATGAAGCCAAAACACTCGCAGAAACGGTGCGGGTCAAGATACGCGACAAGACCTTTTTCAAAAGCGATGGCAAGGCGATCTACGATCGACTGCTTGCACCATTGTCCCTGAACGCGGAGCACATCGTAATTGTCCCGGACAAGGCGCTATGGAAGATCCCTTTTCACGCTCTGAGTCCTGACGGAGAGTCATACTTGATCCAACAAAGGACTGTTACCTATTCACCGTCCGTTTCGTTGCTCCTCAACGAGCTTAAACGGCCCGCGCCCTTGAGGAAGTCGATTCAGGTTTTTGCTAACAGTTCGTTTCAGGATCGATATCTCACCTATGTCAACCGAGAAGCCGCGAATGTCGCTCGAGTTTTTTCATCACGTCCGTTGATCAATGCGACTCGGAGGCATCTCGTCAATCTAGCGGATAGCGCCGACATTCTCCATTTTTCGATGCATGCTCAAGCCGATATGGATGAACCGCTGAGATCGTTCCTGGCATTCAAGGCGCAAGGAAGGGATTCGGGAAAGGTAACGGTTGAAGATCTTCTGGCAGTACCTCTAAAAAAGCGGAGTCTTGTTTTCCTCGCTTCATGTGAGACGAACAGTGTACTTAATGGCGAGGGACTTGTGAGTATCGCATGGGCATTGTTGGGGTCGGGGAGTTCATCGGTGGTTTCAGCTCAATGGGATGCGAACGATCGCTCGACTCAGCTGTTTACGGAAGAGTTTTATCGTCACTACCGCGAAGGAAAATCGACGGCGAAGGCTTCACAGTCAGCTGCTAAAGCCTTGATCGAAAACAAGACTATAAATGCTCATGAACCATATTTCTGGGCCGCGTTCTCGGTGATCGGGGACTACCGGTAACCCTGCCAAATGTTTGCAAAGAACGTATCGGGGCCGGGGAGTACGATCAGAAGCGGCATCTCTGTCCAGGCCTCCTTCGACTAATCTTTTGCGCGAGCAATCTCGTCTCCTGCGTTTTGTTCCGCGACGAGTGCCTGAAAGTCAACTGGTTCCTTTCACTCGATGATGAGAGCGAAAAAATCCAGGCGTTCAAAAACGATTACGAGGGGGTCAGAAATACCAAGAAACCCGGCATCCTTTAATTTAAACTGGTAACACGGAAAGGGAGACGCTCAGCCCTTTGCTTCCTCTGAAGAATATCGTTTACAAGCAATAGGAAAACCTGCTATTATCCATCTATAACCTTTTCTTTCATGTAGCAAAAAAAATAGTTTTTCAAAAGAGGAGAAGCCCCATGTCTCTGTCAGAATTCCACGGAGTCGTAAAGCGCAAGAAGCTTTTGGCGTGGTGTGGTGCGCTTGGGTTTGCGGTTTTTGTCACGCTCGGGGTATTCGCTTCGAATGGCTGGCTGCCGCACACCGACCCGCTCAGCGGGAAAAAGACCGGATGGTTCGGCAAGGAGCTCCCGAAGCACGCTACGTCCGCGTGGAGCCCGTTCCCGCCCCCGACACCGCAGCTCAGTAAAGAGTACATCCATGCGGGATCCAGGCTCCTCGCGGTCGAGGACGCGAACGCCACCACTGCCCCGCCCGCCGACATCGCCATCTGGCGCCCCTCGAGCGGGGTGTGGTGGGTGATGGGGCAGCAAGGCTCACAGGCGGTCACGTTCGGCTG
>CADEGD010000088.1:1157-5343 GCA_902826795.1 uncultured Acidobacteriota bacterium | reverse complement strand
GAATGTTGATCCTGCTAATCAGTATCTAATTTTGTCGCGGCAGCCTCTGACAGGCAATCCGTTAGTACACCAACTGAAATGTCCATGCGGAAACGTCTTCGTTTACTCACTCCGGTCTGAGCTTTTACCGAAGTACGAGAATAGTGATGCACTACTCGAGCTTGACCTGCGAATCGACAATCGTCTCGAACTCGTCCCGGTAACCCCTCAGCCGCTTAAGTGGGACGGTGGGAGTAGTTTGGAGTACTTGGACGGCGAAGCTCCTTGTTTCGCTGTAAGACTTAACACTGCTTGGACGACATTTAGAATCCAGATAGATGATTTCGATGTTCTAGAGGTTAAACCGACCTCTGAGAGCGAGTTTGAATTCTTTAGCCTCCCCGCCTTGTCGACCGGACTTTACAAACTTTCGTACAGCTTCAAATCCAACCCTGACTCTGATTATCAAGATCTGGGCGGTCTATCAATCTACGTTAAGGACCGGATCGTTTGGCGACCCGGAACTTCAAGTCAAAATGCCTTGATCGTTTTAACTGACCCGCCGAAGCCAAGCTTCGAACGTTTTTTCAGCGGCGACATCGACTTCGACATCCTTTGTCCGGATAGCTCGGTCGCAGTCGTGTTTCGCCTACTCGGAAAAAGGGCCGATAACTCTCCGATTTTTTCGAGAAATGTCACGGTTGCTACGCTGCCTGCGGAACTAAAGAAAATAAACGAATCGATAGGTGAACTTGTAAGCGATCAGAAGATTGTCGACCTGTCTGAATCGGCGCATCTTTGCCAACTGGAATTCGCAAGCGACGAACTGGGAAGCGTGAATCTTGACTTCAGGCGCGAGTTCAACCCTCTCAATTGGGAGCTCCGATACGATCGCGACGGGCATGCAACACTGAATCTTTCCGACGATGGCGACGAACGGATCGAAGTTTACCGATATCCGTTCGAGCGCCCTGACTCAGCTGATAAATTGATTTATGAAGAACACTTTCCTGACTGCCGGGTATCGATCGGCGGCGGATTGTTCGTCGCGGTTACCGAGAGGCAAAAGAAGGGAGTGATCATACTGAGAGAGGACAAAATTAAATCCTTCAAAAGCTTCTCAGATATCGGAAAGGGTGATGAGCTTCAACCGGTTTATAAGTCGGATGCTCGCACGATCGAGGGTCTCAAGGGGTTAATCGAACTCTACTCCCTCTGGGCGAAATCGCGGAGTTTGGGCGGTGTTTTTACTAAACGGGACGTCCGCAGGGTTCTTGAGGGATTTCTTTCGAGGATGGTTTGGCTGATCGACGATTATGAGTGGAAAGTTATAGAACGAAAGTACCTCGAGGATCCGACGAATCACGCGAGAAAAGGGGCGTTGATTTCTGGGGTGTCTCCGAAATCGACGATTAGATCTGGGTTGAGAGACGAGCACTTTTTAGTAGACGACCAATCCCCCGATCGACTCGTCGACGCACTCGCCGATATCTACAAATCAGAGATAACCCCTGCAAAGATAGTTAAGCCGCTCGATGATGATCAAGGCCGTCATAAAAACTATCGATCCGAAATGGTTTGTCGAGTTCGCTCTTAGGCTTTGCAGTCAACCAGAACGACTTGAACAGTGGTGCCAAACCGAAGAAAGGTTCTCGATAGGCTTAAGAAAGATGTTGGACAATCCTTCGTTGGTGCGTGCGGCTAGATTTTTAACGCTTGTTCGTCAAAGCGACAGGAGCGCAAAAAAGTGGGATTGGGAATGAAGCAGTTGGATCTCAAAGAGGTTAAGGCAAAGTGCGTGTCGTCGCAGAACCTCGACGCGGACATCTTTGAAGTGGAATCGGCGGAGTATGTAGCTTCAGCCATTAGACGGGTCGCAAGTTCTATATGTCCATGTTCCATTTCCGAATTGATACGAGCCGTTTGTAATTCGACAGTACCGTTGCTGACCGGTCCGGTTGATAGTTTCGAACAGTTGACCCGGCAGGTGATTGAGAGTTTGATAGGCAATGGTGATCTGATCGAAGAAGGCGAGGCGGCAACCTCATTCGATGCTCGCGGGAGAGGCAGAGTCCTCTACCTTCGACCTCCGAGTTTCGTCCGTAGAATCAATGGATCGGTTTTGTTGATCGGCATACCTTCTGGAAATGCAAGCATTTTCCAACCTGAGATGGATGAAAGGATCTACCATTACTCACACGTTAGGAGGATGGATCCGAAGGTAGGCGAAGATCTTCCCGGTGTTTTGAGGAGTATCGGACTCAGTGAACTTTCGGTCGAAAGTTGGGAACGGCGCATTTTAGTGCCTGAAACGGAACGCCCCGCTAATTACATAAACACGTTGCGCTCGTTGTTGCGAAGCAACCCTGGAGCGCTCGACGGGCTGGAGGTTCTCACATCAGACTCGAATATTCGGTACTACACACATCGGTGGGCGCCACTTGCGCGACAATCGGGCTACTTCGTGGCTCGTCGCCCACAACTGTTTGGAAATAACTTGTGGTGCTACGTGGAGATCCAAAACGGAACTCCTATGCGGATGATAGATTTGCCCGCGCATAATAAACATTCGCTCGGCCGCGATGAAGCGTGGCGCCTCCAGATGGCGATCGATGCGGATCGCGGCCACCCTCAGGAATTTACTATCGTTCGGCTGGGCGACGGTCGCGTTCGCGTCAAGTTCTTTTCTCCGATTCCCTCATGGGCTCAGAGGAGGTGGGATAATCTGGGCGAGCCGGCGACCGACGAAGACTGTTTGATCTCATATAACTTCGTCGCTGCCGATCTAGCTCCGGAAATTCAGTTCATAACCGACAAGCTTTGGCTTGTTGAAGGGAGCTAGTTTTGAATCGAGGTGACAAATAGTGTTCCAATCCCTAACTATTGGCGAGACGATCAGTGAGTTGCACAAATCTTTGTGCGAGTACATAGAGGCGACCTACCACATCAGTAATCCGCAAGTTATTAATCAGCGGAAACGTCTCCTCGACAAAGTGGGCGTCATCCACCAGAAACCGTTTCTCGAGAGCACCCCCAGATATAAGACAAAGGGACGGTTCGACGAGATCGCGGGTCTCCCGAAAGCCGCGTTAGAGATCTATGGCAAATTGTCGGAAGAAACGGCTGGCGATTCGCGAGTGATTTACGATCCGCCCTATCAACACCAGTCGGATTCGATAAGGGGCACATTGGTAGACGGGCGAAGCTTGATCGTAATGACCGGCACGGGTTCCGGAAAGACAGAGTGTTTCCTTCTTCCGATATTGGGGAAATTGGCGCGTGAAGCCGCGGAAAAGCCTGACGTTTTTAAATCGCAGAACGGGGTTCGTGCGATGGTGCTGTATCCAATGAACGCGCTTGTCAATGATCAACTCGCGCGGCTTCGTCTCATGTTCGGTGACCGGCGCGTGGTCGATCAATTCAAAGCTTGGTCGGACCGTCCTGCGCGTTTTGCACGGTATACGAGCAGAACCCTCTATCCGGGCGTAAGGGAGGCGGGCAAAGATCAGGTCAAGTTGAAGCCAATAGGCGACTATTACGTAAGACACCTTAACGCAGCGACTAATGGAGATGAGGATCAGGCAAGATCGGAGAGACTGATTCGCGAGCTTAAGGAACGAGGGAAGTTTCCCGCGAAGCCTGACCTTGCGGCCTGGTTCGGACCACATAAAAGCCGGTGGGCAGACAATGAAGGAAACTTCAAACGATGTGTACCCCTGACCGACGATCCTGAGCTGCTAACTAGACATGAAGTTTTGGAAGCCCCACCCGACATCCTAGTCACCAACTATTCGATGTTGGAGTACATGCTGATGCGACCGCTAGAGCGTCCGATCTTTGATCAGACTCGCCGGTGGTTGGAGGAAAATCCAGACGAGAAATTTCTTCTTGTTATCGACGAGGCGCATCTTTACCGTGGAGCAGCCGGAGCTGAAGTTGCCCTCCTGATTCGCCGATTGCGCTCACGTCTGGGGATACCACGTGATCGTTTGCAGGTAATCTGTACGAGTGCCAGTTTCAGGGATGAAGAGCAAGCTCGGAAGTTCAGTGCACAGTTGTCCGGAAAAGATGTCGATGACTTCCGAACTGTCCAGGGCACTTTGGATTTACGAAGCAGCGCCGAGCCCGGAACGAGTTCCGACGCAGAAATCTTGGCCGCGATAAACCTGCATGATCTTTACGATTCGGAAAAGAGCAACTCTATTTC
>CADEGD010000088.1:0-1111 GCA_902826795.1 uncultured Acidobacteriota bacterium | reverse complement strand
GTGGATCTTGGAGGCGAACACGGCGTCGGACTCTACGATGCGCTGGCGACATTCCCGCCAATGTCTTTATTGATCAATTTTACAATGACTGAGGCCCAACCCATTGAGGAACTTGGCGAACTTGTCTTCAAGGACGTTGATGCTGAGACGGCGAATCGAGCGGTTACCGTTTTAATAGCGCTGGGAAGTCTGGCGCGTCGGAACGTTAACGAACCCGGATTGCTTCCGTGTCGTATCCACGCTTTCTTTCGGGGTTTTCCGGGTCTATGGGCTTGTATCGACACGGCGTGTTCGGGTTTAGACGAAAACGAGAAGGATGGGCCGATCGGAAAGCTCTATTCGCAGCCTCGAGAAAAGTGCGATCACTGCGGTTCGCGGGTCCTGGAGTTTTACACGTGCCGAAACTGCGGGAGCGCTTACGTCCGTGCGTACACTGACGATCTTGCCATTCCGGAGTACTTGTGGTCTGAACATGGAGAGAGTTTTTCGACCAACACGGGAAGGCGGGTCGAAGAACTGCAGCCACTCGACATACTTCTGGAGCCGCCGATTGAGTCAGTTGAGCCGGTTGACATAGATCTTGATACCGGTCGGATCAATCCCGACCATGACGAAGAAAAACGACTTCGAAGAGTATTTATCAAGAGGGACCGGTTGCAAACGGTAACTGATGACGACGGCGACAACTCATCCGAAACAGGAATGGGAGAGTTTAAGCCGTGCGGCGTATGCAACAAGAGGGCCGGTTTCGGTCGCAGTTCAGTTCAAGATCACCAGACAAAAGGGGATCAGCCGTTCCAGGCCTTAATAACCAAACAGTTACAGGTTCAGCCGCCCAACCCGAATCAGCCCTCAAGCCCATTCGCTCCACTTCGCGGCCGCAAGGTATTGATCTTTTCCGATTCGCGGCAGACGGCGGCGAGACTTGCGCCTAATATTCAAACCTACTCCCGCCGCGATACTCTCCGACCATTGATCGTGACCGGCTTCCGGCAGTTGAGAGAATTCTCAAATCTCAAGAACAGATTGTCCCTCCAGGATTCCTTTCTCGCAGTTTTGCTCGCGGCGAGCAAATTCGGATTGCGACTTCGCCCTGAATTGAAGGCAAATG
>CADEGD010000087.1 GCA_902826795.1 uncultured Acidobacteriota bacterium | reverse complement strand
GTCCGAAGATTTGCGGACAGATTCGCGAGCGTGTTGATGTTCTCTTCCCGCGATGCGTATGCCGCAGGGTCGAATTTACCGATCGGGAATCTAAGGTCGAGTTCGGAAGTTGCTGTGCTCATAGCTGCCTACGCCAAATACGAATCTTCAAAACGGGTGAACTGCTTGAGAAAGACGAGCTTGATCGTGTCGGTCGGACCGTTTCGCTGTTTAGCAATGATCAGCTCGGCGATGTTCTTCTCTTCCTCAGGAATCGAGTCTACATCCTTGGAATAGTAGTCCGCTCGATAGATAAAGGCAACAACGTCGGCGTCCTGCTCGATCGACCCGGATTCGCGAAGGTCGGACATCATCGGCTTCGGCGGATTTCGCGCCTCAGGTGCACGCGAGAGCTGCGACAATGCGATCACCGGCACGTCGAACTCTTTGGCAAGTGCTTTCAGATCTCGGGAGATCTTCGAAACCTCCTGTTGACGGTTCTCGTTTCGTCCGCCGCCGCCCATAAGCTGAAGGTAGTCGATGATAACGAGGTCGAGTTTCTTCTGTTCGACCACAAGCCGACGAAGCTTCGCACGCATCTCGAGCACCGAGATGCCCGGCGTGTCATCAATGTGAAGCTTGGTATCCGCAAGCACGCCGATGCCTTCGGCGAGCCTCGACCAGTCCTTCGTCGAGAGCGAACCCGTCCTGAGCATCCGAGCGTCGATCGAAGCCTGAGCACTCAACATACGCATGGCGAGCTGCTCTTTCGACATTTCGAGCGAGAAGATCGCGACGACCGCGTTTTCGTTTACGGCGGCCCGCTGGGCGATGTTGAGCACGAGCGCCGTCTTGCCCATCGACGGGCGGGCAGCAATGATTATCAGATCGCTCGGCTGCAGTCCGGAGGTAATGATGTCGAGATCGCGAAAGCCGGTCGCGAGCCCGGTGAGCGCGTGCGTATCGCGTTTTGCAAACTCTTGTATCTTCTCGAACACGCGCTCGGCAACGGGCTGGAAATGCGTAAAGCCTTCACGTTCTTTCTGTTCGGCGAGATTGAAAATGTGCTGCTCGGCTCGGTCGAGGATCGTCTGAGCGTCGTCCTCTTCTTCGAGAGCCTCGCTGGTGATCTCGTTACACGCGCGGATCAGACTCCGCATCGTCGACTTTTCTTTAACGACGCGGATGTAATCTTTAACGTCGGTAAAGTGAGGAAGTCCGTATGTAAGGTTCGTGATCGCAGCGACACCGCCGATCGCTTCGACCGAGCCGTCCTTTTTCAGCTCTTCGCCGATCAGGATCGGGTCGATCCGCTGCGATGCGTCGAACAGCGACACCATCGCCCCATATATGCGGCGATGCAGCGGCGAGTAAAAATCTTCGGGCTTGAGGAACTCGACTGCCTGTGTGATCAGGCCGTTATCGAGCAATATCGCGCCTAGGATAGCCCGTTCGCTTTCTTCGCTTGAAGGCAGCGGTCGCTCTAGAAATTGTTCTCTTCGGGGTTCAGGAAATGCAGCCATCGGTATATCGAATGTAGATGATAGCGGTCAAGTAACATCCTTTCAACGCTCGAAAGAACTTGAAGTCAAACTGATAAATTTTCACGAAAAAGCACCCGTCAACTGACGAGTGCTCCATCGATCTCATGTTTTCCTATTGTGGAAAAGCTATTCGTCCGCTGCCGCCGGTTCTTCGACGGCTGCTGCTTCTTCCTTCTTCTTGCGGCCCTTCTTATCGGGAGCTACCGCGGCCTCGTCACCGCCTTCGGCAGTAACCGTCACCGGAACTTCAAGCGTCACCTCACGATGAAGTTTAACTTTAACGGTGTATTCGCCCGTTTCCTTGATAGCATCACGCATAACGATCTTTCGGCGATCGATCTCGTAGCCTTTCGCCTGAAGTGCGTCAGCAATATCCATCGACGTAACCGATCCGAAAAGCGTTCCGCCATCGCCGGCCTTGCGCTCGAACGCGAGCTCGATCACGCCCATCTGCTCTTTCTGAGCGTCGGCCGTAGCTTTTTCGATCGAGGCCTTTTTCAAAAGCGCTTCACGCTCCTGTTCGATCTGTTTGACGTTTCCCTTTGTCGCAAGCGTAGCTAGGCCTTGCGGCAACAAGTAGTTACGAGCGTAGCCCGCCTTAACCTTAACTATCTCACCACGTCCGCCGAGGGTATCGATGTCTTCTCTCAACAAAATTGTCGTGTTTGCCATTTAGTAAATCCTCCTCGACTTAGTCCAGCACAAACGGCAGCATGGCCATCGATCGTGCCCGCTTGATCGCGGTCGCGATCCGGCGCTGATCTTTTGCCGAAATGCCGGAGATGCGTCGCGGCATGATCTTACCGCGTTCCGGAATGAACTGCCGGAGCAGATCGATATCCTTCCAATCAACGTAATCGGGTACTACTTGCCGCGGGCGGCGACGCTGATAACGGCGAGGAGCCTTATCGCCAAATCCCTCTTCGGCAAAATCCATTTCCCCTTCCGGTCTTTCTGGTCTATCAAAATTCTCTGCCATGATCTTCTCCTTAGGCCGCTGCCTCCGCCGGTGCATCTGCTGTTTCTTCCGTCGCACGGAAGCGGGAACGCTTCGCCTGACGATTCTCCCGCTTGGCTTGAAGCTTGTCAGCCTTTTTGCGGTCCTCATCTACGCGGATGGTGATGTAGCGGATGATCATATCGTTGACGCGCATTCGACGCTCAAGCTCAAGGATCTCTTGACCCGACCCATCGATCTCGAAAAGGACATAATGCCCCTCCGTCTTCTTCTCGATGGGATATGCAAGCTGCTTACGGCCGATATCGTCCATGCGGACGACTGTTCCGCCTTCCTTCTCGATCACCTTACCGACGGCTTCGTTGAGTTTCTCAACGCGGTCTGCCGGCACTTCCGGATCGATGATGTACATTACTTCGTATGTTCTCTGTGCCAAGTTCTTACTCCTCCTTTTGGCTATCCAACCTCGCTTTCCTTATTTGAAGCGAAGTAAGGTGGTCCTATCAATTAAATTTTGCCATCGCCTTTTCGACCCCTTCCGATATTACGGTCCTGATCGCGTCAACGCTTCTTTCTAAAACTTCCTCGACGGTCTCGAGTTCTGCTTTCGCAAAATTTTCGAGCACAAAATTTTTCATGTTCGATATCGGGTGTTCCGGCATGATGCCGATCCGAAGGCGAACGAAGTCATTGGTTTTCAAACAGTCTATGATCGACCTCAGGCCATTTTGCCCACCGTGCGATCCTTTCGTCCGCAGCCTGATAGTTCCGAGCGGAAGAGCGAGGTCGTCTGAAATGACGACCAGCATTTCGACCGACCTGTCCGGCTTTGCAAGCAGGCAACTGACCGATTCGCCGCTCAGATTCATATACGTCTGCGGCTTGGCCAGTTCGACCGTTTGATTTTCAATTACCGCTCTGCCGATCAATGCCCGGCACTCGTCTCGTTTGACTTGTGTCTGAGCTTCACGAGCGAGTCTGTCAACGAGCATGAACCCGAGATTATGCCTCGTTCTTTCGTACGAGGCTCCCGGATTACCAAGACCGACAATAAGCCAGTTACCCATAGAGCAAGTCGATGGGCACTAAGCCTATTCGCCTTCCTTCGGCTCTTCAGCCTGCCCTTCTCCGGCAACCTCAGGTTCCGCGCCAGCTTCGAGCTGCGGTTCGAGATCGCTTTCCTTGACGATCACGATCGATGCAACCACCGCCTCAGGATCTTCGCTTATCTCTACCCCGGTCGGGACTTTGAGGTCCGAAACGTGAAGCGAATGTCCGGCCTCGATCTCAGTCACATCAGCTTCAATAGCATCGGGCGTTTTTGCCGGTTCGCAAAGCACCTTGATACTGTGAAGCGCTTGCGATAAAACCGCGCCCTCTTCTTCCAACCCTTTGGCTTCGCCGATCAGATGCACGGGAACAGTCATTTCGATCTTTTCTCCGCGAGCAAACCTGCGAAGATCGGCATGAATGAGCCGGCCCCTGATCGGATCGATCTGGCGATCTTGAAAGATCACGTCGTAGTTATCCTGGCCGTCGATGTCGATCGAGAATACGGTATTGACACCCGAATCCGTACGTAAGATCGCGGCTAGATCCTTCAGCTCGGCGACCGCAGCGACACTTTCGGTTCCGCCGCCATACACGACGACGGGCACTTTGCCGGCGGCCCGCAGCCGACGGTTCGAGTTCTTGTTGCCCGACTCTTTCTTTTCAGCCTTAACTACAAATTTTTCAGCCATAACGAAAATACCTCTTACAAAAACAGCGACGAAACGCTCGTCTCGTCATGAATAGAATTGATCGCCGAGGCAAGCAATTTCCCTACACTTAAAACCTCGATCTTTCCGCTTTCCTGCAATTTCTTTGCATTTCCCGTCAGCGGTATCGAGTTGGTAACAACGATCTTAGTTAGATGCGACGCATCGATATTATCGGCCGCCTTGCCTGAGAGTACTGCGTGAGAAAAACACGCCATTACTTCTTTGGCACCGGCATCATGAAGAGCCTTTGCGACCTTGCAGATCGTTCCGCCCGTGTCGCACATATCGTCGACGATCAGGCAATTCTTCCCGTCGACGTCGCCAACGATATTCATCACGTCAGCTTCGTTCGCCCGCTCGCGCCGCTTATCGCAAAGTGCAAGTCCGGCATCGAGCCGTTTTGCATAAGCTCGGGCCCGTTCGGCACCGCCTGTATCGGGTGCTACCACCACCAGATTGTCGATCTTGTTCTGATTGAAGTAATCAACAATGATCGGCCGGGCGTATAGATGGTCAACCGGAATATCAAAGAAGCCCTGAATCTGGGACGCGTGCAGATCGATCGTCAAAACACGCTGGGCACCAGCCTTAACGATCAGATTCGAGACCAGCTTCGCCGAGATCGGAACACGCGGGCGATCTTTCTTGTCCGACCGGGCGTATCCGAAATAGGGCATCACCGCCGTTACGCGAGCTGCCGACGCACGGATGAACGCGTCGATCATGATCAGCAACTCCATCAAGTGCTGATCGGAGGGCGGGCAAGTCGGTTGAACGATGAACACGTCAGAACCGCGGACGTTCTCTGCAATCGAGAAATTGAATTCTCCATCGGAAAATCGGTCGGCATTCGCTGCACCAAGATCGAGATTCAGATGACCGCAGATCTCCCGCGCCAATTCAGGATGCGCATTGCCCGAAAAGATCTTGATATTGCCCGTTACGCTCATGTTGGTTTAGAGTGCGCGATTTATCGCGTATACGGGCTAAAGCCCGCACTCTGAACTAAAAACGGCTGCCTGATATTACAGACAGCCGTCGCCGATGTTCAAAATTGGCTGGGGCGGGAGGACTCGAACCTACGAATGCCGGATCCAAAAACCGGTGCCT
>CADEGD010000086.1 GCA_902826795.1 uncultured Acidobacteriota bacterium | reverse complement strand
GCTTTCGCGCCTCAGCGTCAGTGTCAGCCCAGCAACCCGTCTTCACCTCAGGTGTTCCTCTTGATATCTACGCATTTCACCGCTACACCAAGAATTCCGATTGCCCCTTCTGCACTCTAGCACTGCAGTATCACTTGGCCGTTCTGAGTTAAGCTCAGAGATTTCACAAGTGACTTACCGCGCCGCCTACGCGCCCTTTACGCCCAGTAAATCCGAACAACGCTTGCTCCCTACGTATTACCGCGGCTGCTGGCACGTAGTTAGCCGGAGCTTATAAATGGTACCGTCATTTATTCTTCCCATTCTTTCGAAGTTTACATACCGAAATACTTCATCCTTCACGCGGCGTTGCTGGGTCAGGCTTTCGCCCATTGCCCAAAATTCCCGACTGCTGCCTCCCGTAGGAGTCTGACCCGTTATTCAGTGTCAGTGTGTCCGACCGTCCTCTTAGACCGGATACAGATCGTAGCCTTGGTAAGCCGTTACCTTACCAACTAGCTAATCTGCCGCAAGCTCCTCCTCAAGCGAATTACTCCTTTAACAACTGTCACCTTGCGGTGCCGCTGCGTTATGCGGTATTAGCGTCCGTTTCCGGACGTTATTCCCCACTCGAGGGTAGATTACTTACGTGTTACTCACCCGTGCGCCACTTTATGCACTCTCCGAAGAGAGCTTTAATCGTTCGACTTGCATGTCTGAGGCACGCCGCCAGCGTTGATTCTGAGCCAGGATCAAACTCTCGTTGATTTCTGTCTCATTAGTTTATCGTCAGAAATTCATCTGACGTGTCCGAACAAGCCGAAGCTTGCCGAACGTGTTCGTATTTACGAATTAACACATGGACCTACATATCTAGTTTTCAAAGATCAACTTTTCTCGCTTTTGTTTCCTTCAAGCGAAACTCCCGATTATACATTCGCTAACCGGTATGTCAAGCGACAAACGAAAGTTTTTAACTTTCTTTAGAAAGTTTTTCAACTTCCTTAATTCTCTGTTAAAGATCTTTCGTCTGAGGCAATTTGCAATATTGCATCATGCCGAATTCATTGTCAAGCGTACTCGGCAAGGAGTGTCAGACGCTGAGGATATTTCTTTGGTTGTCTACGTCTTTTAGAGCGAAACGGCGTGGAGCGAGTTATGGCGGCAGCCTGCTTTGGAAACCAGGCGTCCCGGTCGGATTAGGAATCGGGTTACGTATTCGAACGCATTAGTAAGTCGATTACCTCTCGTACAGCACCACGACCGCCGTCCCTCTGAGTCGTGTAATCGGCCACCTCTGTCACTTCAGCGACAGCGTTTGCGACTGCGACTTTAAAGCCACATTCGATCATCAGCTCAATATCGGGAACATCATCGCCGATAAATGCCGTTTGTTGCGGGTCGATCCCGGTCGTCTGCCAGATTTCACGTGCGGTCGCAAGTTTATCCTTCACGCCCTGGCGAACAAGCTGAATGCCCAGCTCCGAAGCACGTCGCTCAACGATGGGTGAGTTCCTGCCGCTGACGATTGCGATCTGATTGCCGGCCTTTATCCATGAAACTATTCCCTGACCATCTTGAACATCAAATACCTTTAGCTCTTCGCCGTGGGCGCAGAAATAAAGACGGCCATCCGTTAGGACGCCGTCGCAATCGAGCAGTAGAAGATTGACTCTTGTTATGGACAAAGAACACCTCTATCTAAATTTGTTCGTTAAATATTTTTGTTACTTACTCTTAGGTGGAGTTTCGGGTTCGCGGCGAAACACTATTTGATACTGCGCATGGTCGCTTAGAGGAGGTAAGTCCGAGGTGGATTGTGAATCGAGAATTAACTTTTCTCCATCGCTAGATAGTCGAAACTCTTCAACAACGCGTGTCGTGAATCGTCCAATGCCAATACTATATTCAAACTTTCTGACAAGCTTACCCTTTCTCAATACCGTTTTAGACTTAATCTCCTTCGTCTGCTTTGCAATCGCACTAGGGAAGCTGTTGGTCTCGCCGCGTCCGTCAATATACAAAACTGTGTTGTAACTTATGGGCTGGTTCTTGTAGTCATAGCTCTTCCGAATTTTTACCTCTGAACCATTTTGCGAGATCTCCCAGAACTGGTTTTGGTATTCTTTCGGAGTGGCGTTGGGCGAACTCGCCTTAACGTCTAAAATCCACTTCCCTGTGAAGTCCGTTGCGATCACGGACTGGGCATGTAAATCCTGAGCGACGATACTAAGGGCAAGACAACTAAACACGCAAATCATCAAAACAATACTTTTCACAATTCTTCTGTCACCTCACTTCAAATACATCGACCGAGCTGATCTTCCATCCCGAACCGGACCGGCTAAGCCTGAATACCGCCATGCCGGTTTCCGGATCCCTGTTCAAGAGCTTGATCGCGAGATCTGCTTCGACCAAAGCCGTATTTGGATCAACCAGGTCAACGTGTTTGATGACGGTTTTCCATGCGGCCGTCTGACCCGCGACGCCGCCCGAGAACCTTGACGCGTCGCCCGGAAAGATAAGGGCGTCGAGCTGAGCTTTTTGATTCGCCGCCGCAGCCCGGTCCCACTGTTCGAAGAAAGCGGAGATGGAAGGATCGACAGCCGCTTTGGCTCCCGCACGGTTACGAATGTTCCGCGCCGCAAGGCCGGCCCCATACTCGCCGTCTGCTTTGATAGCATCTGCGGCAAACTTCGACGCCTGATCATTCTGTCCCGCTCGAATCGCAACGTCGGCGAGGCCGACAAACGCCCACGCGATGCTCCGCGATGTCGGCAATTTTTCGTCGAGCACAGCGCGAAATTCCTTTTCCGCATCGGCATTTCGATTTAATCCGAGAAGTGAGCGCCCGAGAAAGATCCTTACGTCGTCGAAGCGTGGTGAATCAGCCAAAACTTGACGAGCCGTCTTCTCCGCCGCCGCAAATTCTTGTTTATCGAAAGATCGCTTTACCGCAAGCAAAGGATCGCTGTCAGTCAATTCGCGTGGTGCTACGTCGTCTGAGAAATCGGTCTGCGGATACAGCTTCTGTCTGTCGATCTCGACCCGACGGATCTTGACTGGCGTTCGAAATACTACTTCGCCGAAACTTGCCGCACGGATGGTCGTCGGCACACTCATTCTTTGGCCATTGTCGAGAAGAGCTTCGACATCAACCGTTACATCGACACTTCCCGTGTTCCGCAACGCAACCTTAGCTTCGCCGGTTCCCTGCTGGGGCAAACCCGCAAGCAGGTTCATGTCGGTGTTCCGATCAAACGCGTAATCAAGGAACTGCTTTTGTTCTGGAAATACTGACCGGATCTCTGAAAGCGAAACGGACTTATCTTCAAATGCGGACTTCAGCTTAGACGAGAACTCAGTCGCTCCGGCCTTTTGAGCAAGAAGCCGCCAAACCATTGCACCCTTGTTGGCAACCACCGTGAAGTAGTAATCATCGAGCGGCGACACCGTATTGATCGGAGAATCACGCTGAACAACTGCCGCGTAAGCCACTCGCTGTCGAAGCCGCTCAACGTCAGCGACGTCTTTGCCGTATTTTGATTCGAGAAACTGTGTAGCAAGGTATCGGACCAATCCCTCACGAACCGCCCCGCCGCCGTCTCCGTTAATTGCGACAGAACCGCCGAGCCAAGTCTTCGCAATGCCCTCGGCGATCGAGAGGACGGTTTGAGAATCCAGCTTTGGGCGACGCAAGACCGATTCGTCGAAGAACACCGTTCCACCCGCAGAAAATCCGGCTCCGCGTTTTACAGCAACGAGCCTGATCGGAGACGAAGGAGCCGGGCCGAGTACGCTTTCAAAGAAAGCGCGAGCTTCCCGAGCGACTATAGCGGATTCGCCACCGAGCCTTCGAGCTTCGGCGTCGGAGCCTTTCGGTAGATAGAGCGTGACTCCGTCGGGCGTGGACGTCTCCCACGAACCGATCGCGAAGAACGGCTGTGAGTTGAGCCGTCCGTCAAAAAACCCGGACGTTTCATTACCGCTCGAAACCGCAGTTTGTCCGGCTGGGGGCGTGATCTGAATCCGAACCGGAGCAAAATCCGCTCCACGAGCGAAAAACCAGCTATTCGGTGTCGGATACCAGAACGACAAAGGAAGAAATTGAGATCCCGCAGGCGAGATAGCAGCAAGGCCGGAGTTATCCTTGATTGCGAGACGATAGGTTAACTCTACCGACGTAGTCGCAGCGGGAGCGACCGATGGTATTCGGACGACGATCTGCTGAAGACTTCCAGTTCCTACTTTCTCCTCACGCTTTGAGAATTCGCCCGAGGTTCCATTCACCGTCACTGAGCTAACTTCGGCGCTGGGGCTGAGCCTCAGTGTCATTGTGGACGCCGGCCGAGCACTCGCGTTGCGGGCATCGACTATCGCCTTGATGTTTATGTTGCGATCACTCTCGGCTTGCGGAACCGTAACGCTGATGTCGTATTTTTGGACCTGCCAAGTCGCCGCAACGCGAGTGTCATCTTGAGCCAACAGCGAAGTACAAGCGAGCCAAGCGCATACAAAAATGAAACCCAAAAATCTTAAAGTCATTCTGTTTAATAGAAGAGCGATAATTCGGAACCACTGCAACTTTGAGTTATAAGCCTTGTGATATCGTCCTACCGATTAGATGCCGATTGAGAGGCTAACATTTGGCCCGGCGAACAACAGCACCTCGCCGGACTTTCACGAGCATTCGCGAACAATTCCACCCATCATCAGTAGTACCAAAACGAACTATATACTTTCCGTCAGGGTAGTGCAGGGTGACAGAACTTACCATTTTGGTCGGACTCAAAAGCAGCGATTCGATTCTCCGCCCGCTCGGCATCCACAGCATGATTGCCTTTAAGCAGAAGACGAAACACCTCGACTAGAACACGTCCTTGGCCCGGCCAGTCTACCTTGCCCTCGAACCCGCTCGTTGTAATCCCAGAAAACTCTACAAAGATATTCGCGCAGCTGCCAGAGAAACTCACACTCTCAGCTCTGCAACGCGAAGCCTGACCGTCGGCCGAGCCACCAAGCCATATCAAGGCCGCAATAAGAAGTAAGATCCTACGATTTGTGAACAAGTTCATGTATCTGCTTGAGTTTAGTCAGCAAGGCCTCTAAACGACCTAAAGGAAGTTGATTCGGCCCGTCACTCGGAGCCCTAGGCGGATCGTCATGAACCTCCATAAAAACTGCATCGACGCCGCAGGCGACTCCTGCACGCGCAAAATCTTCGATGTACTGCGACTGTCCGCCCGTTGCTTTGCCAAGTCCGCCCGGAAGCTGAAGGCTGTGCGTCACGTCGAAGACGACCGGCACGCCAAAGGACCGCATAACCGGGAACGACCGAAGGTCGACTACAAGATTGTTATATCCGAAACTCGCACCGCGTTCTGTAAGCAATATCTTCTCGCATCCCGCAGCTTGCAGTTTATCGACTATATTCTTCGCATCCCAAGGTGAAAGAAATTGTCCCTTCTTTACGTTAACCGCCTTACCCGTTTTTGCCGCGGCGATAAGCAAGTCTGTCTGTCGGCAAAGGAAGGCGGGTATTTGCAGTATGTCGGCTACCGCTGCGGCCTTTTCGGCGTGCCAGGGCTCGTGGATGTCCGTGATGATTGGTACGCCAATCTCGTTCCTTACTTTATCGAGTATCTCAAGCCCGGCGTCCATACCGTCGCCGCGGAAGCTATCGATGGAGCTGCGATTTGCCTTATCGAAGGAAGACTTATAAACAAACCCTACGCCGACCAGCGGCAAGCCGATGTCGCTGGCTTCTTTGCA
>CADEGD010000085.1 GCA_902826795.1 uncultured Acidobacteriota bacterium | reverse complement strand
TTGTATCGGCAGGGTCACACCCGTTCCCATCCCGAACACGGAAGTTAAGCCTGTTTGAGCCGATGATACTGCACCTTTCAGGTGTGGGAAAGTAGGTAGCCGCCGGGATTATTTCGAAAAGGCCCGTTCATTGATTTGGACGGGCTTTTTCCTTTGGTTGGTTTAGTTGAGTCACTCTCAACTAATTCTTAGGCAGTGCATTCCACTCGCGCTCGTCGAGGATGTTAGTCTCTAGCAAGTCTTTCTTTCCGCTAATGAAGATTACCGAACTGGCAGATCTCGAATCGCTCTCCGACGACGAAATAAAGCTTCGTTGGGAGGCGGCTTATTTGCGGTTCGAGACGCCGGAAGAAGAAACGCGCAAGTTTAGCGAAAGACTGCACAAGCTTGGGGTCGCTGATTGGAGCCGGAATTTGGAAGTTGTCGAGATCTTTTGCGGTCGTGGGAATGGACTCAACGCTCTTCAGAAACTTGGTTTCACGCGACTTTCGGGTGTCGACCTTTCACCTGAACTGGTAGCTCAATATACGGGGCCGGCGGAGATGTTTATTGCCGACTGCCGCAAACTTCCGTTTGCCGACAACAGTCGCGATGGTGTAATTGTTCAAGGCGGCCTTCACCATCTTCTGGAGATTCCCGAAGATCTTGATAGAGTTCTGTCCGAAGTATGCCGGATCTTACGGCCCGGCGGAAAGTTCGTGATGGTCGAACCTTGGCTTACTCCCTTTCTTTCGGCAGCTCACAGCGCAAGCAAGGTCAAGATCTTCAAGGCAGCTTATCCAAAGCTCGACGCCCTTGCTGCCATGATCCACTACGAGGCTCCTACCTATACTCGCTGGCTTGAATCCAAAGCTGAAATCCTTCAGCTATTGTCCGATAAGTTCATTTCGTTACATTTGAAGCAGGGATCGGGAAAGATATCCTTCGTCGGCTCTCCGAAGTAGCGGCATCACCTAGCGGCTCAGCCGGTATCTCGAGTCGATAAAGATCGTAAGTCGACAGTTCTAAAAGGCGAGTCCCGTTGTACTTGTTCAATATTGCTCGATCAGCCCGGTTCGGAGACTTGTTGATCGTTACCAAAAGGGTTCGCGGCTGTGTTGTTGCCACTGGGATCGAGCCGACATACCAGTCATACCACGGAAAAGGAGACACCGCCGGATCGGCTTCGATTAATAGCGTCGAATATCCGTATGCTTCCGCGTAAGACAAGAAACCTAAAACTGTCTTCCCGCGATCGAGCGAAGCGTCATTTCGCAAAAACTCGGCCACGATCGTGTCGTCTTTGTGCGGGCCGATGAAGCTGCCTTCGACTCTGCCATTATAAAAGTAGTCGTAATTCTTGTATCCCCAAAACGCGACGGCGAAGGAGCACACCGCCACGGCCAGCGCCAGCGAACCCATTTTCAGTAAATGTCCGCGGCTTCTGAGATATCGCGGAGCTATAAAAACTCCATAGAGCAACAGCACCATCGCCGGCCCGTAGTATCGCGTTTCCTGAACGAACGTCCACGGTATGTAGAGGGGGTGATAGACGGTCTGAACTCTTATCGACAGCCAGCAGAGATAACCGACTAGCAGAACGACGGTCAAGATACTTAAAAGAGCCGAAAGAGTGCGTCCGCGATCATTTTCACTTGATCTGAAATGCTTTGAGGCGTATCTTGCGGCGATGTACCCGAATCCCACTACGACCGCGATGGAGAAGATCTGAATCAAGCCATAGACCGCGGATCCGATACTGGTTGTTGTGTCGATTCTTCGAAACAGAAAGTCGAGAAAGAACAATGCACGTGCACCAAAAGGATCTTGCGCCAACAAATTGTTCCATCGCCAGCCAGGAGTCATGATACCGCCGGGCGGAAGGATGTAATTTGGTAACGCCAAATAAAGGATCGCGAAAGCCGCGCACAACGAAGCGAGATAAACTGCTGCATACTTCAGCGGAGCACCATCGCGTCGAAGAAGAGCGAGTAACCCAAGCCCTACCGGCACGACAATCAAAAGAGGGAAAAAGCTGAACTTGAAAAACACGGCGGCAAAAGCTGCTGCTCCGGCTATCAAGAATTTCGATGATCTTCGATCTCTGAATCCGACAGCTGACTCGGTGATCGTAAAGATCAGGAAGACCGTTGAAAGTAAGTCCGTGGTAGTGCCGAGATAATTAAATGGCGTAAAAGAGAAAGCCGTGAACACCAAAAATAGCGCGACTATCCAATATTCCGTTTCAAAGTCGACCCAGATCGAGAAAAATCTAAGAGAAACGAGGAGAAAACCCAAAGACCCCAGAATTAGTAGAACGAAATCAGCCGTGACAAGATCGTCAGTGAGTTTATAGATTCCAGCTAAAACTATCGGATAGCCCGCCGACCACCACGTAAGTTCTTGGCACGACGCTTTGGAAATGTCATCGGCAAATGTGATGCAGTGGCTTAGGCCCTTCCCTTCGGCAAGGTTCCCAGCCGCGATCATCTGGTAGCGTTTGTCGCGGCCGAGATCATAGAACAGCGAGCTGTGCTCGACTCTTAAGGCCAAGAAAAGAAAGGCGAGAAATACGATGATTAGCGTTCGTCGCATTCGGTCGTATAGGGCAGCTGAGATCGTTACAAATCAAGATTGCTTCTCACGATGGTCGCTTATGGGAAACCGACAAAGAAGCGATGAAATGAAGTTTGCGTCCGCAGACCTTATCGACCAGATATGGATATAACCGGAGGTCGTCGATCATCATGTTTCTTTTGAGACTCAAAGAGGAAAATGCCGAATCCCATGCCTGCCGTTTCCAGTAATTGTACGGCAACGAAACTCCATGCGGCTTGTTGCCGACCCAATCCATGACCCGAAGTGTAAGGTTCGATAGGAGTCCTTCGTCGTTGTGGTCTTTGATCAATATTGCAGCTTTCGAAACTCTCGCAGCTTCTCGAAGTAAGATTGTCGGATCATCCGTGTGATGCAATACGTCGACGAACATGACAATGTCAAACGTTTGATCTTCGAACGGAATCTGCTCTCCGTCGAAATTCGTAACAGGAATCAGAGAGCTTTCGCGTACATGAACATCAATTCCGTGCACAGTGACGTCCGGCCGGTGCATTTTGATCGTTGACGCTATCCGCCCGTCTCCGCATCCCACGTCCAGGATAGAAGCATCCGGCGGCAAAGCATCCGCCAGCAGGGAACTCAGACGGCTTACCCGTCCTTCGTGCACTAACCGGCCGTGTATCGATCCAAGCAAACTCATTTTCTCTTCATGCCGAGAACGCTGATGAAGAAGCCGGAGAAAACAGTCTGAAACGACAGCGCGACCAGTGTTGAACCCGGAATCACCAGCCGCATCGTCTCTGCGTAATCAAGCGGCCCAAAATCCGCATTTGACCACTGAATGATCGAAGCGATCAAGAGTCCGATGCCGATGATAAATGCGATCGCCGAAATTAGAAGGGTTCGCTCGAGGTCTACGAGTTGAAAGAAACGCGTCAGCCTTACATCCTCTGGCATCAGCTTTTCGCTGATCGCAAAGGTTTTCGTCAAGATCGCGAACAAGATCGCCTGATACCCACACATGATGAACATACTTGCAAACAAAAGCGTGTGAGCATCAAAGGTCACTCCAAAAGCCGTTACGGCTGGAAGGGCCATTCCGTAGCCGATTACCCCCAGAAGCAATAGAAGGCCGCCAGGTAAAAGGAACAGCCATCGCGGACTATACATCAGAAAGAACCGCATCGTCCGCCATCCATCTCTAAAGGTTTTTAGATGAGGTTTATGCGATTTTCGGCCATCCGGATGAAGCGTGATCGGAACTTCTGCGATCCGAAAACTATCGCGGTCGGCGTAAAGGCTCGACTTGATTATCATCTCGGTGGCGAATTCCATTCCCGTGCATTGTTGCTCGAGACGGCTATAGTGAGCTTTGGTAAAGCCACGCATGCCGCAATAGATATCGTGGATCGGAGCTTTGAACCATCGCCGGGCGAGGAATGAGAACATCGGGTTTCCCCACCAGCGATGGAGAAATGGCATCGCACCCTGCAAAACCCGGCCCCCTCCTGATGGTAAGCGGCAGCCTTGTACCAGGTCGTAGCCTTCACGTAACTTTTCGACGAACTTAGGTATCTCGAGAAAATCGTAGCTGTCGTCGGCGTCGCCCATTATTACGTAGCGGCCCGCCGCCGCGTCGATGCCGCCCATCAGGGCATTGCCGTATCCTTTCTCGACGACGTTCACTACCCGAGCGCCGCAGTCCGCCGCGATTCGTATCGACTCGTCTGTACTGCCGTTGTCAGCTACGATGATCTCACCCGCAATTCCATTTTCAGTCATGACCGAGCGGGCTTTGCGAAGACACGTCTCTAGCGTATCCGCCTCGTTCAGACAAGGCATTACTACAGACAATTCCAGCGGATTTTGTGCGGGATCATCAGATCTCTGCGTATTCATTCAAGACCGGGAAGTACATGTTTAGTATTGAATGAGCATGTAAAGAAGTCAATGCAGGCCGCTTCGAAGCTTGTCTGCGGAGGTCCGAGCAAAAGAGAAAACCCGACACTGTTGGTATCGGGTTAACCTGCCTCATCTTGACGAGGGATCAGTTAGGGCGAACGGTTAAATAAACGGTGCCGCCGCGGCGTGCGACTAGCATAAGGACCGGTCGGTCACCGGCACGTTCGAGAGCCGCCTGAACATCTTCGACAGACTTCACTCCGACTCTATTGATTTCAAGCACTACATCGCCGCGAGCGATGCCGGCCTCAGCAGACGGCCCGGATTGGTCGACGTCGGTCACGACCAGTCCTTCGCCTTCGTTTATCCCGAGTTGCTTAGCGGCTTGCGGCGTTACCGGCTGAAGACTGAGGCCGAGTTTACCGCTTTGAGGCTGGGCGTTCGGAGCCGCTCCACCGGGCGAGTCAGACGACGTTGCGGACGTTCCCTCGACGTTATATTCATCGAGAGTCGCCGTCAGTTCGACAGGGTTGCCTTCACGGGTGACAGTCAGCTTTATCTCGCTTCCGGGAAGCGTTCCGGCGATCTTATTCCGCAACACATTCGAATCTTCGATCTTTTCGCCGTTGATCGCCGTGATGATGTCACCGCGCTTAACACCTGCCTTCTCGGCAGAGCTACCCGCTCGAACGTTACTTACCAGCACTCCCGCGGTGTCCTTCAATTCAAGAGCTTTAGCCGTATCGTCCGAAATGTTCTGAATGTTAACCCCCAGCATGCCCCGTCGGACCTTGCCGTCCTTCAGGAGTTGCTCCATTACGGACTTAGCCATGTTGGACGGGATCGAGAATCCGATGCCGATATTGCCGCCGCCCTGGCCGCCCGCCAGGATCTGTGAATTGATGCCGATCAGCTCGCCGTTGAGGTTCACAAGGGCTCCGCCCGAGTTTCCACGATTGATAGGAGCGTCGGTTTGAAGAAAATCTTCAAAACTGTCGTTACTGTTGCCGTAGCTCAATCCTGTACGACGGCCTTTCGCCGAAATTATTCCCGCGGTAACCGTCTGGCCGATGCCGAGAGGATTACCGATCGCAAGGACGATATCGCCGACCCGTACCGTGTCCGAATTTCCAAGAGTGAGGAACGGCATGTTCTGAGCTTCGATCTTCAGCACCGCAAGATCGCTCGGCTTGTCCGACCCGACAAGCTTTGCGTCGAACGTCTTGTTATCGGCCAGTAAGACCGTGATCTTTTCCGCTCCTTCGACGACGTGATTGTGGTTCAATATCGTTCCGTCAGCCGACACGATCAAGCCGCTG
>CADEGD010000084.1 GCA_902826795.1 uncultured Acidobacteriota bacterium | reverse complement strand
TCAGTTGGTTAGAACGCCAGCCTGTCACGTTGGAGGTCGCGGGTTCGAGCCCCGTCGGCCCCGCCACTAAAAGCACTAAAAGAGTATGAGGTCGAGCTTTTTGAGCTCGGCCTTTTCTATTCGGAGCGGGAATTTGCCGAGAGCATAACGGCGTCGGTGAGAACGCGAAGTCTTACCGCCGCGAACCGGGATCGGTCGCGGGAAAAGGTCAGATCCACGATATCGTCCGGTTCGGATGTAAGCATTAATTTCGGTTCGCCTTTCTCTGGATCGATCTGAAAAACCTTCTTTTCAAGTCCATCACCCTGTTGAGATTCCTGATAATACAGAGTCTTTCCGTCGGGCATCCACTTAAAAAGCCAAGTCGGCCGGATGTTCAGGATAGCCGTTGGTGTAGCTGAATCGATCCGTCGAACGATAACTTGCATCGGGTCGGAGACTTCGCCTCCGCGCGTGTAAGCGACGGTTTTTCCGTCAGGCGATTGAGCCCAGTAGTAAGTAAAGGCTTTGGGAAGGTAATCCAAGCCGGTCACCGGCCCTCCATCAACCGAAACTTGTCCCATCGGGGCCGAACCCTCGTTGAACCATCGAAAGACGACGGTTTTACCATCGGCCGCAAACTGCGGAACCTGAGTAATCCCGGGTGCATTTGCTAGTAAAATCTGGTTCCCGCCGTCGATGTTCATCCGCCATATCTGGTTATAGCCAGCCCGCTTCGACGTAAATACAATATACCGTCCGTCGCCCGAGACTCGAGGGTTATAGTTGTCGGAATCATTTGGAGTAAGCTGCAATGCATTTTTACCATCGGCGTCAGCTATCCATACCGACACGCGATCGTTCTCCAGCACGTCAAACACTATGCGGCCATCGGGTGTCCAATCGACGAAGGTGTGTGCGAGCGGTTCGCGGGTGATCGGCGTCATCAAACGATAGTCCGACGAATTTCCGACCCAAATCCGCGATTCATCGGTACGCTGAACGGCAACGATGTGTTTGCCCTCGCGGTCTACGCTTACACCGCCGTAGCTATTTAGATCGTTGGTGATCCGCGTCATCACACCGTTGGACGTGTTCAAGTGAAAGAGCTGACGGCGATTAGAGGTACCGTCGACCGCGTTCACGAGTAAGCCTTTGCCAGAGTCCATTACGGCGATAGCCTCGATCCGTTCCTTCTTGCGGATGATCTCTTCATCTATGCCGCTGCCGATAGTGTAACGGACGATCGACCAGCTTTCGGCAACGTTCAATTCCCGCTTTATGTAGTAGATGTAGAGTCCATCGTCGGAAAATCGAGCTTTTCGAATTATCGATTCGCCTTCTTGTACTCGCAGCACTTGCTCGTCGCTGCCGTCGTCCGCGTTGGTCGAGATCAGTTTTGAATCGGTCACGTTTACCGATGTAGCCGGCGCCGGATCTCCATATCGCACAAATAACAGACGTTTGCCGTCTGGCGACATGTTCCCTAAGTGGTTTACCTTCTCGGTGATCCGGCGCGGCGGTTGTCCACCGAGCGCAGGAACGCGAAATAAGGTTCCGTGAGTACCGAACCTCGGCGCGGTGATGAAATAAACGTACTCGTGATCGTTGCTGAAAGTGATGTCCCAATAATGGACTTGCTGAGATGGAACTATCTTGAGAGCTGTCGCATCGCTGACCCGCCTTAGCCAAAGGGAGCGCCCGCCGTCATCTTCGTAGGTAACGAACGCGACGGAACGTCCGTCCGGCGAGATAACCGACAGGGCCACGTTGTTGGATTGCGAAAGCTTTCTGAGGGAGATGTTTTCGAGGTTAAAAGGTACCGCTGATCCGCGCCCCGAGAAGGCATACCAGCCGGCAAATGCAAGTCCGATCACCAGGACGGCGGTTGCGGCCCACCAGAGTTTGGACGGCGACGTGGCCTCGCGATAGAACCGTCGGGCGAAGCTATCCATCGAAACCCCCGCATCGCTGGCTGTGCGAGCTTCCTTGAGAATCGAACGAATGTCGCGCATGGTTTGAAACCGTTTGCCTGGCGACTTTTGAAGACAGCGCTCGACCATTCTCGTCAGCGCTTGCGGAACATCATAGCGATGGCTCGAGATCGACTCCGGCTCGTCATAAACAACAGACTTTATGATCAACCCTTGCGAAGCTCCGCGAAACGGACGCTTGCCAGTCAAAGCCTCGTACATAACGGTGCCGAAGCTGAAGACATCGCTTCGAATGTCTACGTCCGAGCCTTCGGCTTGCTCGGGCGACATATACGACGGAGTACCGATTATCTGGCCGGGAGCCGTGATATCGTTCGCGGCTGACGCTGTTCCGGCAAGCGTGCTCTCGAACTGGGCGAGGCCAAAGTCGAGTATCTTTGGAGTGCCGTCAGCCGAGATCATGATGTTGCCCGGCTTGATGTCGCGGTGGATAATGCCCCGCTTGTGAGCCGCGTGAAGAGCATGAGCGATCGGTTCGAGCCAGGCGAGAAAAGTTTTCATCTCGAGCCCGCTCTCTGGCGTCAGGCGATCAAGCGTCTTCCCGTCAACGTATTCCATCGTTATGAACCGGAGCCCGTCGATGTCTTCAACCGAGTAGACAGTCGCGACGTTCGGATGGTTAATGCTCGCGGCCGCTTGAGCTTCATTGCGAAAGCGTCGGAGGAAGGAAGGATCGTTGGCGAGCGACGGCGGCAGCGTTTTAAGGGCTATCTTTCGGCCTAGATTCGTATCGGTTGCGAGATATACCTCGCCCATTCCGCCTGAGCCGATAGCTCTCTCGATCTTGTAATGTCCGATCGAGTTTCCGGCAGCGAGGGCGTCGCGATGATCTGCGAAGTCGGAAACAAAATTTCCGACGATGGGTTTAGAGATGAACTGGCCGGCGTCGTTGCCTGCTTCAAGAAGCGAACGAACTTCAGACAGCAGCGACAGGTCTGTGCCGCACGCTTCGCGGACGTATGCGTCGCGTTCGGCCGTATCCATTTCCAAGGCGGAACTGAATATATCGCCGACCTTTTCCCAACGATCCGGTGTCATTACGGTGTCATTACGTTATGCTCGGCTGAGCTCGCGGTATAGCCAGGCTCGGGCAAGGTTCCAATCGCGGCGGACGGTTCGGGTGGAGATCTCCAGCGTCTCAGCGATCTGTTCTTCCGTCAGGCCGCCAAAATATCGAAGCTCGACGATACGGCTCTGCCGATCGTTGAGAGACGCCAGCCGTTCGAGGGCTTCATCAAGAGCCACTACCTCGGCTGCCTTTTCCTCGGCAACGTCGACGTTATCGTTCAACGTAACGTGGACGCCGTCGCCACCGCGTTTTAGGCTGGATTTCTTGCGCGCGAAATCAACAAGGATACGACGCATCAATTGGGCGGAAATTGCGAAGAAATGATTGCGGTCCTGCCAATTCACGCGGTTCGAATCGACGAGACGCAAAAATGCTTCGTTAACCAGGGCGGTCGTCTGCAGCGTGTGGTCGGGCTTTTGACGCCGCATATAGTTGCGGGCTATGCGTTTAAGCTCGGCTTGAACGTGTGGGATGAGTTCGTCTAGGGCTGATCGTTCGCCCTTTCGCCAGGCCAGTAACAACTCAGTAATCGGGGGCTGTTCCATGACGGCTAAACTGCAGATCGCACCGATTCTAGCACAGCTTGGCTCGTATGTGACGATCAACTGAAGGCAGCGGTATTTACGTACTGTCATGCTTATTGAATCCGAGTATGGTTTTCTGTCGAAAACCAAGAATAGCAACATAGAAACCTCCTGTTTCTTCTTGCTGTTCTGGGTTTCGTCTCTACGAACAAGGGAAGTGAGTGCATGGACGCCGTTAAGTCTCGCGGCGTCCTTTTTTGCGCATTTTCCGCCGACCAATTTTAAAATTGAATTTTTAAAATGGCCCTTAAAAATAGTTGAAGGATGAGCGTATCCGCACGTAGCTCCAGTGGGGGGATCGATGAGCGGAGAATTGTGGCACGTGCCACATCGGTCAGTCTGGCGGGCGGAGTTGCGAGTCTGGAGCAGGAAATATCGGCTCGCGACTGCTGACTCGTGACTCCCGACTCGCTCTTGTGGCACGTGCCACATCGTGTGGAATGGCGTCGAACAGAATAGAAAGATTGGACGGAGCGAGCGGACGGGGAAAAGTTGAGCCAAGCAGATTTCGTTTGGCGCAGCATTTTTCGGAGGGCAAAATCAGGGCAAATCACCACCTACTGCCGACCACTCACCCGACACACCCGACTCCGACTCACACCGCCGAAGCGGATCCACACCGACAAATATCCGACGCACACGTTTCTCCCGCGTTCCCACACCGCCGGCCTTCACCGCCCTTTACGAAGGTGAGGCTTCTCAGCAAGCTGATAACTATCGACGAAGAGACCAATCGAACAAAAGCCCGCGTGACTTTGGTGGAGTCAGGCGGGCTATTTGTTGATTGAGCGGAGCTCCACATATCCACTACCGCCTATCCACTACCGCGGGCCTATGCAGATTGGAAGACTGAAAAGCCCCAGATTTTAATGCCGAAAATATGGGAAATATTTCTTTTTCTCCCTAGATAATTTTGCTAATGGATTGTAAAGACTACGACGTTCTACGGTTATCGGTCCTTCACTCTCGACAAAAAGCGTGCCAGTGGAGGCCACAATATCGCCATTATCTAGTTTCCAGACTATTTCCTCCATCCCCTCATAAATGATGCCCTTAACCAGGCTGAGTAGCTCCTCTACTCCAATCTTGTTTGTATACTCTTGGCCTTCCAGCGGCACTTCCAACATCGTATTTTCAGCAACTTCTAAGTTGACAAACGAAATACGATCCGTGTAGCTTACCGTAAATTCACAAAGCAGATCGCTGAAGGGACGGACGGAAAAGTTGCTGCCGCTTTCGTATGTATGATCCACCTCAACTAGTGCTACCGCACGAATAGCGTCAAAATCTAGTCGAGAAAACAATAAATCCGTTAAACTCGACTCCAAATCATTTTTATTCAAGTCCATAGTCGCTCTTTTCACCACTCCTACAACGGTTCTACTTTTTCCATAGATCCCAATGTTTATGGGTTCTACTTTGTTTGTTACCAATTACGATTCTAAAAACCTTTTTACCGCGAAATTGATTCCAACCGACACGTAAGTAACGATTGCTATTGAGAATGCCACTTCCTCTAGCAAATAGCTTTGCGCCAACTTTTGGAGCGGTCTTTACCGCGACGCCGCCTGGAACAACGAAGGAACCCGCAGTGCCCGTCCACCATCCGGCGTTGTACTCCGACGAATTATAATCAGTGCCGCGGTCGATACCTCTCTTCTGATCAATATAGCTCGGAAGACCGAAAAGCAGTCCATCGGCAAATCCGCCCAGAAAGTTATTTACTTTCTCGTAGACCCTTTCCCAAAAAGTAATTTTGACTTCAACGAAAAATTCGCCGATGAAAGGATCATCAAAGAAGCTGAACGCTTTTGATCGAAGCTCCTTAAGCTTTTTCCACGCGTCTTTAACCTCAATTCCAAGCGCAGCGATGCCCGACGCGATTGCGATAAATCCGAAGACTTTTGATGCCGTCTTAAGTCCCGCCACATCCAGAACGCTTGAAGCAGCACTACTCAATGAGCTCACCAAGCCCAAGATCGCCTTGAGGGTTACGGGACCCGACCACGGAAACGTAACAACCGCTATGACTGCCACTACAACCGCGACCACCGCTAATATTTTTTTAAGGTGTCTTCCGATCCACTTAAAGAGTTTCTTGAAAAACAACCCACTCGGATCGAGGTGATTTATCGGATCGTTACCGCAGTAGTTTGAAGTGGTCAAGTAAACGTAGACATAAAAGTCTCTTATTTCTCCTTTAGTTTA
>CADEGD010000083.1 GCA_902826795.1 uncultured Acidobacteriota bacterium | reverse complement strand
TCGAACCGACATGGGGTTGCCCCCGCCAGATTTTGAGTCTGGTGCGTATACCAATTTCGCCACTCCGGCGTGGAATCTCAAATGATAGGAAATGCGGTGAAGAGCGTCAAGCTTATGAGGTCGGCTCGGAGATGATAGCAATGGTGACGCGGCGTTTTGCTTCTTCGAGGAATGTTTCGATGTTGGCGGCAACGCGTTCTTCAACGACCGCCGAGTTTACCCGGACGCGAGCTTCTTCGAGCGACGGGACGATCGCCGATGGATTTGCCCGGCGAAACTCCGGCACCCACGTTTCACGATAGTAAGTCGCCTCTTCATCGGCCGTGACCACCACGAACGAACGGAAGCGGAAATCCAGGTATTTCTCGATAGCGACACGCTGAGAGATGATGTTTTCGAAATTGTCGTCGCTGACGGAACCAAATCCTACGGCTTTCAGTCGCCTTTCAAACTCGGCGGTCGAAGGGAAGAACCTTAGAATTTCCGCGATCTTGTCGGCAATCTCCTTCTCTGTCGGCGCGGCTCGCGGAAGCCGTTGGGCTTCAAGAGCAAAGATCCTCTGATTTATCTGTGTTTGCAGGGCCTGTCGAAGGTCTTCTTCCCGTGGCGGATCGAGCTGCGTTCCGGGTTGAAGCGCCATCTGCCAAAGCAGGTCGGATCTCGTTATCAGCTCCGTCCTCGCACCATCGCTGACCGTCGCAACCGTCTTATCGACCACCCTCTGAGCACACAACGGACTCACGGCAAACAAAATACCGAAAAAGATCATGCCGAGAATGGCGCTTAAACGCATATAGATCAGTGTGTTAGCAAAACTATCCCAAATATTCTACCTCATACGTCGTCAAACTGACCGCTGGACCGGTCGCAATGAAACTCATTGACAAACATCGTAAAAAGCGTTTTAATCATCAGGGAAGTTCGGGAGCTTCCCCCAACGCACGTTTCTTCTGACAGGCTTACCACCTTTTCTCAACTGCCTCAATAAACAAGCGGGTTCAAAGGCAAAATGTCGATCCCTTCTGAAGTTAAAGCACAACTTGCGCCTCCTCGTGTCTCCATGGACGTGAGCGAAGCCGCGCCGGAACTTCGATTCGTTTCGGAGCTCGGCCGTAGCCTGTTGTTTACGGTTCATCCGAAAAAAGTGGCATGCCGCGTGGCGAGCATGATCCAGACCGGTGTCGGAGCGGAATTGTGCGCTTTTGTTGCCGAACTTGAGAACATCGGCGTTGTGAGCTGTGCATTCGACGCGAAAGGCGAGATCGTTTCGGAGTATATCAACCGCGCACGATTTGAAAAGTGGATCGACCTTTTGCCGCCGCAGGTCGGCTATCTCGAGATCGAAACCGAAAATTTTTTGCTCACGGGCGATCTGCACGGTGCCGAATACATTTCGCCGCTACACATTAACGGCGAGGTGAAGGGCGCGATCGTCGTCGGACTAACGTCGCAGGATATGTTCGGCGAAAGCCAGAGCAGCCTGATCGACGCAGCTACGCAAATGGCGGCGATGAGCGTAAACCTTTCGGCCCACTACGAAGCCGCGATCAATAGTTCGGTAACGCAGGCGAAAGAAGAGCACAGAAAATTTACCGAGGCGGTGCTTGACGCCCTGCCGGTTTCGCTCTACGTCGTCGATCGCGAATTCAGGATCGTCACGTGGAACCGTCACCGCGAGATCGGCTTGCAGGGCATTCCGCGAGATTCGGCGATCGGGCGAAACGTATTTGAAGTTCTCGCACGTTACCCCGAAGGCCGCGTTCGCAAAGAGTTTGAGCGTGTATTCAAGACCGGCCGCATTGAGCGGATCGAACAGCAGACGGTAGACGAAGACGGCTCGGTCAAGCATTGGATGGTCAGCAAGGTGCCGATGAAAGACCCCAAAACGGGCGAGGTCACACACGTGATCACGGTTGGCGAAGACGTAACGATGCGGGTCGAAGCGATGCACGCGGTATCGCGTGCGGATAAGCTTGCCGCCGTCGGCCGGCTTGCGGCGGGCGTCGTTCACGAGATCAATAATCCCCTGGCGACGATATCGGCATGCGCCGAAGCGCTCGAACAGCGAGGAACCGAGGGCGCGTTCGACGGGCTTGAAGGAAAGGACGACCTCGATGAGTATTTAGGCCTTATCAAGAGCGAGGCGTTCCGATGTAAGTCAATTACGACCGGCCTGCTCGACTTCAGCAGAAGCAGGACGGGCGATAGACATCCTGTCGATGTGAACGAGATACTTCGTTCATCGGCCAATTTAATTTCACATCAGAAGCGGGGTGACCTCGTGAATATCGAGCTCGATCTTGCTGAAGATCTGCTTCAGGTAAATGCCGACGGCGGCCAGATACAGCAGGCGGTTATCGCACTAGCCACAAACGCGATCGACGCGATGCCGGAGGGCGGAAGACTCACGTTTCGCTCCGGCTCTCAGCATAAGAGTGTGGCCGTCGAGATAGAAGACACGGGCGTCGGGATACCCGCCGAAGACCTTTCGAAGATATTCGAGCCGTTCTTCACGACCAAAGAAGTCGGCAAAGGCACAGGCCTCGGCCTGTCAGTTTGCTACGGCATCATCACAGATCACGCGGGCCGCCTCAGCGTCCGCTCGAATGTCGGGAAAGGCACGACGTTCACAATTCTCCTGCCCGTTTCGGATGCGAGTTGAGATCCCTCACAAACCTCGCTCACACGCCGATACGGATGCATAACGCTAGATAACTCCCAACTCACCTATGGCAAAACTACTCGTAGTCGATGACGAAAAAAACCTCCGGATGGTGGTGCAAAAGGAACTTTCACGCCAGCACCACACCGTCGAAACGGCGGAGGACGGGGAAGAGGCTTGGGCCAAGCTCGAGTCCGAAGATTTCGACGTTCTCCTTTGTGACATCAACATGCCGAGATTGGATGGCATGGACCTGCTGCGCCGCATGCGTGAACGCAGCCAGAATCCGCCAGAGGTGATAATGCTCACGGGCCAGGGCACGGTCGAAACCGCGATCGAGGCTATGAAGCTGGGCGCGTACGATTATCTCACCAAGCCTTACCGCATTGCCGAACTATCCGCACTAGTCACCGCCGCCGCAGACAAATATCAACTTCGCGTAGACAATCAACGCCTTCGTGCCCAAATCGAACGTTCAACCGGAAGCCTGCCGGACATAATCGCCGAATCTCCGCAGATGAAAGAAGTTCTAAGACTCGTCCGGCGAGTTGCACCTGCCGAGACTTCTGTACTTATCACCGGCGAATCTGGAACGGGTAAAGAACTGGTCGCCCAGGCGATACATCGCTTGAGCCCGCGACGCGACAAGCCGTTCATCGATCTGAACTGCGCCGCCTTGCAGGATACGCTTCTCGAATCGGAACTTTTCGGCCATGAGGCGGGAGCTTTCTCGGGAGCACGCACGCGCAAGCTTGGCCTATTTGAACTCGCAAACGGCGGAACGTTGTTCCTCGACGAAGTGATGGAAATGCCCTCGCAACTTCAGTCCAAGCTTCTGCGTGCGCTTGAAACAAGAAGCTTCTTCCGCGTCGGCGGTGTCAAGAAAGTTGATGTAGACGTTCGCCTGATCGCCGCGACCAACCGCGATACCGAACGCGCAGTTTACGACGGCGTGTTCCGTGCGGATCTGCTTTATCGCATCAACAGTTTTGAAGTGCGAATAGCACCCCTGCGTGAACGCCGTGAAGACATCGAACCGCTCGCACGCCATCTGCTTCAGATAGTCGCGGCCGGAACACCGCTGCAGCTTTCGACGCAAGTGCTCGAAGCGCTTCGGAGCTACTCGTGGTCAGGCAATGTCAGGCAGCTTCGAAACTGTCTCGAACGCGCCGTGCTGCTTTCAGACGACGGCCGGATCACAACCAAAGAACTGCCGCCCGAGGTCGTTTACCGAACCGAGCGTCCGCAGGTTTCGGTTAGCTACAGCGGAGCCTCGCCTGCACCGGCTTCGGCTTTCCAAAACGTCTCGCCGACAAATCTTCGCGATGTCGAACGCCAGCAGATACTCGGTGCCCTGGAAAAAACCGGCTGGCACCGCGGCAAGACCGCTGAACTGCTCGGCATCTCTCCCTCGACCCTTTACCGACGCCTTCGCGAATACGATCTGGAAACTCGCCTCGCCCGATAGGAGCATCCTATGCGCCGTTTATATTTCTCGATCATTGCCCTTCTATGCACCGCCATCATCGCAAGCGGCCAGGCCCGGTTTACCGGTAGAGTTGTTGAGGTTGTAGATGGCCGGACAATGGTGGTCGAGACGAGCGCGGGAAAGATCAACGCTCAGCTTCAGTACATAGAGACGCCGGAACCGGAACAGCAGTTTCACGATGTCGTAAAGAAGCATCTTGCTAACATGACTGTCGGAAAGACGGTTGACTTTCGCCCGTTGAGAATTGGAACCGGACTCACCATCGGCCAGGCGACAATCGGCGGAGTCGATGTCGGCATGCAGTTGATCAGAGACGGAGCCGCCTGGCACGAGCCGCGTGAGCTTAGCGGACAGTCGATTGCCGAAGCGGCGGAGTATTCACAGAACGAAGCACTCGCGAAACGCGAAAGTCGCGGTGTTTGGTCGATCTTGAATCTGAAGACGCCATGGCAGCTAAGGGCAGAACGCAAAGCAGTTGTTGATAGGCAAGAGCTCGCTCAGCGTTCGTCAAAGCCCGCGAAGGTCGGCGTCAGCCAGTTTCAAACCGCCAACCGTGGTGGGCCAGCCGCCGTCGACCGAAGCTGGACCGGCTCCTCAAGGCCGGAAGTCGATATCTGGGGCGAAGTGTTTGCCGGCGTCGGCAAAGAAACGCGCAGCCTGCAGACTTTTACCGATCCGAACCGGAACTTTGATGCCGTCTACACACCCGCGGCATTCGTTGAAATGGACGGCGGCAAGATCGACCGTCGGGTCGAGTTTCGGTTGCTCACCGTCTATCTACGCGACCCCGCCGGGAACCGCATCCCCGTTTACCTGCTCGGCTTTCATTCGGTCGCTAAGGATTACCATTTCTCGAACCGTAAGAGCCGCTTAACCGTCGTTGCCGACAAGCGGCCGCTTGTGTTCGGTTCGCCCATCCACGGCCAGCGGGCCGATTCCGTGATCGGCACTACTGAACTCTTTTTTTACCGGCTTACAAAACAGCAGGTGAAAACCGTCGGCAAAGCGAAGAAGATCGAGTTTCGCATCGACGGAATGGTCGGCACCGTATCGGTTGACGCGACAGAATTTCTAAAAGAGATCGCCGATATCGTCGGATAGAGATTCTACTTTTCAGTTCTATTTCGAACACAATAAAGGTATCTCTGCTCTGACAGCGGCATCAGTCTCTCTTCCATCTTGAGGCCGAGCCGCTTTAACTCTTCGCGCAATGCCGGACCGCCGAAGAAGAGTAGAGCCTTATTCCCAGACCACTTAACAAGCCTCGGTAGGTGTTGGGTAAAACGATCGAGAGCGCGGCACGTTACGTGAGTAACGTTTGGCCTTTGCGTTTCAGCAAACTGCCTGTTGATGAGTTTAACGCGTCCATCGAGCCCGCACTTTTCGACCGCCGTTTCCAGGAAGCCCGCCTTCTTTTCTTTCGATTCGATAAGTACCGCTTTCAGATCTCCGCGAGCGATAAGACACGGCAACGCCGGAAACCCCGCACCGCTCCCGATATCCACAAATCGCGCCCTCTCAGGCAAAAACTCAAGCATCGCCAAAGACTCAAGCACATGCCTGATCGCAAACTCCTCGGGCGTCGCCGGCCCCGTCAAATGAAGCAGCGGATTGTGCTCAATCACTAGCTCGTAATGAACCGCAAAACGCTCGATCGCGTCTGCGTTGAGGTCAAGACCAAACGTCGACTGATGCGTTTCGATAACTGCCGTGAAGTCTTCTCGCGGTGACATTTGTTAGCTCAACTTTCCCGAATCTCAAAGCCCTGTACCTTACGAATGCAAAAAACCTGTCCGAACAGACAGGCTCTTTCATCCTCAAAAATTGGTGCGGACGAGAAGAATCGAACTTCCACTGCCTTGCGGCAACAGGCTTCTGA
>CADEGD010000082.1 GCA_902826795.1 uncultured Acidobacteriota bacterium | reverse complement strand
TCTGATATGGCTTGATGTTGTAGAGGTCGTCAATGAGGCCGACAAAGAACAGCCACGTGGCGGCTGCCATAATGATGAGCGATTCGGAAGAGGAAGGAACGAAAAGAAGATATCCGACGACGGTGGCGAGAAATATGCCTACTCCGCCAAGCATGGCGGTCGGGCGTTTATGCCATCGGTCGCTTTTCGGCTTGGCAACCTGACCGACGCGGTGGGCGAATGCTCGCACGCCGTAAGTGAAGGCCGCCGCCAGCAAGACGCTTATCGCGCCCGCAATGAGCGGACCTGAGATCATCTGAAGCATATTGTCGCCGGCTCGAGTATAGTCGATAAAGCCGGCCTCCTGTCTCACGGGCTCGCGGGGAACCCCAGTTTGAGGTTATTCCTCAAGTAATCGGCGGTAGAGCGATCGGATATCCGAAATAAGCCGCTCTTTGCCGTAGTTATCTATTGCGAATTGATGGCCTTTTTCACTCAGGTCAAACCGTAATTTTTCATTTTTCGCCAAATAAATCAAGCCTTTGGCAAGCCCTATCTCGTCGCGTGACTTCACGCCGATTCCGCGTTCGTGGATCGTGAACCCGTCTTGCTCTTCGATCTGCGAGCCGAGAAGATCAGCCACGCCGCCCACGACGGTCGCGATAACGGGCCGTCGGGCAGCCATCGCCTCTATGACCGATAGCGGCGTGCCCTCATTAAGCGATGTCAGCGCGACTGCATCGAGACCGGCGTAGACGCGGGCGAGATCTTCTCGGTTTCCGGCGAAATGTACTTTGCCGCCCAACTCGAGGTCCACGGCCGTCTTTTTCAACTCCGATCTCAAATGTCCATCGCCGACTACTACGAATTTTGCAGATGGAGCATCGTCTGTTTGAAAGTAGAGCCTCGCGGCGTGCATTAGCAAGGGAATATTCTTGATCTCGGTCAATCTTCCGACGAACCCGATCAGCACATCGTCATCCGCGGCTCGCATCTCGGCCCGAAATTCGGATCTGTTGGCCTCGTTCGCATCGAGCTTTGAAAGGTCGATGCCAAGCGGTATCACTTCGAACTGATCGGCCCGCCCTACTCCAACTTCAGTGTTTATCTCGCGAAGCTGCTGCGGCGTGATAACGATGATCTTGTCGGTCACAAGCCGAGCCAACAGTTTCTCGATCGCAACGAAAATCCGCGTTTTTCTTTTTCCGTAATAGCTGTGAAATACGTGGCCGTGAAAAGTGTGAACAACTTTGACGCGACGCGGTCGCCCCAGCAGTGTTCCAAATGTGAACCACTTGTAGATGAGTGCTGCGGCCCGGCCGACCGTGCCTGCTTTAGCCGTGTGAGTATGAATAATGTCAGGCTTTTCGCGGAGAATAGTCCGCCAGACTTTCCAAAGTGAGATCACGTCTTTCGGCGAGAGCTCGCGACTCATCTCGCGGATATAGATCGGCTCGACTCCATGTTCCGCCGCGAAGTAAGACATGTCTTCTTCGCCTTCGGGAACGGTTCCGGCGATCAACTTAGACTCGAGGCCGTCACCTTGTAAAGCCTGAGTCAGCCAAACCACGTGGCGAGCCGGACCGCCGACGTTGAGCCGTGCAATGATTCGTAGGATCTTCATCAAGTCGCGGAAAACTTCCTAAAGGCTTTCAAACTCTGCCTCAGAGATACCGGCCTGACGGAGAATACTTCTTAGGGTGCCTGCCGCAACCTCTGAATGCTTTGGAACGATGGTTGTCCTAGTGCCGGAACCGTCATTCAGGGAAAACTTAACATGACTCCCAGTCTGCTTAACCTCGACGAAACCGGCGGCAAGAAGCTTCCTTTACGTCGCGAAACCGATGCGGCGTCAAACCGAAACCTCGACACCGATCGTCCTTACAGCCGGCAGAACAGTTGCAACTGGTGGTGTAAAGTGAAGCTCGACGGCCTCCTCTAGGTTGGAAAGAGCATCAGCCTCGGTGACTCCTTGCGAGGCCACATCGACTTCGAGACACTGGGCGACAAACCACCTTCCGTCCTGCCACACAACCGCAGTGAAGTTTCTCTTCATAGTATTATTCTATTCCATCCGAAAGATCGTGTCGGGATCGTCTTCGTGCCTAATCTCGTCGATCGGCTGACGTTTTCCTTCGCCCATGTAGAGCTGATTCGGACAATTGATAACCATTCCGTCAACGTCGCCGACGTTCCTATATCCGTGAACGACACCCTTCGGAACCACGACGGCCTGCGGATTTTGCTGCCCGACATATAGCGACATCATTCGCCGATATGTAGACGATTCGGGCCGGTTGTCCCACAGACGAATGTTGAATGTTGACGGGCCGATGAAGCAGAAAAGATCGGCTTGATCGACGTGCTCGTGCGGTCCGCGTTGAATGCCGGGCAGCGTGAACGAGATGTAGGACATCACGGGATGAAACTCTTCGGCAAGGTCGTCGTGACGGAAAAGCTCCGCCAGCCAGCCGCGATCGTCGTGATACTTCTTTAGCGGATACACTACAACATCCTTGATCTCGCCCTCTGTAAATATCGACTGCTGTTCAGGCTGACTCATAAATTATTTGCTCCCGTTTCCGCCACAAGATTCGAAGCCCTCAGCAGGCTTTCAAACGTTCCCGCGTCGGTCCACCAGCCGTCGAGTTCGTTCCAAGTCATTTCGCCACGGCGGATGTAATGGTTGTTTACGTCCGTGATCTCAAGTTCGCCGCGGCCTGACGGAACGAGCGTCCGGATCACATCGAAGACGGTATTGTCGTAGAAGTAGATGCCAATAACGGCAAAGTCTGATTTCGGCTCGTTCGGCTTCTCTTCAATGTTTAAGACCTTTTCACCGTCAAGCTCAGGAACGCCGAACCGCTCGGGGTCGTGTACGCGCTTGAGCATTATTTTTGCCCCGCGGCCCTGTGCTCGATATTCGTCTGCGGCGGCCTTGATATTTTTCTCGATAAGATTATCACCCAAGATCACGCATATCGGATCTTCGTCGGCAAAGTGCTCGACCAGGCTCAATGCATCGGCGATGCCGCCCTCGCCTTCTTGATAAGTATAGTTGACGTGCTTTAATCCAAAATCTTTCCCATTTCCCAGTAGTTTCAAAAAGTCACCCGCGGAATTCCCACCGGTAACGATCATTATGTCTTCGATGCCGGCATTAATAAGTGCCTGGATCGGGTAATAGATCATCGGCTGGCTGTGAACCGGCAATAAATGTTTGTTCGTTATCTTTGTCAGCGGATGGAGCCTGGACCCAAGCCCGCCCGCAAGTATTACGCCCTTCATAAAATAAATTGCTAATCGATAAAACGCTGATACCAAAGTTCGAGCATCAGCAAAGCCCATATGCGGAATGCGTGATCGCGTTCTCCGCGCGTGTGCTCGCCAACATACTTTTGAAGCATTTCGGCTTTAATGATCCCGCGATTCAGCGATGCCTCCGAAAGCAATATCTCGCGCAAAAACTCCTTCATCTCTCCGCGAAACCATTTGCCGACCGGCACGCCAAACCCCATTTTACGCCGATAGATGGCTTCATTCGGTACCAGCCGTGATGCGACCTTCTTCAAGAACGACTTCGTTTCGACGCCGCTCAGTTTCATTGATTCCGGCAGGCTCGCAGCAAACTCGATGACGTTGTGGTCGAGAAACGGCGACCGGGCTTCCAGCGAATTTGCCATCGAAGCGATATCGACCTTTACCAAAAGATCATTCGGCAGATATGTCATCTGATCGACCAACATCGTAGTGTCAATGATGCCCGAACCGTTTGCCGTGGCAAACCACTGGCCGAGAAATCTCGATGCGTCCGCCGAGTCGATTGCGTGTCGGAAATCCGATGTATATAGATCGGCTTTAGTGCTCCGGTCGAAAGCCGAGTTCCAGCGAAAATATCGCTCTACCGTAGGAAGCGACGCGGCCGAGAGAAACCGTTTACCGTCCCGTAACCGACTTCGCTTTAATTCGGAAGTTGGCATTAGCGAGGCCGGAAACTCGATGAATGGCTTTCTCAGCAAGGCCGGGATTCGGTTATATTTTTCTGCCGCTCGCATCGCGGCATACCGCTCATAGCCCGCAAACGACTCGTCACCTCCGTCGCCGTTCAGTGCGACCGTAACGTGATTTCTTGTTTCTTTGGCCACGTAATAAGTCGGTATCGCGCTGGAATCGGCGTATGGTTCGCCGTAGTGATCGACGAGAGTTTCCAGAATTTCAAGTGCGTTGGGCTTGACGACAAATTCGTGATATTCGGCTCCGACGTGTTCGGCTACCATCCGCGCGTATTTCAGCTCGCTGTAATCCTCTTCCTCAAAGCCTATCGAAAACGTCTTTACAGGCGTCGAAGATTCTTGAGCCATCAGTGCGACGATCAGCGAAGAATCGACGCCGCCGGAAAGAAACGCGCCGAGCGGCACTTCGGAGATCATCCGCAGCCGGGTCGATTCGCGAAGGATCCTGGTCGTTTCCTCGATCGCCTCTTCTTCCGAGATCGGTATCTTTTTTGAGAAGTTCGGCAGCCAGTATCGTTTCGTCTCGATCGCACCGTCTTTCCAACGCAGCCAGTGGCCGGGCTCAAGCTTTCTGATCGACTTAAAGCCGGTTAGCGGAGCGGGAACGCAGGAAAACGAAAGATACGCGTCGATAGCTTCCGGGTCCACTTCACGCGAGACCGAAGGGTGTTTTAGAACCGCCTGAAACTCGGAACCGAATATCAGATCTCCGTTAGGCTGGTGAGAATAAAGAAGCGGTTTTTTTCCAACGCGGTCACGAGCGAGAAACAGCGTCCGCTCGACCGTATCCCATATCGCGATTGCAAACATTCCGCGAAGATGCTGAAGGCAATCGACACCATATTCGTCGTAGAGATGAATGATCGCTTCGGTGTCGGAGTTGGTGTAGAACTTGTGGCCGCGTTCGTCGAGGCCTTTTCGTAATTCCTGATAGTTGTAGATCTCGCCGTTAAAGAAAATGCACTTCGTCCGATCCGAATTCCATATTGGCTGCTGCCCGCCGGCGAGGTCGATGATAGCCAGCCGACGCATCGCCAACGCGGCATGATCGTCAACAAAAAAACCTTCCTCATCCGGCCCGCGGTGAATGATCGCGGCATTCATCCGAGCCAGAATTTCTCGTTCCGGCCGCGGCCCGTCTTTAACTACAAAACCCGCTATTCCACACATCTATTAACAGTCCCGAGCGCTCAAATACTCCACTACGGCAATCGTCGACGCCGCGTCTCGTTCATCAGTTTCCGATCCTCTTGCCGCTCCTTAAACAACACCCAACCGACCGCGATGAACATAAAAAAGAACACCTGTATCTGCGTCCGCTGACGATAAGCCGTGCCCACATTACTTTGGAAGATGGAGTACGCGAGCGTAAGCATTCCCGTAAACAGCAATATAGAAAATGCAGCCCGCAGCCGATGCCGAACCGTATACCAAGCCCCCCAAAAAAGAAGCGGCATCATCGCCCACCAGGCAAAAACCTCCGGTAGGGTAATTGCCTGTCGAATATTTCGAACTTCCCAAGGGAACGGAGCGAGCATTAAATAGACAAATCCGATCGGAATGGCGGTGATCGCACCTCTCGTTGTTGAAACGTCAATATCGTCGGCGTATCCCGAATCTGCGTTGGTCGCTTGATCTTGTCGGCTAAGCTGAAGGCGCTCCAAGTCGCCATATCGCTCCAAATCGACTGAAGCAGTTTGAACGACGCCAAGATACGTTAATCCAACACCCATCACTACCAATACTATCGTCCGTCTGACTATCGACGCCGCGGTGTTAGAGACTCCCAAGATGAAACTGCCGGCAACAGCGACCGCCACAACATAAAAAATGTAGAAACGTAGCGAAATGATACCGAAAAGCGATAGCAAGAGGATCAGAACAGCCCAATAACTGAATTTTTCTTGCAGTTTCAGCACCACAGTCATAGTGAGAACAAGCAAAAAAATGATCAATCCGTCCTTGAGCAACTGTCCTGACCAGATGATAAAAGCCGGGAAAACAGTGACCCCGATCGCCGCAAACTTAGCGACTCTCTGATTTACAAAGATCTTGTGACAGCAGATATAAACTAGAACTGGTGTCGCCGCCCCAAACACTGCGGCAAACGTTTGGGCCGCGAGAAAATTCTTTCCGAAAACCCGGTAGATGGCGGCCACGAGATAATTCATTCCCCATCCCGGGCCGTTCGTGGTCATTGCCCTGATCAATTCCGGCGAGTTTGACGG
>CADEGD010000081.1 GCA_902826795.1 uncultured Acidobacteriota bacterium | reverse complement strand
GCGAATTTCAGATCCCAAATACGTTCGGTCGCCGATCGTAACTGGTTTTGTCATCTGTCGGTTGTGGGTCCAAATAGAAGAATTGCGGCCGCCAAGTATGACACATTTTCCAAACACGACTCTGTCCGTGAAGTCGATTTTGTGAGAGGCCGCGATCATCGAACCATCACCCATGATAAACCTCGGATCTATCTTATTGACCACGTCCGGTTCAGGTATTGAGTTGATCTCATTGAGTCTTAAGATGTCGCAATAGCTCCCGATCCCTATCTCATCGCCTCCGCGAAAGATGTTCAGGGCTCCGATCCGAGAGTGCTGACCAATCGAAAGTTTCCCAACGCCGGTAAAAATGTTGAAGTGGCCGATTGAAACATCGTCGCCGATGTCACATTCCGCCGTGTCAATTATCGAAAATCCGATTCGAACCCGCTTCCCTATCCGATATCCGAAAAAAGTCCGCAGAGCTAAAACAGCAACGGGAGATGGTAATAATCCAGCCATTGCGAGAGCTATTAGTCGGATTCGCTTAAACATTAACGATCTTTCAATGCGGCCAAGAGAGCGTCGGCAAGAACGCTGACGTGCTTCCCCAGACCATAGGTTGAGAGCGAGTGATGGCGTCCGGCCTTGCCCATTTGTCCCCTCAAATTGCTGTCTGACAGTAGTTTTTCAAGGAAATTATACCAGTCTTCGTCGGTCTCCGCATTGAAGTGTGTTTCGCCATGTAAGCCCATCTCTCCGCAAATTCCAACGGGAGACATCACGAACGGGACGCCGACAGCCATGTATTGAACGGCCTTGAAGCCCGATTTGCCAGCCAGCCAGTCTTCGCTCGCCGACCCGCTGACCGAGATCGGGTAAAGCCCTATGTCCAGATTCTGAAAGTCGGATACCTCGCGCTCTAGCGACCATGGTTGACAATCTACCTCGACGCCCTCAAGGGCGATCTTTTCGCGGCCCGTTCCCACCAGCTTCAGTCGAAAATCATGTTTTTCCGCGAGTTTCTGAAGAGTCGGAAACAGCCGTTCGACAAACGGGAACGTCGAATGGGTTCCGATCCAACCGATGACCGGGATGTCGTTGTCTTTATCTAGCGGTCTAAAGATTTCGGTGTCTACGATCGTCGGAATAACGGTCGCCGGCGTTCCTCGACGCTCAGCGTATTCGGCAATATATCGATTTCCGCAGATCACGAGATCAGCTCGGTCGATAAGCTTGTCTGTTTTTCCGAAGAACTTGAGGGCGCTTCCAAGGCGGCCATAGGTCGGGCTTACGTATCGAACGTAGGTGGCGTCGTCCAGGTCGAGCACCATCGGCATTCGTCCGATGTTTTGATAGAGATATTCGAAGATGGCCGGCCCGAACGGCATCGCCTCTCGCTGGACGAAAAGAAGGTCGTACTTTTTTGCGTCAAGCAACCCAGCGATGCGGGCTACTGAAGATCTGAGAATTCCACCGATCTTCGATGCTTTTCCTCCGCCAGAATAAAACTCGGCGAACTGCTTGCTGCTCAAAAATGGCTGTAACTCGATCGAAATCCCCCGTTCCCGCAACGGCTCGATATACTGTGCGACGCGAAAACGTGTGGCCGCCGCTTCGTCCGGAAATGTTGCAAGAGCGAGGACGCGCATCAATCGGCGTCGCTCCGTCGATAACCGACCGCCGTCCAGAAAGATCTGTCGGAGAATGAGATTCGCTCAAGGCCTGCTCGCTTCATCAACTCAAGCATCTCCGCCTTTGTAAAACGCTTCTCCAAACGCGTACCAAACCGGTCCAAGGCATCGGTCCGCATCGTGTAAAAGCTCGTATCGCGATACTGCGCCAACGGAAAATTGCGCACGTTCACACCCGCCCGTTCGAGCAGTCTTGCGAGTCGTGCCAGCGGCCAATAAACAGTCGCCGCGATAACTTGACTTGCCGCAAACCTTAAGCCATGGGGCATACGGCTGATCGTTTTTCGTCCTGCTTCGGAAAGACGCCACACCGCGCGATACCAAGCCGGGCGATTGTCGAATTTGTAGTAAAGGTAAAGCAGGAAAGGGGCACCAGGCTTGATCTTCACGACACACTTTCGCAGGCCGGCTTCGGTATCGGGAATGTGGTGTAAAACTCCCAGGCTGTAACCAAAGTCGCATGACGAGTCTTCGAGCGGGATCGCATCGACAGGTGCTCGGTGAAACTCGCAATTCCGTGCGTCAGCAAGATTTCTCTCGGCTACCTCGATCGCATCGCTCGGATCAACAAGGTGTAGTTTACCGACCCGCGGGGCGACAAGTTTCGCCCATCGTCCACTGCCGCAACCAAGGTCAAATCCAACCGCCTCGTCGCGCAGCTCGCTCCAGGGGAAGATGCTGAAGTAGTTTTCGAAAAGCTGCTCAAGCTCGTCACCGGCGAGTTCAGATTGGTCGAACCGCGACCACTCGTCGCCGAAGCCGGCAACCACCTGATTGTCCACGTTAGCTTTTTGCATCCAACTACGATCCTACAAGCTTGGAATAGATCTCGCGATAACGAGCGCCGCCAACCGTCTTTAGATCGAACCGCGATCTCGCGCTTTCTTTCGAACGCTCCGCCACATTCTCGTCCTTCAGCAGGTCGCCCAGTTCCGTCAGCGCTCGGGCATACGCTTCCGAGGAGAACTCTTCGATAACAATTCCGGTAGCGTCCTTACGCGTGAATTCTGTCGTGTCCCCAATGCCGTCATTGACGACGATCGGCAGACCGCACGCAAGATACTCGGCGTTCTTAGTTGGCGAAGACGCCTGCTTCGAATAGCACTCCTTAATGAACGAGACAGCCGCGTCCGCCGCGCTCAGATACGCTGGGATCTCGACCGACGGCACCTTGCCGATGAAGTAATCTCCCTCACCGTAGCCCTGTTTCTTCAATAGCGATTCGATCATTGCCGGATCGCTCTGCGTTAGGATCAGCGCAAACGCCTCAGGCCGTTCGCTCTTCCACGCTCCGAAAAACTCCGCCGTCTCCTTCGTCAGATACCAACCGCCGAATGCCCCGACATAAGTGAGCGTAAACCGGTCGCCGATGCCAAGCTGCTCTCGGATCTGCCGCCGCGATTCCGGCGTGGCTGACTCAAATCTCCCAAGGTCGACGCAGCATGGAATGACCTCAACAGGCCGGTCGCCGATCTGGTCCGAGAGTATCTGGCGAGCGCGCTCTGTCAACACCACGAACCCGTCCGTCTGCTTTATCAACGATGCCTCGGCCTTCTTTACGGCGCGATAGACCGACCCACCCTCGGGCCAGATGCCGGCATCGACGTATTCCTCAGGCATGAATCCGCGAATGTCGAAAAGCAGCTTCGGTTTCTTCCGCGACCACTTCCGTGCAAGCGATGCCATCATCATCGGCACGTGCGACCGGGCGTGAAGAACGTCGAACCCATGCTTCGCAATCAACCGTCGAATGACACGAGCCCCATTCGCTATATCAAACATCGTCGCCGGAACCGACGGCCGCTTGTGATACTTCAACCAATGCCACTCTATCCCGTCCGCCGCCAACCGCTCCCTCACCGCCTTTTCATCCACCTCACCCGGCTCGAACGTCAACAGCGACATTTCATGCCCGCCCGCCGCAAGCTCCCGCAAATACGGAATCACCTGCGTCTGCACCAACGGCTCCCCGATGCCGAAGTAACATATATAGCAGGATCTCATTGATTCGCCCGATCCTTAGTCGCGACTGCCAAAATCGCCCCGCCGAGTTTTTGTAAGTCAAGCAAATGCCAGCCGGATCGCGTTAGCTGATCCTTCACCATGGCTCCGGTATATTCCCGTACATGGTCGCCATCGCTGTAAAAAGGACAGCGTTGCTTAAGCCTGAGCCAATTTAAGGGATCGTGCTCGAAATCGGGTACTTCCACCAGGATGGTTTCCGTAATGTCACGCAACTGATTCAGGATTATGTCCGGATCGTCGATATGTTCAAGAACGTGAGTCAGCATCGCCAGATCGAACGTCCTTCCACCTAGATCTCTCGTAACGTCACCGACGATGTACTCTACATTTCCCGCTTGGGAATTTCTCTTCGCTTCTTCTATCAAATTCGAATCAAAATCGATTCCGACCACTGATCCGGCGTACTTGGAAGCGATTTCGCACCATCGGCCGATTCCGCATCCGATATCGATCACCCGCCCGCCTTCGGGAATCCAAGTCTTCAGAGTTTCTTCCCTCAGTGCTTTCGCGTTGTTATGAAAATCTCCTCCATAAATCTCGCCGCCGAGCTCGAAAGAAAATCTTGAGAATAGCCACGAAGTGTTCAAACAGAATCGCAGAAACCTTTCTTTGCCCAGAAAGCCTTTGCCAAGCTTCGCTAGACGGTAGGCAACAGGGATAGATACTCCCGTTGCCTTCTCTCTTGGCATCGAGAGCTCCACTTCCGACTTCGAGATCTCGGTTCGGCTCATTTGGAATTTAAACGCCGAAGAGGGTACATGGCGAAATAACTAAAGCTCCGCGGGTTCATCTTGATACTTTGTATTGCCTTTCCCAAGAATTTTGTGTAATTACCCGCGTGATAATACGACCCGGCCAAAACCCTATACAAATTACTGTAAGCTCTCTTCCTTAATTCTCTTGCGTTTGGCTCGACTGCAGAAAATGCCTTTTGGAATCCGAGCAGCATGTCGTCTTCCATGACGCTAATATTCGAGTGCATGTTCGAACCGTGAATTCGGTATCTAAGCAAGAGCTCGTTAACAAACGCGACCTTGTAGCGTCTGCTAACTTGATAACAAAAATCCCAGTCAGCCGAAGTTGAAAGTCGCAAGTCGAACCCTCCGACTTCATCGAAAACGGAACGCCTTACCAAAATTCCGCTTCCACCACCGAGGATGACGGGCTCTTCAAACAACAATAGACGCTCGGACACATCCCCATCTAATCCGTTGAGATGCTGTTCGAGTAAACCGCCATCGGCGTCAACATCCTGCACGCCAACATGTACAAGCCCAAGATCAGGGAATCTGTCGAACATCTCGACTTGCCGTGCTACTTTTTCCGGGTGCCACGAGTCGTCGGCATCTAGAAATGCAACAAAGTCGCCGACAGACTCTGCAACTCCATGATTTCGAGACGCGGAAACACCAGCATTCGACTGAGCAATTAGGCGTGTGCGTTTTCCGAACTCTTCGAGAACACGTATCGAATCGTCTTTCGATCCGTCGTCGACTACTATTATTTCGAGGGGCTGGTAAGTCTGTTCAAGAACGCTTTCGACCGCCTCACGAACATAGTGGGCGTAGTTGTAGTTGGGGATTATGACGCTAACGGTCGGTTTCATTTCTTTCGGCAAACCACCACTTGCACGGGAGCCGCGTCCACCACGTCGGCTGCGAATACATAGTCTGATTCGGTTGGATAAAATGGCCTATTCCAGATCGCTTCGCTCAAACCTTCGCGCACGGCCAAAGGCATTTTGTTCATCACCTTCCAACCCAAGAGCATCGCCCTAGAAGAAATCCCTCCCGAAAGCCTTTGTTGATCGGAGTAAAAAGGCGAGATTCGTATTTCGGGCGCCAAGGTTTGGCCGAGAACGTTTTCTACTAGAAATTCGTCGCCGATCTCGCATCGCAATTCCTCTGGCGTGTATTCGTGAATATGAAACGGATTCGTCGGTTTCCCGTTAACAGGCCGCGTGTATAGAGCATTGGGAGTTGAGAGAATTAGCCGCCCGCGATCTTTCAAAACTCTTTTCAGTTCTAAAAGAAACCGCCTTCGCTGATGGAGGTGCTCGATAGTTTCAAATGACGTAACTACGTCAAACAAACCGTCCGCGAACGGCAACGATAGCCCATCACCGAGCAGCACAAATGTATTTTCTCCACACTCTTTCTGTGCATCTCTCGCAGCCGCCAGGCTTACATCGACGCCAACGGCAAATCGTGTTTTTTGTTTAAGAAAGCCAAGACCGTAGCCGGTTCCGCAAGCAATATCGAGAACCGCTTTCCCATCGATGTAGGGTACAGCGAAAGCGTATCTTGCCGCATGCTCGCCCCAATAGGGAGACAGCCGGCCCGCCTCAACAATATTCGCACCATTAAACCGTTCTTCCGACGCCATTGACTCGATTCTCGACTAAACTCTTATAACATTCAATCTGCTCGCTGATCATTCGTTCTACGGTGAATCTTTCGCGCACACTTTGCTTGGCCCCCGCCGCAATTTTCCCCGCGAAAGAGGCATCCGAATAGATCTTCATAACCGCTTCGACAATCTCTTCAATGCTTGCCGGTGCTATCAGCAATCCCGTCTCGTCTCTAACAATCACTTCTCTGGCTCCGCCCACATCGGTGGAGATCAGCGGAACCCCAGTTGACATGCTTTCGATCAATACCTGACAGAATGCTTCTGAGAGCGATGGATGTACAACTGCATCACAGGCCTTCATGCAGGCGCTAACGTCGCGTCTAAACCCGGCAAACACTACTACTTTCTCATCCAGGCCAGACCTGGATATCTGCACCCTTAACGCTTCCTTGTCTCCTCCCTCTCCTACGAAAAAAAGCTTCAGCGTTGGAATATTGTCGACCAGCTTCTTAGCCGCCTCTATCAAAAAGCGGTGTCCTTTCGTCGGGAAAAAGCTCGCGAACGTACCGACGACAAAATCGTCTTTCGAAAAGCCAAACTCCGTTCGTACTCGGTCGCCTTCTTCCTGAGCAGCCGAGAACTTGTCGAAATCGAATCCCTGATAGATTACTGTGATCTTTTTCGGGTCGGCATGATCGTGCGAAACCAAAAAATCGCGAACGGCCTTTGAAAGAACCACTATCCGGTGCGCTGCCCGCGCTTCCCAACGGTCAACCGCGATAGGAAGCCTTTTACCTATTAGATGAGCCTGATCCGTGTGATGTCGAGTTAATATCCGGCACGGTACACCCGCCATCTTTGCGGCCAAAAGCCCTACAAGGCTCGCCTCGTAAAGGTGCGTCTGAATAATGTCCGGCCGTACCTGCTTTAAGACAGACGTAAGACTTACTACGGAGCGAGGAAAATCGTATTTGGACGCAGCTCCCACGCAAAAGTAATTTATGTCAGATAGCTGCGA
>CADEGD010000080.1 GCA_902826795.1 uncultured Acidobacteriota bacterium | reverse complement strand
TCCGGACCCTCGAGACTTCCGTGGATCTCATGCGTCGATTTGGCGATCAGGAACAAGCCGCCGATCAGCAAGACCAAGTCCTTGCCCGATACCGCTTGACCCCACACCGTGAATAGCGGTTCGACTAGCCCGATCACCCAGCTCAACGAGAACAGCAGGATCACGCGCATAACAAAAGCCAGCCCGAGCCCGATGTATCGGGCCCTCGCACGTTGTTCCGGCGGAAGCTTGCCCGACAAGATCGAGATGAAAATAACGTTGTCGATGCCGAGCACGAGTTCGAGGACGGTGAGAGTCGCGAACGCGATCCATACATTTGGGTCGGAGAGCAGTTCCATTTATGGGGTTTACCTCAAGATATTCGGATTATTAACTCTTTGGATATTAGCACGACAACTTTTCTACGTGTGAACCGCGAGTTGCCGTTCGCGCGTCAGAGCCCGACACGTCTGACGATTTCCTGGAAGCGCGGATCCGGTCGGAGCGTATCAAGCTCGGCAGGATCTTGGTGAGGCCGACCCAGCGTTCGCGCATCTCAAATGACTTTTCGAGCCAATACATGGCGTTTTCGCGATCGTCGACCCAAGAGTAATGAAAAGCACGCCACAACGGAGAGAAGTAGGGGCTCTTTGCCGGCTCGACCTGCTCTATTCGTTTCATCCAAAAGGCCTTAATCCCGCCCTTTTCCAGGACCGACCGAAGCTCGACTGCGCTCGGCGGATCGCCGAACATTTCGACGGACTTGGCATACGCTTCAGCAGCTTCCTGCTTCATCCCTTTTTGACCGTATGAAAGGCAGAGAAAAACGTAGCCATAGGCGAAGGTCGAATCTGCCTCGATGACCAAATTCGACCACCTTATCGATTCGTCAAAATTGCGGGTCGTGTAATAAAAAGCGGCAAGGTCGGTCTGAATTATGAGCGAGGTGGGATTTAGCCGAAGGGCTTCCTCGTTCGCAGCCTTTGCTTCGTCGAAACGTCCCAGCATCAGCAGATACTCGCCGTACCATTGATGGGCTGTCGCGTAGTTCGGGTCAAGCTCGATCGCGCGCTTGAACCCGGCCTCGGCCCCGGCCCAATTCCAGTCGTAGAAAGCCAGCGTGTAGGCAAGCGACGTATGAGCTTCGGCAAGCTGATCGTCGATCTCAAGTGCTTTATTGGCCGCCGTGCGAGCCTTTGCGAACGCTTCGCTCGGAGGGATTGCGAGATATTCCGACAGCAGCTGATAGCAATCCGCCAGACCGGTGTAGGCCAGAGCGTACTGCGGATCTTTTTCCGTCGCTTGCTGGAAGAATTCGACGGCCTTGTACAGGTCCTTTTCGGTCCGTTTGTTCCAGAAGTAACGTCCCTGAAGATATAGCCGGTAAGCGTCCGCATTATCAGTCGGACGTCGTGAGATCAAACCGGCAGATTTACTCAATTGCGGAAGCAGAGCGGACACGACCTGTTCGGATATCGAATCCTGCACAGTGAAGATATCGGTGAACGCCGTGTCAAACTTTTCCGCCCACAAGGTCTTTCCATCGCTAACGTTGATCAGCCGAACATTTACGCGAACCCGTTCGCCGCTTTTTTGGATACTGCTCTCAAGTACCGCATCGACCTGCAGGTCACGGCCGACAGCAGCCGTCTCCCGCTCTTGCCCGGCGTACTTGACGACTGCACTAGTCGGGCGGACGATCACGCGTCGCAACCCGGACAGTCTCGTAACGAGCGTATCCGCCATGCCGAATTCGAGCGTTTCGTCCCGCTCGCCGTCGCCAATGCGATTGAAGGGCAGCACGGCGATCGACTTCATTTCATTCGCGCTTGCCGGTTGTCGATTCCACGAAACGATCAAGCCGGCCGAAAGAATCGCAAAGCCAAGTAAGCAGACCGACAATACCGGACGAGAAACAATCCAGCTCCACAGCGACGGTTTCGACTCGGTGGCAACGATCTCGTTGGGAGCCTCGGGTTTTGTGATGTCGGGACTTGTCGCATTATCGGTGCCATCAAGTTGCCGGATCGGAGCGATGAATCGATACCCGCGTTTGGACACGGTTTCGACAAATTTGGACTCGTCGGTTTCGCCGAGGGCCTTGCGCAAGCTAGAGATCGTGCGGGCGAGCGTGGCTTCTTCAACAAACGCCTCCGGCCAGAGAGCGTCGAGCATCTCGTTCTTGCCGATAAGATGCCCGTGATTTTCGACGAGCAAAACCAGCGCGTCGAAAACCTTCGGCGGCAGCGAAACCGGAACGCCGCCGCGAAGCAGCATCCGCTCGCCCGAAACCAGGCGAAACTTACCGAATTCGTAAGCGGTCACCTCCGAACTGTGCGAAACGGCGGTCATGGGGCTTCTCCGAGAAACATCCGAAAAACATCCGGCTTTCATCCAGACTTTCTAGCCCTTCGGGGTTACGGTGTACGCGACCTCAAATGTCGCGGGACGAACAACGATTGCCGAATTCTACACTCTTTTCGGCGATTCAAAGATTATTTTTAATCCGCGAGGTCACGCAACGCGGCTCTCAGCCATTATTCACAAGCCGGGAACCGACATCCCGGCCGACCCAAAGGAGGCGGAAATCATGTTTAAGAAATCGCTATTTTCTTCTCGTTTTAACTTCGGGCTCCGCTCTTGCCCACGCCCCAGCAACGATCACTGCCGGCTTTGCGAAAATCGGCAATTTCGGCACTTCTGCCCAGCGCCGCTTCGGCCCATACGCCACGCTCCGCCGCGCCAACGAGGTTGCCAACTACGCCCGCAGCAAAGGCTACAACGCCAAAGTCATCTACGCCGGCAGCATCATCTACGGCACGCGCGAGTATTACGTCGATGTGTGGTGAGAGTCGCTCCCGGTAACTGACAGAGTAGTTTTTGTGGGAAATAGCGAGGTCGTATAAATCGGAGGAGATAAAAATGAACGTCTTATGTCTGGCACGCCGGTTTGGTCGCTTGGTCTTGGATTTGCTAACGCGATTACTTCGCCCCAGATGCCTCCTTAAAGCATCCGCTGTCGGAGGCGTCACCGCTTTGGTCATTTTTACCGCCAATTGTTTCTCAGCCAAAGTGGTAGACCAATTTGAGTTTGAGAATGCCCGGTTCGAACCTGTCTGGCCTCCCGATAACACTTCGGCAAAGAAGCATGCGAAAGGCTACTGGCTTAGGAGTGGAGATCCGATTTTTGCCGTTTGGGACACGTTCGAAACTCACAAAACCGAGGAAGGCGAAATGTGCAGTTTCACCGATAATTCATCAACGGAAGAATGCAGGATATGTGATCTGTGCATTCCTCAAAATAGCCAGCCGGAAGGCTGCCGCTTCGGTGCGGCGACACCGCTCAGCATTCTTAAGATAGCGCGTGCTGATGGGTTCAGCGACGATTCCTCTAATTGGACAGCAATATCCAACTTCGGAGGAACTGTCGGCGAGATTCAAAATTCCTGTTCCAGTTCGAACGGCCCATTCAGGATCGATGTCGAGCAAGAGGGCACATATGGCATTCGTCAAGATCCTGAACCGTCAGAAACCGTTCCAAAGAAAGTCAATGTTTTAGGAGAAGCCAAGGGCGAAGCAAAAGTTCACGTCGTTCCGGCAGGACAGTCCAGAACGGTAGCGTACAACTTGACTCGGATAAGTTCCGTAGAAGACATGGCAGCTCACGATTTCTGGATCTGGAGCATGAGTGGCGGGGAATTCCTGAACGAGAATTTTAGCCCGAATCTTCGTATCACCGACGTAAAGATCTTTGTCGGAACATGCATTGACGGAGCAACTGATTGCCCTACTAATGCGATCGCCGTTAAGCCCTCAAAGATCATATTCATAAAGAATTTTGACCCAACGATCCAGGTAGAAGGCTACGATCTTGGCGAAATGAAATGCCATTCAGGTCCGACGAATAACAACGGATCTTTCATAAACCTGCTTCAGTGCATTAAGAACGCGGCCGATACGCAAACTAATACGCCGCCGGGGCCGATCGTAATGAAAGAGCTAGTTCCGACGTACGAGCATCTGTACAGCGCTGACTCGTATGAAAAACTCACTTGGCTGGTCCGATTTAACACAAGCGATCCGGGAACCGAGGCCGATGCGGATCTATCGACGCCAGGTTATCAAGCGATGGATATGAATACGAAACTGATCATTCAGTTCACTATCGAGGCAAAGCCGTAGGCGCAAGGAGAATTACATATGAGAATCCGCCGCATAAAGTTTCTAACGAGCTTGGCTGTTCTGACGGCTATCGCTTGCCTGTCGGGCTGCGACGACAATTTCTATCTGTCGGAGAAGGAAGTCGCCGCGTATAGCAATGCGTTTGCTACCGAGGCAAGTATGAACGCCCATTTCGACAACCTACAGGGCCGGTCGATAAATCTGGTGTTCGACAATTCGACAGGCACGCCGAAACTGCAAAGCACAAATCTCCTTTCAGAAATGCGTGCGACAGAACTTGCGGCACTCGAAACGGGCCAGGCCGCAATTTCGCTCGATCGGCTTCGCGGTGAGCTTGAAGCGCAGATAGGAAACTGGACGGAAGGAAAGCTGCAGCTTTTCACGAACGCGGACACGGGCGACGGAGTAAAACTCACACGCCTTGATAGCGTCACCGTCGAGTTTTTGAACAATCCGACATTCGCCTTCCTACCAGACCGCCAGGCGATCGCCTACGACATGCGAATTCGGCGGGTGATCAACGGAACCATCGAGGTGACCGCCGTCAACTGGCTGTTCGATCTTTTCACCGGCATCAACGGCACATACCCGATGCAGGTGAATCTTCCCGATTTGCAGCTTCGCGGCGAGGCCGGCCTTTATTCGCCGCTCGCCAACGCGGGCCGCATCCGCTTCGACATGGTGCCGGTTTTCAACGCTCCGGCGGAGGTTCTCGAAACCGGACAATCGATCCCGAACGTCGTCAAAGACGGTGTGCGGGAAGTTATCACCGCGAACCTCGCCGTTCGCATCGACGAGAATTTCGAGCAAGAATATTACCACTTTTCCATGCCGCAGCTGGGTCTTACGGCGCAAAACCCGAGCCGCCTCAAGGTTTATTACCGCATGAAGGAATGGCTCAACCCCGACTTAGCGCGGCCACAGCTGCATATGTTGACAAGGGCGGCGGACGGTAAGCTTTATCACTACCGCAAGAGCAACGGCGGCTGGAGCGCGCCGTCGGCGATCCCATTTCCCAGTCAGAGCTCGACGCCCTATCCGGCAATCAACAACGAGCCGGTACTCGTGCATTCCGGCCAGAATCAGCTTGAAACGGCGGCGGTGGATACCGCGGGCAATCTTGTTTACGCACATTATCGCGACGATGAATGGGGAAACGCGCAGATCATAAAGCCCGATTCACGATACAATCCGGCGATCATCTATCAAGGTATTCCCGCGATCGTAGCCTCGGCTCCCGGACAGGCGGAGGTGATCATTCGCGGCGGCGACGGACATCTTTGGCATCACAGGCGACTAAACGGCGCGTGGCCGCTGCCGGTCCGAATCCCGCTGACCGGCAATCCGAATATCACCGCACCGTTTCGCGATCCGGTGGCCGCAATCGCGGGTAACAAGATCATCGTCGTGTTCGCGGATTCGGCTAATCGCCTGGCGGTAACCGGCTTCGATCTCGAGACCGGACTATGGGGACAGCCTTCGCGATTTACGACATCGACGGGAGCGGCTGTTTCGATAAACTATGCACCCGCGATAGTCGCCAGCGGCGAGCGGAGTCCGATCGATGTCGCTTACGTTAAGGTCGGTGGCTCGGTATATCACCAAGCGTTGAGCGTTAACGCCTTGAACATAACTGTCGCGGGCGGCACACCAGGAATCTCATTCGTTAACCAGGAAAAAAATATCTCGAATGTCGTTGCCAACGCGACGCCGGTGCTGACGTGCTCGACGTATCTGCAGCCTGAGCTTTTTGTACGCAGTTCGGCCGATAACAAGATTCGCCACAACCATTGGGTGAACGCGCTCGGGCCGTACACGGTTGATGGTGTGAACGTGAATCCCGGCTGGCAGGGCTGGACGCTCGTGGCGGATAACTTTGTCGCAGACACCCAGAAAACGGACGGCCGCGTGCAGCAGTTTTCGGCGGCGGGTACGAACACGGGCAAAACGGAACTCGCGGCATTCGGGTTTGATGTAACGAAGCAGTTCTTCATGCATAACGAGTTCGAAAGTTCGCGATACGCGTTGGCTGGAACGCCTTGGAAGACCTTTCACTGGCGAGGGTGGGAAGCGGTTGGAACACAGGCTCCTTACGGCCGGCCGGCGATAGCTGCGGTCGATCAGAATTTCCAGATCGCACATGTATCGACAACGCCGGGATTCGGGCCGACGGTGCATCGCGAAAAAGTCGCGGAGACGAACGCGACCTACTTCATGGGTTCCACGACCGCCCTGCGTACGACGAACCCGGTCGCGCCGGTCGTGCTGACATCCGGGCCGGGCGTCTCCGACACGATCTCGATTCGCACCGACGGCAAGCCGAGCCATCAACGCAGGACAGGCGACGGCAACGGATACGAACTGACGCTCACCGCACCGTCCGGCGTGACTCTGCTCTCGATGTCCGCTGCGGCTTACGGAAACGGTTTTATTGATCTCGTTGCACGCGCTAGCATAACAATATATATCACTGGCGATATCGCGGCGGAGCGTGGACGGCACCAGTCGCCGTCGCAACGAACGTAGCCTCCGCACCCGTCCTGATCTACAAAGGTGCGGGCCAGCTCGAACTCTTCGGCATCGACCTCGATTACAAACTCTACCGCTGGCGATTCTTCAACAACGCGTGGCAGCCGAGACTGGCGATCGCTCACAGCTTTCGGATCAATCCCGGACTGTTCGGATCGACGTCAGCATCGAGCTGGGGCGACGGCACGGTGGATGTTGCCGTCGTGGGGTTAGATACACGCAACCTTTATCATCGGCGCGTCGGTCCGGGTGATGAGGTTTGTACCGGTTTTGGATGTCCGGCGCCGCGGTCGTTCGCAAATCTCGGCGGCAGCGTTAGAGAAGATCCGGTTGTTACGACGTTTAGCCCGACACGTCTGAATATTCTCGCGATGCAGGGCTTGAGTTGGTACAGCATCTCGGCGAATAAATTCACGCCGATCTTCGTCCCGATTCCGCCGCCGATCGATCCAGCATTACAATGGACAAACTTCCAGAGCATTGGCGGCAGCGAGATGCTGGTCGGCGGAGCGGCGAACACCGGACGCGGAAATTTCGCGGCGATCGCTGTGAAGGAAG
>CADEGD010000079.1 GCA_902826795.1 uncultured Acidobacteriota bacterium | reverse complement strand
ATGGAACCCCGCTTCGGAAGGGCAAGCCCTTCCGCTCATCATTGCGGCAAGCCGCGGAATACAGTATTTTCCTGCGAAGACGTAATGAATGTGAACTCTACTGCCGGAATTTCGAGGTTTGTTACGGTCCGGGCATAGACAACAAGATGCGTGCGAAAATCACGGGTATTGGACGCATCTTCTATCTTGGCGACCATCTTGGCACGACGTACGGAACAACTCACGAGTCCGGGGGGATATTTACAGCCGTCTACCCGGCCCGACTCTTTTGTTTGGGATCGAGGAAGGCGATGGTGTGATCGGGCAGGCTGGCGAGGTGACGGAATAACCGAAGGGGCAGAACGAGCGTGCCGGGATCGGAACATCAAAACGAAGAATCTTTACTATTGACACAATTGTTGTAATTATGTCAATCTGTTTTCTCCGGGTTAGGCTGCCTGGCGGATCTTTGAAATATCCCGATTTGTATTTTGTCATCGCGGCGAAGGACAGCAACGAGCCATGATAAACACGGTTTTACAGATGTGTCATGCTATGACCCGTTTGTTGAGACATTCTTGGGACTGAACTGGGACTTTTTAAGTCAATCGATGGCTGTAAGTTGTTGAAAGCTGGTGTAACTTCTAGATTTTGTTCCGAATGGAACAAAATCGCACCCTCGAAATGGAGCGGAACAGAGTCAAAACTAAAGAAAGGCCCTTGCTTTCGCAAGAGCCTTCACCGCCATTAGCGTATCTTCAGTTGATTGTGAACTTTTGTTAGTGTGCGACCGCTGACGTGTGGTGCGTGTCGCCGCCGGGAACGACCGGGGATCGGTAATCTCCGAAGTTTATGTCCTCGTTCTTGGTCGAGAAAGCATAGATGTCGAAGCCGTAGGAATCGAGGAAGTCGGTTAACTGTTCGGTCTGGGGTATGTAAAGTGTCTGGCTATATCCAAGCTCTTCGCGGATTCCCAACATCCGCTCGATCACTTCGAGTGGAGCAAAGCATTGACCTGGATCGTTGAAAGTTGCCATTTTCTCAGTTAACAAACGCTTGAGGTCGCGACCGGCGAAGACATCAGTATGATTACGACCGCCTCGAAAAGGTTGTTCCCGCAGTTTGCCGAACCGTCGCAAACGACCTTCTACAACAACCTAGACGAAATTAATTGCGATTTTTGGCTAAAATCTTTACTATCGAGAAAACTCTTCCCAAGGAGAAACGATGAAAAGACGGCTGTTTGGATTTGTCGGTTTTGCAGTTCTGGCGATCATCTCCGCTACACCTGCCGTTTCGCAGGATCGAACTTTGAGTTCTGTCGCGGGTGATAAATGGGTCATCACCGCCAAAGCCGGCGGCGTAAATCTCGTCCACGGTACGGTTAACGTCACGAGGCTGACGGGAAAGAGCGGCCTGCTTATCAAAGGTGATTCGGTCGCGGTCGGCGATCGGGTCTCGACCGGCGCAAACGGACGCGTCGAGATCCTGCTGAACCCCGGATCTTATCTCCGCGTGGCCGAGAACACGTCGTTTGAATTTAAGACGACCGAACTTGAAGATCTGACCGTTTTGGTTACCCGCGGCAGCGTAATGCTCGAAGTTTTTGCGGCCAATGATTTTAAGGTGGCCGTTAATACGCCGAAGCAGTCTTACGACCTTGTCGAATCCGGCGTTTACAGGATCGATGTGGGTGCCGAGGGCAACGCCAGCATCGAGGTCTGGAAGGGAAAAGCCGAAGTCGGGGACGCCGTTCTTAAAGGAGGCCGGACGGCCGCGAGCCTCGACGGACAAGTCGCCGTTGCAAAGTTTGATCGCGACGAGCGAGATGAGTTTGAGACGTGGAGTCGTGACAGGGCGAAGGAGTTGGCAAAGGGCACACAGGCTCTTCGGGATAAAACGCTTCGTACCTCGCTAATGCGGTCATTCCTCGGCGGCCGGTGGAACATGTACGATTCGTTCGGCCTTTGGGTGTTCGATGCTCGATTCGGACGCTATTGCTTCCTCCCGTTTGGTTACGGATGGTCGTCGCCGTATGGTTATGGATTCGGCACTGACATCTGGTGGTATCGGCTTCCGCAGACGGTATATTATCCGCCCGTGAACCGCGGTCCGGTTGCCGGCAATCCTCCCGCGGGAACGCCGCCAGCAGGCAATCCGCCGACCGGAACTCCACCTGCGGGTAATCCGCGTGATCGACGCCCGATCCTCGGCGGACGCAAGGTCGATCCGGAAGGTTCGGAAAGAGCCGAGCCGCCGTTCGTCAAGATGCAGGGAAGCGGCCGAGGTACGGGTCGCGACTTCGGCAGGATGGATCCTTCCGCACCGGATACCGGCAATGGCGGAGGTGGTGATTTCAGACGTGCGATTCCTGGCCGTGATACGGCACCAAGCGCTCCTGTTTCGGCCCCGCGGTCTGAACCTTCAGCCCCGATCGTTCGGGGCGTAGGCCCGATTCGAGGAAAGGGCGATCCGATCGATTAGATATTTGAGGAATGCGGGGCCAAATCGGTCCCGCATTGTTTTAGAACAGACCGGAAATGATTCCGGGGACCGGCGCCGTACTTGGCTCGGCGATGTGCGGTTCGGCAATCAGCAGCAGCGACTGGAAGCCGTTGAAAATCGTGTGCAGGATAACCGCCGGCAGAAGGTTTCCGGAGTAAACCCGAAGCAGCGTCAGGATCAGGCTCAGCAGTGTTAGCAGGAAAATGGTCGAGAAGCTTGGCCAATATTGGGGAACGTGAACCAGCGCGAACAGCAGGGTAACTAGAACCACCGCCGCAGACTGGCCTACCGATCTTTGAAACGCCGAATATAGGACTCCACGATATACAACTTCTTCTACGAGCGGTGCGGTGAATACGGAGAGAATGGCTATCGTATAAAGAACTGACTTCGAACTCTTGATCATCCGAAGCATCTCGTTTTCCTGCTCAGGAACTAACGTGCCGACGATCAGCATTATTCCAACGAAGCCTACCATGATGGCCAAGTAGTGCCACCATCGAACGCCGCCCGACCGCCATCCGAGGGTTTCGAAGAACGGAAATTTTCGAGAGTTAGTGACCAAAGCCCATGCAACCGCTAGGGTAATCAGGTGGGCGGGGAAAATCGCCGCGGCTTGAATGAACACTGCGGTAGTATCTTTCGTCGCGATCTCAGCCACCCGTTGACCGTCGACAACTCCACCGAGTTGCGTGTATAGATACGGCAAGAGGAAAAGAGTCGGCACGAGGAGGATCATCAGCACGCTGAAGACCCAGAAAACCACGGCGGCAGGTGAACCCCACGGTGGATTATCAGGGTTCATCGCAACTTGGGAAAAGCTCATTTGCCGGAATTCAGCAGGTCGATCAACTTGAGGATTGTCGTTCATTTGTTGAAGAGTGTATCGACAAATCGTTGAGCTTTCCAACAATAGCCCAACATTCGCACTACGGACCTTGATTACCAGCGCAAACCGATATAACCTAAAAGCCCGTGGAGCATCACGGAGATAATCCTAAAAAATTAGTGTTTGCGATAATCCCGGCTCGGTATTCGTCTGTCCGCTTGCCCGGCAAGATGTTGCTGCCGATCGCGGGCAAACCCTTGATCCTGCATACCGTTGAGAGGGCTCGAGAGGCTGCGACAGTGGATGAAGTGATCGTGGCGACTGACGACGAGCGGATATTTGACGCGGTCACGGCCATAGGCCACAAAGCCGTGATGACCTCGTCTGAACATCAATCAGGCAGCGACCGCATCGCCGAGGTCGCGAGATACTTGCCGGAAGGTTCGATCATCGTAAACGTTCAGGGTGACGAGCCTGTGATCTCGCCGGCTACGATCGACGCCGCGGTCAATGCCTTGCTGGCCGACCCCAATGCAGATATCGCTACGACGTGTGAGCCGATAGGGAGCCTCGGTGACTTGCTCAACGGCAATAACGTTAAGGTGGTGATCGGCGACGGCGGATACGCCATCTACTTCTCTCGCTCGCCGATGCCCTGGCCGCGGGAAGCATCGCTTCGATACGGAGGCGACCCGAATCAGGCGATCGGGGAGGAGCCAGAACTATTGTCGAACTTCCGTAAGCATACCGGCCTGTATGTATATCGCCGCGAGTATTTATTGGAGTTTACGCAGATGCCTCAAACAGCTCTTGAGAAGCTTGAGATGCTCGAACAGCTTCGGGCGTTGGAGAAAGGCGCGAAGATCCGGGTGGTCGATGCTACTACGCGATCGATAGGCGTCGATACCGAGGCCGATCTGGAGCTTGTCCGCGCGATATTGGAGGCGGAGGAGAAGGCACACGAACTCGTTGCATAAGTATGTCTGATTGGATCGGGATCGGTTTTTTTGCTCTTGTAATCGTCGCTGGATACTTCGGCTTACGAGCGCTTGCAAATCAAAAGCCGAAGACGGCGGAGGAGTTTGAGAAAAATGCGGCTGAGGGAACAACTGCTCTCGGAGCGTCGATGAATGCATTGCAGGAACTGATGAATCCGGAAGCGGCGAAATCAAAGGAAGTGCAAATGCAGATGAAGGATGGCAGATACGGAAAGAAAAAGCGGGAAGGGAAGGCCGACGATAGCGACACTGACGAATCATGACCAAATATATTTTTGTAACCGGCGGAGTAGTTTCGAGTTTGGGAAAAGGCCTAGCGGCAAGTTCGATCGGCTGCCTGCTCGAGGCTCGCGGACTGAAGGTTCAAATGATGAAGCTCGATCCGTATATTAACGTCGACCCGGGAACTATGTCGCCGTTTCAACACGGGGAAGTCTTCGTTACCGACGACGGAGCGGAGACTGATCTTGACCTCGGCCATTACGAGCGATTCACCCACGCGAAACTTTCGCAAGCGAATAATTGGACGAGCGGGAGGATCTATCTGTCCGTGATCGAGAAGGAACGGCGCGGAGATTATCTTGGCAAGACTATCCAAGTCATTCCGCACATCACCGACGAGATCAAGAAGGCGGTTCGGACCGTAGCGGAAGAGCATAAGCCCGATGTGCAGATCGTCGAGATCGGCGGTACGGTTGGTGACATCGAGTCCCTGCCGTTCATGGAAGCGATCCGCCAGATGGGCAACGAAGAAGGCCGCGGAAACGCCATCTTCATCCACGTTACGCTTGTTCCGTATATTGCCGCTGCCGGCGAACTCAAGACCAAGCCGACTCAGCATAGCGTCCGCGAACTGCGCGAGATCGGTATCGCTCCCGACATTCTTCTGTGCCGTTCCGACCGTCCGATCTCTGTCGATATGCGCCGAAAGATCGCGCTCTTTTGTAACGTTCAGGAGAACGCAGTCATCTCTGCTCTCGACCTTCCGACGATCTACGAAGTTCCCATCGCTCTACACGAACAAGGTCTCGACGATCTGATAGTGAAAGACCTGGGGCTGATCGAGCAGTTTCCGTCTGCGGATCTCAAGAACTGGCGTGATCTCGTCTCGACCATCAAAGATCCGTCGGGCGGTGCGGTGAAGATCGCGATCGTCGGCAAATACGTCGAACTCGAAGATTCGTACAAGTCGTTGCGCGAAGCATTGACACACGCGGGAGTGGCAAACGACCTGCGAGTTAACGTAACGTGGCTCGAATCGGAAAACTTGATGAAGGACAACTTCGAGAATGACCTTCAGGATTACGACGCGATCCTCGTTCCCGGCGGGTTTGGTAAGCGAGGTATCTCCGGGATGCTGCGGGCCATAAAGTATGCACGCAAATCGGGAACCCCTTATTTTGGAATTTGCCTTGGAATGCAGACAGCCTGCATCGAGTTTGCGAGAAATGAATGCGGCCTGCGAGACGCTGACTCGACTGAGTTCAATGAAGAAACTCCTTTCCCAGTGATCTTCAAGCTACGCGATCTGGTGAATGTCGATGAGCTCGGCGGCACAATGCGCTTAGGTGCGTGGGACTGCAATCTTAGGGAGGACTCGCTTGCACGCGGCGTATATCATGGTGCTGAAATGATCAGCGAACGGCACCGTCATCGCTATGAGTTCAATCCGGAATACAGATCGGTGCTGGAGAAGGAAGGACTAGTGTTCAGCGGAGTTTCGCCCGACGGAAAGTTTGTCGAGATGGTCGAATTGCCGCGAAGCGTACATCCCTATTTCATCGGGTGTCAGTTCCACCCCGAGTACAAGTCGAAGCCGCTCGATGCTCATCCGCTTTTCGTGGGATTCGTAAAAGCGGCTTGGGAAAACCGTCTTAAAAGCGAGAACCTGGAGCACGATGTTGCCAGTGATAAACAGATCGAGATGCCGGAGAGAGCCGAGGTAATGACAGATGAGTAAGTCTTTGCCGACGGTATTTATTGTTCTGGTTGGTGGTGCGATGTCCGCCTTCGCTCAGCCATCCGTGACAGCCGCCGAGCGAAGCGCGATCGCATCTGTCTGGAACGAGATCGGTGCGGCAGTTCAGGCAAAAGACAGGGCGGCTCTCGAAAAGATCTATACGGAAGATTTTTTGCACGTGCATGCGATCGGGAAGATTGACGATAGAAAAATCAGATTGGATGTGCTGCTGTCCGGCGAGCCGACAATTGATACCGCGGCGGCCGTCGAGGTTGGCTTTAGAAAGTATGGCGACCTGATAGTAGCGGTGGGGAAGATAAGTATGATCGACAAAGACAGCAAGTCAACGTTGTATTCGGTGACGCGAGTGTATGTGAAACAAAATGGCCGCTGGCGGTTTGCTTCCAGCCACGCTTCGCTAATCGCACCTAAGTAACATGAAAAGGCTACTTTATTTATCAGTTGTCTTAGGTATTGTTTGGCATGCCACCTCGGCACACGAATACTGGCTTGAGCCTGATTCATACTTTCTTACGCCGCGAGAATCGTCGCCGGTACGTCTCTTCCTCGGCGAAGGATTGAAGGTTGAAGAGGAGATGCCGTATCGATACTCTAAGACCTCCATCTTCAGGCTGTTCTCAAGCGAAGGAACCTTCGATCTCGCCCGCACCACCGCCGACGAGGCAAAGCCTCTTTTCTCTTTCTCCGCTCAAAAGTCTGGCAACTATTTGCTTGCGATGGAGCGAAACTGGTCTTACATCACGCTAGAGCCGGATAAGTTCGAAGATTACCTTCGCGAAGACGGCATGGAATATATTATTGCCGAGCGAGAACGGCTTGGAGAATCTAAAAAAGAAGGAAAAGAACGCTACAGCCGGTTTATAAAATCTTTGATTCAGGTCGGTACGAAACGCGACAACACTTTTAGCAAGAAAGCTGGATTTCGCCTTGAGATCCTGCCCCTCAACAATCCTTACGCTCTGAAGAAAGGCGACGAGTTGATAGTCAAAATTTTGTTCGAAGATAAGCCCCTGGCCGGTCGAACGATATTTGCCGATAACCGCGACGGCGACACCATCTCAAAGCAGCGTCTCGCCACCGACAAGGATGGCGTCGCAAAGATCAAACTCGATCGAAAGGGTGTTTGGCTGGTAAGGCTGGTATATATGCAGAGGTGTACCAAGTCTTGTGAGGATGCCGATTGGGAGAGCTTTTGGGGTTCGCTGAGTTTCGGCGTCCGATAATTATTACC
>CADEGD010000078.1 GCA_902826795.1 uncultured Acidobacteriota bacterium | reverse complement strand
ATGGAACCCCGCTTCGGAAGGGCAAGCCCTTCCGCTCATCATTGCGGCAAGCCGCCGTAGCTTACTTCTTCTGCTTTTCGATTTGTTTCACGATCTTGTCGGCTCGGTTGCGGCCGATGAGGGGGACGCGTTCGTCGTTGCTGACGGCGATGAGGAAGGGCAGCATCTGCTGCGGGTCGGAGATCTCGTTGCGGTTAAGAAGGCTTTGCAGGCTTTCGATGAGCTTCGGAGCTTCGAGAGGCTGATTTTCGCGGGCGAGGTTGAAATCGAACATCCACACGAACTGGTTCGCAAGCCGCCGGTATTCGTCCATCAGAAACTTGGCGTCTTTGTTGGACGTCCAGTTGTATTTCGTCGTTCTTTCGCGGCCATCCTTTGAAAGCGTGATCGACGTGTTGCCCATGTTCGAGAAATCTTTCTCGAATTGGTAGTTCTCGGTCGAATCGAGAAAGTTCAATGCTCCGAAGGCCGCTCGAAGCTTCTCGAGCGTCGCAGACGAAACTTCGACCGGCTCACTGAGGTCTTCGCCAAGCGAACTCTTCTTGAAAGCGATCGTGCCCTTGCCCGCGTCATCATGTTCGAGCACGATATGGCTTACCACGAAGTCCGGTTGAGTGAACTCGTAGCTATACTTCGGGCCATTCGAGGTCGAGGGCTGCGGAACATCGATGGAGGCTCGGTTGCCATTCGGTCGTTCGTTACGCTTCGGTTTATCGGGCGAAGGGATCGGTGACGGCGTCGGTGTCGCGGCGGGCGAAGCCTTCGCAGGCTGTCGCGAATTCCTCTTCGCCTGCGCGTCGATCTCGACGGCGGCGAAAAGCAGTAAGATGATCGAAATTCCGAACCAAAACTTCATAGCAAACGAAAGCGGCTAACCGTTATTGATAACAAAATCAGCCGCCATTTGCATCTTTCGATGCGTTGTTATGGGTATTGGTTGTTGAAGGAACGGGGACTTCAGTCCGCATGCGAACTAAAGTTCGCATTCCTTACTCGAACTTGACCGAGACGATCTTTGAAACTCCGGCCTCCTGCATCGTTACGCCGTAGAGTGCACGGGCCGCTTCCATCGTTCGCTTGTTGTGGGTGATCACGATGAACTGAGTTTTCTCGGCCATCGTCGCGATCTTGGTCACGAAGCGTCCGACGTTTGCTTCATCCAGCGGAGCGTCGACCTCGTCGAGCAGGCAGAACGGCGACGGGCGATATTTGAAGATCGCCATAACTAGAGCGATCGCGGTCATCGCCTTCTCACCGCCCGAGAGCAGCAGGATGTTTTGCAAGCGTTTGCCCGGCGGCTGTGCGACGACCTCGATTCCGGCTTCGAGCACGTCGTCAGATTCGAGCAGCGTCATTTCGCCGCGGCCGCCGCCGAAAAGCTCTTGGAAAAACTCGGTGAAGTTGGCGTTGATCGCTTCGAAAGCACGCACGAACCGCTCACGCGAACGCTCTTTGATCTCCTGCAATGCCTCTTCGGCGGACGCGATGCTGTCGACGATGTCTTGCCGCTGCGAGGTGAGGAACGCGAGCCGCTCCTCGGCTTCGTCAAGTTCTTCGACGGCGAGCATGTTTATCGCACCGAATGCCTCGAGCCGCTGCCGCATCTCCTCAACGCGGGCTCGGGCTTCGACGATCTCGAAATCTTCGGGCAGCTCGATCGACTGTGTGATCTCCGTCAACGCGACGGCGAGATCCTGTTCGCAGCGTTCGCTTATGCTCTTGAGCTGGGTGATCGCTTCGGTTTGGCGGACCTCAATAGCGGCCCGTTCGTTCAACGCATCGGCGGCCTTGTGGTTCACGTCGGCAAGCTCGGTGCTCATCGCGTCGGCACGCTCGCGGGCTTTCGCAAGCCGGCCAAGAGCTTCGGCAAGTTCGGCTTCTTCGGCCTGTTTCAGGTCGGCGACCGAGGCGATCTTGCCCGATATTTCAGCAACTGAAGTGGTCAGTTGTTCGATCTTTGAACTAGTTTGCTCAAGCTCTTGAGTCTGCTGGGCGATGCGAGCCTTCAACTCATTCTCTTCGTTCTCGACTCGTCGCAGGGCTGACTGTGCGGACCGCCGGCGTTCCGCCGAAGTCGCCGCAAGCGTCCGCTTTTGATTGAGAACGTCGTTCTCGTTCTCGCTGATCTCGCGAGCCTTCATCAGCGAAAGCGAGATCGAATCAAGATCGGACTGAGCACCTGATTGCAGTTCGATAGCGTTGCGGGCGTTCGATTCGGCATCGGCGATGCGAGTTTCGATCTCGGTGACCTCGCCTTTTGCCTGGACGATCTCTTCGGCCACTACGCGTCGATGCCGCTCTGCCCGCTCGATCTCCTGCTTGGCCTGTGTTTCCTGACTCTCAAGCCCGAGCAGATGCCGCTCAACCTTGATGATCAGCGATTGCACATCGACCGCTTTTTCTTCGATCGAGGCAAGATTCGAGCGTTTTGTTTCAGCTGTTTGCTCTGCCTCCGCAAGACTCGAAGCCAGTTCCGAAGCCTGCGTTTCGAGGCCGGAAAGCTCTCGCTTGAAAGCAAGCAGCGAAGCGTTTTGTTCGTCCGCGGGCGAATGTCCGCTAATGAACAAGCGGCCGTTGATCAGGATGTCGCCGTTGCGATCAACCAGCGTTTCGCCCGAACCTGTTGCCGAATCGAGCGAGTCGACGATGCGGGCCGACATCTCACGCGGGAACACGTCGCGAAGGATCGCACGCATGTCTTGCGATATGCCGAGAGCATCGGCGACGCTCGTGGTGCCGTCGATGGCGACCGAACTCGCTAGCTCAATATCTCCCACGATCAAGGCGGAAATGCGGCCGGAACCTTCACGGGCGAGCCACTCGGACACGCGGCGGGCGTCGTCGATCGACGAAACAAGCACTGCCTGCAGTGCCGGGCCGAAGAGGCTTTCAATCGCCGTCTCGGCCGTCGGATCGACCTTCAGAAAATCGGCAAGAACGCCGCGAAGTTCGACGCCGATGTTCGCCTGCTCGGCGAAGAGTTTCTGGACCTCGGGTGCGTAAACGGCTCGTTTCTCGTCGAGTTCCTGAAGCGTTTCGAGACGATGTTTGACGCGGGAATGATCCTGCTGGACAACCTTCAGAGCTTCTTCGGCGATCCGCACAAGCTCGCGGGCTGAGTTCGCATCGGCGAGAAATCCAGACTTCTCGGCCTGCAGAGATTCGAGCTTTGCCCGTTCGGAGATCAGTTCTTGGCCGACCTTCTCTGCCTCGGAAATATGCTCGCGATGACTTTCACCGGCACGCTGCTCTTCACGCTCGAGGCCGGTGATCCGCTCGGTCAGGCGGTCGCGATTGCTCGCGAGCTGACGCGCCGTTTCGGCGAATCGCTCACCCGCCGCCGTGTGTTGAAGAAGTTCGCTCCTGCGTTTTTCGAGGTCGCCTTCGATCGACTTTACGTCGGCGATCTTGGCGGCGAAAAGGCCTTCGGCTTCGAGCAGCACGGCCTCGGCGGCAGACGCATCCGCGCTTTCTTTTTGCTCTTCCTCGATCAGCCGGGCGCGTTCCGCAGCGACAAGCCCGATGCGCTCGGTGAGTGCCTCGATCTCGCTTCGAAGCGTCTCGATCCGCGTAGAGAATGCTGTTATCTGTTCGGACTGATATCGATGTTCACGCGAGGTGCGGTCACGTTCGAGTTCTGCCTCGGAATGTCGCTGACGGACCGACGAAAGATTTTCTTCCTGAGTGCGGGCGGCCTGAGTCGCTTCGCGAGCGGATGCCTCCATCTCAGCGACTTTCTTAACAAGCCCTTGTTCGGTCTCGATCGCAGCGGCAAGCTGCTTTTCGAGATCGGCGATCAGGGCATCGAAATGTCGGCCCTCGGCGGCAAAATACTGCCGTTGAAACACGCGAAACTCTTCCTGCAAAGCCAGGAACCGGCGAGTTTTACCGGCTTGCCGCCGCAGAGAGTTGGCGTTCTTTTCGACTTCGGAAACGATGTCGCCGATGCGGTTGAGATTCGATTTAGAACTTTCAAGTCGAGCCTCGGCCGCACGCTGGCGTGTGCGGAACTTGGAGATGCCAGCCGCCTCTTCGATCAGATTCCGTCTATCGCCGGGCTTCGCCGAAAGGATCTGCCCGATGCGGCCTTGCTCGATTATCGCGTAGTGCGAACCGGACAAACCTGTTCCCGCAAAGAGATCCTGAATATCGCGAAGACGGCAAGTCTTGCCGTTGAGCTGATACTCGCTCTCGCCGGAAAGGTACAATCGGCGCGTTACCGATACGGCTTCGCCAGGAGCAAAATCGAGTGCGAACGAGCGCGGACGCCAGTGGCGTTTCGTCTTGATGACTTTTTCGACTACCTGAACGGATCCGACCTGAGCGGCCTGAACCTTTTCTTCTACGATCTCTTCGCCTTCGTGAAATCCGTTTGTTTCAGCAACGACTTCCGGAGTTTCGAGCGTTTCCGCTTCAAGCGCGTCGACGTCAACCGCGAGTTCGTCGATCTCACTAAGCGTCGAATCGATATCTTCAAGCTCGGCTTCATCCGCGTCGAACGCGTCTTCATCGCGGACCATGTGAAGCACGACCTCGGCCATGCCCGACGGCTTACGGTTCTTGGTGCCTTGAAACACCACGTCTTTCATTTCGGCACCGCGAAGGCTCTTGGCCCGCTGTTCGCCGAGCACCCAGGAAATGGCGTCGGAAACATTCGACTTTCCGCAGCCGTTCGGGCCGACGACAGCGGTTATCCCGTTGCCGGTAAAGACTACTTCTGTGTGATCCGCAAACGATTTGAAGCCTGTTATCTCAAGGCGTTGAAGCTTGAACATCGTGAATGAATTTGCTTGTTAGGGCAGACTATATTTTGTGGTCTGCAGTGACGTTAAGTCAAATGAAAAATGCAGATAAAATGCCGGTAAAATCAATGCAAAAACGCAAAAAGGCGCGCCGGGAATGGCGCGCCGTGTTCAACAAGATATTGTGGTTACTTTAGTTCGTTGCCGACATTACGAAGGCCGTCTTTTTCGGCCTTTTCGTTGTCCAGCTCGGTTAGGACGTCGAGAATAAAGTTCGTGTTGCTCGAAATGTTGATGACGACCGGAAACTCCGTGTCGGACACTTGAAATTCGAATGTGCCGCTCGAAATTTCGACGATCTCTTTGAAAGCATTCGATCCATTGCGGCCGTTACATTCCGCATCAACGATCTTGCCGTCATTGAAAGCCACGTTCGCGAGATGAAGATCAGATTTCAGAACAAGCAAGCCTGTCATCCGAGCATTCTCGATCACCTGAACTGCATCGAAGATGCTGACGAAGCCGAGATTGCCGGCAAAGGTTACATCCGTTCGAACTTCACGAGGCGAGCGGTCGCGCGTGACGGCAAATTCCGGCCGCCGTGCACGCCGGATTGCTTCCAGGCCGGGAGCGACCGATATCCGCGGATCGAGCAGCTTTGCTTCCTGAAGCCGGTCATAAGCAACGTCAAACTCTTCACGCCCGATATACAGCGTCACAAGGGCAAGACACTGCCTGGCTGATTCGTTCAAGTTCTTCTGCTTGACGCAGATATCGCGCATCTTCTCGCGCAAGGGGATCGAACGCGGGCTCCGCTCGATCGAATCGCGAAGCAGATTGAAGGCCTTGTCGGGCGAGCTGTACTTCACGAACAGATCGGCATCGAGCAAGACAGCTTCGATCGATACCTCAGAAACCGGTATGGCTGGCCTTTCGAGTACCTGATTCATAGGCGGGACGAACGGAGACAGTTCGGCAAACTCAACCTTAACACCGCTCGCTCACCGCGTCATCAGATTTCATGGGGTTCGGTCAAAATGAAAGACCGTTGCGGTTTGACGCCACGGTCTTTCGATAGCTGGGTTGAGAACAGAGTCAAAACTCTAACCGCATACCGAGCCGGATCTGCCTTGGTCGATAAGCCCGAGTCGGGACCAGGAAGCCGGTCCTGAGGTCTTCTAACTGTTCCGCCGTCGGGTTAGCAGAAACCGCGGCGAAGTTGATGAACTCGGATCCGAAGCTGAAAACAGTGGCGTTAAGGATATTGTCAAACTCGACCTGCGGTCTCAGCCTCGTTCGCTCTGAGAATCGAAATTGTCGACTTATGTTCAAATCGAAAATAAACTGAGCCGGGCCAATTCCGGTATTCCTCGGAAGATTACCGGCACGCCCTATCGGCGCCAGCGTAAACGATTGAGCGAGTTGTAAATTCAAAGGATCGGTGACGCCCCTCCACCGTAGATCATTGGGGTCACCGCTAAAGTCGGGCCGATCACTGCTGACATCGTCTAGATTTCTATCGTCCGAATCGTCACTTCCGTTAGAGATGTTAAAAGGAGCACTAGATCCGATTCTTAGAATTGGAGCAAAACGCAGCTTTCCTGCCCACGACGGCGCGTCAAAAACTCCCGACAAGACGAACCGATGTCTCCTGTCAAGTAGGCTGCGGGAGCGTTCGGAGGAAAAGTCGCCTGGAATTTGAGCCGACGACGTGTTGACGATGCCGTCATCCTCTAAGTAAGACAGCGTGTAAACGGCTCGGAAAGACGTTCCGAATCCGGCCCCCAACTTACGATAACGGCGACGAAGTTCCACGATTAGTCCGCGATACCAACTATTGCCGAGAGATCCAACTTGTTCCGTTTGTCCGGCCAAGGGGAACGGTTTGAGAGCATTGGCTATCTGCAAAGCTCTGCCATATGGAGTAGAGGAAGCGGCTGATGGATTTTGACTATTAAGGTTGTAGTAAGTTACGCCGCTCGCAATGCGAGAATCGGGAGCGGTAATACCCGCGAACTCGAAGCGCGTGGTGCCGCTAGTAATTCCGTTCGCTAAGTAGTCCGCGAGGTCGGCAAAACCTGCCGGAACGATTGGCGCGTTAGTGTTCGTCTCGCGCCACAGTCGGGCTGTGCGATTGTAAGTAAGATTTGTTTCGAAGACGAAGCCGGAAAAGAGTTCCCGCTCAAACCCTAGATTAATTTGATAACTTTCGGGAATCTTTATCGTCGGACTTAGGCTTCTAAAGAAAGAATTGTTGTTCAGTCCGGCCGCTATGTATTGTTGAACCAAAGGGCTGTCTTGCGTAAGGACTTCGGGAAACGAATCGCTAAGAGCCCTCAGATATACATCACGGCCATTTCCGCTTGTTGAGATCCGGTTTGTATCGAAAACGATCTCGTTCTGGCCACGCTGGTAATCATCGACGGTTCGGAGCAGAATTCGATTGTAGAATATCCCCGCGCCGAATCTAACGACGCCTTTCTGCGACTTAAATGGAGCCCAAGCCACACCGAGCCGTGGTCCCAAGTTATTGTTGTCATCGATAACCGTCTCGCGTTCATACCTTAAACCAAGATTGAGCGACAGTCCCTCCCGAATCTTCCAATCGTCTTGAACGAAGAAGCCCGTGTAGGTATTGCTGATGCTCGAGTCGGTAAAGAAATTGTGTCGGTACCTAGTTACGCAACTCCTCGGAAACGTGTTGACCCCTCCGCGAATTCTAGGATTACTCGCGCCCGGTGGTAAAGAAGGATTGGTTAGGCATTGCGGTACGGTCGTGGTAGTAAGTGGATCGGCAAAGTTGTACGTTCCGCTTGCATCTGTCAGGTCTATGAACGTCGAATCAATTCGTTGTAAGTCGAAGCCGAATCGAAGCGAATGGTTTCCCGCGATATAGGTAAAGGTGTCTTGAATCTGGAGTCTTTTCTCTTCGCGAGCGGAAGTTCCGAGCGTTGAGGATCCGGCAGTTAGTGTCGTATTGAAGTTGTTACCCGGCTCCCTAAAGCTTATGAGAACGACCGGATTTTCATCTTGACCGGTTGATACAAAGTCCGGCTTCAGCGTTGAGTATTGAAAACGGAACTGATTTACAGCTTTTGAACTGAAAACGAAGTTGTCCGTAAGGTTTATCGCTTGCGTTCTAGACTTTTTCCCAATTAGCGACTCCGACAGCCGATTCGCCCCGTTAAATTGCCTAAGGTCATTAGTCTTACCGAACTGGTAAGCAACTGTAACGGAGTGATTTCCTGTGAAGTTGTGATCCCCGCGTGCCGTAAATCTGTGGATCTTTCGGGGAGTGTTAGACCCATCCACAAACCTTCCAAGGGGGCTGCTAAAGTCGATTATCGTTTCGCCCGTCGTAGGTTCCGGCAAGGGAAAATTGTTGTTTGGAGCGAGAGGAATCCAAGTGTCAGTGATCGTGGTGTCGAAGACGTTGTCGTATTCGTAGGACGTGTAGAAGGAGGTCTTGTTCTTGAAGTACCAGACAGAAATTGGTCCGCAGAGGGTGAACCCC
>CADEGD010000077.1 GCA_902826795.1 uncultured Acidobacteriota bacterium | reverse complement strand
CACTATATTCCAGGATTTCTTGAAGGTTGAATGAGGAAAGACCAAATTGTCCAAAGCCGCGGCGTGTTTAGGTATAAGCTTACGCTTGCTGAGGTCTTCCCAAAGCTCCTTGAAGGCCAACTTCATTCTTTCGGTGATTACCGCATATCGAACCTCGCGTCTCTTGTTCTTATATGAGACAAGATAGGTCAGATCCTTGCATTCTCCATTTTTGTCAAAGATGTCTCGCCAGCGAATCGGCTCGTAGAATGTTGCGGCGTCACGAGAATAGTCCGTTTTCGAGTCGTTGACTGGATAGAGTTCATTAGGACGAGCTCCTGAGTCCCTCAGCGAAACGATAAGTGCAAAAAGCCGCGGAGCTTCGATTCCATTTTTTCTAGCCTCTTCGAGAATTCTTTGTTCTTGATCTGCGGTAATGGTTACCGTCCTTCTGTTTTCCAAGCTCTTCTGTATGAAGTCTTCGAAATCGGGCAGTTCCTCTATCCATTTCTTCTTCCGTGCTTTGCGCATCATCGCTCGCACCGACTCGAAATCGCGATTAATAGTTGTAATACTTACCCCGTCTTTTATTCGCTTCTTCCGGAAGGATCGGAATGTGGAATCGTCGATCTCGGATATCAGGATCTTGCCCCCGATCACTTTAACTACACGGTCGATCTTGTTTCGCTCATTCTGCAAGGTCCTCATTCCTTCGATCTTTATGCCGTTGCTGTAAACGGGAGGAATAACGAACTCCTTCTTATACCATTCGGCGAGTTCGCTAAGCGTCATCTTTCGACCGTCTATGAAAGCCTGACCTCGATTCTCGAATTCTTTCTTTAGCTCGAGGCCAATTTGTTCTGCGTGTGTTACGCTCTTGGCGCGTCGGTATATTGGTTTAACGGAGCCGTCGTCGTTTTTGACAAAGATCCTGGCGTAGAGATAGCCGGACGGAGATTCCCAGGCGTATGAACCATATCGCTTACGTTTCTTCTTCTTTTTCGGTCGATCGTCAGTTTTCGACATTTATCGATATATTTATCTATTTGAACTCGGATCGATAAACAGTTTAGTCCGAGTCTTAGCTTACAGACAAGTAAATTACGGCTAGATCCTCGCATGAGTCCGAGTGAAAGGATCTACCCAAGCGGCTTTTAACCATTGGGTCCCTGGTTCGAGTCCAGGTCGGATCACCATTTTTATCAGGAAACGGCATTCTTCGGAGTGCCGTTTTTTGTTTAGAGGTTATTTTCATTCGATTTTGCGGTGCTTGTTCGGGTATCTTATCGGGAGCATGAATCCGCGCAATATCTCGGACCTTAGAACACCGTGCCTTCTGCTTGACGTAAACCGCGTCCGGGCGAATGCCGCGAGGTTCACGTCAATCGTGAATCGGCTCGGTGTAAGGCTGCGTCCGCACATAAAAACTCACAAGTGTGTTGAGATCGCACGGATTCAGACTGCAGGTCATAGCGCTGCGGTCACGGTGTCGACACTTGCCGAAGCTCGGGCATTTGCAAGTCACGGCTTTCGAGATATTACATACGCGGTTCCGATCGAGCCGGGGAAGTTTGGCGAGGTTGTGGGAATGGTGGAGGACGGCGTCGATTTGAAGGTCATAACAGATGATCCGTCGATTCCAAACGGCCTCAGTGAAGCCGCAAGCAAGAGTGGAGTCAAGATCGGGGTATTTCTGGAAGTTGATTGTGGCGATCATCGAACGGGCGTCCAGCCGGACTCGGCGGAGGCGATCAATATTCCGCGAGCGATTTCCAAGGCCGCTAACCTTAGTTGTGCCGGAATCCTTACGCACGGCGGTCATTCGTACGGTGCGAATTCTATTGACGAGGTTAAAGAGATCGCACGGCAAGAACGCGACGTGATGGTCGAGCTTGCCGCTAAGATCCGTTCGGACGGCATCGAAGTGCCGACGGTTAGCATCGGCTCGACGCCAACGATATCTCATGCTGAAGACTTGACGGGAATCGACGAAGTTCGGCCCGGAAACTACATATTGTATGACGCGTTTCAAGCGACGATCGGAAGCTGCTCTTTTGACGATTGCGCTCTGACCGTGCTCGCCGCGGTAGTTCACCGAAGCAGCGACAAGGTCATCATTGACGCCGGTGCGATTGCTCTTTCTAAAGACCGCGGTCCTGTCGATCGAGATCCGGGATGCGGATATGGACGCGTTCTCGATCTGGAAGGAAACGATCTCGGCTTGCGGGTCGGCGGAGTGTCGCAGGAGCACGGAGTAATTCCCGTTGGTGACAACGAATCTGAGAGATTTAGGGTAGGTGATCGAGTTCGGATATTGGCAAATCACTCGTGCATTTCGGCGGCTCAACATAGCCATTACAACGTTCTTGAGAATGGTGAAATTGTTGATCGATGGGAGATCCATCGTGGTTGGTAGAAGCATGAAGATCATTTTCCTTGTCGCAGTCATTGGCATGATGTTTCCTATGCAAAGTTCGATCGCTCAGAATTCGCAACCAAACCTCGTGAGCCGATTAGACGATTTCTACGGCTTCTACGAGCAATCGCTTGCCAAGTATAAGATCGCGGGCAGCAGTTTCGCCTTTGTTCGCGACAATAAGGTCGTTGGCAGAAAGATGGTCGGCATGGCTCACGTCGGCGAAAAGAGGAAGGTAGACGACGATACAATTTTTCATTGGGCATCGATCACAAAGACTCTGACCGGGATTGCCATCATGCAGTTGCGTGATCGCGGGGAGATCAGGTTGAGCGACCCGATCACGAAATATGTTCCCGAGCTGCGGAAGGTCCACAACGAATTCGGCAGTATGGACGAAATAACGATCGCGCAGTTGATGTCGCATTCGGCTGGCTTCCGGGCCGGCACGTGGCCGTGGGGCGGAGACGAGCCGTGGCATCCGGCCGAACCGAAAGACTGGGCGAGTCTGGTGGCGATGATGCCTTACACGAAGATCGAGTTCAAGCCGGGCAGCAAATTCAGCTATTCGAATCCGGGCATCGTCTTTCTCGGACGCGTGATCGAGGTTGTGTCCGGCGAAGACTTTGAAGTTTACATGGACAAGAATGTTCTTAGGCCACTCGGGATGTATTCTTCGTATTACGACCAGACTCCGCCGCATCTTTTGAAGCACCGTTCGCATAGCTACTGGATCTCGAAAGAAGGTGAGATAACCGAAGGCCGGTTCGATATGGACACGGGGATAACCGTTTCGAACGGCGGATTGAACGCGCCGATCCCCGATATGATCAGGTACATCAACTTTCTTATCGGCGATCCGAAACGGCAAGCGGAATATGAAGTGGTTTTGAAACGTTCGAGACTTGAAGAGATGTTCAAGCCCGTCGTTGAGGTCACCGGCCAACCAGCCAACGGGAAAGGCAGACGCGATCACATGGGACTGCTCTTTTTTATCGAGGACAATTTCGATCAGCATTTCATCGGGCACAGCGGAACACAAAATGGTTTTCGTACCCACATCTTCATCAATCCGGCCACGCGAAGCGGCTATATCGTTGCCCTCAACACTTGGACGTATGGCACGATGGCAGATCCGGAAGCGACGACGAATCGCCTGGATGAAGAGATCAAGAACCATCTTTTCGAAAAAGTATTCCCCGTTGCGAAGTGAATGAGCCAGGATAAGGAACATCTTCAGAAGCTGATCCAAGACCTTCGTGAGAGCGAAGAGCGTTATCGTGCGATCGTTGAAGATCAGACCGAAATGATCTGTCGATCGCTGCAAGATACAACGCTGACATTTGTAAACGATTCCTACGCTCGATACTTCGGCAAGGCGCCATCGGAACTGCTTGGGCTTAGATTTCTCGATTTTCTGCCCGAGCAAGACGCCAACGTGATGCGGGAATTTCTCGAATCGCTTACGGGCGAGAATCCGGTTGGAACCGCCGAACACCGCGTGATCGGAATGGATGGAGCGGAGCGATGGAATCAATGGACGGATCGGGCAATCTTCGACGAAGCCGGCAAGCTGATTGAATATCAAAGCGTTGGCAGGGATATTACGGAGCGTAAGAAGGCCGAAGCCGCACTTCAAAGAAGCGAAGAATTGAACCGGGCGGTACTTGCCTCTCTGCGAGATAAGATCGCGGTTCTCGACCGTAAAGGCAACATAATCGCGGTCAATGAAGGATGGACGGAGTTTGCCGAGAGCAACCGTGCTTCGGGTGTCGGCGTCGGAGCGAACTACATCGATGTCTGCCGCAGTGCGGCCGGCGAAGAACCCTTTGCGCAAAGGACGCTGGAGGGAATATGTCTGGTGCTTGACGGACGCGAAGATATATATCGAGAAGAGTATCCGTGCGATACGCCGGAGGGCGTCAAATGGTTTGTACTCTCCGTTACTCCGCTCAGGCTCCCCGAAGGCGGCGCGGTTGTTTCTCACATCGACATTACTGAGCGTAAGCATGCAGAGGCTGCTTTGATGACGAGTCGAGAAGAGCTTCGCGGAAGCCGGGATGAAGTTCGAAGGCTCGCGGGAAAACTGATAGCGCTTCAGGAAGAGGAACGTTCGCGGGTTGCCGCCGAGTTGCACGACGGTATCGGGCAAAGCCTCGCGATAATCGGCAACAGAGTAAAGCGTTGTCTCGATGAGGTCGGCGATCGTGCGGATATTAGGGAACAGCTCGAAGAAATGACCGAGGCCGTGACCGCGGCGATCAATGAAGTTCGCGAGATAGCGCATGGTTTAAGGCCTTACGAGCTTGATCGACTCGGACTCAAGAACGCGGTCGAATCGATGATCGAGCAGGTCAGAGATTCTTCGGGAATTGTCATTTCCGCCGACCTTGACGAAGTGGGCGGACTGCTCGACGAACGGTCGGAGACGAGTATTTACCGGGTCGTGCAAGAGGCTCTTCATAACGTGATCGAACATTCCGGCGCGAGAACGGCGAGAGTTTCGATGAAGACGGCTCACGGGGTCCTTCGTGTGGTGATCACCGACAATGGCGAGGGCTTTGACAACAGATCCAATGTTGCGCGGAATGGTTTCGGGATCTCAGGCATAAAGGAACGGGCTCGGATGTTGGGCGGAAACATAGATGTCAGGTCCGGGCGAGGCCGTGGAACGACGGTTGAGCTAAAGATAGATTTGCAGAACGCATAAGTTTGAGCGCGATCAGAATCATAATTGCGGACGACCATCCCGTATTTCTGGCGGGCCTTCGAAGCGTTGTCGAAATCGAGAGCGACATTGAGATAGTGGGCGAGGCTACTGACGGTTCTCATGCTTTGACACTTGTAACGGAACTTCGGCCGGATATTGCGGTGCTCGATATAGGCATGCCCAAGATCGACGGAATTGAGGTGATGACCGAGATCGACCGGCTAAAGATTCCTGTCGGCGTCATCTTCATGACGATGTATCGGGAAGAGAAATTGTATAAGCGCGGCATGGATCTCGGGCTGCGTGGATATGTTCTGAAAGACGGTGCTCTGAGCGAGCTGATCGAAGCTATCAGAACCGTTGCCGAAGGCGATAAATTTGTCAGTCCGGAACTGTTGTCACATTTTGAAGATGCTCGTTCTCGATCAAGCGAGGTCAAGGGAGATCCTGAACAACTTTCCGCGTCAGAACTTCGAATACTGTCATTGATCGCGGAATACAAGACAAGCCGCGAGATCGCCGACGAGCTTTTTATTAGTCCGCGAACCGTCGAAACCCACCGAACTAACATCTGTTCGAAAGTAGGCTTGCACGGCCGCCATGCGTTGATGAAATACGCACTCTCTCGTTTCGAAAAGTCTGCCCTTGAACCTAAAAATACGTAGTTTCGCGTATTCTTTTTGGCGCAAAACGCTGATAAAGTCCTAGTCATTCGGGTACCGCCGCACGTACGTGCTCTGTTCGGGCAGATTTCCAAGAGCACAGTTCCACGTGCACTTCATTGCCTAATCGGTGAAAAAGGTACCGAACCTGTTGAACGCTTTATGCATTCCCAAATGCATAGGGAAGGAGCAGCCTCAAGTCTAGCCAATTAACGAGCCGGGGGAAGGGGTTCGGGCACTGTCCAATCAATGGCGGTGCCCGTTTCCATTTTGGGAAGACCTTCAGATTTTTACGTGCCCACCTTAGCAGCCGCAGTAGATTCCTGACCGACGACATAGCTGTCCCGAGCCCGTATCACAAGATTGGACCGGTTGACACGCACCTTTATCTGTTTTCGCTGGCCCGGCTTGCCGTCGTCGGCAGGTGTATATCCTATCTGGTATTGACGGCGGAGTTCTTCGGCTATGCCCTCGAAGGCAGCGGTAAGTCCGCCTGGAGTAGATTCGGGGCGAAATACGCGGCCGCCGGTGTAGTCTGCGAGTTCTTCGAGATAGCGTCGGCCGAGTGCATAGTCTTCGGAACTTGGTCTGGAACTTCCTCCTCCTAGAGTTATCGTTCCGGGCCAGCTACCACCACCGCCACTGCCGCTCTGGCGAACCATATCGAAATACGTATTGTAGTAGATCGGGAAGATCAAAGCGTCTGATTCTTCGGCGAGCGCGAGGGTGGAATCATAGGTGGTTCGACCTCGCGACGTGGTGTCGACGCCATCGGTAAACAGCACGATCGCTTTGCGGCCTTCGATCGCGTTCAGCCTCTTCTTAAGCGAGAAATCGACGGCTTCATAAAGCGACGTGCCCCCTCCAAAATCTGCGTTTCGAATACCTTTGTAGATCAATTGACGATCGCTCGTCGCCTCTGTGAGCACGTGAACGTTCGCGTCAAACTCGATCACCATCACCCGATCTTGCGGTTTTAGCTGATCGACAAAAGCGACGGCAGCCGATCGGATCTCGTCGATCTTGTACTCGGTTGACGGGCTCGTATCGAGCAGTAAAATAACCGTGAAAGGTTTCTCAGACGTACCAAAATAGGCGATCTCTTGCTCCTTGCCGTCTTCAAAGATCTTGAAATCCTGTCGGCCCAAGTTTGGGATGTAAAGCCCATTTCGGTCGAAAACGGAGACCGGGATAGTAACCAGAGTTGTTTCAACTTTTACTTCGTCTTCGCTGTCGGCGGTCGTGTCCGCTATCGGTTTTGGAGTGATGGCAATAGATTGATTTTGCTTCATCCGCTCAGCCGGAGAGATCCACACCGGCCGTTTAGGTTTTGGCGTCGATTCTGAATAAGCGGGTTCGCGCGTGACCGTGACAGGCGTCGGCGTGGGCTGGATCCTGCGCCCGGACTGCGCAAAGGCTGCGATCGAAACCAAGGAGAGGAGAAACGCAACGATGATAAGTGAACGCATGGTTTTTCCTTTAAGTCTGTAAGACTGAGAAACTTCGATGCGGAACAACCCGCAAACGGTTTCCTTAATATCCAGCTATCGTTAGTACGCTGAACGCGGCCATCACCGCTACAACGAGCCAACCAGCGATCTGCAGCCACGGGGCGTGTTTGTATTCACCGACGATCGAACGCTTTCGAGAGGCGAGCAGGACGATCGTGAGTCCGACCGGAAGGATGAAGCCGTTGATGGTGCCGGCCCAAACGAGAACCGTCACGGGACGACCGATGGCAAGGAATACGACGGTCGAGACGGCAATGAACCCGACGATTATCATGTTCGAACGTGTTTCAAGTTTCTCGCTGAACGTTTTGATGAACGAAACGCTGGTGAACGCGGCTCCGATGACGGAAGTGATCGCCGCCGCCCACATTACGACGCCGAAGATCTTGTAGCCCGCGGTTCCAGCGGCGTTTTGAAAGACCGATGCCGGCGGATTTGCGTCATCGATGGTCAGTCTCATCGTGATGACGCCCAGTGCGGCGAGGAAGAGTGCGAATCGGATGATAGCCGTCAGGGCGATGCCCGTTACGGCACTGCGTCTCACTTCGGGAAGCGATTCGACTCCCGAAATGCCCGCGTCGATGAGGCGATGCGCTCCGGCGAAAGTGATGTATCCGCCGACCGTTCCACCGACTAGCGTAACGATCGCACGGGCGTCGATCTGTAAAGGTGCAAACGTTCGCATCGCCGCTTCGGCTATCGGCGGCTGAGATGCGTAAACGACGTAAACGATCAGGACGATCATGATTACGCCGAGAACTTTCACAACCGCGTCCATTACCTTGCCCCCATCCTTGACTAAAAAGATCGCGATGCCGATGCCTGCACTTATCACTGCTCCGGCTTCAACCGGCAGTCCGGTTAGGACGTTTAGTCCCAGTCCGGTTCCGGCGATGTTGCCGATGTTGAATACGAGTCCGCCGATTGCGATGAGTGCGGCGAGCAGATATCCGCTGCCGGGAATAGTCTCATTCGCAACGTCCTGTCCGCGCTTGCCGCTGACGGTCAGTACCTGCCAGATGTTGAGCTGAGCAAAAATATCGAGAACGACCGACAGTAAAATGACGAAGCCGAAGCTGGCGAGAAGCTGTTTGGTGAAAACCGTTGTCTGCGTCAGAAACCCCGGTCCCACCGCCGATGTCGCCATCAAAAAAGCAGCTCCAAGGATCACAGATCTTAACGATTTCTCAGCCATAGTTGGCTTATTTAACGCAAAGTCGCTAAGACGCAAACGGAAGAACTTAGCGGCTTTGCACCTTAGCGTCTTTGCGTTGAAAACTTTCCTAAGTTTTTTTCTTGTTTTTGTGATTTTTGTGGTTATCATTTCCAACCACAGAAACCACAGAAACCACAGAAACCACAGAAAAGGATCAGACGCCGAACGGAGCTCTAATATCTATCAGTTCCGAAGCAAGCCGTTCGCGGATGAGACAGGCGAACTCGACCGCGTGTTCGCCGTCGCCGTGGAGGCAGATGGTGTCACATTTGATCGCGACCATGATCGCGTCGGTCGAGCGGACTCGGCCGTAGCGGATCATATCGAGGACCTGATTCACAGAAGTCTCAGTTTCCGTGATCAG
>CADEGD010000076.1 GCA_902826795.1 uncultured Acidobacteriota bacterium | reverse complement strand
CATATTCTCCATTCTAGGAGACTTTTCCGTCTTGTTTCATTAGACCCTTCCACTACAATACAATTGCAGAGGCAGTTGTGTTTTGGCAGTCAGCCACGGGCCATAAAGCAAGCGATGAGCTATTCAGCTATTACAGTTTCTTTATCGCTGACGAACCAAATACCCAGAGGACCATTTCGTCGGACAACCTTTTGCTGCGAAGTCCCGAAAGTAAAGGCGACTCTGAAACTTTAACAAACGGTGATGCCCCAGTTTCGATACAGTACGGCCATCTATATAAGGATGGTCCAACGAGATATGTTGAGCGCGACCCTGATTCCATAGCTCAGCTACCGAGTGGATACGCACACTACAATACAGTCAGCTACGATGTACGTACGGAAGCGCTTGTTTCAGGCCCTCACAGGATCACTTTCAATTTACCCTCTGTTTCAGATCAAGCCACTTTTCAGACGTTACGGGTCTTACATTCGGAGTCCGATCCGCTCGATCCGACTCGGGCAAAATGGGTCGACCGAACTATCCTCGCACCCGACAGTCCTTCTCCAGATTTCACAAATCGGAATATCAGCGCAAAGGTGAACGAAGTTGGGCCTTTCCTAATCGCGCGGTTGGTCAGCTCGCCGCCCCCGAACACAAATAGTTCAGAGTTAAGCATGACCATTTTGGAATCCGCAGATCCGGTTGTTGCGGGTGACGATCTCGTATATACGATAAATGTCACCAACAACGGACCGGACATGGCGACCGGAGTAGCACTGAGTAGCGGTTTATCGCCTGACGTTCGATTCGTATCAGCAGATGCCCTGACTCGAACGTGCAATGAGATCAACGGTACAGTGGTTTGCGACTTGGATTCGATCGCGCCGGGAACGACGCTGCCGGTGACCATCACGGTCAAGCCCGATGAAGGGCAGACACAATTTCCGGTGACAGGTAAGGTCATATTTAACTCGGTTTTCGTGACGGGTAACGAGTCCGATCCGAATGAGGCGAACAACGAGATCACGATCAGCACCAATGCGTTACCCAATCCTAATGCACCACCGACCACCGCGATTTTAGGACCAGCGAAAGACGCAATTTTTTCTGGACCGGCGAATTTCAGTGTCGTAGTGGGTGCTGCGGACAGTGACGGCAGCGTTACACAGGTCGAAATTTTCTTAGACGGAATAAGTGTCGGCGATGCCGTGTTTCTGGAGACGGGTAAGTATAAGCTTGATCTTGCTGCGGTAGATTATGGGGAGCACACCTTCGCGTCGATTGTTACCGATAATGGTGGAAGAAAGGCGGTCTCCGACACGAGGCGGATTTTCGTTAACGGGCCTATCATCGTAACTCTCGACAGCCCGGATGAGGCGGCATTATTCGGAACGCCGGCGAACATAGCCTTAAGCGCGACTGCGACAAACAGCAGCGGAACCGTGTCGCAGGTGCAAGTCCCAGCAAATGGAGAACCGATTGGAGTAGGAGTATATTCGGGAGCGGGCATTTACAACTACACTTGGATTAACACTCCTATCGGGAATCACTCGCTTCGAGCAGTCGCGACCGATGCCAACGGCGTAAAATCGTGGTCGGAGTCTGCGAATATTCACGTTAGTTACGCTCCAATTGTCGCAGTCACTGCTCCTTCATCTGGGAGCGTCTATCCGCAACCAGCAAGTACGACGCTCTCGGCAACGGCGTCCGACTTTGACGGGTACGTAAGCACGGTCGAATTTCTGGTGAACGGAACTGGCTCGCTCGGGTTCGCGTCGTTTGTGCAGGGCTCCACGTTTGAACTCTCGTGGGCTAACGTTCAAGCTGGAACTTATTCGATCACTGCCAAGGCTACCGACGACGCTGGCTTAATATCGGTTTCCGATCCAGTTTCAATCACCGTAACCAATAATCCGCCCGCGGTCGCTGTCCTAAATCCCGCGAGCGGCTCCACGTTCTCTCCTTTACCCACCATCGACTTTTCGGCAGATGCCTCGGATAGCGATGGAAGTATTGATAGGGTCGATTTCTTCAACGGTTCCCTTCTCCTTGGCACGGTATACGGCCCGCCATATCAGTTCTCGTGGTCGAACGTAATTGCAGGCAATCACACCCTCACCGCTAGGGCGACCGACAACAATAATTCTTCGACCGTATCGAGCCCCGTTTCCATAACAGTTAATTCGATTGGTACAGCACTCTTCGTAGTTGGCAACACGACGTTGAACGGTGTCGATTCGGCGATACTGACGCGACTTCAGAATTTAGGTTTGAGTGTCGTCATTAAGTCGGCATCTGCCGCTGTTACCGGCGACGCAACCGGCAAGACTGTTGTCGTAGTATCCGACAGCGTTACGCCGGCGAACGTAAACACAAAATTTCGTGGTGTTGCGGTTCCTGTAGTCACTCTCGACCCACAGTTGTTTGACGACATGGGGATGACTCCTACCGCCAGCACTAATTACGGCACAACGACGGGGCAGAAGAACGTCGCGATCACGAGCGCCGGGCACCCGATGGCGGGCGGGCTTACCGGCACCGTACAGGTTACGTCTTCCAACACAACATTCGGTTGGGGCAAGCCGAACGTAAATGCTGCAAAGATCTCGACGCTGACTGCCGATAGCACGAAGGCTACTAGCTTTGGTTACGTGAGCGGGGCTGTGATGCCGGGGTTGACGGCTCCGGCAAGGCGCGTCGCATTCTTTTACACCGCGTCCTCATCCAATTTAACCTCGAACGGTGGGGTTCTATTTGACAATTCAATTAGGTGGGCTGCGGGACTCTAACCGATAGCCAGATAGATTTGTCGGAGGTTATATGAAAAGTTCTCGTAATTTAGAGATTTTTTGTGGCTTGCTGTTCTCCATTTCTTTGCTTGTATATTCGTACTTCATTGACTTTCCCCTCGCAAATCGCATGGCGGGAGACGGTAACGTCTTCGTGGGGAACTATTGGAGCTACTTTAACCTGTTGATGGTAATCACGTGGGTGCTAGGAGTTCCGGTGGCATCTTACCTTCACGCCTCAAAAGAAAGCTATGCAGCACTCGGACTTCTAGTTGTATTGAGCGGTCTTTACGTATTGCTGACTCTGTTGGTCGTCGTTCTCGGTCCGGCGTTCAAAGGCCATCATTGGACGGCGGCGACTCCGAGCTTTTTCGCGCTATCGACTATGGTAATTGCCGGCTTTAACACGATCTCAAGTCTACGAAAAAAACCAAGCTCGATGCCTTAATTCATAGTTGGTCGTTTTGCCTATCGTTTTTCCGACGCATTGAACAACAGCGGAAACGTTGCGTACGTTTGGCCGCGATGTTGTGGGCGGAAGGCAAAGAGGACGATCTTGCCTTTGCCGTAGGTTGCTTCGGCTAGAGCGATCTTTCCCTTGATCAGTTTTTCGCCGAGCATCCAGCCGGACATTAGCGCGTCTTGTTCTGCGTAACGGGCGATCGTTCTTACGTCGGTAGTTTTGACGGCTGTCTGGCCGCCCGCTGACGCAGGCGGTTCTGACAATTCAAAAGCAGAACTGTTTATAAAGTACGCCGGAGTTTCTTCGAGTACGTTGCGGCCGATCGGGTGTGAGCGGTCTATCTTGATCTTTACGATCGAACCGGGGTTGTAGAAGTAGTTCCGGGCAACGCCGCTTAGAATGTTCTTGAGAGGCAGTCCGAATTTCTTGATGACAAGCTCGCACGAATCGTCGAGGCAAACGAGCTTGCCGCCATTCTCGACAAACTTCTTCATGTTCTCGACACCCGCCTCGCCGATTCCACCCGCGAACTCCGCCGGATATCGATCCGCACTAAAGCCGTTGAGGATAGTGGTCTCGCCGTCTGCGGGGAGCACGATGACGTCGTAATCCAGACGACCCTGACGAAAATCCTCATTCGATATCGACTTGAACGGGATCTGGTGATAGTCGAAAACAAGCCGCGTCCAGCCTTCGTCCATCGACGATGTGAATGGCTTGTACATTCCGATCCGCGGATTTGTTTTCAGAGGATTAGGAAGCTTATCAAACGGCTGACGGCTAGGCTTTAAGTTAAGCAGTGGCCGGGCTTGATTAATGTTATCTATCCGGCTGAGCGTTTTCGGATCATTCGGGTAATTAACTATTTGCCTGATGGCGTGATATTCGATGCCCATCTGAAGCGGGAGTGTCCAACCGGCCACGTCATATGGCGGATCGGGCTCACCATTTGCACCTACGCGGTTCGGGTAAACCTGCTTCTCAAAAAGACTTAGCACGTTGTTCCGTTGCGGCTGGTTAACGAAAACTATGAAAGACCCTAACGGCATTTCCATGTGGCCGTCCATGCCCTCCATCACCGCATCCAGCTCGCGTTTCATTTCGTGAACCTCGATACCCTGCCACATCAAAATTTCGAGAAAACGCGAGATCGTCTCCGCCTGCGGCTGTCCTGCCGGAATTATATAGGCTATCGGGTCGTTCGGGTTCCCTCCTACCAAACTCGCTCGCCGATTCAGATCATGAAAATTCCTCAAATATCGCTGCCTATACTTCGAGGCGAGCGTCAGTAACGCGCGGCTCGCCGACATCTCGATCTCGGCGATGTCACGCGGACGCCACACGCCGCCTTCCCAAGCATCGGGATGAGCGATGTCGGTTGCAAGCGGAGACCGAAGGCCGCGAGCCGGACGAGTTCGCTCAAGCTGCTCTTTGGTTATCGTGACCGGCGACAGCAGATCGACACTTGCCGCTTCCGATAAAATACCGATTGAGTTGTGATAGTAAGGCGCCGAGCGGAAACCGCCGTGCCACCACATATCGAACGTCGTGTTGGTCGCGATGCCTTCGACACCCTTCGCCTGCAGATCCGCAGCCATCTTCATCCCGACCAGGCCGACCTCGCGGACGATCGACGGTGCGATGCGATTGTTTGGCGGATCGTGAAACGGCGGAATAACAAATCGCGCTCCGTTCTGGCCCATTTGATGCACGTCGTAAACGAACTGCGGGAACCATTCCTGCCAGTAAAGCTTTGTGATGTTTCGCGTCTCCGGCAGATTGAGCATGAACCAGTCGCGATTGTTGTCATGGCCGGCGTAATGGTTGTAAAGCTCCGGCGGCGACGTGCCCTCACTTTTCGTGCCGAGCGTTTTGCGATACCAGTCGGCGACGATGTCGATGCCGTCAGGATTTGCCGATGGGATCAACAGCAGGATCGTGTTGTCGAGTATCTCGCGCGTCTCCGCGTCAGTAGCGGTCGCGAGCTCATATGCAAGATTCATCGACATCTGCGATGCGACGATCTCGGTCGAGTGGATCGAGCAAGATATCGATACGATCGACTTTCCATTCGCGATAATGTTGGTCAGCTCGGCTTCGTCCTTTATCGTTCGTGGGTCTGCAAGTTTTGCGTTCATTTGCCGATATCGCTCAAGGTTGCTGATGTTCGACGGCGCGGAGATAAATGCAACGATCATCGGCTTGCCGTTCGTAGATTTACCTATCTGTTTCACAAGCATCTTCGGGCTCGCGGCGTCAAGCTTTGAGAAATAGTTGGTGATCTGCCCCCAATCCGCAATCGTCTTATCCTCCGTCGGCACGAATCCGAGCACCGACTGTGGCGTCGGCTGGGCGTTCGCGAACGAGACGAAAACTGTGAGTGCAAAGAGGAGCGCTGACGTGGAGCATTCGAAAAACCTTTTCATATCGTGTAACTTACGAGACGGAATATGGCTGAAACTCCGACAAAAGAGATCTCGGCATCTACGCGTCTCGGCGGTGAACTTGAGCTTGGAATCGAAGAGAACAAGAAAATCGTTTTCCCGTCCGAGCAGAATAGCAAATCACGCCTTTCCGGAAAACTTTGGTATTGGTGGTGCTGGTTCGCAGCCGGCTCGATGCTGCTCGTCGTCGGCCTTCCCGGCGTGTTGTTTCTGTGGATGATCAACCGGCGGCTCTGGCTTTATCCGCTCGCATTGTGGGGAGCCAAGAACTGGCTGAAGGCGTGCGGCACGAAAGTGAACGTTACCGGCCTCGAGAATCTCGAAGATGGGAAGCAATACGTCTTTGCCTCGAATCACCGCTCTTATCTGGATACGGCCGCGCTCTTTCGATATGCCGGGCGACGCATCGGACTTGTTGCCAAAAAGGAACTGCTGGCTGTTCCTGTGCTTGGTCAAGGAATGGGATTCGTGAACATCATTGCGATCGACCGCTAGAACCCCGAGCGAGCGAGGCAGTCCATGGAAAAGGCTCAGCAAGTAATGAAGGACGGCTACTCATTCGGCGTGTTCATCGAAGGTACGCGTGCGATGCCGGGTGAACTTTTGCCCTTTAAGAAAGGAGCCTTTCACCTCGCCCTGCAAACCGGGGCGGACATCATTCCCGTCGCGTTCAAAAACACGGACAAGCTGATGGGAAAGAGAACCGGTGTCCTGCATCCCGGCCCTATCGAGATGGTGCTGTTACCGCCCGTGCCGACCGAAGGACGCGAGTTGATGGACATACTGCGCGATACTCGCGAGGCCATTGCGACACAGATGTCAGCAGCTTGATTGGGGCAGTGAGCATCCCGCTCACCCGAGAAAAAGCCACCGGGACGGTGGCCGCTACGGCAGCTATGGTTTCGGGGTGGGACTTGCAGCCGGTTGCGGCTGATCCGACACGTCCTCCGCATCGCCTACGATCACGTCGGTACGACCCATCTTATAGTCAGTGTATTTCACACGCAGCCGCATTTTCACGACCTGACCGCTTCCGAATACAAGCTCGTCATCGGCTGATGCGAATGATGGAAACCAGTATTTTCCATCGATATTCTCTCGCCACGTCTCGACAGTCGGATACTTATCGTTCTTCGTCTCCGGCACAGCCTTTCCTTTCGACTTGACGATCATCAGGTCTTCATCATCCACCCATACACGGCCGCTAAAAAGACGTAAGCCGGTCTTGTGATCGGGTATGACCTTCGGCGTAACCTCAAACACGTGGAGGTTGAGTTCGTCGATCTTTTCTTTACCGAGATACGTGAAATTATATTGAGCGATGTTCTTTGGTTCGAGCGCGAATGGATTGACTCCGCCAAGATCTTCCAAATCCTGTGGAGTGATGGACATGTCAGTGAGCGTCGAGACGGGCGAGAAGATGATCTTTTCGAATCGCCTGCCGTCTGACGTAAAGGTCATGAACGAATCTCGCCGATAGGTGCCGGAGATCTGCCCGCCGAGCCCGATCGTGTTGATCGTGGCGTAGCGGTTGAAAACATAACTGGTTAAAGCCTCTCGGAAAGAAGATTCGTTTGCCGTAAACTTAGCGACCATAGCGTCGACATCGGCCTTCGACAAACTGCCCGGCGTGACCGTCGAACCCTGAGCAAAAACGCCAGCCGCAGCAAACAGAGAAACACTAAAGGCGAGAAAGATTTTCCTTAACATCAACATATAGATGCCTTTTCGCGGCCGATAGTTTGCAATCTTGACTCAAAAACGGACGCCCTTTGTGCGTGGGGCGTCCGTCAAATGATCATTTCTTTGCTAAAGGCCTAGTCGACGAACTGAATGTCGACTTCGTGCGGTATTATTCCAGCCTCAAACCCCTCTCTTAATAGCCGTCGAACGCCCTCTTTTCCGCGTTCGCCGTAATCGAGCGTCAGGTCGTTCACCCACATGGCAACGAAGCGGTCGGCAAGCTCCGGTGCCATGTCACGGGCAAACTGCATCGCGTAAGCAAGCGCATCTTCACGGTTGTCCATCGAATATTTGATGCTGCGGTGGAGATGCTTCGAAACCTGTCGCATCAGATCTTCGCCGAGGTCGCGGCGGATCACGTTGCCGCCCATCGGAAGCGGCAGCCCGGTCTTCTCATGCCACCATTCGCCGAGGTCGAGAACCTTGTCGAGGCCCATCTGCTTATAGAAAAGCTGGCCCTCGTGGATCAGAAGCCCCGCATCGACCTTGCCCTCGAGTACGGCGTCGATGATCTTGTCGAACTCGACAACTTCGTATTGAAAGTCCTTGTTGTAGATCCGAAGGGCGAGGAATGCGCTGGTGAGTTCGCCCGGAATTGCAATCTTCATCTGGCCGATCTCGTCAGCACTCCGCGGTTCTTTCGAAACGACGATCGGGCCGTATTTATCGCCGATGCTTGCACCATGAGGCAGAAGTGCATACTTGTCCGCAACGTATGCGTATGCGTGAAATGAGATCGCACTTACGTCAAAAACTCCGTTCTTCGCGTCTTCGTTGAGCGACTGAATATCCTTGAGCGTGTGTTCGAACTTCAGCCCTTCCGTTTCGAGCTTGTTCGTGGCAAGCCCATAGAACATAAATGCGTCGTCCGAATCGGGTGAATGGGCGACGGTGATAGTGCGTGGTTCGGTGGTTGTCTCAGCCTTAACTGACATAAAAACTAGTACTGCTTGTAGAAAACGTTGGTGTCGTAGAAAACTTGTATTCTATCGCTTTCGGCGTGTTTATCAAACAAAGTCCGCAAGTCTTCCACCATCTCCGAATATCGGTCGTCCGACTCCGAAGGCATATAGGAAGAAGAGCCTACTCTGCCCTTGATCCCTTCGAAATCGAGGATCTGCTCGTTCGCGAACGTGGCCGTCCGAAAATCTCCTTCGAAAAAGGCTCCAAGAGCTGCTTCATTGATGTTGTCGTGACGGACCTTCGTGTAATCGCTCGCGTACTTCAGGAGCAACTGCTCGTATTCGATAAGGAACGGCGTCGTATCGAGCTGCCGCTCGTTCCACATCAACGCGATCCAGCCGCCGCGCTTTAGGATCCGTTTGAATTCAGCAAGCGTCGGCCGCGGATCGAACCAATGAAAGGCTTGAGCAGCGGTCACGATATCGGCCGAATTGTTTAGCAGCCTCGTCGCGGTCGATGTGCCATCGATAGTGTAGAAATTTGGATACGCAGCGAGAAATTCTGCGGCCGCCTCTCGCATCTTCGCGTTCGGCTCGACACCAAATACGGTATTTCCATTTTCAAGGAACAGCTTCGCCGAAATACCCGTACCCGATCCGATGTCCGCGATCGCCGACTCGCTCGTCATCCCCATCTCGTCGCGAAAAACGTCAAGCATCGCAGCCGGATAAGACGGGCGGTACTTTACATAATTCGCAACGCGGTTCGAAAACCTTTCTACTGAATCTGACAACATTCTTTAACGAACAGCCGCCAGCCGAGAGCTGCCAGCTTCCGGTCAAAAACCGAAAGCTCGAAGCGTTCTAAAATCTAGTCTCCCGCTAGAAAGAAGGTCATCACCCACTTCCCTCGCTTCTTCTCGAAACCGGCACGATAATCGACCGAACTGCGGATGAATTCTTCCTTGATGTATCCCTCGAGCCCGCCGAGCGTCGTTACCTTAGCCCAGCCCTGATACTTGCTGCTTTTCGGATCTGTCATATGCTCGAGCTTGACGATGTTATACGACAGTTTCGTTATGACCTTGCCTGTCATCGAAGGCTCTTCGCGGAGGTTTACGTCTGAACCAAAAACCACAAAATGCTCAAACGCATCGATCCCGTCGGGCCAGTTTGAGAACGAATATGGAGCTACGAAAGAGTCCTTATTCGTTCCATCGCTCCAAAACGCACCGCCATTCTTGATCACCGTCCCGAAAGTCTTCCAAAACTTGGAATTCTTGTTCTCAAGCTTCCAATCCCGCTTGAACCATGCGATTGTGTCGCGGTCTCCGAAGCCATTCTTTATCTTCGGATCCACTATCGAGTAAACGTAGGCCGCATCTTTACGTTCGACAGCGGCGATAAGCTTTGTGCGAAACGCCAGAAACGAAGGGTCTTTAGCCGCCTCGTCGACAGGCTTTAAGTAGACTTCCTGAGCGGACATCGCCGCAGCAGCCATCGCAACCGTTAACAGTAAATAGAGAACTTTCTTCATTCTACTCCTCGGGCACTTCCTCGCCCGTCCACTTGGTCTTACTGGAATGGGGAATATCGAATTGGTCGATAATCCTGTAACAGAGATGATCGACCAATTCACCTATCGAAGTAGGACGGTGATAGAAGCCCGGACTTGCGGGTAAAATTCGCGCCCCGGCACGGGAAAGTTTGAGCATGTTCTCAAGATGGATGGCATTATACGGAGTTTCACGCGGTACGAGTACCAATTTGCGGCCCTCTTTGAGGCAGACATCGGCGGCGCGATGGATGAGATTTGTCCCGGCTCCGCTGGCGATCGCCCCAAGCGTGCCCATCGAGCAAGGCACGACGATCATCCCGGCCTGTTTGTTCGAACCCGACGAAGGCTTGGCCGCCAGATTGTCGAGCCGCCAGAACCGTATGAGCTTCGAGTCCACCGCGAGCCCGAGCCATTCGTTGATCTTGGCCGGAGTCGGATCTTTGAGGTTCACGCCCGTC
>CADEGD010000075.1 GCA_902826795.1 uncultured Acidobacteriota bacterium | reverse complement strand
ACGGGGCTCGAACCCGCGACCTCCAACGTGACAGGCTGGCGTTCTAACCAACTGAACTACGACCCCGCATTTGGAACTTGAAATTGGTGGGCACGGAGGGACTCGAACCCCCAACTTCCTCCTTGTAAGGGAGGCTGTCTACCAATTGACGTACATGCCCAAAATCAACCTTTGGGTGAGGCTAAGATCAGCCTCGCTTCAAAAATCGGCCGCCTATCTCGTCCGAAAGGCGAACTTAGATAGTAAAAAGTTGGGTATTGGGTGTCAAGTTGCTAGCTGATGATATTCAACCCGTACACGCCATCCGGCCAGAGAAAATTCCCTAAAAAAGCTGAAGCTCAAGGCCGCTGAGGCTGTCGGACAGACTGATCAACTGGGGTGCGAAGTTATGCCGCCGAGATTGGACGTCGATGAGGACCGTTTGACCGACAAGCAGGTCATCAAAGTTAAAGTTGCCGAAAGCATTTGTTCGAGCGTGACGGATAGTCCCGTCGCCAAGAGCGATAACAACGATCGCTCCACCAACGCCGCGGCCTGAAAACATTACGCGTCCCGTGATCGAGACTCCCGCAGCGGTGGGAGCGACATCCGAACTCCAGAATCCGCTTTGAAGGGAAAATGGCGATTTTGTCGACGGGCCGCCCGCGACAGCTTGGCCGATCGTTCCCTGAATAGAAAATGTACCCCCGGTACTCGTTCCGCCACCGCCCGCGATAACAGATTTCTCAATAGTATACTGTCCGCCGGACTGAGAGTGTGCGACTCCGATCATGCTGAGTGCTATCGCGAGAGCTACGGTCAAATTTTTCATCATCTTGTCTCCTGAATGCTTCGGGTCGCCGACCGGAACTTTACCTAAAAAAACCTTACTAATTCCAGCACTTTCGACTTCCTTTGTCGCGCTACGCGTATTCCCCGTCAGGTTGAGCTCATAAAGCCCGCAAAAAGACCGATTTATGTTAGCTTCCGTGCTAAGATGTCGTCGCAAAGTATGGCAACCGAAGTCACATTGCTTCTCGAAGAGCTGAAGCAAAACGGAAGTAACCGAGAGACGCTCGATCAACTCCTGCCGCTTGTCTACAACGAATTGCGGCGGCTCGCCGGAAGCTTCCTAAACCGCGAACATGCCGTTTCAATCCAGACCACGGAACTCGTACACGAAGCGTATTTTCGTCTTACGCAACAGCGATCGGTAGACTGGAACAATCGCGGACAGTTTTTCGCCATTGCGGCTCAGGCGATGCGGCGTATATTGATCGACGCCGCCCGAGCCCGAAAGGCCTCGAAACGCGGAGCGGAGAAGGTGCCAATCAGCGAAGCACCAAGTATCGCGATCGAAGTCGATCAACACCTCCTAGACCTCGATCAAGCCCTTCGTGAACTCGCCGAGTTCGACCCGGATCAGGCAAAACTTGTCGAGCTTAGATACTTTGGCGGGCTCACGATCGAAGAGACAGCCGACGTTTTGGGTGTATCGCCCGCTACCATCAAACGCGAATGGTCGGTTGCCAGAGCTTGGCTTTTTGACCGCGTCCAGGGGTTGTGACCTTAAATTCGCTCCGATTTCGCGTATTGTTCGGAAGAAAAAATGGAACCGGCCCTTTGGAAAGAGATCAAGAACGCTTATTATTCCGCGCTCGAACTATCACCAGATAGTCGGGCGGCTCATCTATCAAACCTCAAACTCGAAGTCCGAACCGAGGTCGAACGCTTGCTCGCCGCCGATCAGGATGCCGGACAGTTCATCGAAAAACCTTTTTTGTTCGAACATGGAGCGGTTACTGCAGCCGATCCAGTCCTGAGCGATGGAACGACGATCGATGATTATGTGCTGATCGAGAAACTCGGCTCCGGCGGCATGGGTACGGTTTATTTGGCCGAACACGCTGGCGAGGGATTTTCGCAACGGGTCGCGCTGAAACTGATAAAACGCGGCATGGATACCGACGTGATCCTACGCCGTTTTTTGATGGAGCGCCAGATCCTCGCCGCCCTTGACCATCCGAACATCGCTCGAATGCTCGATGGCGGGTCCACGCCCGACGGCCTTCCGTATTTCGTTATGGAACACGTCGAGGGCAAGCCGATCCGTTCTTACTGCGATTCGCAAAGAATGGATACCCGATCGCGCGTCGCACTGTTCGCAAAGGTTTGCGACGCCGTTTCCTACGCCCACCAGAAGCTGGTTGTACATCGCGATCTGAAGCCTTCGAATATTCTGGTCACGCCGAAGGGCGAGCCAAAGCTTCTCGACTTTGGTATTGCAAAACTCTTGACGCCGGACTGGAAGGCTAGCGCGGATACGGTCACTGCTACACAATTCAGGATACTCACCCCCGAGTATTCCTCGCCGGAGCAGCTCCGAGGTTCACCGACGACGACACTTACCGACGTTTACAGCCTTGGCGTGGTCTTGTACGAATTGCTTACGGGCGTTCGTCCGTTTCAGAACGAAAGCCGTTCGCCCGCGGAACTCGCCGAGGCGATCGAAACGAAAGACCCGCAAAAACCGTCCGTCGCGGCGCTTTTCTCTGAACCGTCCGGCGGCCGGGATACGAAAGCCACGGCTCAGGATCGCGTTCACCCAACTGGCGAAGGCGAGCCGCTCGTAGCCACACGCCGGAGCGTCCCCGACCCGCACGCCCTTCGCGGCGACATCGACAACATTGTCCTCAAAGCTCTGCGACGAGAACCTGAACGCCGCTACTCTTCCGTTCAGGAGATGATCGAGGACATTGGCCGTTACCTCGACGGCTTGCCTGTAAAGGCGACCGGCGACACGTTCGTCTATCGCGTCGGCAAGTTTGTAAAGCGTCACACCGCCGGATTCGCGGCAACAGCCGTCGCATCGCTTCTCTTGATCGCCACCGCCTCGATAGCTGTGTGGCAGGCCGTTCGAGCAGAACGCGAACGCGCTTCCGCCGAGTCTCGTTACAATGACGTACGTGCCCTGGCCAACTCGCTGATCTTCGACGTGCATGATTCGATCCGCGAACTCCCGGGCTCTACTCCGGCCCGTAAAGCGATCGTTGCCCGAGCTCTTGAGTATCTCGACCGGCTTTCGGCGGAAGGAGGCAAGGACATGACGCTACAAACAGAGCTCGCCGCAGGATACGAGCGCATCGGCGACGTGCAGGGCAATCCGCTCGGCCCGAATCTCGGCGAAACCGCCGCCGCTATTGAAAGCTACAAGAAAGCCCTGGCAATTCGCGAATCCTTGTTTACCGAAAGCTCGACCGAAGCCCGCTACGCCACCGCGATGCTCAACAGCAAGCTTTTCCGGATGATGCAGTTCGGCGGAAAGATCACTGACGCTCAGGCCTACTGTGAGAGATCGACCGAAATTCTGGATGGAGTGGCAGTCGCCGACCCAAACAATTCTCTCTACCGCGCGACCGCCGCACGATTTCATCAGGAGCTTGGCGACTTGGTATGGACCAGATCGGCCGAAGACGCCCCGAAAGCGCTCGATCATTACCGTCAAGCCATTTCGCTGATCGAATCGATTCCCGCGTCTCCGGCTAACGAAGTGACTGGGCCAGACGGCCTCAACCTCAACGAGAAACTCCTTAGCGTTACGCAAATGGCCTATAGACGCATCGGCGAACGCGACGAGGCGGAAGGCCGTTTGCCTGAAGCTTTACAGGCATTTCGTAACGCACTCGAGGAAAGCGAAAAACTGCTAGCCGCTGGAAGTCCTAAAAAGTCGCAGGCTGAGGTTGTAGTCGCCATCGCTCTCGGCAATGTAGGCCGGCTCGAATCTACAACCGGCAACGCTGTAGATGGCATGGCAAAGGTGAATAAGGCGATCGATATCTGCGAGCGGGCGGTAACCAGTGATCCAAAGAACTACCTTGCTAAGTCTCAAATCGCCTTGCTTTACTGGAACTCTGGCAACATACTGCTGATCCAAAACGATCTTGTCGCATCGTTAGCCGACTTTAAAAAAGCCCAATCGATACAGGAAGGATTGTTGAACGCCAACCCCAACGACCTTTACAATCTCGGCAATTTAGCCGACACATATGCCTCGATCGGGAGCCTGCAGGAGAAACGCAGCGACGTCGTCCAGGCCCGCGAATCCTACCAGAAAAGCTATGAAATTTGGCAAGGGATGAAAGACAAAGACCTTCTGGCGGGATATTACTCTCATAAACCTGGAGCATTACTGGCTTCGGTCGAGCGGCTGAGCAGAGCTGGGAATTGAGGTTCACGATTCCCTATCCAACAGAAAACGCGCGATCTCGCGCAGGCGTGAAGTGTTTGCGGGACTTCGGTCGATCGCCGAGATCGCTTCGTTATACATTCGCTCGGCAAACTCTTTTGTCGCCGTGATACCGATGCTGCTCGGGAATGTCGCTTTGGCCGATACAATATCTTTACCGGCGGTCTTGCCGAGCTGCTCGGTCGTCTTCGTCACGTCAAGCAGATCATCCGTCACCTGAAAAAGCAGGCCGATCTTCGAAGCGAACTCGGTAACGTCTTTAAGAGTTTTTGCATCGGCACCGGCTATGATCGCACCGGCGGTCGCGGAAAACGCGATGAGAGCCCCCGTCTTGTTGACGTGAATATTCTGAACATCCTCGAGCGTAAGGTCACGGCCTTCGCCTTCCAAATCTAGCTGCTGGCCCACTACCATCCTTGCGGCAGCCCGTGATAATCCATTTAAAAGGCTGATCCGAACTTGATCCGGCAATCTGTCATCCTCGGCGATCGCCTGAAAAGAAAGGGCTTGCAAGGCGTCTCCGGCTAGGATCGCAGTTGCTTCGCCAAACCTTTTATGACACGTCTCACGGCCGCGCCGAAGATCGTCGTCATCCATTGACGGCAGGTCGTCATGGATCAGCGAATAAGTATGGATCATCTCGACCGAAGCGGCGGTCCTCACTAGCATCTCATCCGCCGCACCAAACGTCCGGCCCACGGCGAAAACCAGTGCCGGACGAAAATGCTTGCCTCCGCCAAACAGGCTCCACCTCATCGCATCGCGTAGGTTTTTAGGACCAAGTCCAGCGTCAGGAATCAGCCAGTTGAGTTCCGCGTTTAATAGACCGCTAACTTCGTTAAAGAAGTCTTTTAGATCGTTCATTCGTTGACGATTATCTTTCATCGCGGAACAGCACGCAATTTTGCTAATCGCTAAGCCTTACGGTAGATTCACTTTAAGGGTCATGCCTATCTCGTCCGCCGATTTCCGATCCGCTCTTTCACGCTTTGCGAGCGGCGTCACCGTCGTCACTACGAAGGACGATTCCGCTAAGCTTTTTGGGATTACGGTGTCGGCTTTCTGCTCGGTTTCGCTCGATCCGCCGCTTGTTCTGATCTGCATCGAGAAAACGACCGGAAGCCATCACGCCTTCGAGCAATCCGGTCGATTTACTGTCAACATCCTTGCTTCAAACGAAACCTCCGTATCCGATCATTTTGCGTCCTTGATCGAAGACAAGTTTGCGGGCGTCGAACACGCGGTGGACGAACACGGGATCCCGATCTTGTCTGGTTCGCTCGCCACGCTGCAGTGCAGGCTGTTCAAAGCCCTCGACGGCGGTGACCACTCGATTTTTCTCGGCGAAGTCGAGCATGTAATAGTTCGCGACGCCGATCCGTTGATCTACTACAAGGGCGGTTATCGACATATTCAAAACTAAAGCCACATGAAGATCCTGTTCCTTATCGTTCTTCTCGCATCGACTCTGTTTGCTCAAAACGCGACCACTTCGGAAAAATGGTACAAGGGCAACACCCACACGCACACGCTCAACACAGACGGGCGTGACGTCCCCTATGATGTTGCGAAGTGGTATCGAGAGCGCGGATATAATTTCGTTGTCATCACCGACCACGAATACATAACCAACATCGAGCCGCTGAACGAACTTTTAGGACGCACCGGCCAGTTTCTTGTAATCAGCGGGCAGGAAGTGACCGATAGCTCCGAAGGAAAGCCGGTACATTCCAACGGTCTCGGCCTTACGAAGGTCGTCATGCCGAGCAAGCTTTCTACAAAGATCGAATCGTTGCAGAAGAACATCGATAACATTCGGGCGGCGGGCAGTATTCCACAACTCAATCATCCGAACTTCGGCTGGGCATTAAATGCGGCGGAGATTAGGCAGCTCAAAGGACTAAATCTGATAGAGATCCACAATGGCCATCCGCTTGTGAACAATCTCGGCGGCGGCGGCCAACCCTCAGCCGAGGCGATCTGGGACGAACTGCTTTCTGCGGGTATGACGATCTATGGGATCGCCGATGACGACGTTCATCAGCTTCACTCCAAAGGCGAGGCGATCGAGGCCCTCCCGGGGCAGGGATGGATATACGTGAAAGCGAAAGAACTGACATCCTCGGCTATCCTTACCGCTATCGACAACGGCAACTTCTACTCTTCGACCGGAGTCGAGCTGACGGAATACACTGCGGATAAAAACGAAGTTTCGATTAAGGTGAAGACGACAAACTATTCAAAGTACCGCATTCAATTCATCGGCAACGGCGGGAAGGTTTTGCAGGAAAGCCTCGAACCGACGGCATCCTACAAAATAACAGGCAATGAACGATACGTCCGCGTAAAGATTCTGGAATCAAACGGAAAGATCGCATGGACACAACCGGTGATTCTGAAACAGTAGGAAAATTCTAAATTTTACATTCTCAATTCTTAATTAATATGTGAGCAAAAATTAAGAATTGGGAACGTGAAGTCCGCATTGAAGCATCTTCCTCAAATCGTCCTCGCCCAGCGTGTAGACCTCGTTGCAGAATCCGCAGTTCATTGTCGCGCCGCTTTGTTCGGCAAGCATCGACGCGACCTCGTCTCGGCCCAACGCTTCGACCATCGACACGGCCCGCTCAAACGAACACGTACATTCGAACGAGACATCCTTCTCGTCAAGTATCTCGAATCCGATCTCGCCCAACGCGACTTCGATCAACTGCTCAGGGCGAGTGTCGGCTCCGATCACTGTCGTCAAGTGTGGTGCGTGAGCGATCGTATCCTCGATCATCGTGATCAGGTGTTCGTTCGCTCCCGGCATCATCTGGATCATCACTCCGCCCGATGCCGTCACGTAAGGTTCGGAATTATTCAGCAAGACGCCAAGCATCACCGCTGAAGGAATCTGTTCAGACTTTGCGAGATAAAACGCAAAATCTTCGGCGATCTCACCCGATACGATCGGAACTGAGCCGACATATGGCTCGGGACGGAAACCGATGTCGAATCCAGCCTCTCGGATAACGTAAAAAGTTCCCTTGCCAACGATGCCGCTGACATCAAACTTCCCCGCTCCGTTCGACGGAAGCTCGGCGATCGGGTTCTTGACATATCCTCTAACCGTTCCGTTAGCGTTGGACTCAGCTGTGATTCCGCCGACCGGCCCGTCGCCCTCGATCTTTACCGTCAGACGGTCGAGTTCCTTCAGAGTCGATGCCATCATGAGAGCCCCGGTCATCGTCCTGCCCAATGCCGCCGAAACAGTCGGCGACGTTTGATGCCGCCTGATCGCCTCAGCCACCGTGTTCGTAGTGATCGCACCAAAGACCCTAATATCTCCGCCCGCCGCAATTCCCTGTACCAGCTTGTCCATAGTTTTAAGTGTTTGAAATGGCAGGTTGGAAGTCAAACCTCTGAGACAAGCTGCAAGATCATACTGCTCAGGAAGCTTCAGCTTAAGACTGAATGCTGTGAATTCCGGCGGGTCGAATATGCTTCTTGCGCCGGACAAAAAAAGAGGCCGCCTTTTTGAGACAGCCTCTTCGGTGTTTTTCAGCGAGTCGTGCGGTATTTACCGGTTGATGGTGAAATTAACTTCCGCCAGATCGCTCTCCAACGTAAACGACCGCGACCCTATCACTCCCGCTCCTACTCTCCGTCCGCTTGGAACATAGAGAACGTAGAAATCGCTTACCGGCAAATCCTTGAACGAGTAGTATCCGAACGAGTTCGTTACGGTCGAAACGAGTTGATTGGTGCTGGCATTCAAAAGCTCTAGGCGAACTCCGCCAACGCCACGGCCATTCGAGTAAGCGATGCGGCCGCTCACCGTCGCTTTCCCTGCCGATGGAGCTAAAGGCGAGCTAGTGAATGTGCATTCGATTTGCTCACCTTCTTCGGCGATAATGTTCGCCGTTCGTGCCGCAAGATTTACGGTCGAGTTAACGACGTTGGGTGAACCGCCCGACGTTTCGACACAGCTTATGCTCGTTAGACTCCAGCCGATCGCCTGATTCTCAGTGACCGTGATGGAGTTTCCGCTGCCAAACTCGGTGACGTTTGAATCAACGAACTCGTTCTCAGGGAATAGCGAGAAGCTAGAAGCAGAAAGGTTGTCCGCTGCAAATTCGAACGCAGTGTTCGGCATTGACTCCGCTCCACCAGTTACCGCCCGCTTACGGATGCGTACCGATGCAGGCGCGGAGGCCGGAGGATTTCCGCCGAGCCAACTAAAAACCATCCGGTTGGCCGAGGTGCCATCGAGACCGGTAACGATGCCGGTCGAACTCGTATTTCTAATGGCATTTGCGACCGCCCCAGGACTCGCTCCCGGGTTCGCTGCGAGATACAGGGCGGCAATCCCCGCGACGTGCGGAGATGCCATAGAGGTTCCGCTCATCGAGCGAACGGCGTTGTCGTCTGCCATACCGGCAGATGTAATTCCGCTTCCCGGAGCCCATACATCCACGCAAGGCCCAAAGTTCGAGTAAGATGCCTTTGCATCGCTCGACAGCGTTGCTCCAACGGTGATAGCCTCCGGGGCGCTTGCCGGCGATGATAGACATGCATCTCGATTATCGTTTCCGGCGGCAACAACTACGGTAACGCCGGCGTTGATCACACCTTGTACGGCACTGTCCAAAGCACCCGATTGTCCACTGGCTGTGATGCTTATGTTTGCGACGGCCGGGAGAACTCGATTAGTCGCCACCCAATTCAACCCCATTATGAGGTGTGAGATCTGTGCCGAATTTGTACATGGTACGACACGCACGCTGTGAAGCCGCACGTTCTTTGCAACGCCGTAGGTTGTACCGCCAACAGTCCCGGTAACATGTGTACCATGGCCGTTGCAATCAACTCCGTTTCGGCCGTCGCCGATAGCGTCATAGTCCATCGAAGCTCGTCCCGAGTAGTCGACGTGAGTCGGTCGAATACCCGAATCAAGGATGTAGGCGTGCACATTCGACGCTCCGGTCGACCAGGTGTACTGCGAGTTGAGCGGCAAAGCACGCTGATCTATTCGATCCAACCCCCACGAGGCGGCAGCTTCTGAAGCTTGCAACGACATCTCAGAATCCTGTTCGACAAAAGCAATACGCTCGTCGCGGCTCAATCGTATTGCAGCTTTCTCGGACATTTCCACAATAAAGCCTTTGAATGCGTTAGCCACGACGTCCTTCACGTCACCGCCATAAACATAGCCAAGATATCCCGCTTCGGATTCCACCGCGGCTTGGAGAGCAAACTTATCCGTGTATTTCGGATTCAGCACTACGATGTATCGTCCCTTGATAGGATTGACGGCACGGCGAAACTTTCCCATCTGAGCTGAAACCGACTGGGCAGCCGCGATTGTGAGGACGAAAATGATCGATGCGATCAGGATCTTTTTCATTGGAAGGACTCTCCCTGACTTTGTGGTTTTTGAGGTGTGGTTTGGGAACTAGCTGTGATGGGTATGCTTTGGAACTGCTCAGCTTCCCGAATGTCAGAGTAGATTTAGGCAAAACAAGTGTCAACAAGTTTTGGCAATGCGAACTATTATCGGTCAGAATGACTCAGAAGGGCTCACCGACAAGTTATAACTCTAACCGACAACTATATGCCGTTAAGGACGGTTAGTTATGAACTACTTCGGGCAGGCAACGTTCATCTTTGCCAGGCGTTCCGATGCTGTTACCATTTCGTCAGGATAATCTTATGGAAAATCTTCTGAGAGGGCTCGTTGGGAAACGAGCTGACGTTTATTGCGGAAGTTCGACGGTGTTCAGAGGGCGAATTGAGTCGGTCGACGGCGGCGTCCTAGCCGTTGCCGATGATACCGAGCGATTGTTTCATATCGACATCGGTCACGTTATCGCTATAAGCGAAGTAGCCGAGGCAGCATCGCGGCCGGGCTTTCTTGCCTAAATGAAAACGGGCCATTCGGAAATGGCCCGTAAATCAAAGATTTCTGCTAATAACCTTTATCTTTCTAGATCCGCCGGATTTGACGAAAGGTTCAACCGGCGAAAGCCCACGATTCGGTTCTGCCAGTAACCGGCAAACTTCGAATACGTGATTCCCTTGCTGGATGATGCGTGGTAAAAGCCGTTCTCGTCAGCGACGATTCCCATATGCCCAAGGCCGTTCAAAAATACGAGCGTTCCAAATCGGAATCTTTCATCGCCCGTCACCGGCTCCGACATCGCCCAAAGGCTGCGTGCACTTGACCTCGTAAAAGGCATTCCGCCATCACCAAAAACCGACCAAACAAATCCCGAGCAGTCGTATCTGTTAGGACCCGAAGATCCATACAAATAAGGAATACCAAGCTTCGAATAGATCGAGTTCTGCATCGACGAGGTCACATCAGCGGAAAAGATCGATCGCGAGGCGATAATCGAGCTGGCTCCGACCGCGCGAGACGAGACAATTTTCTTGACCTTAGATTCTTCGACAGCGGGCGTTGGGATCTTGATGTCTTGTATGAGCGGCGGGCGGCTTGTGGGTCTAGATTGAACCGAAGTAGTGACCGGTTTATCGTATGCAGCAGGTGCCGGAGGCTGATTTACCGGGCGGCTTGAGATCGATTTAACGACTCTATCCCTATCCTGTGCCGAGGCTTCAAACGCGAAACCAGCGGCTAAAAACAAAAACGCTGCAAACAGATACCAGATCTTCTTCAAATCTTTCAAAACGTAAACTCCAAATTTTATTTCGTACGGGCGGGCTCAAAAGGCGTTCAAAAACACCGAAGCGATTTCGGATGCGACCGAGACCGCGATACTTTCAAATTGTCTTTTAATTTGAAGGCTATTAGTGAATGTCGTTCGACGGCAGGGCATGCGCCTAATCGCAAGATCCGTCCTCGACTAAAGCCACTATGGAGAATAACACTCTGCAGGAATGCGGCGCAAACCGTTGAATTCACTTTGACCGACTAGCGCCAATACGCGCGTTAAGGAGGAGCGGCCGCCGGCCGTCGGAAACGCGGTTGAATTCTCGATTACGGACCGCGTGTCCAACAAAAAGCCGCCCCTCTTTAGCGCAAAGCTCCTATCGCAAGGCGATTCTTGAACCGGTCCTGATTCACTGGGATCGGCACCTTTGCCGATCCCGAACCATCCAACCCACCTTCCGAGCTATCCTTCAGTTGTCCTGTATGCCCAAGACAAAGGCCGAATAAGAGGAGTGTTCCAGAAAATATCCCGAGAAATATTGCGGTCTCAAAATCATCGC
>CADEGD010000074.1 GCA_902826795.1 uncultured Acidobacteriota bacterium | reverse complement strand
GTCAGTCATAACTGAGAAATGTCCTCCATCACCCGAAGGCGGCGGGGTTATAACCAGATAGGCGATCATCTGGTTTTGCCCGATGAACTGGCGAAAGCTCTCGATCATTCGCCCGACCTGATCGGGATGATTTATCAGTTCGTTATAGGTCTGCTCGGCCTGAATATTCCAGTGCCACGTATCCTCGAAGGCGGTTATCTGCGATTCGGACTCCGTACCGGATTCGTTTCGGAAAAGGACGTTGTAGTTCCGGTTCGAGTTAAAGGGCGGATCGAGATAGACCAGGTCGACGGATTCGTCCTTGATGTATTCGCGAAGGATGTTGAGATTGTCGCCGTAGTAAAGGGTGTTCATGGGAAAAAGCTAGCCAAATGTATCATTGGTGAGGATTTTCTGGCAACCGAGGTTTCGGGGATCGTTCATGTTTATCGCCCGCATTGCGGGCTTGATCAACCTCGGAACGCATTACACGGGTTCGCCTGTAGCGTCACTCCACACGGACTGATCCCCGTGCCTTTATCCTGGCGCCCGCGTTGCGGGCTAGTTCGTCCAGAGGTACTTTGAATCGAAATCGATCTCGTTCTTTTTGAGAAGGCTGACGAATTCGTCTTCGAATGTTTGTCCGGCGTGGTGAAGTTTTTGTTCGGCGATGTACTTCTGGACGGCGGGGATCTGGGATGAGCTGACGGTAAAGGCTCCGTAGCCGCGTTGCCATGCGAAATCGGCGGCGTCGGGGAAGATGTCATGCATCCAACCAGAGGAGTTTGATTTCAGATCCCGGAGAACATCAGAAACGGCTTTGTCGGCTCGGAGCTTGCCAAGAATGTGAAGGTGTTCCTCCATGCCGTTGATGCCAAGAGAGATCCCTCCGAGGCCGCGAATTATGCCCCCGACGTATTCGTAAAGGCGTTCCTGACGGTCGGGAGTGATGATCGGGCGTCGTTCTTTTGTTGAGAAGACCAGGTGGTAGATGAGGTTTGTGTAGGATTTCGACATCAGTTGGAATCGTTATTTTTTCAGGCGTTTAACCGGCGAAGCCGGTGTGAGCATAAAGACACGGGCGTGAGCCCGTGGTATTGTCGCACAACATTTGGAGCCGTCGAAGACGGCGATAGAGGTTTTTGGATGATGCGCGAAAAGTAGCGTGTTCGGCGTTCGGCGTTTTCCCGTCGATGATTTTCGATTTGCGTCTATCGCCCGCGTTGCGGGCTCGGCACTCAACTCGGACATGGTGCACGGGTTCGCCTGCGGCATCACCCGTGCCTTTACGCTGGCACCCGCTTCGCGGGTTAAATTCTCGTACGCACTTGTGTGCGCTTACGCAGTCATGCACGGACCTTTATGCTTACGTCGCCTTTAAAGGCTAGGATACCGGCCCCTCTATACTTACGCCCGTCCGGCAGGCTATAATGTAGGGTTTATTTTGATGAACAGGAAGATCGTAGATAGTTATAGGGAGAAGCTGGCTGCCGAGGATGGGTGGGTGGTGCGGCGAGGTGCGTCCTTGCGGATCGCGCTGTGTTATCCGAACACGCATGCGATCGGGATGGCGAATTTGGGGCTGCATACGATGTATGAGCTTTTCAATTCGATCCCGGAGGTTTCGTGTGAGCGGGTGTTCTTGCCGGATAGTGAAGTGCGGAGGAACCCACCCGCTACCGCAGGTGGTACTGACAGGAGTGAGGCGCGGAGGGCGGAAGGCGGAGGGCGGAATGACCGACGGCGGGAGAGGCCGGTGTCGGAGATGGATGAGTATTTGCGATCCGGGACGCCGTTGATGTCGCTGGAGACGCAGACGCCGGTGAGGGATTTTGATGTGGTGGCGTTTTCGATCTCGTTTGAGACGGATTACCTGAACATGGCGCGGATGCTGCAGATGTCGGGGATTCCGGTGTGGGCGAAGGAGCGGAACGAATATCATCCGCTGGTGATAATGGGCGGTGCGGCTTCGTTTCTGAATCCGGAGCCGATCGCGGAGTTTACAGATGTGATCGCCGTTGGCGAGGGCGAGATCCTGGCGTATCAGTTGGTGGATGCGTTGTTGGAAGGTAAGAGTGACGCGTTTACGCGTTCCTCGGATGAAGGGGAAGAAGAAACGCCTAAAGGCGTCACTCTTACTTCGGATGAAACGCCTAAAGGCGTCACTCTTACTTCGGATGAAACGCCTAAAGGCGTCACTCTTACTAAGTTGGCGAAGATCGGGCGTGGGTTTTATGTGCCGTCGTTTTATGACGTGATCTATAACGACGACGGGACGGTTTTCGATTACGTGCCGAATAAAGAGGGCGTGCCGCGAAGGGTCGGGCGGGCGTTGGCGGCGGTGAATCCGAAGGAAGGTACGCTGCGTCGGGCTTTGAAACGCGGTGAGACGGACCTTGCGGATTTCCTTGTGAATCAGGATACGTTTTGCCCGTCGACGGCGGTGTGGTCGCCGGGTGCGGAGATGGGCGATCGGCTGCTGGTCGAGATCTCGCGTGGCTGCTCGCAAGGGTGCCGGTTCTGTTGGGCCGGTTACAACTATTATCCGCCGCGTGTCGTGCCGGCGAAGGACATCCTTGCGAAGGCCGCCGAGTGGCGTTCGAAGACGGACAAGATCGGGCTCGTGTCCACCGCGGTGTGCGATCACCCGGAGATCTCGACGATACTTTCCGAACTGCGGGCGATGGGCTATCGGATAACCGTGTCATCGCTGCGGCTCGATCAGATATCGGATGAGCTGCTGGATGCGTTGGTCGAGTCGAACGATCAGCAGATCGCGGTCGCACCCGAGACGGGCTCCGATCGTCTGCGGCGGGTGATCAACAAGAATCTGACGAACGACGAGATAGTCGATATCTGCGGGGCGGTGTTCGACCGCGGGATGCTGACGCTCAAGCTCTATATGATGGTCGGGCTGCCGACCGAGACGCAGGAAGACCTCGATGAGATGTTCGAGCTTGTAACGCGGATTAAGGATCGGATGCTTGTCGCGGGTAAGCGGTTTGGACGAGCGGGGCGGATCATCCCGTCGCTGAACGGATTTGTTCCGAAGCCGAATACGCCTCTGCAATGGGACGGCATCTGCGATGAGAAGGAACTGAAGAAGCGGATCAAGTACGTTTGTAAGGGGCTGTCGCGGATACCGAACGTCGATGTGCGGTTCATGTCGGCGAGGATCGCCCACGAGCAAGCTCTATTTTCATCAGGGGATCGGACGGTGGCGCGTATGATCGATCGCGCGGCTCAGCTCGGCGGCGATATCGACAAGGCCCTGCGTGAGACGGGAGTCGATGCGGCGTTCCACATATCGCGCGATCGCAGCTACGATGAATTTCTGCCGTGGTCGATAGTCGATAGCGGCCTGTCGTTTGAATTCCTAAAGACCGAACACGAAAAAGCACGAGAAGCTCTCTCGAGTCTCCCGTGCCCTGCGGTCGAAAAATGTACCACGTGCGGCGTGTGTCCGACGACGTGGCTCGCCGATGCTCCGCCTTCGCTAATCCAGATCCAACCCGCCCGCGTTCGCGAGTCGTTACTCCTTCAATAGATATCCGGTCGGCGCGGCCGTGTATTGGAAGTCGTAGTTGTACTTGTAGATGCCGAACGGGAGTATGTCGACCTGCTTTCGATAGGCGACGTATGCCTGGACGTAAGTGCCCATCGGACGAACTTCAACGACGGCATCGGGCGGCACACCGTTGTCGGCTACGGCACGCGTGAGGTGAGCTTTTACGACGTCAGCCGCGCGCATTCCGCCCGGAGTCGCGAGGCCCTTAACCACCGCTGTGTCCATTTCTTGCCTGAGGCTCGCTGCGGCGTAGGCAACTGGAACGTAGTGAAATCCCGCGTTGCCCACGAGGACGATGATGAAAAGAACGATGACTAGCTTCATTCCGGCGCTTCCGCGCTCGTTTGCGAGGTAAATTTTGGTGGATTCTTTCATTGCTGGAAACACCTCTTTCGGATAGGCGTAAGGGTTAGCGGCTGAGTATGGTGCGAAGGGTGGATTTCAATGTTGTCGCCGGCAAGTCTGCTCCGGATTTGATTACCGGTTTACCGATGCCGCTGAGCAGTATCCATTGAAGCGAGTTTCCGATTACTTTTTTATCGAATCCGAAGGCTTCAATGACGGCTGCAGAGTCGATGCCGTGCAGCGTCGGCAACTTGCCGGCACGATGCACAACACCGTTCAACAAGTCTACTTCATCCTGCTTCAGCAGTTCAAGCTTTTTCGAGAGTTCGGCGGCAAAGATGATGCCGTGGCCGACCGCCTCGCCGTGTTTGAATCGCCGATATTGGGTGGCCTTCTCGATCGCGTGGCCGAAGGTGTGGCCGAAGTTCAATATTTTCCGTGATTTAGCGTCGGTCTTTTCGGCGGACTCGCGCTCGTCGGCGGCGACGATCGACGCTTTGAATCTAATTTGCTCGGCAAGGAATCGGTCAAACTGACCGAACGCGAGCTTTTCGTCGAGCGCTTTTTGGGTGAGGTCGAGCAGTTTGGTGCCGCTCAGTGCTCCTTGTTTGACCGCTTCGCAGAATCCGGCGGTGAGTTCTCTTTTGGGAAGCGTCGCGAGCACATCGGGATCGATCACAACGGCTGAGGGCTGGTAAAACGCTCCGACGAGATTCTTGCCGAAGCTCGTGTTGACGCCAGTTTTTCCGCCGACCGACGAATCGATCATCGAAAGCAGCGTCGTCGGAACCTGTATGAATTTGATGCCGCGAAGGTAGACCGCAGCGGCGAATCCCGCGAGGTCGCCTACTACTCCGCCGCCGACTGCGACTATCAGATCAGTCCGCGAAATCTTGTTTTCACCGAGAAATTTCAGCGTCGATTCGAGCGTTCTTAGACTTTTGAACCGTTCACCGTCGCCGATCAGATGCGTTACCGGTTTGAGTCCGGATTTTTTAAGTGCATTGGTGACGATCAAGCCGTAAAGGCCGTTGACCTTCCTGTTAGAGATTATGGCGACCTTACCGCCCGGAACGATGCCTGCGGCGACCTCACCGATCGAGCGCAGCGAACCGCCGTCGATGGATATCGGGTACAACGAACTTCCCTGTCGTGTTCTTACGTTGATGAGTTCAGCCATCAAAGTGTCTGTTTCGATCAATTCCTTCCTGTTTTTCTTGTTCCGTGGTAGAGAAAATTTTTAACCACAGAAAGGAAGAATAAGACGATCAGGAGGAACAAAATCTGATCGGATTTTATGCGAGTTCCTGACGGATCACGTCGGCAAGGTTGCCCGCGAGCGAGTCGATCTCGGCCTGATCCTTGCCCTCGATCATCACGCGGGCGAGGTTTTCTGTGCCGGAATATCTTAGCAAAAGCCGGCCCGAGCCGTTGAGTTTATGCTCGACTTCCGCGGACGCGGCGTGAATCGCCTCGACCTCATCGAACGGCCGCTTCTCGCGAACGTTCACGTTGATCAGCACTTGAGGATATCGGGCAAAACCTTCGGCAGCTTTCGAAAGCGAGCCGCCGAGTTCATTCACCGCTTGCAGCAGATAAAGGGCTGTAAGCATGCCGTCACCGACGAGGCTCTTGCGCGGAAAAATGATGTGGCCGGATTGTTCGCCGCCTAGCTCCGCTCCGGAAGTAAGAAGTTCGTCGAGCACATATTTATCACCGACGCTTGTGCGGACAAGTTCGATCGCTTCGCCTTTTAGAGCGAGTTCCAGGCCAACGTTGCTCATCACCGTCGCGATCACTTTGTTGCTTTGCAAGCCGCCGTGGGCTTTCAGATATCGAGCCATGACCCACAATACCGCATCGCCGTCGACCAGTTCGCCGAGCTCATTTACGAACAACGAACGGTCGGCGTCACCATCGAACGCAACACCGAGATCAGCATTCTCTTCCGCTACTTTGGCTTGCAGTTTTTCAAGATGAAGCGATCCGCAATCGCGGTTAATGTTTCTTCCGTCAGGCGAGTTGTGGATTGCAACAACCTCGGCGCCGAAATGCTCGAAAAGCGACGGTGCAAGATGCGACGAAGCCCCGTTTGCGCAATCGACGACGATCCGTTTTCCTCCAAGATCGAGCCCCGTAAATCCGCTTTCGAGATGTCTTAGATAACTCTCGCGGAATTCCTCGATCCGGCTGACATCGAGATCGGCTGAGGATGCCGTTGAGGGCTTTTCGTAGATATCTTTTTCGATTGCACGCTCGGTTCCCTCGTGCGCTTTCTTCCCGCTCGGGTTAAATACTTTCAAGCCGTTGTCGTCGAATGGATTATGCGATGCCGAGATGACAATGCCGCCATCAAAGTTCGCGTGACCGGTGACGAACGCAACGCCCGGAGTTGTGATAACGCCCGCCGAGCAAACTTCGGCTCCGGCGGAGAGAGCACCAGCGTGAAACGCTTTCTCGATCCATTCGCCGGATTCGCGCGTGTCGCGGCCGGTAACGAATCGCGGAGTGCGGTCGAGACGTTCACGGCAAAGCTCCGCAAGCGAACGCCCGATCGTCGTAATTGTCTGCTCATCGAGCGGAAACTCGCCAGCCCTACCGCGAATGCCGTCAGTACCAAATAGCTTCTTCATAAGAACAAAACGTTAGTTATACCGCAGCATCCATGCTGCGACAACCCGCCGAGCCATAACTAACGCTTGTATATTCCATAATATTTTCGATTTTGTTTGACAACCGAACGAAGAATAAGCGAATCTTAAAACTGCAGGCAATTCACACCCTGCGAATTAAACCCTTAGGCTCAAAAATAAGCTCTCCAAATTTGCCGATTATGACCAGAGTAGTTTTCTGTACGATATCCCTTTTCGCCGGTGCGTTCTCAGTTTTTGGACAGGTTCAACGTATCGAACCTACACCTACGCCGGTGAAGCTGGTCGTTACAGATAACACTCCGAAGGCGGCGTCGGTAAGGCCGCGAATCTCGCCGACGCCGATCATTGTCGGTGCGCCGAGATCGGGCGCGGGCGATGTGGAATCGACGACGGCGGAACCCGCCCAGCCGAGGATCGGAACACCGACGGTGCCTGTGACCGAACCGCTGGCTAACATCGAATATAGAACACTCCCCTTTCGCGACATTAAAAATAAGATCGCTGCAGCTAAGCGAGATATGCTGGCGCGGCCGATCACGATCGCGTCGGTAAACTCGCCGATGTCGGGTGAAAGCGTCCGCATCGCCTTTCACGACTGGCACACGGGTAAGATCGACCACGCGGTGATCACCAAGGAATCTTTCCTCTCGGTCTCAGAAGAAAAACTCGTTTCGTCTGAAGGCGGCCGCCAGCTTCGTATACGTACGATCCGCGGAAACGGTGTCAATACGCCGATCGTGGTGATCGACGAAAAAGGAGTAGCTCAGTTGCCTTTGCTGGTTCAGTATCCGGTCGTGCGCGAGGGCAAGTACATCGAGACGGCTTATTACATGTCCACGCATCCCGGGCTTGTGAATACCGAGGTGGTCAACGCCGGACGGCTTTACGTTCGCAACGTTGTCGAGATCGCCCGCGAAAAGTTGAAAGAAAAAGGCATCACCGTTTCGCCGAAGATCGCCGATATCGCCGAGCGGCTCTCAACCGTCGAACACGTCGACCACATGCGATTTCGCACCGAGCCGCACAGCAAGATCTTTGACGATATCTTTACCCTTTATGCCCTGAACGAAGGACAGACATATCGATACTCGGTAAGCTCGGCCGGCGCCGGCGGCATGGTGCAGATGATCCCGTCCACATATCGGATGGTTCGTTCGTGGCACCCGAACATCACGCTGACGCCGGATTTCGTCGAGGGAATGCGCAATCACGTGAATGCGACTCAGGCAATGCTGCTTTACATGAACCGTACGTGGAACGACCTCATCGCCAGCCCGACGGTGATGGACGCTTACACAAGCGGCATCGCAACGCAAGAACAATTGATGGCCGCGGGCTATAACTCAAACCCCGCACGCCTCGCCGGATACATCAAACGCGGCGGCGAAAACTGGACCTCGCTGATCCCTCGCGAGACAAAGATATATCTACAGATCTACGATTCGATCGAACGGTTCGTGCCGATGAGCGCTCGGACCAAGTAAAGTTTTTGCGGAAGCCCGCACGTTAGTAAGGGGGGTAATGTTCAACTCGGATGTTACGCCCTTACTAACGTGCGGGCTTCTGCATTTTCAGCGCTTTTTCCTTAACTATTCGCTATCCACTTGTCACTACCCACTGAAGAAAACTGATTTGTAAGCGTCACTTTTCTTCAGTGAATAGTGGGTAGTGACAAGTGGATAGTTACCCTTCCAGTGCAGCTTGAACGTCTGCGAAATTGCAATTCACAAGATCAGCATCGTCGAAAAATGCGTTGTTCGTTACTTCGATAACGGCCCAGGGCGGTGGTTCGAGGGCGGCAAGGTCGTTGAGCGAGGCGAACTCTACGCGAACGCGGTTAAGGCCCCAGAGCGGGCCGAGATAGATATCGAAGGCGAAATTCCGCCCGTCGAACTCGTGAAAGTAGCGATTCTTGCGGATCTCGTTTCCCTCGAAGGGTTTGAAGTGCTCGTATTCGGTTTCATTCAGATAGATCTCGGCGTACTTCCATTTGCCGAGATGTTCCGGATCGGCGGGAAATCTCTGCTGCAGCATGTGGGTCCATTCTTTTGTCTCGGGTACACGGATAGAACGCAGGCGCAGCCGCGTTTCGTGGATATAATTGTCGAATATCTGAAGATGCGAACTCCGTGGTGTGAGCGGTTCGGGTAACACTTCGATCAGAAAAGTTCGATGGAGTTCGGTTCGGTAAGTTTTGTCGGGAATCATCGAATTTATTATACTTTTGAATTCGAGATTTAACGGAACGCGAACTTCAGTTCGCTTTTTACGATCAACTTTATGAAAAATTACTTATTGATAACAGCTATTCTTTCGGCAGTTCTGGTGTCGGCGTGCGGAGAATCTCCGGCGACAAACAATACTGCGAACCGAGCTAACAACGCAGCTCCCGCAAACAACGGCGGCCCGCTTGCGGCGACCACTCCGACGCCGGAATCTACGACCAATAATGCTCCGACGCTGACGCCGGTTTACAAGGCATATTGTGCAGCTTGGGTAAAGAAAGACGAGGCAGCCCTGAGGAAGATCTATTCGTCTGACACGATCGCCGATTTCGAGAAGACGATGAAGGAAGACGGCATCAAGACGCTTGTGGACTTTCTTTCGGACGACAAGGCCTCGAACGAACTTTGCGAAGCCCGCAATGAGAAGATCACCGGTGAAACAGCAACCGCGGAGGTAAAAACGCTCGGCTATCCGAACGGCATTCTGGTCGTATTTGTGAAAGAAAACGGCGAGTGGAAACTAACCAATCGCCGTCCGGAAGGTGCGTTGAAGTAAGTCGTTTAGAGTTCAAGCTTCAGCTTGTTCTTCGGTTGCCGAGAGTCGTCTCTTGGCTGCGGAAACAAGCTAAAGCTTGAACTCTGAACTTTTGAACTCTGAACTAAGATCAGGCTCCTGCAGCTTTGTAGGCCGGCAGCGATACGCGAGCCGGCTTTTCCTTTTTTAAACCAAGTGCCCAGTCGGCCTGCATAAGCGTGTGGATGTCGCGAGTTCCCTCGTAGATCACCGCGGCCTTGCAGTTACGCAGATAACGCTCAACCGGATAATCGTTTGTGTAGCCGTTGGCTCCGTGGATCTCGATCGCCATCGACGCGGCATGCTCGCTGCGAGTCGTCGACTGCCATTTTGCCATCGACGCAGCTTTCGCCGAGGGCTTGCCCGCATTCTTCAAATATCCGCACTTAAGCCACAGCAGATGCGACATTTCGTAGTCTGCTTCCATCGTCGCGATCTTTTGTTTGACGAGCTGGAAGTTGGCGATCGTCTGTCCCTGCACTTCGCGGGTGTTGGCGTAGGCGACCGAGGCGTCACGCGACGCACGGATCACGCCGGTCGCACCCGATGCGACGGTGTATCGGCCGTTCTCAAGCGAGAACATCGCGATCTTGAATCCTTCGCCTTCCTGCCCGAGCATGTTTGCCGCCGGTACGCGGACGTCCTGCAGTGAAAAGTAACCCGTGTTACCAGCTTTAATGCCGAGCTTGCCGTGGAGCGTGCCGCTTGAGAAGCCAGGCATTGTGCGTTCGATGATGAAGCACGAGATGCCGCTGTGATCGCGGTTCTTTTGCTTTTCGAGATCGGTCCAGCAAAAGAAGAGGAAGTGATCGGCAACGTCACCCAGGCTGATCCACATTTTCTCGCCGTTGAGGATCCAATCGTCGCCGTCGCGTTTCGCGTACGATTTCATCCCGACTACATCCGATCCAGCATTCGGCTCGGTCAGGCCGAAGGTTGCGAGCTTTTCGCCTTTCGCCTGCGGAACAAGATATTTCTGCTTCTGCTCTTCAGTTCCCCAACTGTAAACGCTCAAGCTATTGAGCCCGACGTGTACCGACATCGCAACGCGCAGAAACGTATCGCACGCCTCAAGCTCTTCGCAGACGAGCCCGAGAGCGACGTAATCAAATCCGGCACCGCCGTATTCCTCTGGAATGCAAACGCCCATCAGGCCGAGCTCGGCCATCTTCGTGAATACGCTGCGTTCGAAATGGGCCTTCTCGTCCCATTCCTTGATGTACGGCGCAACTTCGCCCGCACAAAACTCGCGGACGGTCTTCTGCAAAGCTAAATGTTCTTCTGAAAGTTCGAAATCGATCACGGTATATGAACCTCGCTAAATTGTTCGTATGTTAAGATTTGAGTCGTAACTTCAAACGAAAATACTAACACTTTGGCCGCCTTTCCGCGATATGGCGTGCCGGATTTCAGATTCGAAATATGCTAAAGAATGCCGTCCTATTTTTGCTTGCTTTCGTTACTTTTGTCGGCCCCACTTTCGCTCAGAACCGCTCGGGTGATCCGATCCCGGCGATGCCGAAGCTGTTGTCGCAGCGGGAGCAGATGGACGTGAGGGAAAAGTGGCTGATGAAGCGCCTCGGGTCGATGCTGCTGCCGATGATGAAGCGGCACGGGATCGAAATGTGGATCGTGGTGAACGAGGAGTTTAATAGTGATCCGGTCACGCCGCATATCACGCCGCCGATCCCGATGGTCGGGCGTCGCGATGTCTTCCTCTTCATCGACCGCGGACAGCGGATCGAGCGGATCGCGATGGTGCGTTATGACGAGGAACGGCTGCGGAATCACTACCGGTTCGTGATGCCGGCTCGCGATAAATTTGGCGAGGAGTTAAAGAAGATCGTCGATGAGCGCAATCCGAAAACGATAGCTTTGAACATCGGCGGCAGTCGCGGGCAACAGAGCGGGCTGAGCCATGATTCGTATCGCTTCCTTGTCGAGTCGCTCGGTGCGGAGAACGAGAAGAAATTTGTCTCGGCGGCAAATCTACTGACCGAGTTTTTCGATACGCGATTGCCGGAAGAGCTGGAACATTATCGTAACGCTGTTCTCGCGACTGACGTGATTACGCGGCGGGCGTTTTCGAATGAAGTGATCACGCCGGGCAAGACGACTGCGGGCGACGTGCGTTGGTGGATGCTGGAGCAGGTTAACAAGCTGGGGCTCACCGTATGGTTTCAGCCGGATCTGCGGATACAACGGCAGCGATCGGCGACGGAACTCACCGGCCAATTTTTGAGTACGGCAAAGGAAGCCGATGTTATCCAGGCGGGTGATCTGCTGCATGTCGATTTCGGCCTTGATTATATGGGCCTTTCAACCGATTGGCAGAAGCACGGCTACGTCTTGAAGCCGGGCGAAACGGACGCTCCGGCCGGGCTGAAAGCAGCTTTGAAAAATACGAACCGGCTGCATGATGCGATGTTCGAGATCGCCCGTGCCGGGATGACCGGAACCGAAGTCTATGAAAAAACGATGGCCGAGATGAAGCGGCAGTCGATAGAGGCGATGATCTATT
>CADEGD010000073.1 GCA_902826795.1 uncultured Acidobacteriota bacterium | reverse complement strand
TGGCGTAAGGACGTTGAAACGCCCTGTTTTTCGATCTTCGATACGTTACCACGTCCTAAAGGACGTGGCTATGTGCCCTTCGGGAGGCACTTTGTTGCCTTCGTGAAGCGATGTCGGGCCTTCGTGAGGCATTTTTACCGCTTCGTGAACAACTATTTATGCTTCGGTACCGACTTACAGGGCTTCGCGAGCCATTTTACCCGCTTCGTGACCAATTTGCACCACTTGGTGAGGCACTTTCACGCCTTCGTGAGCGAGTCGTAGTGCTTTGTCTGCGATTTGCACTGCTTCGTGCTCGATTTCAGCAATTTCGTCATTGGTCGTTTATCAATCGCGTAATTACCAACGCACAAAGTTCCGCTTCCTCGCTTACTGGTAGCTTAATAATTACGGGTTTTTGCCTAGTCGTTACGGAATAATTAAGGCCGTCGGAAAACACATGTAAATCAACAAGCTTATCGAGGGGCGTGGTCACAGACTTTCTGTCGCCCGAAAAGACCAAACGCTTACTTGTAATGACAAAGTAGCCCTCGCTGATCGGAACAATGCCTGACTGCGAAACCATCTGACCTCGCTGCTGGCCGACTCGAAACGAGACGCCCTTTATGAGCCTGAGATTAACGCCGCGCGATCCGCCCTGATAGTTGCGCGATACAACTCTCTCTTCAACCAAAATCGCAGGCAAACTTAAATGACAAACCTCGCCTTTCTGCAATATTAAGCCGGCTGCCGTACCTTCGGGCAGCGGAGCTCCGGACTCGATGAGGGCGAATAGTGAGTAGTACTGAATTTGCCGTTCCGCCCAGGCCTTAATGTCGGGTGAGATTTCGAGACGGTCGACCAGATGGTTGATCGACTTTAATTCGCCTTGATGAACTCGCCTGTCCGCAATCGCTTGCTGAACGACCTGCATAAATATCTCCGTTCGCAACTTGTCGAAATCTTCTTGACTTAGCTCGCTTCCGAGGTAAAAGCTATTTAGATATTGAAGTTCCTGATCGGTTATTTGCCCGTCAGAAAGTGCGTTCCAAATGCTCTCGCGTAGCCGCTCGATTTGCTCTTCTTTCAACTTGCCCGTTGAAAATGAAGATTTCAATTTATCGAAAATACCCATTCTTTCTCCTAGCACTCGCAGTAACCTAGAACGTCACTTCACTCCACCTATAACTGGACGACAAACTTACACTGCCGCGACCCGATTATAAACCGTATCCCTTTCGACGGCTTCGAAGCCGGCGCGTTCGATCATTTGGATGATCTCCTGCTTGGTCATCTTCACCTCGCCTTCGGTGGCGTAGCTGTGGGTGAGTTCGCCGCCGTCGGTGATGGTGCCGTCGAGGTCGTTGGCGCCGAAGTGGAGGGCGGTTTGGGCGGTGGATTTGCCGAGCATGACCCAGTAGGCCTTGATGTGGTCGAAGTTGTCGAGCATCAGGCGGGAGACGGCGATGGTTTTGAGGTTGTCGATGGCGTCGGGGCCGGGGAGCGACGAGAGGGCGGTGCCCGGCGGGTAGAAGGCGAGCGGGATGAAGCATTGAAAGCCGCCGGTCTTATCCTGCTGATCGCGAAGGCGAACGAGGTGGTCGATGCGGTCTTCGATCGATTCGATGTGACCGTAAAGCATCGTGGCGTTGGTCTTGAGGCCGGCTTTGTGGACTTTGCCCGCGAGCTCAAGCCAGCGATCACCGTCGCATTTGTGATCGCAAATGCGGGAACGCGTCGGCTCGGCGAAGATCTCGGCTCCGCCGCCTGGGCACGAATCCATCCCCGCGGCTTTCAGCTTTTCGATCACCTCTTCGTCACTCATCTTGTAGAACCGCGCGAAGAAATCCAGCTCGACCATGGTGAGGGCTTTCAGGTGCAGTTTCGGGAATTCTCTTTTAAGCGACGAGAAAAGATCGGTGTAGTACTCGAACGGCAGCTTGCTGTTAAGCCCGCCGACGATGTGCAGCTCGGTCGCTCCTTCGGCGACAGCATTGCGGGCGATCTCGATGCCTTCTTCGATCGAATGCGTGTATGCATCTTCCTGACGCGCACGTCGATAGAACCCGCAAAACTTGCAATCTGCCACGCAGATATTCGTGTGATTGAAGTGGCGATTGACGTTGTAATAGGTCGTCAGGCCATGCCTCTTTCGTCGGACGTGATCGGCTAATTTGCCGAGCGCGTTGAGGTCCGTGGTGTTGTACAAAGCGAGGCCTTCCTCAAAGGTGAGCCGCTCGCCGTCCTCGACTTTGAAGGCGATGTCACGAAGGTTTGGATCGAATGAGAACTGCATAATACCTATGCTACGATTTTACCAGAAACAACAGCATGAGCAGCAAAGAGACCGCCGTAAAGCTCTTCGAGCAGAAACAGATACGTACGCACTGGGACGATGAACAGGAGAAATGGTTCTTTTCAGTCGTCGACGTTATTGGGGTGTTGACTGATAGCGCCGACGCATACGCATACTGGCGTAAGCTGAAAGAACGCCTGAAAAAGGAAGGAAATGAAACCGTGACAAATTGTCACGCTTTGAAAATGGAGGCCGCTGACGGCAGGATGCGGCTTACCGACGTGGCCGATACCGAGCAGGTTTTTCGTCTGATCCAGTCGGTACCGTCTAAGAAAGCCGAACCGTTTAATGTTCTCCTGCTAAGGAAATACGAGCGGTTACAAACTGTAACCGGTTGAGAATGTTTCCAGAAGACTATACAAGGTACTCATGCATCATAATCCATGAAGTATAGTATCCTTGCGACCCGTTCCTCTTTCTCGCGTTTGCTTGAGTCTTTGTCTAGTCCCTCCATCATTTCTTGAATCAAGAACATTTCGAGGCAGTAGCTGAAACCAGGACATTTGATTTTGGCGACTTCGTTCGTATTCAATTCGCGCTCATCTTCGGTCAGGTCCAACAAAACGGCTTCAGAAGACCCCGCAAATTGGCCACCAACTCTTTTTGCGTAGACGACGAGACCTTCGTTGAGATCTGGGCTCGATAAAATGATCTCCCGTAAAGTCATGTTTCCCCACTCGCATTCCAAGCTTTGTCGATGAATACCCTATACTTGACACAAATATGAAATTTGGACAAGTACCAAACCCGGAAGAGATAGATTTCGCGATACCGCCGGATGACAGGGCGAACGAAGCAATTTTCGCAAAGGAAAAGGCGAAAGATCTTGAAGTGTATGTCGGCTGTGCTAAGTGGAACAAGACCGATCTAAAGGGGTTTTATCCTAAGGGCGTTAAGGACGAGCTGTCGTATTATTCGACGCAGTTTAATTGCATCGAGCTAAACGCGACTTTTTACCGGCTGTTTCCGGCGACTACTTTCGAAAAATGGCACGCGACGGTGCCGGAAGGATTCAAATTCTTTCCGAAGCTCGAGCAGTCGATCTCGCATTTCCGCCGCTTGAAAGATGTCGAGGAGATCGTAGACAACAACTTGACGAACATGTCGCATTTGAAGGAAAAGCTCGGTATGCCGTTTCTTCAGATGCATAACAATTTCGGCACGAAAGATTTTGAGCGTGTTCAAGCGTTTGCGGAGAATTGGAAATACGACGTGCCGTTGGCTATGGAGTTTCGTCATACGGATTGGTACAACGACGCGAGCGTTTCGACGGAACTTTACGATTTGCTGGAGAAGAAGGGGATAACCAACGTACTGGTCGACACCGCCGGACGACGCGATCTGATGCACATGCGAATGACCACGCCGACGCCTTTTATTAGATGGGTCGGTGCGAATCATGAATCGGATTACGCGAGGCTCGATGAATGGGTTGAGCGGCTTGCGACGTGGAAGAAGCAGGGAATGCGAAAGCTTTATTTTTTTGTTCATCAGAACGTCGAAAAAGAATCGCCGTTGCTTTCCGCGTACTTCATCGAAAAGCTAAACGACAAGATCGGCACGAAGATCGCGATCCCGAAAACCTTAGCTCCTAAAACGAAAGATCCCGATCTTTTCAAGTAACGAAACCGCTAACCGAAAAGACACAAACAAAATGAAAAACCCAAGCAAGATCTTAAGCATCGTTGCAATCTGCGTGTTTGCATCGCTTCAACTTTTCGCTCAAACGAAAGTAACGGCAATCAAGGCGGGCCGACTGATCGATACGGCCACTGGCCGAGTTCTAGAAAATCAGACGATCGTCATAGAGGGCGAGACTATCAAAGCCGTCGGGACGAATATTACAGTGCCTGCCGGCGCCGAAGTGATCGACCTTTCGAGGATGACGGTGATGCCGGGCTTTACGGACTCTCACGTGCATATCACGGGCCAATCGGGAACGGCTGAGTATTACGAAGGAATCTTTCGCCGGACCGTAATGGACGAGGCCGTTTCCGCGCATATTTATGCAAAGCGAACGCTCGACGCGGGCTTCACGACCGTTCGAAGCTTGGGTTCCGGCCCGTTCGTCGACATTGCGTTACGCAACGCGATAAACCGCGGAGATTTTCCTGGACCGCGGATCATTGCAGCAAATATGTATATCGGCTCTACCGGAAGCCATGGAGATCTAAATGGCTTTTCGCCGTGGCTCGGCGACCGCACGCCGCCCGAGATGACGGGTCTGGCAGACGGCGTGGACGAGGTGCGGAAAAAAGTACGATACCTGATCAAATACGGAGCAGACGTGATCAAGTTTGGTGCAACGGCAGGCGTGTTGAGCGAAGAGGCAAGCGTCGGCGCACCGCAATATTCGCAGGAAGAGATGAACGCGATCGTGGCCGAAGCGCACTTGCACGGCATTAAGGTGACCGCTCATGCCCACGGAGCTGAGGGAATCAAAATGGCGATCAAGGCCGGCGTCGATTCGGTCGAGCACGGCAGCTTTCTAGACGATGAGGGCATTCGCCTGATGAAAGAGCGTGGCACGTACCTTTCCGCCGATATTTACAACGACGACTACATTCTTGCCGAGTTCGCGAAATTCGGTACGCCGCAGAAGATCATCGATAAAGAAAAACTGGTCGGTCGCACACAGCGTGAAAACTTTCAGAAGGCGGTGAAAGCCGGCGTTAAGATCGCTTATGGTACGGACGCCGGGGTTTATCCGCACGGCTGGAACGCGAAGCAATTCGCGAAAATGGTCGAATGGGGGATGACCCAAATGGCCGCCATCCAGGCTTCGACCAGAAATAACGCTGATCTATTCGGTATGAGCGACAAGATCGGTTCCATCACGGCTGGCAAATACGCGGACATCGTCGCCGTCGAAGGCGATCCACTAAAGGACATAAGTATTTTGGAAAAAGTGAGTTTTGTGATGAAGGGTGGCGTGGTTCATAAGACGGCGTCTGGAAAAGCCGCTCGTTAGCTTAACAATGAAAGAAAGATTGCTGATCGCAGCCCTTTGTATTGCGGCTCTTTGCCCAGCCGTTGCAACGGCTCAGACGCACTCTGCCGAGCGTTGCCTTGGTGTGTGGGAAGGCAAGATGCTCATCTATCGCGAAAGCAAGGTGATCGAAACGGTGCCGATCAAACTGACCGTTGCGCGAGCGAAAACCGCAGGCGACTTCACATGGAAAACGGAGTATTTTTCGCCGACACGGCCAATGACGCAAGACTACGTTTTGCGCGTGAAGGATTTGGAAAAAGGTGTTTACGTCACCGATGAAGGCGGCGGAGTCGAGCTTGCCGACTATTTGCACGGAGACAAGCTGTACAACGTGTTTGAGGTCCAAGGCGTAATGCTGACGGCAACTTACGAACTTCGCGGCGAAGAACTGATCTTCGAAGTGACATCCGGGAAAAAGTTGCCGGATGAGAAAGCAGGTGTGGTCAACTACTCAGTCGTGAATCTACAGCGTGCTGTATTAAAGCGGGCGTCGGCTGGAAAAGTTGAGACTAGCCCCAAATCTCTTTGAGCTCGAGGAGGAAACCGTGAAGCACAGGTTCACCCGAGATAGTCTCCGGGTCATTCAACACTTCCGGTTCCGCACTAGGGCGGTAAACATAAATACGTTTCTCGATAGGATCGATAAGCCAGCCGAGTAGTGCGCCGTTTTCCATATACTCCGTCATCTTCTCCTTCACCTTGGCTAAGCTATCGCTCGACGAGCGAAGTTCGACGACGAAGTCGGGGCATATTTTTGCAAAGCCGGTTCGCTCATCATCTGAGAGTGCATTCCATTTTTCGTAGCTGACCCAGCTCGTATCCGGCGAACGCAATGCACGATTGGGAAGTGTGAAACCCGTCGATGATTCGAAGGCTCGGCCTGTTCCGTCTTGACGAGCCCAAAGCCAAACGAGTCCTGAAAGACCCGAGTTCATTCCTCCGGTCTCGGTGTATGCAGGAGCCATAATGATAATTTCGCCGGTGCTGTCGCGTTCGATACGAGCATCTGGGTTGCGGCGGCAGAATTCAAGAAACTCTTCATCCGAGAAGCTACGCTGAGTGCCGAGTTCGACTTCCATGCCTGGGTATCCCCAAACCTCGATCTTTTGTCCGGCTGTGGTTGTTGAAGGTGTCATATCTTCGACCTCGACTACAGTTTAACATCAGACATGAAAACGGCTGTTCCGAAAGACGCGAGCAGAATGATACTGACAAAAGCGTTCGTGGTGAAGAACGCGGCGTTCATCCTTGAAAGATCTGTGGGCTTCACCAGCGTGTGCTGATAGACGAGAAGCAATGCGACGGCCCCGACTCCGATCAGGGCGATGATTCCAAGCCCGCTGACGAGATAGAGCAGAAGCAATACGATGAACGCCTGAAAATGAAACAGACGGGCGATCCACAAAGATCGGGCGATGCCGAAGCGTGCGGGAATCGAGCGAAGGCCAGACTTCTTATCGAACTCGTAATCCTGACACGCATACATCACGTCGAAGCCGGCGGTCCACATCAATACGAACAGCGAAAGCAGCACAGGCACTTCCGAATCGATCGCACCGCGAACGGCGATCCATGCAGCCGTCGGCGAGATAGCGAGTGCCCAGCCGAGCAGCAGGTGTGCGAACGCCGTGAATCTTTTGGCGTATGAATACCCGAGTATGCTGATCAGGGCAACGGGCGATAGTACGAATGTAAGCCAGTTGAGCGAATAGGCGGCGAGCAGGAAAACGCCGATCGAGACGAAAAGGAATATCCAAGCGAATTCGACGCTTAGCTTGCCGCTGGGCAGCTCGCGATTTGCCGTTCGCGGATTCTTCGCGTCGATCTCGCGGTCGGCGATTCGGTTAAACGTCATCGCGGCGGAGCGTGCTCCCACCATCGCGACCGTGATCCACAAGATCTGCCGCCACGTCGGAAGTCCGTTTGCCGCCATCACCGCGCCGAGAAATGCAAACGGCAAGGCAAACAGGGTATGCTCGAACTTGATCATTTCGAGCGTCGTTTTGAGCTTAAGTACAATTGCTCCCATCTAGGGGAATTATAACGGCTCCGAAGATAATTCTCTCGTGCCACTGCGACTTCCGCGGATCAGGCCGACGGCGGGAATGAAGGCGAGCCAAAATCCTGAAGCCGGCATGATGGCAACCGATATTGCGACAAGACCCAGAGTGACGAAACCGAACGCCTGCGGAGGCGTGAGCTCCCTTTTCTCCATCACGTGAATCAGCCAACCGAGCAGAAACCATGTTGCACCGCACGCGATGAACCAGAATGCCCATTCACGCTCCGGTTGGCCGTTCACGGAGTTAAGGAATCCAGCCCGAAGCATCTCTGAGAGAGCAGTAGAGAATGCAGCGAATCCGAATACAGTATGGAGAGCCGCAATAAATAAAACTGACTTACCGATCCAAGTCTTCATGTCTTGATGTCACGCAAGCACGATACCAATACAATCATTAAGGATTTAGGGCCTTCCCGGGCGAACGAGTTGTGCAGTTCGCGATTTCTAACGTCTGTGGCTTTGCAGATTGCGAAAATATAAATGCCAAGCGGAAGAAGCCATGACGCGATAACCATACTGCTCGCTGCACCGATGGCGGCCGGCGTCTACGCGCTTACTCACGATCTCCCCGCAGCCGCTATCTTCACTGTTGCGTTTATCTTCGCGGGCGTGATGTTCGGGCCGGATCTCGATACGAAGTCGAAGCAGTATTCGCGTTGGGGTCCGCTGCGGTTGATCTGGATACCATATCGAACTGCATTCCGGCACCGCTCGCGATGGTCGCACGGGTTAATTTTCGGGACGCTTTTCCGCGTTGTGTACTTTGCCGGTATAATCGCCGCGGTCACGTTTGCAGCGTTCGCAGGCTATTCGTATTGGAACGACGGAGCTCTGCCGAATGTCGCCACTTTCGCCCGCGGATGGGAGTCGATCGGAGCGATGGCCGGAACAGGTTCGACGCTGGAAGTCTTGCTCATTGTCCTCATCGGAATGTGGGCCGGTGCCGCTAGCCACACGCTGACCGATATTGCCATTACCTACATCAAGACAGGCCGAGTCAACGCATTGCTGTGATCATTTTCCGGTGCGTGCTTGCGAGAGGCGAAGGGCTTGACGGCGGACGGCGTCAGAGATGTTTTTGTTTTTAGAGAGAGCCGCGAGGTCACGAAGCTGAAGCCGCGAGAGGATATTCATGACGTTCGCGACCGGCGTGCGCGGATTGCGGGCAAGGTTGTGAACTATCGCATAGCTGCGCGCCCATTGACGGTCGTTGGCGATCTTTCGAAGAATATCCTCTGGAACAGACCGCATTGCCGCGATCTTCTCGACCTCTTGTTCGGTGATGCGCGGGTTCTGAACGACGGCTTGGGCGACGATGCGGTTCGGGTCGCGGATGAGGATGTTGCGAGCCTCGCGGTCGCCCTTCATCGCGAGCTTTACGCGGTCCTTCATTCCAAGCTTCAGAATGCGGTTGAGGATAGAGACGCGTTCGCTTGAGATGTCTGAATCCTCGAGCTTTAGTTCGCCTAGTATCTTGTTAACGATCGCCTGACGTTCGACCTCGGTTTCTTCGTAGAACTCCTCAATGTATTCGAGGCCCATCCACGAATCGTCGATCTCGTCGTCCGAAACTTCTATAAGCGAAGCGAGGAACAGCGCATCGTCGACGTCGACTCCGGAGGCGTCGAGGTCTTTGCCAAACTCGGCTTTCTCGATGAACTCCGCGGCGGCTTCTTTACCTTGCGCCCGAAGTTCGCTGGCGATCTGCTCGGTACCGCGTTCTTTTTCGAAAAATTCGCGTTTCGTTTCCGAGGCCCGGCGGTCCGCTTCCGGCGTGCGAGCAGGATTGTTGAGGATAGCTTCGAGAATTCCGGGAGTTTGGATAAGGAGCTGCTGATTGATCGAAAGCAACTCGAGAAGTTGTCCGTTCTTCGTCTGTTTTGCTAACCGAGTTATCGACGCGGCCGGTGTTCGCGGGTTTTGTAGGACGAGTTCCTGAGCTTTGGCCGAAACATCCGTGGCCTCGGCGAAATATGCCAACGCGGATTCTGGAACGTTCGTGGAGCCGAGCACGTTCGCGAGGGTCGCCTCGTCCTGCGTCCGCAGGGTCTTGGCCGCGTTTTGCGACAACTCGTCGTCGGAAGATCCCGCAAACGCAACAAGAACTTCGACCAGATCGGCCTCGGGCAGGGGCAGAACGCCGCGAGCTGCAGCGACTTGCGCCGGGCGCGGTGCCTTCCCCTCGATAAGGGAGGCGACAACCGGATTTGTCGAAACGATCTGGCTGGACATAGATCTAGACTGATCAGGAGTTGGCCCGATGGAAACCGGGTAGAGACGATGTTAACACAGCAGACGCAAGCATTTGACGGAATCTTTCCAAACTTTTAACTTTGAGTTTTGCGGCTAAGTACCGCCGCGATCTTTATCGTTATATAATCCTCGCAATAATTCACTTACAAAATGATCAAACAAGAATTGCATAAACTTATCGCCGATAAGCAGGCGTGTATCGGTGTTATTGGACTCGGCTATGTCGGCCTGCCGCTCATTGTAGAGTTTGGCCTTAAGGGCTTTCGCGGTATCGGCTTCGAGGTTGACACGAAGAAGGCTGATGAAATTAATGCAGGCCGGTCGTACATCGTTGATGTCTCGGATGAGAACGTTAAGAAGTGTGTTGACGCGGGAGTTCTAACGGCGACCACCGACTTCAGCAAGCTCAGCGAGTGTGACGTCATCATCATCTGCGTTCCGACCCCGCTTCGCAAGACGAAAGATCCTGACATGTCGTACATTCTCTCGGCTGGCGGCGAGATCCAGAAGTACATGCGGAAGGGCCAGTTGATGATCCTTGAATCGACGACTTATCCGGGCACGACCGACGAAGTTCTGCAGCCGATGTTCGAAGAGAAGGGATTTAAGCTAGACGAAGATTTCCTGCTGGCCTTTTCACCCGAACGTGTCGACCCCGGCAATCCGCAGTTTCAGACTCACAATATTCCCAAGGTTGTCGGCGGCGTTTCGAAAGATTCGACGGAGGTTTCGTCATTCCTTTACTCGCAGATCGTCGACACCGTTCACAGCGTTTCTTCGGCCCGCGTTGCTGAGGCGTGCAAGCTTTGGGAGAACACGTTTCGAGCGATCAACATCGGCATGGCGAACGAGATGGCGAAGGTGTGCAACGCCCTTGGTATCGATTCGTGGGAGGTCGTTCGGGCGGCCGCGACAAAGCCGTTTGGCTTCATGCCGTTCTTCCCAGGGCCCGGAATCGGCGGCCACTGCATACCGCTCGATCCGCACTATCTTTCATGGAAGGCTCGTCAGCACGGGTTCGATTCGCAGTTCATCTCACTTGCCGAGCAGATAAATTCGGGAATGCCGAAGTATGTTGCAGGTTTAGTTCGCGACGCGCTCAACGACAACCAAAAGTCAGTGAACGGTTCGAAGATCCTTATTCTCGGTGTCGCCTATAAAAAAGACATCGACGATATGCGCGAGTCGCCGGCGCTTTCGATCATTGATCTGCTGCGTTCGCGTGGAGCCGAGATCACGTATCACGATCCGTTCGTGCCCGAGGTGACGTTCGATCACGCTTACACGATTGGCGATGGAGAACCGCTCTACAACACGGACCTAACCGACGATCTCATCAAGGGTTCGGATTGCGTTATCATCTGCACCGATCATTCGACCGTTGATTACAACCGAGTCTGTGATCTTGCCGGGTTGATAGTCGATACTCGAAATGCGTTGAGTGAGGACTTAAGAAACGGCAGCAAGGCGAAGCTGGTAAGATTGTGATCAAAGTTCTCTTAATAGTTGGGGCGCGGCCGAACTTTATGAAGGCCGCGCCGATTTGCGCCGAGATGCGGCGTCGGGCGGATGATTTCGATGTGAAAATCGTCCACACAGGTCAGCATTACGACGCGGCGATGTCCGATAGTTTTTTCAAAGATCTGGGCTTGCCTGAGCCGGATTTTCATCTCGGTGTCGGATCGGCTTCTCACGCCGAACAGACCGCGAAGATAATGCTCGCGTTCGAGCCGATAATGCTCGCCGAGAAACCCGATTGGGTGATCGTTGTTGGCGACGTGAATTCGACGGTCGCCTGCGTGTTAGTTGCATCGAAGCTAGGTGTTAAGGTCGCGCACGTCGAGGCCGGACTTCGATCTTTCGACCGGACGATGCCGGAAGAGATCAACCGCATCGTGACCGACTCGATCTCCGACCTGCTATTTACGACGGAAGAATCGGCAAACCGAAACCTGCTGCGTGAAGGCGTTGCGGCGGAGAAAATCAAGTTCGTCGGCAACGTTATGATCGACTCGCTCGTTGAGAATCTCGAGCGGGCAAAGGCTTCGAACATCGTTGCTGACCTCGGCGTCGAACCTCGCGAGTTCGCGGTACTGACGCTGCACCGACCGTCGAATGTAGATGATCAAGAAGATCTTGAACCACTCATTTCCGCGATCTCTGAGATAGCCGATCGCCTTCCCGTCATCTTCCCGATCCATCCTCGTACGCGTTTAAAGCTCGAGGAGTTCTCGATCGACGCTTCTCGCTTACGGCTTATCGATCCGCTCGGTTACATCGATTTTTTATCGCTTTATTCACAAGCGAAGTTTGTGATGACCGACTCCGGCGGGCTGCAGGAAG
>CADEGD010000072.1:4415-12443 GCA_902826795.1 uncultured Acidobacteriota bacterium | reverse complement strand
TAAACCGAACCCATTCCGCCGTGGCCGAGTTCGCTGACGATCTGGTAAGTCCCGACCATCGTGCCAACCATCGTTCCCCGATCGTCTACAAACTCGCGCGACAGCTCGACGGCCGATGCCTCGAACATTGAATCGGATTCCGTCTCAAGTTCGGCGAGCGATTCGACCTCGGCACGCACGTCGGCGGGCAGCCCGGCGTTGTCGAGATACGCCTGGCGTGCGTCAGCGCCAAGCGCCAACACCTCGCCCAATGCTTCTTTCACTTGTGACCAGTCGGCGGCCATCTTTACGAAAATTTGCTCCCGGTGCGCTATGCGGAAAAGCCGACCCAAATGCGACAAGTTATTTATTCAGCTCGCGAAAAAGCCAAAGCTTGGCTACTTTCAGTTCGCGAAGCACCGTACGTTCCGAAACTCCCATCGCCTCGGCTATCTCCGAGTTGCTCAGCCCGCCGAAGAACCGCATCTCAACGACCTTGGCCTGCTGTTCGTCGATCTTTTCGAGATAATCGAGCGCCTCGTTCATCGCAATTATCGATTCGGCTCGCTCTTCGACCGGAATGTCTACGTCGTCGATCGAGTAATGTATGGGGCTGCTGCCGCGCTTGGCCGCCGCGTGTGTTCGGGCGTGGTCGACCAATATCTGCCGCATCAGCCGCGACGAAATGCCGAAGAAATGCGCGCGGTTTTGCCAGTCGATTCCCGTCTGTTTCGATAGCCGCATGAACGCCTCGTGCACAAGCGCCGTCGGCTGCAGCGTATGGTTCGACCGCTCTCGCGACATCAGATACCTGGCTTGCCGCTTCAGCTCGTCGTAAACAAAGGGCAGCAAACGCTCTTGCGCATCTTCTTTGCCGTCATTCCAGTCCTGTAAGGCCCTGGTGATCTCAGAGTCAGTCATTTCTCGTTACGTGCGTGCGTGAGTTTTGGGTGTCCTGAGAGTCTATACCATTTTATGCAGGCGCAAAGAAAAAGAGGGGGTCCGAAAAGCCGATCTAATAGAACTGAAGAAACGAATACTCTCTTGTTCTGTGTTTTCCAGAATTTTTCTGTGCTTTTTGTGGTTCTGCCTTCAATGACTAACCACAAAAAATAAAAAAATGGAAACAGATCACTTTTTGGACACCCTCTTCTCCCTACATGTTTCGGGCTACTATTTCTGGCCTGGGCGATATCGCTTCACCGCACCGGCATCGACATCCTTCGCCGTGAACGCGACCGTTTTATATCCGCCCTTCGCAAACATCTCAGCCTGATCGGCGTGATACGGCGAATCCGGACGGCGGCTCTGCCCGTAAGCAAGGACCGACAACGCCCGAGGTACATCGCCGAACTCGACCGCCATCACCCAACCGTCACCGCCGGTCGCGACCAGCTTGCCGTCGTCCGCCCGCGTGTAATTCATTATCCGGAAACAGCCGAGATCGTTGCCGCATCCGCCGACCGGCACGTCGACACTACCACGTCTGATGCGATGAACATCGCCCCACGAAACGTCGAACGCGCCGTATCTTTTCTTAGTCTCCTCCACCGCCCACCCAAACGATTCCGCCGCCCGCTTCGCATCCGCCAACCCGCTCGGCGTCTTTAGCGAATCCTCCACACTCCAGACCTTCGCATATCGCTGAGCGTCCGGCAGGGGCTGTCGGCGGTCTTCGCGAATGCCCGAATAGTGCTGCCACCAGATCTCGAACAACATCGACCCGCGGCTCTCGGGGCGAGTCGTATTATCCCAACGCTCAATCAACGCAACGGCAGATAAAACATCACCCGAAGGACCCGACGCACGCACCGCCGCGATCAGATCTGCCTTCACGCGGTCGGCCAAGAGCGCCTTGTGATCGTGCTTCAACCGCCACACATCTTCGACGCTGTACTTCTCGTCGCCGCCGATTAGTTGGATTGCAAGCTGCGTTCTCAGCGACGCACGCGGCGGCTCGAAGTTCGGATACTTATTCGCAGTAACGATCGGCGCCCGGACGTTCGTGTAATGCGGTGAGCTGTTCTCGTTATGCACGTAACCGCCCGGCGGGTTTTCGAACTGCGGCAGGTCTTCGAACGGCACGAGCTTCGTCCAAACATCTGCGCTTCCCTTGGCTGGCATCGCCGTCAGATCGTCGACCGGTGCATGCGGTAACAGCGGCAGCGACGCGTTCCATGTATAAAAGATATTCCCCGCACGATCGGCGTACGTGAAGTTCGACGTCGCTCTCGCCCGCATCCGCATTGCGTCTTTCCACTCGGCCAGCGACTTCGCCCGCATCATCTTCAGGAACTGCTCGCCGCTGCGAACCTCACCCTCGCCTGCATACTTAAACACGTAGATCTTCCCGCCGCCGCGATAAATCACCGGCCCGAGATCCGTCGACCACGATTCGCGCGTCTCGGTCGAGATCGCGTCGCCATTCCTGAACGGTACCGTCACCAGTTCGCGCGTCATCGCCACCGATTTCCCGTCGAACAGATAATGATCGGCCTGCTTCGGGTCCGCATCGAGCGCGTAGATCTGGTCGAGGTCCTGAGCGTTGTTGGTCGTCGAAAATCCGAGGTCTTTGTTGAACCCGCCGATCACCGCAAACGGCCCGCCAATCCGAAAATCGCCATAGAAATCGAGCACGCCCGGCACCGTGATGTGCCCTTCGTAATAACCCGCGTTCCACGACAGATGCGGGTTACGCATCAATATCGCCTTGCCCGATTTCGTCCGGCTTGGAGCAAACGCCCACGCGTTCGAACCATCATCCGGATGCGGACCGCGGACGCCCTCGTCCGCAACGAAAAATGGACCGCGGACATTCCTGTCCGCAACTCCCTCCTCCGCATTCGGATCGAACACGCCCGGCAGCGACTGATCTCTCGGCGGATCTATCTTCTCCAAAAACCGCCGAACCTTCTGCGGACTCGGCCCACTTGCTTCGGTCGAAGCAACGTCGAAGCCCGTAAAGTCCGTCGGCATACCGGCGGGAAACTCAGCCGGATTCATCGCGATGTATCGATTCACGCCCGCCGCAAATCCCTCATAGATCTCACGAACGTCACGCGACAGCGACGCGTACTTTTTCTCCGTCTTCAACCGCGGCCGCCGCACCGCAAAGTCCGAATCCAGCCGCTCCGCTCCCGCCACCGCCGCCCAACGCCCGCTCGCCCGCAAGATCGCAAACGGCGTCACCGTCCCGTAATCCTCACACTGCAGCCAAGCCAACGCATACCCTGCCGCCCGCAAATCCTTCGCCCGAATATGCGGCACCCCATAAGCCGTCCGCACCACCTCAACCCGCTCCGCCAGCCCTTCTCCCGGCAACCGCTGAGCCGTCGAGCCGACCGCCGCACACACCGCGACCAACACCACGGCCAACACCGAAACCCGTTGTATCTTCATTGCTAAGAGTTTACGCGAATCAAAGAATTTGGTTCGATGCACCAATGCAGAAGCCCGCCGTTAGTAAGGGCGATACGCCCAACTTGCCCGCTCCCCTCCTTACGAAGGGGGGGTGGCAGCCGCTTCGGCTGACGGGGTGGTTCTCTCCGGATTTTCAAATCTCAAATCCGAAATCGTCCATTCTCGATTGTCCACGAAAAAGGCCTCGATATTCACCGAGGCCAAACACACTTCAGGAGTTCTCGCTTATCTCACTCAGGGGCTAGCTTGGAGCCCTTTCGGTCCATCTCAGTACCGCAGTTCTCGCACATCCAACCGCCGAAGAATGCCTGACGAAAAGACGACGGCTTCCGATATCTCGGCACCGGCGTCTGACACTTCGGACACCCGCCGCGAGCGTTCACCTCGGCTTGCATCTTCGCCGCGATCGCAAAAACGATCATCACCGCCACAAACACACTTATCGTAATCGCCATCGAATCACCTCCCCTTTACCCTCCAGACGTTCCCGCCAAACTTATTTGCTAAAGCCTCTTGCCCGATTCCATCCCTTTTTGAATACATCGGAAACAAGGTTAGTATTTTGTGACTCTGCTCCCAGTCAATTTAGCGTATGAAGCGTTGTCCCCAATGCCGCCGAGACTATTACGACGAGACCTTGCTCTTCTGCCTCGACGACGGCAGTTCTTTGCTCGACGGCCCCGCATCCGGGTCGCCCGCCGACGAACCGCAAACCGCGATCTTGTCGGAGCCGCCGATCGGGGCCCCTGCCGCAGCATCTGCGAGTGCGGTGGCTAGGTCAGCGGGCGGCCAGTTCGGTGAAACAGCGACGCGGGCACAAGTCTTCAAGACCGATCAAACCGCGATTCTCCCAAACGTCCATCCCCATACAGCTTCCCGAAAGAACACGCTCATCGCGGGAGCGATCGGCATTATCCTGATCACCACACTAGGCATCGGCAGCTATTGGCTCTACGGTCGCGCAGACTCGTCGCAGATCAATTCCATCGCTGTCCTCCCATTCGAAAATCGAGGCGGCGATGCGGATACCGACTATCTTTCCGATGGTCTGGCCGAATCTTTGATCTACCGTCTCTCCCAATTGCCCGACCTAAAGGTCAGCCCGACGAGTTCGGTCTTTAGGTACAAAGGCAAGGAGACAGATCCGCAAACGATCGCGAAAGAGTTGGGCGTCGATTCTGTGATGACCGGACGAATTCTTCAGAGGGGCGATAACCTAAACATTAGTGTCAATCTGGTTGATACGCGAAACGGCAAATCTTTATGGGGCGAGCAGTACGAGCGAAAGATGTCCGACCTGCTTGCGACCCAGCGTGAGATCGCGACGACGATCACACAAAAGCTTCAATTAAAACTATCTGGCGAAGAAACTGCCATTACCAAGAAGTACACAAACAACAACGAGGCCTATCAGCTTTATCTCAAAGGGCGTTACCATTTCGCCCGCCGGAACAGAGATGACGTTAAAAAAGCCATTGAAAGTTACGAGCAGGCCATAAAGCTCGACCCGAACTTTGCACTCGCGTATGCGCGGATCGCCGAGGTGTATAACCAAATGCCTAACTATCCTTACGCGGCGCCGATGGATGCCTTTCCAAAAGCGAAAGCGGCGGCGGAGAAAGCCATCGCCATCGATCCAACGTTGGCGGAAGGTCATACCGCGATGGGGAATACTCTCACCTCATTAGATCGAAACTGGCCGGCGGCCGAAAGCTCATTCAAGCGCGCTCTCGAACTCGATCCGAAGAGCGCGACGGCTCATTACAGATACGCTTCGGAATATCTCATCTCGGTCGGCAGAACGAAAGAGGCTCTTGCTGAGGTTGAAAAAGCGCTCGAGATCGAGCCGCTGGACCCAAACATGGTTGCCAATTTAGGCCGCCATTATCTTTACGACGGCCAGCGCGAACGCGCAGTGGAACAATCGCGTCGAGCATACGAGGCCGACCCGAGCTTTGTGATCGCTCGGTTGCTCTATGGGATGACCCTCAATGCGACCGGCGGATATACGGATGCGATCGCTTTGTCAGAAAAATATCTCGTGGACGATCCGAACAATCAGCAGATGTTAATGGTCGCCGGTTACGCATACGGACGATCGGGACGGCGCCCTGATGCCGAGCGTGTGATTGAAAGATTTCGCGAGATATCGAAAACGCAGTACGTCATTCCTAGCTTCGTTGCGGTCGTCTTCGGTGCGATGGGCGAAAAAGACGAAGCTTTTGCCGAGTTGGACAGATCGATTGAACAACGCGATTCATGGTTCAGATGGTGCAAGGTCGAACCGCTATTCGACCCGCTCCGCGACGACCTGCGATTCGCTGGATTGCTGAAACGAATGAATCTGCCGGAATGACGTTATGAAAAAATGCCCGCAATGCGGCCGCGAATACGACAGATCGATGATGTTCTGTCTCGATGACGGAAGCGAGTTGTTGTATGGTCCTGCATCGGGCCAGTTCGACGAACCGCAAACCGCGATCCTTCCCGGCATCGTGGACTCAGACGAAGCCGCAACGCGGGCTCAGGTATTCACCACCGATCAAACGGCAGTCCTTCCATCGGGCATCACCCAACTACCTAGGTCCAAGGCTTTCGACAAGCGACTGCTGCTCGCGCCGCTCGCCCTCGCCGTGATCGTCCTTGCCGGGTTCGCGGGCTACCGATATTTTTCGACCGCCGACACGATCAACTCCATCGCCGTCCTCCCATTCGAGAATCGCAGCGGCGACGCGAACACCGACTATCTTTCCGATGGCCTGGCGGAATCGTTGATCTATCGCCTTTCGCAGCTTCCCGATCTAAAAGTAAGCCCGACGAGTTCGGTGTTTCGGTATAAAGGTAAAGAGACCGACCCGCAAGCGATCGCTAAAGAGTTGGGCGTCGATTCCGTGATGACCGGACGCGTTACACAACGCGGAGAGAGCCTGAACGTCAGCGTCGAGCTTGTCGATATTCGCAGCAACAAACTCCTGTGGGGCGAGCAATACGAACGCAAGATGTCGGATCTGCTAACGACGCAACGCGAGATGGTCACCGAGATCGTCGGCAAACTGCAAATAAAACTTTCCGGCGAAAGCGAGCAAAAACTGGCGAAGAAATACACCGACAACAACGAAGCCTATCAGCTCTACTTAAAGGGCCGCTATCACTGGAATAAGCGGCAGATAAACGAATTCGAGAAAGCTGTCGACTTTTTCCGACAAGCTATCGAACGCGATCCGAACTACGCTCTCGCCTACAGCGGAGCCGCCGATGCCTATTCTTTGTTCGAAGCCTACGGGGATTTCAGAGCAAAAGACTATATGCCTCGGGCGAAACAGGCGGCCGCCAAGGCGCTCGAACTCGATCCGAATTTGGCCGAGGCCCACGCGTCTTACGGCAAGGTGATCCTCTATTGGGACTACGACTGGAAGGGCGCCGAGAAAGCGTTCAAACGTGCGATCGAACTCGATCCGAAATACGCGACCGCCCGCCTATGGTACGCCGAGCTGCTGTCACTCAGCGGCCGGCATGACGAGGCGTTGAGGGAAGTATCGAAAGCCATCGAACTCGAACCGTTTTCGATGATCGCCAACCGCGAACAGGTGAAATTCCTAGCGTACGCAAAACGCTTCGACGAAGCGCTTTCGAGCAGCCGAAGCCTGAACGATCTCTTTCCCAACGAAGCAAGATTCCATGCCGACAACGGACTCGTATTCGAATCGCAGGGCAAATACTCACAGGCGTTCGAAGAATACTGGCATAGCGCGAAGGCCGAGAAAGGATCAAACCCCGAAGACATTCAGGCAATGAGAGACGCTTACGAAAAAGGCGGCTGGGAAGGCTTTCAAAAACAGGCCGAGGAACGCTACCTCAAAGCACTCAACGACTCGATCGCGAACGACAAAGACAGATACATCCCCGCCATAAACTTCGCCACCGCATTCGCATACGGCAAAGGTAAAGAAAAGACGCTCGAATATCTAAACAAAGCGGTCGAGGAACGCTCGATGGCAGTGCTTTATATCAACGTATCCCCTCAATACTTCTTCCTAAGAGACAATCCTCAATTCAAGGAACTCGTCGACAGAGTCGGCATTCCCAAATAGAATCCGCTAATGCGATCCGCGATGCGTCGAATTGCCGAAACGAATGAATCTGCCACAATAGACCAAGGATGAAGTACTGTCCAAAATGCCTCGCTGAATATAGCGACGAGACTTTGAACTTTTGCCTCGAAGACGGCGAAAGCCTCACCGACGCCGCCGCATCGGAACCGCCGACCAAGATACTGGATCCCGATCCGCGAGCTTCGTTTGGGAACAACCTGGAGTTTGCTAACTCAATCGCCGTCTTGCCGTTCGCCGATTGGAGCAGCGAACCGGGCAGCCAGCATTTCTGCGACGGCCTTGTCGAAGACATCCTCAACGCACTTACGCAGATCGAAAAACTCAAGGTTGCCTCATGCACTGCGTCGTTCTACTTCAAAGGAAAGGTCGTGACCGCCGCCGATGTCGGCCGAAAGCTCGGCGTCGAGACCGTCCTCGACGGAAGCGTCCGCCGCATCGGCGACCGCCTCCGCGTCACCGCCCAACTCGTCCGAACCGCCGACGAAGTCCAGATCTGGTCCGAACAATACGACCGCAC
>CADEGD010000072.1:0-4315 GCA_902826795.1 uncultured Acidobacteriota bacterium | reverse complement strand
GCGCTCTTTGTAATATCGATCTGAATCAGTAAATAAAACTTGACAACAACACACTCAACCTTTATCATCCATAAAGGCTCAAGTCATACGTGTCTTTTTACTAGATTTTGAGCAGTTATTTTATATAGAAACGGGAGAATTAAGGATGAGCAAGATCATTGGAATAGACCTTGGTACGACCAATTCGGTGGTCGCCGTTATGGAAGGCGGCGAGCCGGTCGTCATCACAAATTCCGAAGGCGGACGCACAACTCCCTCGGTTGTAGCATTTACAAAGGACGGTAACCGCCTCGTCGGCCAGGTCGCCAAGCGTCAGGCCGTCACAAATCCGGAAAACACCCTGTACTCGATTAAGCGGTTCATGGGCCGTAAGTTCGATGAGGTTCAGGACGAGATCAAACAGGTGCCGTATAAGGTCGAAAAGGCCGGAAATGGCGACGTCCGCGTGACTGCCGACGGCAAGCAGTACAGCCCGCCCGAGATCGCCGCGATGGTGCTCCAGAAGCTGAAGCAGTCAGCCGAAGATTACCTTGGATCGAAGGTCGAAAAGGCCGTAATTACTGTCCCTGCTTACTTTAACGACGCTCAGCGTCAGGCGACTAAAGACGCTGGCAAAGTCGCCGGACTCGAAGTTCTACGTATCGTCAACGAGCCGACGGCGGCCGCGCTGGCCTACGGGCTCGACAAGAAGAAGGACGAGACCATCGCCGTATTCGACTTCGGCGGCGGTACGTTCGATATCTCTGTGCTCGAAGTGGGCGAAGGCGTTGTGGAGGTCAAATCGACCAACGGCGATACCCATCTTGGCGGCGACGACGTTGATGAAGTGCTCGTCGGCTGGATCATCGATGAGTTTAAAAAGGACCAGGGAATCGACCTTTACAACGACAAAATGGCCCTCCAACGCCTGAAAGAGGCTGCCGAAAAGGCCAAGGTCGAGCTCTCGTCTGCGATGGAAACCGAGATCAACCTGCCGTTCATCACGGCTGACGCATCCGGTCCGAAGCACTTGGTGATGAAGCTGACGCGCTCGAAGTTTGAGCAGCTAATCGAACCGGTTCTCAAAAAATTGATGCCGCCCGTCGAGCAGGCGATAAAAGATGCGGGACTAACCCCCAAGGACATCGAAGAGATCGTCCTTGTCGGCGGCTCGACGCGTATCCCGAAGGTCCAGGAGATGGTCAAAGACTTCTTCGGAAAAGAGCCGAATAAGTCGGTAAATCCCGATGAAGTTGTGGCCCTTGGAGCCGCAGTGCAGGCTGGAGTGTTAGGTGGTGAAAAGACCGATATCCTTTTACTCGACGTTACTCCGCTCACGCTTGGAATCGAGACGCTCGGCGGCGTAATGACGCAGATGATCCCGCGAAACACGACCATTCCGTCGCGTAAATCGGAGATCTTTTCGACGGCGTCGGATAATCAGACGTCGGTAGAGGTGCACGTGCTGCAGGGTGAGCGGCCGATGGCGGGCGATAATAAGACGCTGGGCAAGTTTCACCTCGTTGGCATTCCGCCGGCACCGCGTGGCGTTCCGCAGGTCGAGGTTACGTTCGATATAGACGCGAACGGCATCGTGAACGTCTCGGCAAAGGACGTAGGCACCGGCCGCGAGCAGAAGATCACTATCACGGCGTCGAGCGGCCTTTCGAAGGACGAGATCGACAAGATGATGAAGGATGCCGAATCGCACGCTGGTGAAGACGAGAAGCGAAAGGGCACGATCGAAGCTCGAAACCGTCTGGACGGACTTGTCTACAGCGTCGAGAAGAGCTTCTCTGAGAACAAGGACAAGCTTGACTCAGGCGCAGCGGGCGAGATCGAAGCAGCCATCGCCGAGTCGAAGACTGCTCTCGCCGGTGAAGATACGGATGCGATGAACTCCGCATTCGAGCGGCTGCAAACGGCGTCGCATAAGTTGGCCGAGGCTCTTTACAGCCAAGCTGGCGCAGCAAGCGGTGATGAAGGCTCGCAAGAGCAGGCCTCGTCGGCTTCAGCCTCGGGCGACGGTGCATCTTCGACCTCGGAAGAAGGCGACGTTATTGACGCCGAATACGTCGACGTTGAAGACGAGAAGAAATAACCTTTGAATGCAACACTTAGAGGGACGAGGTACGAGATTTGCCTCTCTTCCCAAGTCCCTCTAAACTTGTCCTCAATCAATTGCGAAGAAAGATTATTACCAGATATTAGGCGTAAAAAAAGATGCGAAGGCCGACGAGATCAAAAAGGCCTATCGTCGGCTCGCGCGTAAGTATCATCCTGACGTTAATCCCAACGATAAAGCCGCCGAGGACAAGTTTAAGGAAGTTCAAGAGGCATACGATATCTTGTCGGACGAGAAGAAACGGCGGACGTTCGATAAGTTTGGCTATTTCAATGACAACCTCGACCCTGACTCACCGTTTGGTGCGGGAGCGGCGGCCGGCGGAGCGGGGGCGCCGGGGTTTGATTTTTCAGGCTTCGATTTTTCAAGTAGCTCATCCCAAGGCGGATCGAGCTTCCGCGACATTTTCTCAGATCTTTTCGGCGGTGGCGGTGGAACGACGGGAACGCGGACAGCGCCCGAACCTCCGAAAGCGATGCCCAAGAAGGGCCGCGACATCGAGATCCCGCTTGCTCTCAGCTTTGAAGAATCTTTCACTGGACTTACGACTAACCTTACGGTAAATCGCAGTGAGCAGTGTTCGCGTTGTCAGGGTGCCGGCGATACGGGCGGACCGGTCGTTACTTGTACGACGTGCAAGGGCACGGGCCAAGTGACTCGAACTGGCGGCCGGTTACAATTCGCACAAGAGTGTCCTGATTGTGCGGGAACCGGGCGAAGACGTACACCTTGCTCGCTCTGTAACGGTAAAGGAACGACGCCGAAGACTGAGCAGGTGAAAGTGCGTATCCCGGCGGGCGTGGATACAGGTTCACGCGTTCGGATCCCAAAGAAAGGCCACGGCGGACGCCTGGGCGCCGAGCCTGGAGACTTGTTTATCGTCACCAATGTAGGAAAGCATCCGTTCTTTACCCGGAAAGGCGACAACATTTATGTGACAGTTCCCATCTCGGTACCGGAAGCCGCGCTCGGTGCAAAGATCGAGGTGCCGACCGTTGAAGGAAGAGCTCAATTGAAGATACCGGCAGGTACTGAATCGGGACAGAAGTTCCGATTGCGCGAGCGTGGGTTCCCGAGCCTTCGAAATCCTAACTTGCGCGGCGATCAGTTTGTCGAGGTCAAGATATCGCTGCCTCGAATATTGTCGGAAGAAACCAAGGAACTACTGCGGCAGTACGAGAAGCTCAACGCGGAAAATCCGCGTAAGGTGATGGGACTTGAATGACCTGTCAGCACCACCTGCTGTAGCGGGTGGGGTATTTGTTAGACATGAAGAAGCGTTTAAAAAGTTACACGATCAGCGCAGTTGCGGAGATGTTCGACATCCATCCGCAGACGCTGAGAATGTATGAACGCGAAGGCCTGCTCAAACCGTCGCGATCGGATGGAAACACGCGTCTTTATTCCGACGAAGATCTGGAACGCCTCGAGGTAATCCTCGCGCTCACCCGCGACCTCGGCGTCAATCTTGCGGGCGTTGAGATCATCATCAACATGCGTGAAAAGATGGACGCGATGCAGCGTGAATTCGAACGTTTCTTCGAATATCTGCGTTCCCACGCCAGCGAATTTCAACGTCAGGGATCGGGCGAAGAACGCACTGACGCCCTTATCCCGATTTCGCGTTTTCGCCGGACACATTACACCGAAGTTAAGATAAATACCGAATAGAGCTTTCGTCCAATTCCCGCCTTTACTTCCTCATCGATTCGCTTCAGAATACCTGTTACTCGCAACGCCCTTCTAAGATTTTGGAGATTTACCGATGAAGAATTCGCTTAGACGATTTGTGTCTTTTCTCGTGCCTGCCGTGCTGCTCATCGCTGCTGCCAGCGTTTTTGCTCAGGACCTCGACGACGTCTCTATTTCCGGACGCGTTACCGATTCCAACGGCCTCGCCGTGGTCGGCTCGACCGTCACCGTAACGGACCAAGGCTCAGGCACCGAACGCACTGTTACAACCAACGAAGAAGGCCGCTATCGCCTTATCGAACTAAAGCCGGGCGTATATAAGGTCAAGGCCTCAGCGACCGGCTTCGGTGCCAAAGAGCGAATCAACCTCGAAACCATCGCCGGCCAAAATCTCCAACTCGACTTCAACCTCGCACCCGCCGGCGTCCAAGCCCAAGCGACTGTCACCGTTGGAGACGACGACGCCCCAGCCGTCGACACCACGCGGACCGTTGTCGGAGGAACGGTCACTCAACGAGA
>CADEGD010000071.1 GCA_902826795.1 uncultured Acidobacteriota bacterium | reverse complement strand
GACCAGTGCTGTCAGCGTATATTCCTTGACGTTCACCGGTAACTTTTCGGAATCCGGCGGCGGGATTGCCAACCGTGGCCGGACGACCGGGTTCGCCGGATCGATCGAGTCGAACAATGCGACCAATGGTGCGGGGATGTCCAACCTGTCGGAGACGCTGACACTCGTCAACGCCAGCGTGACGACTAATACGGCCACCGCCGATGGCGGCGGCATAGCTAATATCGGCAACTCATCCACAACTTCCGTCACCGATGGCAGTTCGATCACTGGTAACCGTGCGCAGAACGGCGGCGGGATCAAAAACACGGGTAATTTTTCGGTAACGAACAGCACCGTCTCCGGTAACTCGGCCGTTGTCGCGGGCGGCGGCGTTTTCAACAATGCGACCGTTAATCTGACAGGCACCACCGTCACGGGAAATACTGCAGTGCGTGGCGGCGGCGTTTACACCGATCTGGCGCTGAATTTGACAAACTCGACCTTGTCGGGGAATCAGGCAACGGGAAGTACGCCGGGTGACGGTGGCGGAGCAGTCTTCAACGCGAATAACATAGGCGGCAACGCGACCGTAACCGCGCTGAACACCACCATCGCCGGAAACTCCGCCATAGCTCGAGGGGCCGGAATCAGAAATCTGAATGTCGTCCGGACGAAAAACACGATATACGCTTTGAACGCTGCACCGACGTTTCCTGACTTCGACGGCGCCGTTATTTCCGATGGCTTCAATCTCGTCGGCAACACGAGCGGCAGCGGAGGAGGCTTTGTCGCGTCGGATCTGCAAAATGTCGATCCGAATCTAGGCCCGCTGGCCGACAACGGTGGACTCACGCTAACCCGTGCATTGCTGGCCGGAAGCCCCGCGACCAACGCCGGCACAAACACGAACGCGCCGAACACCGATCAACGCGGCGTATCGCGGCCGCAGAGCGCGACCGTGGACATCGGAGCATTTGAGGTAAGCGTTTGCGGCAGCAGCTCGCTGGTGACAAACACTAATGACGACGGCCTCGGCTCGTTGCGATGTGCGGTCGCCGCGACTTTTAACGACGGCGGTTCGGTCGATTTCAACCTGCCGAACAGCAGCATTATCGTGCTCGCAAGCCCGATCCTGATCGACAAACCGTTATCTATAAACGGCCCGAGTGCAAATCAACTTACGGTAAGTGGAAACAATGCTACATCCATCTTCACGGTAACGTCGACGGTCTCGATCTCCGGTCTGACCATCGCTGACGGACGGGACGTCACCGGCACCGGCGGAATCGTGAACGAAGGTACTCTCACTATCGACGGCTGCTCGTTCACCGGAAATGTGGGTCAGTCCGGCGGCGCCCTGTTTAACTCTGATTCGAGCTTCGCCACAATTTCCAACAGCACATTTTCGGGTAATTCAGCCGATGAGGGCGGAGCGATCTACAATTTCGGATTCGCAAACGTGAGCGGCACGTTGAGCATTGTCAACAGCACCATCTCGAACAACACCGCCGGTATGGGTGGCGGAATCTATATCGCTACGACCGATCTCTCGCTAACCGCCCGACGGAACTTCGTAAATGTGACGATCTCGGGCAATTCGGCCGGCTCGCGCGGCGGCGGGATTTGGGGAGACGCGAGGATCAAGAATTCGATAGTCGCGACTAACACCAGCTCGTTAGATCCCGATATTTTTGGGATCGCTTCACAAGGCTTTAATCTGATCGGAAATACGGGAGGCTCCAGCTCGGGGTTTCTTCCGACGGACATTACGAATGTCGATCCACTGATCGGGCCACTCGAGGACAACGGCGGCACCACTTTTACCCACCGTTTGCTTCCCAATAGCCCAGCTATCGATAAAGGCGGTCCTTCCGGAACGCTGGACATCGATCAGCGTGGGATGATGCGTCCGGTAGAATTTCCCGGAATCCCCAATGCCGCAGGCGGCAACGGCTCGGATATCGGGGCTTTCGAGATCCAGGCCCCGACAGCGGCCCGCGTTTCCATTTCGGGCAGAGTGATCACTCCAAACGGCAGAGGCCTGGCGAACGCCAACGTCTGCCTTACCGGCGGCTCCGGCAGTGTCGCGTGCTCCAGGACCAGTGCTTTCGGGTATTTCCGGCTCGACGAGATGGAGGTGGGTCAGGTTTACCTTCTCACCCTTTTATCAAGGAATTACGTCATGCAGCCGCGTCTTATCAACCTTGAGGACGAGATCATCGGTCTGGATTTGACCGCCGGGCCGCGACTGCAGTGAGCCTGGCGGGACTTCTGCCGGATTTAAGCCGGCAGCTTCTTCATCAGCCGGCGGAACATAAGGTACCATTAAGAAATGCTCCGCCGCATCTATCTCGACAACAGCGCGACGACGCCGGTCGATCCGCGCGTGGTCGAGGCGATGATGCCGTATCTTACGGACCAGTTCGGCAATGCGTCGAGCATTCACTACTTCGGCCAACAGGCGAAATCGGCAGTCGATAAGGCCCGGCATCAAGTCGCCGGACTGATCGGCTCACGTCCGAACGAGGTCGTCTTTACGTCCGGCGGAACCGAGTCGAACAACCTTGCGATCAAAGGCATTCTCGAGCGGAACGCGGACATTCTTGTCCGCTATCCCAATGAGGCCGACAGGAATGCCCGCGTTCCCCATCTCGTCACCTCCGCCATCGAGCATTCCGCCGTCAAGAACGTTTGCGAAGACCTCGAAAAACAAGGTTATCGCGTGACGTATCTGCCGGTTTACGAAGACGGCATTGTCCGCCTCGACGACCTGAAAAATGCAGTAACGGACGACACGGTGCTTATCTCGATGATGGCGGCCAATAACGAGATCGGCACGCTGCAGCCAGTCGAAGAGATTGGAAGATTTGTCAAAGAACTGAGGGCGAGCGGCCGGAAGATCTGGTTTCACACCGACGCCGTACAGGCCGCGGGAAAGATGCCATTGAACGTCGAAGAGATCGGCTGCGATCTGCTTTCGATGTCGGCACACAAGCTTTACGCACCGAAGGGCGTCGGGGCATTGTACGTTCGACGCGGAGTGCGACTTCATCCGCAGAACATCGGCGGACATCAGGAACGCGAACGTCGCGGCGGCACCGAATCGGTTCCGAACATCGTCGCGTTTGGCAAGGCGTGTGAGATCGCCGCCGAGCAGATGGCGACGGAATCCGCCGCACTTGGCAAACTTCGAGACGATCTGGAATCGCGAGTCGGCGAGATGATCCCGAACGTCATCTTCAACGGCGACCGCGAACGGCGTCTACCGAATATCTCGAACATCTCCTTCCGCTCGATCGAGGGCGAGGGCCTGCTCATCAACCTCGACATGCAGGGCATCGCCGTTTCCACCGGCTCGGCCTGTTCGTCCGGTACGCTGGAACCATCGCCCGTGATCCGTGCACTCGGACCGCCGACGCCCTCGTCCGCATCTGAAACAGACGAAGACCGTGCCCGGGGCGCAATCCGCTTCAGCCTCGGCCGCTACAACACCGCCGCCGACCTCGACCGCCTCCTCGAAGTGCTTCCCGCCTCGGTCGAGAACCTCCGCAAACTCGCCCCGGCAAGCGCCAGAGCATAGTAAGTCGATCTATCACAGCTAGGAATCGGTGTCAGAAATTATTGATTCAATCCCTCAATTATGTGAAAGACCTCGCTTGTGATGAATCCTTCTGCGAAATCCGATCGAGCTTGAGTTAAGAGCGCCGCCAATCCCTTTTCATTTACGATTTTCTCGTACATTTGGGGAGTGTTGCCGGCCATCCATCCGGCTTCGACGAACTTCGGAAGACTTTCCCGAAAGTAGCCAGCCCGCTCAGAGGTAGAAAGGCTTTTAAGACGCTCGACGGGCCCGATCGTGATACAAGAGGCAAACTCTTCGAAGCCGGCATAGCCTTTTCGAGTTCATACGGCATGTGCTCGCCGACCCCTTTAAGAGACGGCTCACCCGCTCTTCCATAGCATTTTACGACGCCCGGCGGCGACTTCGAAGGAATCTGAAACTCTCGACTCATCCCTGCCTTGATCCAGTTCGCCTCGCCACGAGGAGAAAAGCTGCGCCACACGCCTTCGCTAAACTGCTGAATTTGCCTGCTCATATGGCCGATGTGAATATCTTCTCCGGCCGGAATCCGCTCATCTCGAACATCGCTCGTAAATGTTTGCACCTTAAAGCTTCCGAAATGGGACGGGCTGGTCGGCAGATTTTTGATCAAATACTTGTAAACGAATGATTCCCCATCCGATGCGACGCTCGCCTCAACGAAAGCGTCGAGAGCATCGTGACGCTGATAGGAAATCACCTTTTCTTTTCTGTCGTAACCGATCCAGCGAAGCTCGTATTTGCCAGCCTTTTCGTCTACCGTCACAACCCTTGGCTTTGGGTCATATGTTCCCTTTTCGGTCTCCCGCATTTCATATTTTTTCGGCGCTTCAAGAACCGCGTTGCTACGCTTCATGGGTGCCCGGTTCGGCTTTTCTCGCCCGGCAATTTCGCCAGCCGAGTTTTGCGCGAAAGACACGCACCCAGACAGCAGACATAGTAAAGGAAGGACGCTGAATTTTATGTTCATACCTCAAATAGTGGACGAGACGGCAGATGCCGTCTCGCCCGGCTAGATCCGCGACGACGTTATTGGGAGAAGGTTGGATCAACAATCGCGTAAACGACATCTCGAAACTCGGGCAACGCTTGAATTTCCCACAACAACCTCTGCTGCCGTCGTCTTTCTGTATTGGCGGGTGGCAGACTCGCCATGTAGGATACCCACATGTATGACTCGTCGGCTGTGGGCAGTCGTCGTAGATGCGTCATAAATACATCCTCTACAAACTGCGGACGAGTCCTGTGGCGGGCGGCGTATTCGCTGGAAGCAAAAACGCTGTTTTGCATAACTTTAGATTCTGTGAGCAGTGGTTCCTGCCCGGACGCCTTCGCTAAGGTCAGCCGTCCATACCAATTTTCATATTCCGATTGGCTGGACTCTCTTAAGAGAGCTGCATCAAATGCGTCTTCGACATAAGAATGAGGTGTCACCTGAGCCCTTTGCGGGGAGCCATACTCAAATCGAAGATGCCAGTGAGGATATCTAGTATTCGTTTCGTCCTTGGTTCGAGTAGATCCGTGAAGCTCGAAAATTTCATTGAGCCTTACCCATCGACTTCTAGGGACAGTCCCAGGGCCGCTACAGCACCGAACGTCTGTGTTGATTCCCTCGCGATGTTCGTCGTGTGATCCTGTATTTGTCCAGTCCGGAGCGCTAACTCCTTCTTTTTTCAAGTCGAATTTGCCGCCGGTGGTCAGACTCGTATCATTATAATGCAATTTTTCAGCCTCCGGCATCGCATTTCCACCATAGAATTCGGCTCGGTAGTCTGCTGCAATATTGCGGTGACTGATATTGGCCGCTCCCGTTCCGTAGTGATTGTCGGGATGTGCCGTGTTGAAGCCTATCAGATTGTAGTCGGGACCATCCCCAAGGTCGAACAAGCCGTCAACCCTTACTAGGATGTCTTGTCCCACCGGATCAAAGCCCGGTACCGAACCATTCACTCCGACGATACCCGATATATGCGATGGAGAATACGTCGAGGTAAAGCAGCCGTCCTGGCCCGTTACACCGCTGGTGCGGTCGAGCTTTCCTATCGGCCTCTGTCCGAACCGTCACCGGTCATCCGTGCTCTCGGACCGCCGACGCCCTCCGGACCGCGGACGCCCTCGTCCGCATCCGAAACAGACGAAGACCGTGCCCGCGGCGCCATCCGCTTCAGCCTCGGCCGCTACAACACCGCCGCCGACCGCCTCCTCGAAGTCCTCCCCGCATCGGTCGAAAACCTCCGCAAACTCGCCCCGGCACGTGCCTGAGCTTAGAGAATCGGCTTATTGTTGAGAACTGAGTCGATACATCCTCAAAGTCCGCAGCGAACCCGCCTTTCCATCACGTATCAGACAATCTCGAGATCTCTTGACAGAAAAGCTGGGGTTCGTCAACCGAAACTACGATCACATTAGTCGACGATAAACCCTCAAAAAACAACTGGCTAACCTCAACAGGCTCTTTAAGAATCAATTCGACCGTCGGAGTGCCAGGAACCGTCAGAAACACCGCGTCTCGGTCTCGTTCCTCTTCTTCTCCTATCAGCTTAGGCGGTACTACTCTTAATGATTTGATCAAGCTAGTTGGGAAGACCGCTCTACCCAATACGCCGCGGCTTAAGGAAATCTCGTCTTTGCTCAGCTGATGGGGTGATAATCGAACGCTTACCCAAAAACCATACACATACATTATTGACCAAATAAACAATAAGGCGAACAAACTATGTACAAATGCACTTTCAATCCTGATTAAGTACCAAAGTACGAATAACTCGACAGGGCCGACAAAGAATACCAGGACAAATATCAGGGGGAAGGCGGAGTTTTTCCAGTAGCTCCAGCCAGGTTTTTCGGGCAGCCAAAACAATTTTGAAACACCATATAGTGCAGAAGATAGCAGCGAAATCTCAAGCTTTACCCATTTCAAAATAGAGGATGGAAGAAGTGGTCCGAGGATTCTAAGGATAGCGACCTGAAAGCTTTCGTCGGTTGCGGCCGCCCTCTTTACTAACACGATTCCTGCTACGACAAAGCCTATTTCAACAACGGCAACAATACCTAGAAGCAGCACTGAAGAGCCGACATCATACAGCAGTAAAATTAGCTGAGTTAAAACAAAACATGGCACTATAGTTTGAAGCCAAGAGACTCGATGGACGTAAGCCTCATAAACCACAAAACTTATCCTGATAATGCAGAAAAATACTCCGACAATTAGAACGAGCCTTACAGCCGAAAGATCATAGAACCTGCATTCCTGACAGGATGTCGCTACGTAGAGCGCCACGACCAGATAGACTAAAAAGCCTATTAGAGCCATCTGCTTCAGAATCGAAGAGATCTTCATCTTTTGCTACAGCATCAAGTCTAGCTCACTTCTGGCTCTCGTTTTAATAGATATACTCTTATCACCCAAAGCGCGGAGCCAAATTCTTTCACGGCTGTCTGCCTCCAGACTCGCCAACGAATTATACGCTTCCGCACGTACTCTTGAAGCAGGATGAGTCTCCGATATCGATTCTAGAAGATTGGCGCTTTTGCCATTCCCTACGTACCTAGCGAGCTTGCACAGCATCAGTCGGCACATATTTGTTGTCGCGACATCCGATGAGATGCTGCTCGAAGTAAGGTCGAAGCAATACTGATCTTTAAATCCCTGTTCGGGCGGAGAAGCCAACAAATTAAGGGAAATTGAAAATTCGGTAGGATGGGCTTGGCTGTGAATGTCCTTGTTGGCCCGGTAAAACATCATTTTTCCCTCTGGAAGACTTGTGTTCTCCAAGAATCTCAGGTCAACTTTCTCTCCCAATTCTCCGATCGCTCGATCGCCATCATACTCATAAATCGTGGTTTCATAGCCTGACCCCCAAAAACCTACGGTTAAGAAAGAAAAATTATGATCATGTGGTACAAGGTAGTAAAACATTTCGTTCGTCCATGTCTGCTCCTCGGGGACCTCGGAAGGAGGAACCCAGACATTTGCGCGAACCATAAAATCCCCTTCAGACGCAAAGGCAAAGGTCTGAGATGTATACAAATTAACCTTCTGGAAATCTTCCCAATTTTGGAGCTCATTATTTAAGTAGTCTGTGAAGAAACTTTTATTATTCGAAAGCGCCTTTAACATTGGAGCAGCATCGCACAAACTGTCGTCGTCGCGAGAGTCAACATTTTTCGTGACATACTCAACAAATTCGTCGAGCGAAGTCGTCTCGCTTGTATCGATGTTAAGAGTTAACGCCATTTTTTCCTCCTGAAAGCTGATAAACATTTACGACACCGGTAACACGCTGAGCATTTCAATGGATCTCGACGCAGCATCCTTAACGTGCGGATGATGATCGCTAACTGCCGCCTGACGAAGTAACGCGATACCCTTCTCATAATCAAGTTGAATTAGATTCGAAAGGGCAGACCAGCGAACAAAGTGATCGGGATGCGTGTAAAGCTTTTCAAGTGAGGGCGCTGAATTCTCCGAAGCTAGTTCTACCAAGCTCTCTGCTGCCCACTGTAGTCTTGAAGAATTCATGCTCGTTGCGATGGCTCGGCGGGGGTGAAGTAGTGTGGCGTCATACTCCCATCTGATGTTTCCTAGATTTTTCGTCGTGAAGTAAAAAACCGTACAAGGGAATTTGGGCGGAATAACACGAATTACATCCTCGTACGCGAGAAAGCATCCTGGGCTGGTGGCACTAACGGTTTTGTTTTTCTGGCGCGTTAGTGTCTTGTTTTTGTCCAGAATTTCGACTGGGTAAGGATCTTCCTGTATGTACCACTCTAACTCTAAGTGACCTTCCCCATGCAGGCCGATCATGTGATGCGACGTTAGCCCATAAAGCACATCGTTCGCGATGTCAGGTTCGTTTAAGGCCAATTTTGCCAATAGCGATGAACCTTGATCATTGCCTTGGTCTTCGAGCACTGCGAGCCCTAGAGAAAATTGTTCATCCAGCACAACAAAGAATCCGGAGGGCGAGAAATCGCTCAGCGTGTACAAAGCGTCGTCAACCAGATTCGACAATTCATAGTTGATCAAATTGGTTACAAAATCCGACTCGGTTAACTCATTGAACAAGTCGTAACAGCTCCAAAATGAGTTCGGAAAATCGCGAGACAAAGTCTCTTTAACCTGTGAAACAAACCTATCCAGTTGCGGCAAGGCTCGAATCCGATTGGACATGTAAGGATGCATTTCTTTTGAAAGCCTGACTTTGAAGGCGGTAGATTGTGATCAACTATGGAGTCCTTACACCGCCTTATAGTTCCGGCGGTGCAAGGACCTAAGCAATAGCATTTAAGCTCGAATAAGATCGCGCTTCGTCTGCGAAACGGATGCGAATGAAACCCGCGCCAACAGAATTATCGCGATGATAATCGCTGGCGTTGGTCCGCCACCTGCGCCCGCGTTCATTACGGGAACTTCCAACTTAGCAAGATTAATTTTTCTTTTCGTCATAGAGGCTCCTTATAGGGTGAACAAATCATCGAGCGACTGATTTGTTGAAACTTGATCTAGCTTATGTAGGCCAGATCAGGGATGATCAGGACTGAAAGAATCCGCTCGTTTCAGCCGATCATCTGAGAGAACCCACACGCTTGAGATAGACCGACGGTTCGCTGATCCTTTACCCTGACCAGTTACCTGTGAACGGGTAAGCTCGTATTTCATGCCGAGTAAGTGGTTGTAACTTTCGTTTCCAGTCACTCTAGTACCCAACGGTGGAGTTTCGCGAAAAGATTAAAGCTTAGCGAACGCCATCGTCCTTAATCGATCTGAATTTGTCTTATTCAGTCTTAACGGACCTTAATCATTCTTAAGGATAAAAAACATCTGTTAAGGCGGGTGGGAAGTGTGGTAGGGTTTGGGGGAAATTTAGAATAGCGATTAGGAATAACGAGGGCTTCCACATGAGTGTTTATCGGTTTCGCGATTTTCAGTTCGACACGGTAGAGCGGCGGTTGACGAGGAATGGGGAGTGGGTCGAGTTGACGCCGAAGGCGATGGACATCTTGGAGGTGTTCGTCGGGCGGCCGGGCGAGCTGATCACGCGGGACGAGATGATCGGGAAGGTGTGGGCCGGAACGCTTGTGGAAGAAGGCAACCTGTCGGTCCACATGTCAAAGCTGCGAAAAGCCTTCGGCGAGACGCGCAGCCAACGCTACGTGGAGACCGTGCCCGGATCGGGGTACCGCTTCACCGCCTCGATCGAACAGATCTCGAATGGAGCGAATCACTCCCCCGCCCTAGAATCTATCCACACGTCGAGTTCCAACGGCTTCCAAAGTCGCGACACAGAGGCCATCAGACTACTCAGGAAGGGACAATTTCTTTTTGAGAAACGCACACGCGAGGCAGTCGCCCAATCAATTGAGATGTATCAAAAGTCACTCGTTTACGATGCGTCAAATGTTCAAACCTATGCACAGCTGATAACGTCCCTTCGATATTTATACCTTCTCGATCAGATAACCCTCGAAGAACTGCAGGCCAGAACACAGCCGTGGCTCGACGCAATGTGCGAGATTGATCCAGATTCGGACGCGGTCCTTATCGCACTTGGGGAGGTGGCTCTTTATCATAGATGGGATGGGAAAAGCGCCTTGAGGCATTTTCAGGCGGCCGTCAAGATAAATCCGACCAGTTTGTCGGCTCGTTCGAGACTAATTTACCTATTGATCTATTCTCAGTGCTTTCCCGAAGCAGTCGAACAACTTTCCTTTTTCGCAAATCTCGAGCCCTTCTCGATCGTAACCGATCTCCAAATGGCTAGATTTCATTACTTGATGGGCAACTATCAGGCGGCGAAAATGTATCTGGACGGCACCCTCAACTTGGATCGGTGCAATTTTGAGATCCTACTCCTCAGGGGCGTCGTGCTTGCTGAACTCCATCTTTTTCACGAAGCCGAGGCAAACCTACGTGAGTCCCTCGCGATCTACGATCATGTCGAAACAATTGCAATGCTGGGTTATGTTGGGGCGCGAATGAATCGGCGTCGGGAAGCAGAGGACTATATCGCTAAGATGGTCGCAAAGGATGCGGGGCTTAGGCTGACGTTCTCCTATCAAGCGAGGATACAATTTGCCCTCGAAGATTTCGACCGCGGCTATGACTATTTAGAGAGAGCTGTTGCATTGAAGTCCTCAGAGCTACTCGGAATCGCAGTTGATCCACGTTGGAATACCGTGAGGCATCTGCCCAGATTCACGAGCATCGTGAAGCAAATCGGCATCTCAGTTACGTGAGAGGGCGTGGGAAAAGCGAAACAGCCTGTTCGTAATGAACAGGCTGCCGAAAACGGTGTGGGTTAGAAGAAGCACTGCGAAAGTTAGTGCGACGGTCAGCTAGTTGGAAACAAGGATACCCGTTCGTTGATTCTGCTCGCCGGGACATTCCTTGTCGCGGTTTGAGACCAAAATGCCGGTTTTGGCAAAGGTTGCGAGTCCCTTTACCAAGTTGACGAGCTGAGTTTCAGTACTAGGCTCTTCACACGTTGCTTCGCTTGTCGCTCCCGCGTCTGTCCTATTTGATACCAAGATTCCTGCATTTGCTACTGAGGCACCAAATGAGAGGGTGGTGAGCAAAGCCATGGTCGGGATGTAGCCTCTAAGTTTAGTCATTGTTTCTTCTCCAGTTTTGTGAATCTTGGAAGCCTATAGCTTCCTACTACAGCCCGTACTTCAATGAGCGTGCCAAAGTTTTCTGGGGCTAGAACGTGATCGTAAACCTTGCTTTTACAATAACTTAAGTGAGTCACATCTTCCCTGACCTTAAGAATCAGGACTGTATACACAGTAAGCAATTTTAAGCTTTTGTTTGGTTAAACTGTTGTAAGAATTCTGTTTGTCGCCACTGAGTACTTGGTATTCGCTAAATTGATTATCAGCTATACAGTACTTGGTAGGAAAAAATACTATCCACAGGCTGATTAAAGTGTTAGACTTTCGTGGGTTCTTGCGCCTTTTGCATTGACTCCCAACATCTTATTAATGCAGACGATCCGCCGCCTCCCTAATATGCTTCGTTTCGAGCCAATCGAACAGTATAAATTGGCTATGATCCTGCTCGGATTCATTTGCCTTGCAGTCGCCATTTTCGTAATCCCTATGACCTCTTTGGGCCTGGGGCTGGCGGCTGTTTTACTTTTTGCGATACTTATAGCCCCCCGGATGGCTTTGTCGCTACCGCGATCAAAGTTTACGGTAACCTTCTCAGATTCCGTCATTTTTTTCACTTTTCTGGTATACGGCGGCGAAGCGGCCGTCATTGTAGCATTTATAGAAACATATGCGAGCAGCCGATATCTCCAGAGTAAAGGAAAGATGTCGGGACCCAGAATCGTCTTCTGTAATGCAGCAGGTGCCGCGCTTGTTACCGCCCTCACTTACGGAGTCTTGCTGTTGTCAGGGAGAGTTGTAGATACATCACAACTCGCCGGAAACACGAAAAGCCTGATAGTCGTTCTTGGAATTCTGGCTTTGAGTCACTTCGTGTTTACATCAATGCTCGCCACGGGGTTCTTTAAGCTGGTCAACCGTGACGAAAGTGTTTGGAATATCTGGAAGAAACACTGTTTGGCAACTTCGATCTCGCAGATAACGGGTGCGGGGCTCGCAGGACTGATATATAAGCTCCTCAACTACGCTGATCCCGTGGTAATTGCCGTTTCGGTACTTGGAATAGGAGTCCTTTATTTCAGCTATCGGCAATCGATCGGGGAGATCAGTTCGGCGTTTGACCAGGTGGAAGAGGCTGAGAGGCAGAAGGCGGAGACGGAACGGGTGAGACGTGTTGAGGCGGAGGAGTTTGCGGGGCAGTTGACGGTGGCTCTGACGAAAGAGGAGCAGGCGAACAAGGCCCTGCGAAAGAGCGAACGCGACTTTGCGCACGCCGCTATGCACGATTCGCTGACGGGCCTGGCCAACCGCAAGAACTTTGGCGACGTGCTAAGAAAGCTGATCGCAGAATACAAGCTCGACCCGACGAAAGAATTTCAGGTACTTTTCCTCGACATCCGCAGCTTTAAGAACATCAACGACACGCTCGGCCACACGATCGGCGATAAGGTGCTGTC
>CADEGD010000070.1 GCA_902826795.1 uncultured Acidobacteriota bacterium | reverse complement strand
CATTATCCAGTTGCGAGCCTGATCGTCGTCATTCATCCAGTATGGGCTTGGTTGATTTTCTTCGATCGCATCTCGAAGGTTTATGCTGGCAATCGCTCCGCCGCTCGCGCCCATCAGATTTCCTTCGTAACCCTGATGAGCGACCGTGCCTTCGCGATCCATTCCAACTAAGTCCTTGAGCTTGCTCTTGATAGATTCGGAATACCTATCTTCCATTCCGATGACATGGCCGAATTCGTGGGCAGCCGTCCAGCTGAGCTTGAGGTCGCGGTTGGTAGACGTATTTAAGGTCATCTTCCGCCCGTTGAGGTAATTCACGTTTGACGCTCCGCTTGTTTTAACGATCTCAATCTGGGCAACATTGCCAGCTGGCGATCCGGGAGGCCGATACCTGATAGACACGTTACAAGTGACTCGATATCCGTCTGGGAAATTCTTCGTCCACGTGTTGTTGATCGTGGTTTGAATCTTTAACGCGTCGGCTGCCGTTGCGTCAGATCCATAAACTTCCATCTGCCCGGTGATCGAGATAGATTTTTCGGTTACATCTACCGTCAGTCCTTTAGCGGGGGAAAATCTTCCAAAGGGTAGTGCATCATTAGGCATTGCGAACCTCCACTGCAATTCTTTCAAACTGGAAAACAAGATTGATCTTTAAGTTGACGCTCGAAGTTAGGAATTTTGCGAAAGCCGAGGCTTAGATTTCTTAACGATGGTGTTGAGACCTTATACTGGTTTGTGAAGTTTATTGTTTGCATCATTCGACCTTTGATCAGATGACTCTTTTACAGGCAATCATTCTAGGAATAGTTCAAGGGTTGACGGAGTTTATCCCGATCAGCTCGACGGCTCATCTCGTGTTCGCAAGCCGCTTGATCGGCCTTTATGACGGCGCGCCGAATCAAATAACCGCGACAATGGCGGTTATCCAGTTGGGCACGCTGGCGGCGGTGTTCATCTATTTTGCGTCGGATATCTGGGCGATCTCATCGGCGTTCGTCCGTGATCATTGGGCTCTGCTGACGCGAAAGCGTGGGATGAGGTTTTCTGGAACGGACGGCATAAGGCCAATATGGCTTTCGAGCGAATCATGGCTCGGGTGGCTGATAATTATCGGGTCGATCCCGATCGGCACAGTCGGCCTTTTGTTCAAGGATTTTATCGAGGGCGACGGTACCAAGAACCTTTGGGTGATCGCGACGATGCTGATCGTGATCGCAGTTTTGTTGCTTATCGCAGAGAAGGTCGGATCGCAGCGAAAAGACATTAAGCATCTCGGAATCTGGGACGCAATTGTGGTCGGATTCGCGCAGGTGTTGGCGCTGATGCCCGGCGCAAGCCGCTCGGGATCAACTATCATGGGCGGGCTGTTTGCCGGGCAGAAACGTGAGACGGCGGCGCGGTTTTCATTTCTGATGTCGATTCCCGCGATCGGCGCAAGCGGACTGCTCCAGCTTAAAGAAGCTGTCAATATTCTTCCGCCCGATTCTTTTGTCCCGCTCTTGGGTGGGACCATTGCAGCGGCGGTTGTCGGTTATCTCTCGATCTGGTTCCTGATCGCATTCCTTCGGAAGAACTCGACGATGATCTTTATCGTTTATCGGATCGTTCTTGGTGTTGTGCTCTTAGTTCTGTTGTGGCGGGGAATATTGAGTCCGCATGCTTGATCTGGAAGCACCCTCCCTACCGGTCGGGCTTCCGCATTAGGAAATGGAAAAACGCTGGGTAATTGCTAAGCATGATCATATTGCCGCGAGGGAATTTGCGGCGGAGATCGGCGTGTCTCCACTGGCAGCGGCGCTCTTGATCGCACGCGGACACGATACGGCTGATAGGGCCCGCGAATTTCTCAATCCATCAGTCGAGCATCTTCACGAACCAAATTTACTCAAGGGAATGACTGAGGCAGTGGAACGTCTGCAGCGGGCCATCGATAACGGCGAAAAGGTTTTGATCTGGGGCGATTACGACGTAGACGGCACGACCGGAACAACGCTTCTTCGTCGGGCGATCCAGATCCTCGGCGGCAGGAGCAGCTACCACATTCCACATCGCTTTACCGAAGGTTACGGCGTGAATATCCCCGCATTGAAGGCGGCGATGGACGACGGTGTGACACTGGCGATAACGGTCGATTGCGGTATCCGAAGTTTTGAGCCGCTTGAATGGGCGAAAGAAAACGGGCTCGATGTTATCGTCACCGACCATCATTTGTCGGATGAAACTCGCGGAAATCCTCCGGCGTATGCGGTCGTAAATCCGAATCAGCCGGGATGTCCATATCCCGATAAACATCTAGCTGGAGTTGGCGTTGCGTTCAAGCTCGCACACGCCTTGCTCCGGCAGAACGGTAAGGAACATCTCGTTCCGGCGTTCATGAAGATCGCCGCGATCGGAACCGTGGCGGACATAATGAAATTGACCGGCGAGAATCGAGCGATCGTTGCGCTTGGACTTCGCGATCTTCCGAACACTAAAAACTATGGCTTGAAGGCACTGATGGAAGTCGCCGATTGCACGTCTGAGATGACGAGCATGCATATCGGTTTTCGAATCGCGCCGAGAATCAATGCTGCGGGACGCATGGACGCAGCAAAGCAGATCGTCGAGTTGTTCGAGACGGAAAGTTTTGAACAGGCTCGCGAGCTTGCCCAGATCCTGGACAGTCGTAATAAGGAAAGGCAGAAGGTCCAGCAAGAGATCACTGAGAAAGCGATGCTTGCGACCGAGAATCTAGCCGACGCGAATTTTATCGTCGTCGCTGGCGAAGGATGGCATCGCGGCGTGATCGGGCTGGCGGCCTCGAGGATCGCGGAAAGATTGCACCGGCCGACGATCGTACTTTCGAGCGAGAACGGATCGTCGCACGGCAGCGCTCGGAGCATCGGGAATTTTCACTTGCTGAACGCACTGGAACATTGCGGTGATCTCTTCGATCAGTTCGGTGGACATGCGGCGGCGGCGGGCATGAAGATCCCGACTGAGCGGATCGCCGACCTGCTAAAAGCTCTCGACGCTTACGCGGCCAAAAATCTGACCGAAGACGACCTTACGCCGACGCTGAACATCGACGCGCGAATGTCCGCCGAGACGCTGAGTTTGCAAATACTTCGCGAGCTCGACAAGTTCGAGCCGTTCGGTGCGGGAAATCCAAAGCCCGTGTTTGTGACGGGCGGATTATCGGTTCGGGGCGAGCCTCGTGTAATGAAAGAAAAGCACCTTAAGATCTGGCTGGAAAGCGATGGAGGCAAACGGTTTGAGGCTGTTTGGTGGGATGGCGTCGACCGTTCAAAAGGGCAAACTTTGGATCACGGTTCTCGCATCGAAGTAGCTTATACAGCTGAAACGAATGTTTGGCAGGGAACGCAGCGGCTTCAGCTTGTAGTGCAGGATATCAGGGCGGATAATTAGTTTAGAGTGGCTGAGACACAGAATCCGAAAGGCTTTGAATTTCAGGCGAACTTGCCGAAGTACGTTAGGTACGCGGCGGTCGTTGTGGCTGCGCTTGTCGTTTTGGTACTCGTGATCGCGTTCTATCGCGGCAGCCGCGACCCGCAGTTCCGCATGCAAAGCTTCCCGACCTCGCTTTCGAAAGATGTGATCGCGACTGTATCCGGATACGAGCGGACCGAGTTTGACGGCGGCTTTGCCAAATATTATGTGAAAGCCGACAAGGCGACGACCTTTGCCGACAATCACCAGGAACTCGAAAACGCGTATTTTGAGATCTACGATCAGGCCGGCAGCGGTTCGTCGGACAAGATCAACGCCGACAAGGCAGTCTATATCCCCGAAGAGAATAAGAACTTCACGGCGTATCTCGCTGGCGCCGTTAAGGTCGACACTCGCGATCGGCTGAGGGTTCAGACGGAGCAATTGACCTACAAGAAGGCGTCTGACAATGCGCTTGCGGAAGAAGCTGTTGCGTTTCAGCGAGACAATCTTGCCGGTACTTCGTTTGGTGCGGAAGTTAAGGTCGCGGAGAAGAAAGTCGAGCTTCATCGCGACGTGAACATCCGTCAGTTCGAAAACGTCGAGCACACCGGCGAGCCGTCATCGACGCTGGTGGCCGGGCGAGCAATGTACGATCAGCTCGCCGAAAAGATCCACCTCAATGGCGGAGTAAAGATCGATTCGGTCACGAAAGCTCCGGCTAGGTCGACGCGGGTCTCTTCGGCTGATGCTCTTATCTCGTTGGGCGTTGTTGAAGGAAACACGCGAGACATTCGCTCAGCGGAATTGTTCGGTGAGGTTGCGATCGATTCGACGGAGAGTGGAAAGGCTCCGACAAAGATCCGGTCGGGATACGGATTGTTCGAGAAACCCGATCGTTACGTCCTCCGCGATGCTGTGAACATTGTGACCGCGGAAGATCAAACGCCGACGACGATCAACGCAAGTCACGCGGTTTATTTACAGAACGCGGGCACAGCCGATCTGACGGGCGGTTCCGACATAACGCAAGGGAACAACTACGCCAAAGGCGACGCTATATTCGCCGAGCTTTATCCCTCAAATAAGTTAAAGAAAGCAACGATCCGCAGAAACGGTTACATTCGCCAAATCGAGACCGACCGCACGATCGAGGTATCGTCAGGCGAGCTCGTCGCGAACCTTGCCGACGGGCAGACGATGACCTCCGCAAATGCGACATCAAACGCCTCTGCCGTACTCACGCCTGTGAACGCCGCAGAATATTCTAAGGTGACGATGTCGACGCCGAAGACGATCGGGCTAAATTTTGCCAACGGCGGGGTGCTTCAGCAAATGGTTACTGACGGCCGAACTACGATCCAACTCGACGTTCCGAACAACGAGCCTGATTCCGCTAACAAACGTGTCACGGCGGATACCGTAAAGACTTTCTTCGCTGCCGACGGTAAGAATATACAGCGGGCAGAAGCAGTTGGAAAGGCCGAGCTTTTCATCGAGCCGCTTAAAGCCAGCACCGAGAATTACAAGACGACAATCAATGCACCGCGATTCGATTGCGCGTTTTTTCCGGTAGGGAATAACGCGAAAGAATGCGCGGGCGGAAAAGGAACTAAGACTGTTCGAGTGCCGACCGTTCCGTCCGACCAGCGAGGCAATCAAACGCTGACGGCTCAAACTTTGAATGCGGTATTCGCCGAGGGGTCGCGTGACCTTCAGTCGCTTGAAGCAAAAGGCGATTCAAAATTTACCGAACTTGACCGCAACGGTATTTCTGACGATATCTCTTTCACTAACGCCGACAAGGTCGTTCGCCTACGCGGTGGCGAACCGACGGTTTGGGATTCGAGGGCCAGAGCGAAAGCAAAAGAGATAGACTGGGACACGCAGAACCAGAAGTCATTTTTGCGCGAATCAGTCAGCACGACTTATTACAGTCAAAAGTCGACAGGCGGCGCGACGCCTTTCAGCCAGACAGATAAACCAGTCTATGTGACCGCCGCTAACGCCGAGATCGATCATCGTTCCGAGACCGCAATTTATACAGGAAACGCCCGCGGATGGCAGGATAAAAGTTATGTTCGCGCGGCAAAATTTACGATCCGTCAGCCCCAAGGCCAGTTTGACGCGGATGGCGGCGTACAAAGCTTGTTGTATGACGTGAAGAGAAAGGAAAATGGGAAGGAGACGACCATTCCAGTTTCTGCCTCCTCATCCTCGATGACTTACCTCCGGGATTCCAGACTTCTGCGGTACGTCGATTCCGTCGATATTCGTCAAGGTTCCGATCGCATCACCGGCGGCAAGGCCGACGTTTATCTCGACGAGAATAACGAACTTTCCAAGACCGAGGTAGAAAAGAATGTTGTCGTAACGCAGCCCAAACGTCGGGCCACGGGCGACTTTGCCAGCTACACCGCCGCGAACGAGGTGGTCGTTCTTCGCGGCAATCCTGCGCGAGTCGAGGACGCCGAGCAGGGAACCTCTCAGGGCGGGCAAATGACCGTTTATCTCCGCGAAAATCGAGTTAACACTGAGGGTCGTTCCCAACAGAATTCCGCCGGCAGAACCCGCTCGGTTTACAAGGTTCAAGAAAATTAGTTACATATTCTTGATGCCTGATAGTCGTCAATCCCAGCCGGCCGGTAACGGTCACTCGCCAAACGGGTCCACCAGTAGTTTCGTCGCCGATGAACTTCAAAAAACCTATGGACGCCGGCGCGTTGTCGACGGCGTAAGTATATCCGTAAGTGAAGGTGAGGTTGTCGGGTTGCTTGGAGCTAATGGAGCCGGAAAAACGACCACATTTTATATGATGGTCGGGCTTGAGAACACTGAGCACGGATCGATACGAATCGGCGATTCGGATGTGAGTCGCTTGCCCATGTATTTGAGAGCGCGCCTCGGCGTGGGATATCTTCCGCAGGAGGCGTCGATCTTTCGAAAGCTCACTGCCGAGCAAAACATTCTCGCCGTGCTCGAAACGAGAAAGCTAAACCGTCACGAAAGAGTTGAACGGCTTGAGGAGCTACTCGAAGAATTCGGCGTTACGCATGTTCGAAGGGTGCGCGGCGACAGCCTGTCAGGCGGCGAGCGGCGACGTGTCGAGATAGCCAGATGTCTGGCAACCGATCCCAAGTTCATACTCCTCGACGAACCATTCGCCGGCATTGATCCGCTCGCGATCGACGATATTCGAGAGATCATTCTCTATTTGAAACAACGCGGCATCGGCATCCTCATTACCGACCACAACGTTCGCGAAACTCTGGGCATTTGTGATAGGGCATACATCATGGCTGAAGGCCGCATTCTGCGCTCCGGCGATCCTGTTCAACTGGTCAACGACCCCGAAGTTCGCCGCAACTATCTTGGCGAGCGGTTCACGCTATGATGTTGTAGCCGTTCACTTTGCCGTCGAAAAATAATATACTTAAAATTCACAAGGCAATTTTGATGCCTGTTCAAGAGTTCGCAGATCCATCGCCCCCGGTCTGACCAAGAATGTCGTCATTAAGACTCACAACATCAATGCAGCAGAAGATGATTCTGACGCCTCAACTGCGTCAGCGTATCGAGATGCTGCAGATGACATCGCTTGAACTTCAGGATCTCATCGAGCTTGAGATGGTGGCGAATCCTATCCTTGAAGAGGTTCAGCCAGGCGAAGAGATAGGTGAGATATCTGACAACATTCTCGATCAGAATTCGAGCGGATCCGACGACGGATTTGAATCTGCTGCGTCGAAGGACGCTGCTGCCTCGGCTGAAACTACAGACAGCGTATCAGACATATATGACTCGGTACGTGCCGAGATCACGGCTGAGAATGGAAGCGGGGAAGTAGACAACGTCGCTGAATTCGAGGGCAACGAAGATACTCATTCTGAGAGTTCGGACGCTTTTGAGGATATCGACTATGGGCGCGAATTTCAGGAATATCTGGATCCGGGCTACAAGACGCAGGAAATAGAATATAAGGAAGATGCTCCAAGTTTCGAGCAGTTTTTGACTGAGAAACCCTCGCTCAGCGACCATCTCGAATGGCAGCTAAGCATGATCGAAATGTCTGACGCGCTTGGCCGTGCCGCGTCGGGCGTGATCGGGAATCTAGACGAAGACGGACGACTCACCGCCGACATCGAAACCATCGCCAAACTTGGTCAATGCTCGGTAGAACGGGCCGAAGAGGCAAGGCAACTGGTGATGACGCTCGATCCGGTCGGTTGCGGAGCGCTAGATGTAAGAGAGTGTCTGTTAGTCCAGCTAGAGGCCGCGGGTGAAGGCAATAGCCTCGCGGCGACACTAGTCAAAGATCATCTTGAAGACCTCCAACCGCACCGCCTTCAGCATCTTTCCAAAGCAACCGGCATCGACGTTCACGAGCTTAACGAAGAGATCAACAAGATACGAGTGCTTGATCCATTCCCAGGTCGGCCATACTCTGCGGATGATGCGGTTTTTGTAGCGCCCGAGGTTTATGTTGAAAAGCTTGAAGATGAATACGTGATCTATTTTGCCGATGACGGAAGCCCGCGTTTGCGTATTAGCCAAACCTATCAGCAAATATTTGATCAGAGTGACACCAGCCGCGAGACGAAGGATTTTATTAAGGAGAAGATGCGTTCCGCCGTTGATCTGCTTAGAAATATCGAGCATCGACGGCAAACGATCTACCGCGTTGTCGAATGTATCGTTCGCAGGCAAACCGAGTTTCTTGATAAAGGCGTTGAGTTCATCAAGCCGATGATGCTGAAGGATGTCGCCGAAGATATCGGTATGCATCTTTCCACTATCTCGCGCGTGGTAAACCGTAAGTATGCCCACACTCCGCAGGGTGTGATCGAGCTTCGGCGCTTCTTTAGCGAAGGAATGATGAATGAAGAGGGCGAAGAAGTTTCAACCCGAATTCTCAAGCTGAAGATCAAAAAGATGATCGAGGAAGAAGACACGAAGAAACCGATGACTGACGACCAGATCGCCAAGATACTTAGTAAGGAGGGCGTAAAGCTGTCGCGTCGAACCGTCGCGAAATATCGCGATCAAATGAACATTCCCGGCTCGCGCGAGCGGAAGACTGTTATTTAGTATTGAACGCTAGATTCTTCGGATGATGCGTTAGTTTGCGAACTGAAGTTCGCGTTCCGTAGAAAAACTGGAGAAGCGATCTCATGAAATTCGAATACACTGGGCGGCATATCGAAGTAACTCCGGCTCTGAAGTCTCATGTTGAAGAGCATTTCAACAGGATCGACCACTTATTCGACGGGCGTCCGTCGAAGGCTCATGTGATCATAGAAGTAGAGCGCGGCCGGCATCGGTCCGAGATAATTCTGACTTGGCGGAAAGAGATTCTCACCGCGACGACCACGAATTCCGATATGTATCAGTCGCTCTCGCAAAGCGTCTCGAAACTTGAAAAGCAGGCGCTCAAGATCAAGAGCAAGGTCACCGATAAGAATCATAAGAAAGATAAGACTGCGATCTCTCAGCCGCGACTAGATGAGTCGCCGTCCGCACCGCGTCGAGGACGCATCATTAATGCCCGGCGATATGCGATCAAGCCGATGTCGGACGAGGAAGCCGTAATGATGCTCGAAGATGGAGCCGACAGCTTTCTGGTATTTCGCAACGCGGCCGACCAACGAGTTTCAGTTATCTATAAACGCAAAGACGGTAACTACGGTTTGATCCAGCCCTAACATGGTCATCACGAGCGAGCCAGAATCCCGTTCGATCTCGGTCAGCGATTTTCTCGATGCTATTTCCGAACGGCATCCGGTAAGTTCGCTTTCTTCGCAGGCCGCTCTCAGTGAGCACTACTTAACGTCTTCGCGGGTCCAAAAACTGGGGCTCGCACTTTCCGGATTTGCCGACAAGATCCACAAAGGCCGCATTCAGATCTACGGCAACAGCGAACGGTCGTATATTTCTCGTCTGAGTGACATTCAGGTTTCCGAGGCCTATGCCCGCCTCGATAAGGAAAATATCAGTTGCATACTAATCACGGCCGGCATCGAGGCAACCGAAGAGCTGGTCGAGTTCTCCGAAGCCAGCTCCATCCCGATCCTGGCGACGACTATACCGAGCTCCGACGCGATCACTGCGGTTTCCAACGTTTTGTCTGAACGCCTCGCTCCCGAGGTGACTATTCACGGAACCTTAATGGAGGTCTTCGGTATCGGTGTGCTCATCGTTGGGGATTCGGGTATCGGCAAATCGGAATGTGCTCTTGATCTCATCACGCGCGGGCATAGGCTAATTTCCGACGATTCCGTCCGCATCCGGGAAGTTGGTGAAAAGCTCGTCGGCGATGCTCCTTCGAGTATTCGTGACTTTATCGAGATCCGCGGGCTTGGAATAATAAATGCCAAGGAGTTGTTTGGAGTGTCGGCGCTTTCGCCGTCCGTCGAGATTAGGTTTTGCATCGAGTTTTCGGAAGAAAGACTTGGCGGCGACCGGCTAGGGCTCGAACCGAATGTAATGCCGCTTTTGAAATCGAGAATTCAAAAATATCCACTTCCGGTAAAGCCGGGCCGAAATCTCGCGACGCTTGTTGAGGCGTCCGTCAGGGTCTTCGTTTCTTCACAAGATGGACCAAAGGCGGTGGAGAACCTCCTCCACGGACATGCAAATGCGATGAACGCGACAATAAAGAACTAATCAATGGCACGTAAGAAGTCTTCGATATCATCCGCGATCAGCCCGTTCGTCGTTATCACCGGCCTCAGCGGATCGGGGATGAGCTCCGCGACGAATGCTTTCGAAGACGTTGGGTATTTTTGCGTCGATAATCTTCCGATCACTATGCTTTCCACCTTCGCACGCCTACTCGTCCAGAATTCTGAGGGTGCCGCAGCTATCGAGAAAGCTGCCTTGGTAATTAACATACGCGAGCGACATTTTCTTCCGGACTTTCAAAAAGAACTCAACAAGCTGGAACGCAAGAATCGGCGGCCATTCGTAATCTTCTTCGAAGCATCCGACGACACGCTTCGTCGACGTTTTTCCGAAACCCGCAGGCCGCATCCGGCCGATAGCGGGAAAGGGCTGCTCGCTGCGATTCGGTCGGAGCGAAAAGCGATGACAGATGTGAGAAAAATCGCAGACCTGATCGTCGATACGTCCGATCACACGGTTCACACGCTGCGACGCTTTTTACTCAACAAGTTTAGCTCGATGCCTGAGGGAACGCCGTTCAGAGTACAACTGGTGAGCTTCGGGCATAAGTATGGCAACCCGCGAGATCTCGATCTGTTGTTCGATGTCCGACATCTGCCGAATCCATATTTCGACCGTGATCTCAAACACCTCACGGGTGAAGACCGCAAGATCGTATCGTTTCTTCGGAAACATCCGGAAGTGGCGGAAACGACCTATCGATTCGAAGGCTTGTTGGAATACTTGCTGCCTTTCTACAAGAAAGAAGGCAAGTCTTACCTGTCGATCGGCATCGGCTGCACGGGCGGCAAGCACCGATCGGTAATGGTTGCGAACGAGCTCCGTAAATCTCTCAAGAAGCGCGGATACGACGTTTCGGTCAATCACCGCGATATGCAAAAATAGCTAGATGAAAAAGATCGGCGGGGTCATCGTAACGCACGGACAACTTGCGAACGAATTGCTTGCGGCGGCGGAAACGGTCGTCGGCGATATTAGCCACGTAACAGCGGTTTCGATAGGCTGGCATGACGATGTTGGCATGGCCCAAGATCAGGTTCAGCGGGCTATCGCGTCCGTATCCGGCGGCACGGGAGTGTTGGTGATGACGGATATGTTCGGTGGAACGCCCACGAACATCGCCGCGATGTTCCTCAAAGACGGTGAAGTAGAGATCGTGACCGGCGTAAATCTTCCGATGGTCGTGAAGCTCGCGTCGAACACGAAAGACGTGACTTTATCGGAACTGGCCAGCGAGGTAGAAGCGCAAGGAAAACAGTCTATATACAGAACGGGAGCCTTGCTCGAACCGCAGAAGGCCAGGAAGGATGCGTGAAAGCCGAATCGTCGTCGTAAACCGCCTTGGGCTTCACGCTCGTGCGGCGGCCCAGTTAGTCCGATTAGCGGCCAAGTTCGACAGCTCGATAACCATCTTCCGGGCCGACCGAAATGTTTTTGCTAACGCTAAATCGATTCTGAGTGTGCTTGCTCTCGCCGCGGCAAAAGACACTGAGCTGGTAGTTACCGTTTCCGGTGAAGATGAAGAGTTAGCAATGAAGGAGATCGAAGGCTTGTTCGCCAATGGTTTTGGAGAGAGCCTACAGTAGTTTTCATGAATAACGAAGTTAACAGGCCGTCGATCGGCATTCTCGGTATACCGCTGGGCTTCGGAGCCGGGCAAACCGGCAGCGAGCTTGGCGTAGAGGCGATGCGGCTGTCGAAGATCCGCGGTGAAACGCTCGCCCAACATATATCGTCGCTTGGGTTCACAGTCGCCGATCACGGAAACGCGAAGATCGTCCGCCCTGATCATATCGCTAATGGCGAGAATCCCAGGTATTTGAACGAGATGATCCAATCGAGCCGGAACATTTTTGATTCGGTTTCGGGTATTCTCGAGGCTGGCGAAACGCCGGTTTTACTTGGAGGTGACCATTCGGTTGCGATCGGCACCTTCTCGGCTGTCTCAAGCCACTTCCATCAACGAAGCGAAGACGTGGGACTTGTATGGTTCGACGCCCACGCAGACATAAACACGCCTGAAACGTCTTCATCCGGCAACATTCACGGAATGCCGCTCGCAATTCTTCTCGGCGAAGGTCCGCAGGAACTTGTGGAGCTCGGCGGCTTTTCACCGAAGCTTAACAAGAAGTATTTCGCACATGTCGGAGCCCGAGACCTTGATGCCGGAGAGCGTGATCGGATCAGATTGCACGGATTGCGCGACCAGTTTTTCACGATGAGCGATATCGACAAACGTGGAATGCTCGCCTGTGTCGAAGACGCTGTCGCTATTGCGTCTAAAGCCCCCGGCGGCTTCGCGGTTACGTTCGATGTTGATTGTATCGATCCAAGGTTCGCTCCGGGATCAGGAACCCTCGTGCGCGGAGGGGCAACCTATCGTGAGGCCCACCTTGCTCTTGAGGTGATTGCCGAGCATGGCGGACTCCGGTCATTCGAGATCGTGGAGGTAAATCCGATGCTCGATCAAAGCAATATCACAGTGGAGCTCGCTATCGAACTTGTGCTTTCCGCATTAGGTAAAACGATCATCTAGCCTTTCCTCTCTCTATGAAGTCACGTATAGCAGTCATCTTCGGCGGCCGCTCCGGCGAGCATGAGGTATCGGTTCGGTCGGCCAAGGCAGTGATCGAAAACATCGACCGGGCCAAATATTCGGTCATTCCCGTTGCCATAAATCCTGAAGGGCATTGGCTCGATCCGCGAGCCTCTGCCGCTTTGCTTCCGGGCGAAACGGCGGAATTGGTGGCGTCTGACATCGCGGAAACCACGAATGAGGCCGTAGCTATGATCGGCGATCCGAAGTACCGTGGTCTCGTCGAGATGAAAGATCGATCGTCGTTGGGGATCGACGTTATCTTTCCCGTGCTGCACGGACCTTTTGGTGAAGAC
>CADEGD010000069.1 GCA_902826795.1 uncultured Acidobacteriota bacterium | reverse complement strand
GTTCGTATTCAATTCGACTCGGCTTGTCTATCACCTTGAATGTGATTTCGTTGGGATAATCGGTCCCGTCAGGGCCGTGCATTGTGTGAATCCACTGGCCGCCTTGCTGAAAATCGAAATGTTCTGTAGTTGTGGTGAATCCGACCGGGCCCCACCATTGTTTGATATGTTCGGGGTCGGTCCAAGCGTTCCAGACCAATTCCCGCGGAGCGTTGAATGTCCTTTCATTGCTTATCTCGCGAGTCTCGGTCGCCGTCGTTGCTGCGTTATTCATGTTTCTTTTTCCTTTTGCCTTTCGGTTTCACCGTTTCGCTCACGTTTTGGGCCTGCAGAACCTTCAGATAATCGTCGAGGCGGTTGAAGCTGTCTTCCCAAAACTTTCGATATTGATCGACCCAGTCCAATGCTTCCTTTAGCGGCGTGGCGACCAGATAACACGGACGAAACTGTGCTCGGCGCTCCTGGCGTATCAGTCCGGCTTTTTGGAGTACCTTCAGATGCTTAGTTACAGCGGGCATCGTCATCTTCATCGGCTTTGCGAGTTCACTTACTGAAGCCTCGCCTGAAGCGAGCCGGGCCAGGATTGCCCGCCTTGTGGGATCTGCGAGTGCCGAAAAAGTTGAACTCAGTTTGTCGCTTGCTGTTTGCATTTTACCAAATAGTTAATTAACTAATTGGTAAAGTAACAAACTGAACTCGGGCTGTCAAGCATAAAATTCTCTACTTGCTAACCGCCGTTCGCTTTTCGAAGCATCGGACGCAGAACCGGCGACGAACCCGACTGGATCTCGCCTATAACCTCGAAGCCGAAACGTTCGTAAAGCGGGACGTTTTTAATGTTTGACGATTCCAGATAAGCGATGGTGCCGTCGCGGTCGACTGCCTTGAGAGCTTCCTTGAGCAAAGACGAGCCGACGCCCTCACCCTGCCTCGCAGGGTCGACGCCGATGATCGGCAGATACCAGTACGGCTCGGCCGGATAGTGTTTGACAACTTGTTCGAAGATCAGCGGAAGATCATCTTTAGCATTCTCCGGCGCATTTTCCTCGAATAGCCGGCCTAAAGCTTCTTCATCCGGCCCAACACCAGGCGGCAGCCAGAGAGCCGCACCCGCGCCGCCTTCGGCCAAATACGCAGATGCGTGAGTGAACGCCTTTCCGCCGAATGCCATCGCGACCGAAGGATAGGCCTCCAGATACTTCACCGGATCAGCCAGCGACCAACGCGTCATCGGATCGCTGGCAAACGCGAGCGTCAAGACACTGATCGCCTGAGACTGATCGGCTTCCGAAACGGTTTTCATTACTGCTTTCGTCATCTTTACCCCACATTGCCATTCGCACAAAGGTTAATCTGAAAGGGCGAGGATCGTTCTCCCTAGATTCTCGCCCTTGACCCCTTGCCCTCAACTACTTGCGAGGTAATTATGCGGATGCCGTCGCGTTTTTATCGTCGGCCTTCTGCGCCACGACGAATGATCGGAGTTCGGAAACCTTGTCGCCTTTGAACTTGTAAACGTCGCAGTAAGAATATTTGCCTTCTTCACCTTTCTCGTTTTTCATCGCCATCTGGCCGTGGCAAGCGACGTTCTCGGCGTCACCAAAGATCGCATCGACAGTAAACTTCGGCGGCTCGTGTCCGTCCATCTGTCTCATCCATTCGCGGATAGCCTTTTTGCCTCTCTGTTCCGTGTCGCCTGCCATGCCCCAATAAAGGTCTTCGGTGCAGTGTGCGAGAAAGCCTTCTGTGTTGTTCTTCGTGAACGCATCATTGATCTCCTTAACGATTGCGATGTTCTTTTCTGACATAGATAAAAGTTCCTCCGTTTGATTTGTAAGCTTGACCTTACACTAACAGCTTGCAGAACGCAAGTGACATTGCTTGCATTCTGCAAGTGTGTTATTCTGTGGGCATGTCAGATGTTACAGGCAATTACCGCTCCAACTGTCCGGTTAACTTCGGGCTCGAAGCTTTTGGCGACCGTTGGTCGCTGCTCATTATTCGCGACATAGTGTTTTGGGGCAAAAAGACTTACGGCGATTTTTTGCGGTCGGATGAACAGATAGCAACAAACATTTTGGCAGCAAGATTGGCATCGCTTGAGTCGTCAGGGATACTCCGTCGCGTGCCTCACGCCGCCGACAAGCGAAAGGATGTGTACGAACTCACTACGAGGGGGCTCGATCTTATCCCGCTGATCGTCGAGATCGTTTCATGGAGCGCTAAACAAGGCGATTATCAGTCCATCGGCGGCCCCGCAACCCCGCAGCAGATCAACGCCGTAGCGCGCTTCGCCACCGCCAAAAACCGAACCAGGATCGCCGCCGACATCCGTGCCACCCTCGAACGCGGCAGCTATTTCTTCGAAGGCGTCACTCAGCCGATCAGCCCAAGAAAGAAGCAAGCCGTCGCCGTCAAAGCAATGCTCAAGCCCGCAAGTAATTAGGGGCGGTACCGCCACCTCAGCATGCAAGCTTTCATCCGAAGCAAGCTTTTTCTTCTTCGGACCGCTTTTTCGTGAATGGCAACCAACCGATAAAAGCCATCCCGATGCACGAAATCGTGTGTTGACACCTTGTCCCATCTATGGCACTCTGATTGCCCGGCGCGAAGTGATGCGTCGACGATCTTTGAAAGATTACGTTTGCGGTCGGCATTAATCGCGGAAAGGTGAAAAGCGACTAGTGACTGTAAGTTGTTGAAAGTTGGTGTAACTTCTAGATTTTGTTCCGAATGGAACAAAAGTACGGACGCAGAATGGAACGGAACAAACCCATCGGCTCAGAAGGGATCGATGCTCGCGCAGGGACGGGTATCACGTCGGTCGTAAGCCTTTATTGCTTAGCAGACCGGCGTGACGTTATTTCTTAGGACGTTCGTTGGCTTTCAGGACTCGTTTGCGAAGTCGGATGGCCTTTGGCGTCACTTCGATGAGTTCATCGTCGGCGATGAACTCCAAAGCTCGCTCAAGCGACATCTCGCGGACGGGAACGAGACGCATCGCTTCATCGGCGGAAGTCGTTCTCATGTTGGAAAGCTTTTTCTCTTTGATCGCGTTCACGTCAAGATCGACGGCTCGTGCGTTCTCGCCGACGATCATTCCTTCGTAGACCTTGATCTGCGGCTTGATAAAGAGCGTGCCGCGTTCCTGAAGGTTGAAGAGCGAGTAGGTCGTCGACTCGCCCATGCGGTCGGCGACGAGCGATCCGGTCGAACGCGACTTCATCTCGCCTTGCCATTTATCGAAGCGAAGGAAAAGCGTGTTAAGCAGGCCGGTCCCCTTCGTCTCGGTCAGAAACTCGCCTCGAAATCCGATCAGTCCACGCGAAGGCGTTTCGAACTCCAGCCGGACGCGGCCCGAACCGTTGTTGATCATCTTGGTCATCTGACCCTTTCGGCGGCCCATCGCTTCGGTCACGACACCGATGAACTCATCGGGCACATCGACGACGACAAGCTCGATCGGTTCGAGCAGCTCGCCGGTCGTTTCATCCTTTTTGGTGATGACCTCGGGTTTCGACACCTGAAGCTCGTAGCCTTCGCGGCGCATCATCTCGATGAGGATCGCGAGCTGCAGTTCGCCGCGGCCCGACACCTTGAACTGCTCAGCCTGCTGCATCTGTTGAACGCGAAGGGCGACGTTGCCGAGGAGTTCCTTGTCAAGGCGATCTTTGATCTGACGCGAAGTGACGAACTTGCCGTCCACTCCCGAGAACGGCGACGTGTTGACGCCGAAGATCATCGAGATCGTCGGCTCGTCCACGGCGATCACGGGAAGTGGCTTTGGATTATCAACCGTGGTGATTGTTTCACCGATGTTAATGTCGTCAAAACCGGCAAGTGCGACGATCTCGCCGACGCCTGCTGTTTCGGTCACGGTTCGTTCGAGTCCCTCGAACACGAATAGCTCTTTGACACGCGTCTTCTGAGTCGATCCGTCAACCTTTGCGACTATCACTTCCTGATTCTTCGCGATCGTTCCCGAGAACATCCGGCCGATCGCGAGGCGGCCGACGAACGGGTTGTAATCGATGTTGGCGACGAGAAGCTGAAGCGAATCTTCGCGGATCGGTTTCGGAGCCGGAATGGTCTCGATCACCTGGTCGAACAGCGGAACGAGATTCTTCCCTTCGTCGGCGAGATTCTTCTTTGCGATCCCGTCACGCGAGATGGAGTATAGTACCGGGAACTCGATCTGCTGCTCGTTGGCTCCGAGATCGATGAAGAGGTCGTAGATCTCGTCGAGCACTTCCTCAGGCCGCGAATCCTGTCGGTCGATCTTGTTAACGAGGGCGATCGCGGGTAGCTTGAGTTCGAGGGCTTTTCGAAGGACGAATCGCGTCTGCGGCAGGCATCCTTCGGCCGCGTCGACTAGCAGCACGATGCCGTCGACCATCTTCAGCACGCGTTCGACCTCGCCGCCGAAATCCGCGTGGCCCGGCGTGTCGACGATGTTGATCTTGTAATCGCCGTATCGCACGGAGGTGTTCTTGGCCATGATCGTGATGCCGCGTTCGCGTTCGAGGTCCATCGAGTCCATCACGCGTTCGGTGACGGTTTCGTTGTCGCGGTAGGTGCCCGATTGCTGCAGCATTGCGTCGACAAGTGTGGTCTTGCCGTGGTCAACGTGGGCGATAATGGCGATGTTTCTGATCTTATCCGTGGTCAGCATAGTCGTAATTCCGTGCCTCAAGGCAAACGAATATCATGCTAAATACCGGCAAAGAACGCAAAGGAGACCAGCCGAATTGACTTTGACAGAATATTTCTGGAAATTGACGCTAAATAGTACTCTAGTGCCTAAATCGACCTAAATCAGCCACTGCCTCCCAAGATGAAGGAGCTTATGCGCACAATAAAAACCTCAAGACTGGTCATTTGTACCTCGGTGATCCTTGTTTTCGCTGCCTCCGCTTTCTCTCAGAAAAAGATGGAGACAAACACCGAGATTTATGACCGTCCGGCCGTGCCTGTGAATGTGGTCTCGAGTGAGAATCAAGTGCTTGGTAGAGTGACCGATTTTGCAGGTCGAAGCATTCGTTCGGCAAGAATCACCTTGTTTTGTCTGGACTCCGATCAGGTTCACCGGACGAGCACGAACACTTTCGGCTATTACCAGTTCAAAACGCTGACGGAAGGCCACAGCTATCTAGTATCGATCGATCATGCACGATACCTGTTTCTATCGGGGTCGATCTCGGTTACGGTCGCGGAAGAGCCGATCGAGATAGACTTTCAAGCCCAAAGAAGGCCGTAAGACCAGTCTGGTCTTAAGATCATTGGAAGGTAAGCTTTCGGTTACTTTAACGGCCGATAAGTAGAAGCCCAGCGACTCGGAACTCCGGTGGACGTGCTTGTCAAGGGCTTCTTTGAAGAATTCAACGCCGCGGCGATGATCGCAAGATCGATATCTGACCTATCCGGAACGACTTCCTTTCGCCTTTCGTTAAACGCGGCGATGAATCCGGTGTCGAGGTTGCCCGCGACAAACTCGGCGTCGTCCATTACCTCGCGAAAGAAACCCAGCGTCGTTTTGATCCCGCCGATCTGATACTCCGACAAGGCTCGCCGCATACGTTCGATAGCCTGTTCACGGTCGGCCCCGTAGACAGCAAACTTGGAGATCATCGGGTCGTAGTAGATCGAGACCTCGGCTCCTTCATACACGCCGCCGTCGTCGCGAATGCCCGGGCCTTGCGGGATGCGGAGGCGAGTAATCTTACCGGGAGAAGGCAGGAAGTTGTTATCGGGGTCTTCAGCGTAGATGCGGCATTCAATGGCGTGGCCTGTGAGTTCGACATCGTCCTGCGTGAATGAAAGCGGTTTGCCGGCCGCGACGTTGATCTGCTCGCGAACGAGGTCGATGCCGGTTACGAGTTCGGTCACTGGATGCTCGACCTGCAGACGCGTGTTCATCTCGAGGAAGTAGAAAGACTTGTCGACGTCCGATACCAGAAATTCGACCGTGCCCGCGCCGACGTAATTGACCGCCTTCGCGACCATCACGGCACAGGCTCCCATTTCGGCACGGAGCTCCGCAGAGTTGATCGGTGACGGAGCCTCCTCGATAACTTTCTGGTGACGGCGTTGAATTGAGCACTCGCGTTCGCCGAGATGGACGTGATTACCGTGAGTGTCCGAGAAGATTTGTATCTCGATATGTCGCGGGCGAACGATAGCCTTCTCGATGTAAACTGCGTCGTCACCGAAGCTGGCCTTTGCTTCGGCCTGTGCATTTTCAAGCGCAGATTTCAGCTCGGGTTCGCTTGAAACCAACCGCATTCCCTTACCGCCGCCGCCGGCCGATGCTTTAAGCATCACGGGATAACCAAAACTCGCGGCGGTTTCCTTGGCGTCATTGAACGAGCGAAGCGGTTCGGTGGTGCCGGGAACGACAGGAACTCCTGCTTCGATGGCGATCTTGCGGGCTGATATCTTTCCGCCCATCCCTTCCATTGCTTCAGGTGGCGGACCGATGAAGGTAATTCCCGAGGCGGTAACATTCCGGACGAACTCAGAATTCTCAGAAAGAAATCCGTAGCCGGGATGGATGGCTTCAGCAACTGAGAGTTTCGCGATCTCTATGATCTTCTCCCAGCGAAGATAACTTTCCGCCGATGGCGGCGGGCCGACGTGAAATGCTTCGTCTGCCATGCGAACGTGAAGTGCATCGCGATCGGCATCGGAATATACCGCGACCGTTGCAATATTCATCTCGCGGCATGCTCGAATGACTCGGCACGCGATCTCGCCGCGGTTGGCTATGAGGATCTTTTTGAACATTGGAACGTGGACATTCCTGTCCGCCTATCTTCACAAACTTTTGCGGACAGGAATGTCCGCGTTCCTATTAATCCAACATTGAATTGCCCTGATTCTTCGGATCGTAGCGGACACCGATCTTCGCGCCGGGAGCGTATTTCAGCGGGTCGCGGCGTTGTTCGTCGGTAAGCAGTTCCGACGACTCGAAGTCCACTCCGTTGAGCGTATAGGTGTAGAGAGCTATCTCTTGATTCGGAGCGTGACTAACGGTGTCGATTATACGACCGTCCGTAATGCGGCCGTGTTCCGTTAGAAATTTCCGTCGAGCGACCTCGGGGTCTTGCCGCTGCTTTTTCTTCAGAAAACTAAACAATCCCATACCTTAATCTAGTTCTAGCGGCGGTTTTACATATTTCGCTCGCAGGTTGTTGATAGCCGAAAGAACGGCAGGGCGCTTGATGATCCTGGCTTCGAGCGGGCGTTTACCCGGGATATCGAGCATTATCAGGCCGAGCAATATAGTCAAAACTCCTTGCCCTGGGACTCCCGGAAGTGACAAAGCGATTCCCAGGAGTATCAGAAACAAACCGAAGATGTTCTTCGCGATGACGGCTCCCCAGCGGACGATGAACGAGCTACCAGGAAGAAAGTCTCGCTTGTAGTGCGAGCTGAAGTAGTTCGCAGGGATCTTGACCATCACGATCGCGATCGCACCGAAACTAAGTGCCAGAGATCCGAGGAACAGCCCCACGCCAAGGAGTATTTGGCCCCACGTCACTGAAGCCCAGAGTTCGGAAAGCCAGTCGATCATCCGGCGGCCGTGCCCTCCAACTTCCTGAATTCCTTCCAGATGTAGAACATCCGATGGATGAGCGTCCAGACAGAGCCGATCGCCAGCACCCAGAGGACCTGCGGCATACGGTTGAACCAGAAGCTGTCGGAGTTCCAATCCCAGGTTGAGAGCGCACCTATTATTAACAAGACCACACGCTCGGGGCGTTGCAGGAAACCAACGTTTGCTTTGACGCCGAGGCCTTCGCTGCGTGCGGTGGTATAGCTGACCATCACTGACGCCATCAGCGCGACACCGGCTAGCACCACGTTCAGAATAGAGTGTTGCGGCGTGTTGCCGGCGTAGAATGCCATTATCCCGACGAACACGACCATGTCCGACAGGCGGTCGAGCGACGAATCGAGAAAGCTGCCAAATTTGGTGACGTTGCCGGTCTGGCGGGCCACGTTACCGTCGAGCATGTCGAAAACGTTGGCGACTATTAACACAATGCCGGCCGAAAAGAAGTAGCCCATGCCGAAAAGAACGCCGCAGCCGATATTGATCGTCACGCCGATGGCTGTCAGCAGGTTTGGGTGGACGCCGAGCGACGCAAGCCCCCGAACCATCGCGTTGATGATCGCCATTGCACCCCGGCCTATACTCTCTCCGAGCATCGTAAATCGTTGGAATCTATGAACTAAAATCCTATCCACTATCTTAGCGACAGCCGGGATTTCTGCAACTTGATGCCTTTCAGTTTGTGCTGAAATGCCGATGTTTCGGTCGCTCGGTCGCGCAAGATCCGCAGTCCCTTCGGATTGTCTACACTTCCGTCAACGCCGTCTCGCGGATTCGCATCGTTTCCCGCACGCGGATTCTTGACCGACCCCGCCATTTACAATAACGTAACGTCTAGAACTCGAAAGACATTTTAATCAGGAATTCGGTCGCTAGCGCCACCGCTTCTTACAAGATTTGCATGACTGAATCGCACGACCGCGAGATCATTGGCGGGCATCTGCTCGTTATAGGCGGGGCAGAGGACAAGTATAACGAGCGCCGCATCCTCAAGAAGTTTTTGGAGCTGGCGGGCGGTGATAAGGCTGAGGTGCTGATCGTACCCGTCGCGTCGGACTACCCGGAGTTTGCGGCCGATGTTTATACGCAGGCGTTCCGCAATCTCGGCATTGCGAATCCGCGGGTGCTTCGGGCGACTTCTCGTCAAGACGTATTCGAAGCGAATGCGGCTGAGATACTCGATGGTGTTACCGGAGTTTTCATCACCGGCGGCGATCAGATGCGGCTTGTGTCCATCCTCGGGGGGACAGAGTTTGCGGCGATCCTGCGTCGAATGGTACGCGAGACCGAGATCGTCATGGCTGGGACGAGCGCCGGAGCGGCCGGCATGAGCACTTCGATGATAGTCCGCGGCGAATCGGCTCCGCACCCGAAGAAGGACTCTGTGCGGCTGTCTCCCGGCCTTGGATTCCTAAAAAACATCATCATCGATCAGCATTTTACCGAACGCGGCCGCATCAGCCGGCTGATCACGGCAGTGAGCTATAACCCTTACAATCTCGGTATCGGGATTGACGAGAACACCGCGATCATTCTGGATCCGAATGGCGTGATGGAGGTGTTCGGTCAAGGCTCTGTAACAGTCGTTGACGGCTCTCAGATAACGTATAACGAGATCGCCGAGGTCGCTGAACATGAGTCGTTTGCGGTTTGTGGCGTGAACCTTCACATCCTCCGCGACGGCCTAGTCTATCATTACATCGACCGGCATCCTCTGCAGCCGAAAACGGAGTTTTTGCTACCGGATTTAGGCTGAAATTTATGCAAACAGGATATACGGGATCAATCCAGGTTTGAATCAAGATTCGATCCTGTTTATCCTGTGCATCCTGTTCGAATTCAATCTCAGTTTGTAAAGCGACTATGGACATTCTCGAAATTCGCACCCTTCGCGGTCCTAATTATTGGAGCGGTTATTGGAAGAAGTTGATAATCATGCGACTGGACATCGGTGCGTATGAGAAGAAGCCTTCAAATAAGCTCAAGGGATTTTATGAGCGGATGATCGAAGTGATGCCGTCGCTTGAGGCACATGGATGCAGCTATGGCGAGCCGGGCGGATTTCTGAAGCGCGTGACGGAAGGTACGTGGGCGGGCCATATCATCGAGCATTTCGCGCTTGAGCTTCAGACGCTTGCCGGAATGGACACGGGCTACGGCCGTACGCGTGAGACTGGCGAAAAGGGAATCTACAATGTCGTTTTTAGCTATCACGAAGAAGAAGTTGGGCGGTATGCGGCGAAGGTCGCCATCCGCATCTTTCTAGGACTCGCAGAAAACAAGCCGCTTGACGAGATAAGGCAGGACATCGCTAACGACGTCCAGCGGATGCGTGAGATCAGAGAGGATGTTCGCTTTGGGCCGTCCACAGGTTCGCTGGTTGAAGAGGCCGTACACCGTAATATTCCTTACATTCGCCTCAACGATCAGTCGCTGGTGCAGCTTGGCTACGGCGTATATCAAAAGCGTATCCAGGCGACTACAACGGCGAACACAAACATGATCGCGGTCGATATCGCGGGCAACAAGCACGCAACAAAAAAGCTGCTCGGCGATATGGGCGTACCTGTACCGAAGGGTTATCGCATTCGGCTAGAAGACGATCTCGAGGAAACGCTAGATAAAGTTGGATTTCCCGTAGTGATCAAGCCTCTTGACGGCAATCACGGCAAGGGTGCGACTGTCGGCATCAAGTCACTTGAGGACGCAAAGATCGCGTGGGAAAAAGCCAAAGAGTATTCGCGCTGGATCATCGTCGAGCAACAACTTCAGGGGGCGGATTTTCGTGCGCTCGTCGTTAACAACCGCTTAATCGCCGTTGCCGAACGCGTTCCTGCGCACGTAAAAGGCGATGGCAAGCAGACGATCCAGCAGCTAATCGACGAGACGAATGCCGATCCGCGACGGGGTTATGGGCACGAGAACGTCCTAACGCAGATCGACATCGACAACCAAACGTTACGTTGCATTAAGAAGGCCGGCTACGATCTCGACACGGTCTTGAAGAAGGGCGAAAAACTTTATCTGAAAACGACGGCGAACATTTCCACCGGTGGAACGGCGATCGACGTAACTGATGAAGTTCATCCGGAGAACGTGTTTCTGTTTGAACGCATCGCGAGGATCATAGGCCTCGATGTAGCTGGAATAGACGTGATCGCGCCGAACGTAAGCGAGCCGCTGAGGGAAACCGGCGGCGGTATAATCGAAGTAAACGCCGCTCCGGGCTTTCGAATGCATCTTTCGCCAAGCGAGGGAATTGGCCGTAACGTCGCCGAGCACGTCATCGACATGCTGTATCCGCCCGGGGCTCAATCTCGCATTCCGATCTTTGCCATCACAGGCACGAACGGCAAGACGACCACGACACGTTTGATCGCACACATACTTCGTAACTCGGGCCGCGCGGTCGGATTCACGACGACAGACGGCACGTACATCGGCAACGAGCAGATCACTCAGGGCGACAATACGGGGCCGGTTTCCGCGCAGCTCGTATTAAAGGATCCCACGGTCGATGTGGCGGTCTTGGAGACTGCCCGCGGCGGGATCATTCGAAGCGGACTTGGTTTCGACCACTGCGACGTCGGTGTCGTATTGAACGTCGCGGCCGATCACTTGGGCTTAAAGGACGTGAATACACTGGAAGATCTTGCCCGCGTTAAGTCGGTGATCCCCAGAGCTGTCGCGAAAGACGGCTGGGCGGTTCTCAACGCTGAAGACGAACGCGTTTATAAGATGAAGGAGCTTGTCGACGGCAAAGTCGTCTGCTTTTCGATGGACGAAAATCACCCGAACATTCGTCGCCGAGCCGAGCGCGGACGCGTGTCGTGCGTGTTCGAGAACGGATTCGTCACCATCTTAAAAGGGAAGTGGAAGGTGCGAGTCGAAAAGGCCGTCAACATTCCGCTGACCTACGGCGGTCGGGCTGAGTTCATGATTCAGAACGTGCTAGCGGCGACACTAGCGTGCTTTGTTCACGGGGTGTCGATCGAGGACATTCGCGTCGGATTGACCACATTCAATGCCGGCACGGCGCAGACCCCGGGACGCCTGAACTTTATGGAAGTCGGTTCCTGCACCGTGCTGATGGACTACGCTCACAACCCTGCAGGATTCTCGGGCCTGACGAAGTTCATCTCGAAACTGCCGAACAAATACCGAACGGTGATCATGACCGTCCCCGGCGACCGCCGCGACGAAGACATTCGCGAAATGGGCGAGATCGCCGGCAAGGCATTCGACCGCATCGTCATCCGCTACGGCCACTACTTGCGAGGCCGCGATCCGGAGGAAATGGTGAAGCTGCTGCAAGAGGGAATCGCCCGTTCCGGCAACGACCTACAAGTCCGCGTCATCCCCAACGGCCGTGATGCGATTCATCACGCACTCAAATATGGACGCAAGGGTGAACTCGTCGTCACCCTCGCCGATCTCGTGCCACAGGACATCTCGTATGTGCAGGAGATAAGAGATAAGTTGTTGGAGGAGCAGCAACAGGAGTCGGCATCAGGCTAGTCGATGGATTACATCGCTAAGTTCATTGAAAAGTGGTTCAGTCGGCGGGACGGCGAGGCGTTGCTTGCGGCGGGTCTGTCCGACGCCAGTCGGTTTCATTGCAGGAAGCCCTTGCGAAGATCGATCGCCGAAATGCTGGTAAAACTCCCATCTCTGAAAGTATTTCAGTTTCATGACATAAAGCCCGATACAGCCACACTGGAACATTTGAATGAGATCGTTTTTAAGAATCGCAAGGATGTTACGTTGCGAGTTTACGGATATCCAGATACTTGGGCCAACATAGATTTCCTTAAGTCTCTACCAGAAGTTGAACGATTTGACTGGGATACACCGGTCTTCGGTTCTGACGAACCCCTCTACAAGTTGAAGCGGCTCGTCCATTTAGGACTTGGGTTCACCCAACCGAAGCCTAAGATCGATATAGGATATTTAACGGACTTCCCCAGTCTTGAAAGTCTGAACCTTGAGGGCGACTATAAGAAACTTCAGCAAACTGTCTCTCAGATTCGCGGCTTGAAGTCTATTTGGCTCAGCTCAATTGAATGACCTTGAATTTCTCGAAGGGCTTGCAATCGAAACATTTGGGAACTATGGAGGACGTGTGGCAGATTTCGAGTTTCTTCGCAATCTACCCTCTTTGAAACGATTGTGGTTAAAGACAAACGCGACGCTTGAGAACGTGGATTTCGTCGAAGACCTTGTTAGCTTAGAGCGCTTGGAGCTCTACTATCTCGCAAAAATCACGAGAATTCCTAACCTTGACAATCATAAGAGACTTCGACAAGTCGTTGCTTTTGATTGCAATCGACTTACGGACATTTCCTCAGTCAAGGGGCTTCCCAAAGGCGTTCACGTGGCAGCGTCGGGCAAGGCATTGAAGAAGGGCTTTGTCACAAAAGGCCTCACCTTCAATCCAGATTGAGATTTGAGCGGTATATATCGATCACTAGCTTCTCGGAGCATGTGATAAAACCCCTGTACATTCCTTCCGAGTTGAAAGGAAGCACAATATTTCCTTCCGAATCCACAGCTATCAGACCACCTTCGCCGCCGATCGAGGTAAGGTGGTCGATCGTTTCGGCAGCCGCCGCTTTAAGCGGGATTCTCTTATATTTCATCCGAGCCGCGACATCATAGGCGGTAACGCCGAGCATAAAATATTCGCCGTGGCCGGTGCATGAGACGGCTGCATGAGCGTCAGCGTAGGTGCCGGAGCCGATGATCGGCGTGTCTCCGACGCGGCCGAACTTCTTGTTCGTCATCCCGCCGGTGGATGTGGCTGCGGCAAGGTTCCCGTGTAAGTCGCACGCGACAGCTCCGACGGTGCCGATCGGTTTGTTGGCCGGATCTGAGAGAACCACCCCGTCAGCCGGTGCGGCTAACACCCCTCCTTCGTAAGGAGGGGTGTTTAGAGCGTGGTCTAACTGCACTTTTCCCGCCGCGATCGCATCCTCAAGTTGTTGCCAGCGATGGTGTGTAAAGAAGTAAGAGTTATCACGAAGCTCCAC
>CADEGD010000068.1 GCA_902826795.1 uncultured Acidobacteriota bacterium | reverse complement strand
CTCACCTAATCCATTTCGGCAGTCATGCTAAGCCTCAAATTGCTTCTTCAGACTCTCGATATACGGCGCTCGGGCGACGCCTTTTTCGGTGATGATCGCTGTTACGAGGTCGTTCGGAGTTACATCGAACGCGTAGTTGCTTACCGTCGCTTCATCCGGAGCAAGTTGTATGTCCTTAACGTGTGTGACCTCGCGGATGTCGCGTTCCTCGATCGGGATATCGTCGCCGGTCGCGGTGTTTAGATCGACGGTAGAGAGCGGTGCCGCAACGTAAAAAGGAATGCCATGCCGCTTGGCAAGGACGGCGACCATATATGTACCGATCTTGTTTGCCACGTCGCCATTCGCCGCGATCCGGTCCGACCCGACGACGACTGCCTGGACGCGGCCTTTCTTCATCACATGGCCGGACATGTTGTCGGTGATAAGCGTGACCGGAATGTCGTCCTGCATCAGTTCCCAAGCCGTCAGCCGAGCGCCTTGCAGATACGGCCGCGTTTCGTCGGCTATTACCGCGACATGCTTGCCCTGATCGACAGCGCCGCGAATAACGCCGAGTGCCGTTCCCCAAACGCCGCCGGTAGCAAGTGCTCCTGCATTACAGTGGGTAAGCACCGTGTCGTGATCGTTCAACAATTCGCCACCGAACTGCGCGATCAGCCGCTGCGATTCGATATCTTCGTCGTGGATGGCCTTGGCTTCTTCGATGAGTAGCGCCTTCAGTTCACTAACCGATCTTCCATTTCCCTTTTCGTGCTGGAATTTCGCTTTCATCCGGTCGATCGCCCAAAAAAGATTGACCGCGGTCGGACGGGTCGCCGCGAGTACGTCGCCGATATACTCGACCTCCTCTTCAAGGTCATCGACGTTCGTTCCGACAAACGAGTTCGCTCCTAACGCGATTCCGTACGCCGCCGAAACTCCGATCGCCGGAGCTCCCCGGACGACCATGTCCTTAATTCCTGCCGCCACATCGTTATACGTCTTCAGCGTCAACCATTTCTCTTCCGTCGGCAGCAGCCGCTGATCAAGCATCAGCACACCTTCGTCCGACCACTTCACGGGAATGATATTCAAGTTCATATACGGAACGCGGACTCTAGTCCGCAATGCGAAGCGAAAATTGTAGCGTATTGTTCAGTGATAAATAAATTGCGGGTTTTTACCGATTTCTAAACATCGATCTCGATTAGCGCCGATATTTGCCTCAAAACCCTCCATGGACTAAACTTACCGAATGCTTTGTGCAGTTCCCGAACAAAGTTCCTTTTGATTCAATAAAGTAATGCAAAATGCAGTTTCATCAAGCATGGACCTCACGTTCCATTCTTTTCAGCCGTTAGGATTTAGTCTTCCGGATCCACTAGTTGATCTCGAGCGGATCGCGATGAATTTCTACTGGTCTTGGCAGCCGGATGGCGTGGATCTTTTCCGCTCGATCGATCCGGCACTGTGGGATAAGAGCGAGCAGAATCCTCAAAAGTTTCTTTCAGACATCAGTCAGTTGCGGTTGTGGCAAAAGGCGAACGATCCGGACTATCTCGAACAGCTCGCGGCTTTTACCGGTAAGTTCGATGCATATCTCGCCGAACCCGCAAAGGACGAGCAGAACGGCCCGACGAAAGCCAATCCTGCTGCTTACTTCTGCGCAGAGTACGGCATTCACAATTCCCTTCCGATCTATTCCGGCGGACTCGGAATACTAGCCGGCGACCACCTAAAATCCGCAAGCGATATGAACGTACCGCTCGTCGCGGTAGGCCTACTTTATCGCTATGGATATTTCCGCCAGAGCGTCGGGCACGACGGGTGGCAGCAGGAACGGTATACGAACATCTTCACCGCCGGGCTCGCCGTCGAGCCGGTTTATGATGGGTCGGGCGAGCGGCTTACGGTTTCAGTACACATACGCGGCAGGATCGTAAAATCGCAGGCGTGGCTCGTCAAAGTCGGTCGCGTGAAACTCTATCTTCTCGACACGAACGTCACCGATAATGAAGAGGTCGACCGGATGATAACCGGCCACCTTTACGGCGGCAATACCGAAACGCGTATCGTTCAAGAGAAGGTTCTCGGCATTGGCGGCGTCCGGCTTTTGCGAAAGTTGGGGGTTGGGCCTCATGTTTTTCATCTCAACGAAGGACACTCGGCGTTCCTTACGCTCGAACTTGTCCATGAGTATCTTGAAGAAAACCCGGCCGCAACGTTCGAAGAAGCTCAGGATGCGATCAAGGAATGCTGCGTTTTCACGACGCATACTCCCGTTTCAGCCGGCAACGATGCGTTTCCGACCGGCGACCTGCTGCCTTGTTTCAGCGCGGATTTCATCAAAGAATTGAAGCTCACTCCCGAGCAGTTCCTCGGCCTCGGCCGCATCGATCCGGGTGACAAAAACGAGGCGTTCGGAATGACGCCGTTCGCTCTTCGCATGTCTCGGACGGCGAACGGTGTGAGTGAAAAGCACGGCGAAGTTTCGCGTGGTCTTTGGATCGATATGTTCTCAGAGAACATCGAACCGAACGATGTTCCGATCACTTTCGTCACGAACGGAGTTCATCCGCCGACGTGGATCGCTCCGGCGTTCCAGTCGCTTTACGAAGAACGTCTCGGCAAAGACTGGCACACACTCGTGTCTGACAAAAACGCGTGGTCGACGGCTATCGATCTGATCCCGAACGACGAATTCTGGCGGGTCCACAGTAATCTCAAGCATCTCTTGATCGCGTTCATCCGGGAGAAAACGCGCGTAAAAGAAACGGGATCGGCCGACACGATCCACGAGCATCGCGATACGCGAATGCTTTGCTCGCCCGATGTCTTAACGATCGGCTTCGCTCGTCGTGTGGCTTCTTACAAACGTTGGGATCTGATCACTTCCGACCTCCAGCGTCTGCTAAAGCTCGTCGACGATCCGGCTCGACCGGTTCAGTTCGTATTCGCTGGAAAAGCTCATCCTCAGGATTGGACGGCAAAACAGATCTTGCAGCAGCTCGTCAGCATCAATCACGATTCGGACTGGCAGAGCCGAGCGGTCTTTGTCGAAGATTACGATCAGGAAGTTGCGCGATACCTGGTTCAGGGCGTCGACGTCTGGATGAACGTTCCCAGGCGGCCGCTTGAGGCAAGCGGAACGAGCGGTATGAAGGCAGCGATGAACGGCGTGCTTAATTTCTCGATACTCGACGGCTGGTGGATCGAGGGTTACAACGGCAAAAACGGCTTCGGAATTGGCGGCTTGGATGTTGAAAGCGAAGAGCAGATGGACGAAGACGACGCCGTCGCGCTTTACGACACGCTGGAAAACAAACTGATTCCGACGTTTTATTCGAGGGGTGCCGACGGCATTCCGCACGATTGGGTTGCGATGATGAAAAATTCGATCGCTACGCTCACGCCGCAATTTTCTAGCGATCGAATGCTACGCGATTATCTCGATCGAATATACAAAAGCTAATACCGCGAGTTCAGAGTTAAGCTTTAGCTTGTCACCGGTTGCCGGACCAGGTCTATACTCTACGTCAGGCAAGCTAAAGCTTGAACTCTGAACTTTTTATGCAGTCCTCCGAATTCACAACCGGACAAATCCGGGCTTTAGAGATTTACAAAGAAGCTTGGGAGATAATGAAGCCCGAGTTCTGGCCGATCTTCGGCATTGTAATTATCGGAATGCTCGTCGCCAGCATCATCCCGATAGTGATCTTAGGCCCGATGATGATCGGCGTGTTTATGTGCCTGCTCGACAAGGTCGACGGCAAGCCGGCGAGTTTCGACAAGCTCTTCAAGGGTTTCGATCAATGGGCGGCGGGATTGGCGATCGCATTGATAGTGATGCTCCCGCTTTTTGTTTTTGTTTTCATCGTCTACATTCCGATGATCATGCTCTCGATCTATGGCGACCGGATGAGTCCGGATGAACTTCTTCCTTTCATCGGCGGCGTGTTGTTGGTTGAATTGCTGATCGGCATTTTCATGACGATCCTTCATTCGCTGCTGATCTTCGCCTTTCCGTTGATTGCCGACAAGCGAGTCGGCGGTTTTGCCGCGGCAAAGCTAAGCGCAAGGGCGGCTTGGGCAAACAAAGGCGGGATCGCGGCGCTGTTCGGTGTCGGTATTGTCGTAGTATTCGCCGGATACGTTCTGCTTTGCGTTGGCGTTTATCTCGCACTGCCGGTCATAATGATGGCAACGACGGTGGCATACCGAAGGGTTTTCCCGCGATCGGAGCAAGTTGCTAACTTCGCTCCGCCTCCGCCGAACGCCTATCAAGGTTTATAAAATGGCAACTATCAATAAGGTGGATTCGATCGAGAAACTCGATGACCTATTCGAGCGTTCGAAACTCGAACCGGTCTTACTTTTCAAACACAGCAATGCTTGCGGGATCAGCGCACACGTCCTCGACATGGTGCAGGAAGTCGAGGGCGATTTGAACGTGATCGTAATTCAGGAAAATCGAGATCTCTCGAACGAGGTCGCAAAACGTACCGGTCATACCCATCAATCGCCGCAGGCGTTCGTACTCCGCTACGGCAAGCCCATTTACCATGCGACTCATTACGGCATCGATCCGAAGACGATCACGGAGAAGTTAAAATGATCGAACCCGTAACGATCGTCGAAGAATCAGATTCCGAAGTCTCGATCACATGGTCTGACGATTCTGAGTCTCGCTTCACTGCCGCCGGCCTTCGTCGGGCGTGCCCGTGCGCCGGTTGCGTCAACGAATGGACGGGCGAGAAAATGCTCGACCCGGCCAAGATTGCCGATGACCTGACTTTCCGAAACATCGGCATCGTCGGCCGCTATGCCCTCAACTTCGACTTCTCTGACGGCCACGAAACCGGCATTTTCAGCTTCAAGTATTTGAAGGATCTGAAAGGGGAACCACCCACGTAACTAAACCAGAACCGCTTTGGTGTAGAATACAAACGATGCACGAAAGAGATATTTTCGACGAGAAACAAGAGATAAAGCAGGCAAGTTTTTCCTGCCCTCACTGCCGCGAGCGAAACGACTATGACGTTCGTTGGATGAAGCGGACGAAGAAGAAAAACGCACCGCGCAACGTCAACGAACACGAACGCGCTCAAATTCAAAAATCGCGAGACTACATGGTGCGTATCGACGACATGCTGGCGTGCAAGAACATGCGCTGTCGGCGTCGTTTCGAGATACCGTCCTCGCAGTCGGTAGTATTTATCTGAAGTCAGCAAAAGCTGGAACTCTCAACTGCGGTTGTGTTATGCTTTCGCTAATCCAAAAAGCGGTTTTCCAGAGGTAAGTGGTCATGCCTAACTCGCTCGAGTTTTACGAAAACGAAACGCCCGTCGATGAAGATATGAAGAAGTTTATCGACGACGAGATCGCTCACGTACCACAGGCTCCGAGCGAGCTTCAGGAAAGGCTGCACGAACACCATTCATCCTCGCCCGCAGACTCCGGCGGCGACATAGATGCTCAGTGGGAAGAGGTAAACAGCTCCGGTTCAGAGGCCGTGTTCGGCCATAACCCTACCCCGGACCAATCCGATGTCGAGGAAAATGCCCACGCGATGGGAATCGACTTCGAAGACAACGAGCCTCTCGATTTCGTACGCAAACTCGAACGCCGCGACCGCAACCGCTTCGAACTCGACGAAAACTCCAAGAATGGTTCTGACACCATTTAACCACCTTAACCTACACTCAACTCTTTCTTTTTCCCGTTCTTCTTTTTCATCCCCTTCTGTGGTTAATCTGCGACACCACAGAACCGAAAGAACGAGAAAGAACGAGTAATAAGACTCTTAACCCGAAGAGGACCAAACAAAAAGAGCCGGGCCGAAACCCGACTCTTTACACTTTAGAACTTCCTAACCTCTAGTAAATATTGAACGTGAACGAAACCGGACGCGTGGTCGTTCTAGGTTGTCCACCCGCCACCTCGGGCTCGAACTTCATGTTCCGAGCCGCGGCGATCGCCTGTTCGGTCAGACCATGCGGTAAGCCTTTGACGGTCGTGATACTTCCGATTCCGCCCGACGAAAGGAACGTCACACGAAGCGTAACCGTACCCTGAACACCGTTTGTACGAGCCGCATCAGTGTACTGAGCCTTTTGCTTGTAAGTGATGCGAAGGGGTTGGGTTACGCGAGCTGGCGGAGGAGCCGGAGCACCCGCGGTGCCAGATCCGCGTCCATCGCCATTGCCATCACCGACACCGCCGCCGTAGCCCGAACCACTACCACTTCCAGCGCCGGTTCCATTACCGCTGCCCTGTCCTGTACCGTCACCAGTACCTAAACCTCCACCGCGACCCGGACCGTTCGAAAGACCAGTATACTTTGAATTCGGATCGCCGTAGCGGTCATACTCTTTCGGAAACTTTTTGTTGCCTTCTGTTGAAGGCGGAGGCATCACGAGAGCCGGATCATCCATCCGATGAACCTTCGCATCCGGAGGACGAATAGGATTCTTGGTCTGGTCGGCCATATCGCCTTGCGAAGGAGGCTCTTTGTCTTCCCTACCGCCACCACCACCGCCACCAGCGTCCTTATCATTCTTCGGCTTCTCCGGCTCTTCCTCGGTCGGCATCGGTACGTCGTCAAGCAACATAGCTATCGAACGATCGTCGCCGATCGCACCAAGGTCAAGGGACTTATTAAACAGCGATACAGCCCACGCTCCTACCGCAACGACAACTGCAAACGCGGTCGCGGCCAAAAGGAGTCCATTCCGCTGGTTGCCGTTCTTCTCTTCAATAACGGTTATCGAGTAACCATCATCGCCTTTCGAAAGAAGCGGCTTTGGAATCGTATGGCGAACTTCGTCGGCGTACTTCGGTTCAGACTCGAACAAGATTCCCGGAGCCGTCATAAAGGCCGGAGACTCGCGACGGACAGCCACAGGCTTGATCTTTTCGACGGTCGGCTCGTCTACGAAGGCTGGAATCTCTTCCGTCGGTGCCGAGGCAAACTCGATCTCGTCCGAAGTGGGTCCGGCCGAATTGATCAGCTCGCGAACCGGATCGCTTATCTCGCTTTGAATGAACGCAGGAGCCTGTGGGATCTCAGGCGCTTCAACGGCCGGGTCGGGCGAAACAGCCGCCACCGGCTCGACAGGATTCAACTGAACAGCTTGCAGAGATCCGCCGCAATCCGGACAGAACATAAATCTCTCGGCAAACCCCTCTTCACACGAACTGCAGAATTTAAGTATCTTTCCCATCTTTTTTCTGGCCTCGTAAAACAGCTTAAGCCCGCCTGTTGCAGGCACTTGACCACAATACTGCTAGTATAACGCCGATTTTCAACTAAGTTAAGCGGAATTTTCGCGTTTGGAGCGAGGTGAACCGACCGCTTATTCATTGGGGATAGATGCTCCAATTGTTTGACGCGATGCCTGCCGAACTCTAAAATTCACCTTTTGAATGCACATTTAGGTGCGTATGCCGCGCTGGTTAACTGCAACATATTGCGGAACCGACGCAACTAAAAGCTTGACGCATTCCACGCTCCGCTTTGCTTTATACGATGACAAGTCGAAATTTGATTTTGAAGATCGCTGCTTTTTCGCTGATCGCATGTTGCGTGACCCAGGCCGTTGCTCAGTCTAATCCGCGTCAGGAGCGGCTCCTGAACGGGCTGAAGATACTCATGTGGCCCGATCCGGCGGCAGATAAGGTGACGATCAAGGTTCGGATCCATAGCGGCACGTCCTTCGATCCGCAGGGCAAGGAAGGCTTGATGGCATTGCTTTCCGAAAGCTTTTTTCCGACCGAAGCATCGCGCGATTTCTTCAAGGAAGACCTCGGCGGAAGCCTATCGGTCACCGCGAACTACGATTTTATTCAGATCTCGGCCTCCGGCAAGCCCGACGAGTTCCTGACCTTACTGGAGGCGATCTCAGCTGCCGTCTCGAGTCCGACGATCGATAAAGAAACAACCTCCAAACTCGTCGCGAGCCGGCTTACGAAACTCAAGGAGTTGGAATTGGATCCCGTCTACATTGCTGATGGGGCTGCTTCCCAACGGCTTTTTGGCACCTTTCCATACGGCCGGCCCGAGCTTGGCACATCAGAAAGCGTCGGCAAACTGACGTTCGCGGACGTTCTGGAAGCAAAGCAGCGTTTCTTAGGATCGGATAACGCGACGGTAGCGATATCCGGTAAATTCGACGCCACACTTGGGTTTCGTGCAGCTCGCAGATATCTCGGCAGTTGGATCAAGTCGGACCGGCTGGTTCCCTCGACCTTTCGGCAACCTGATGCTCCCGACACAAAACTCATCACCGTTTCAACTACATCCGATTCGGCTCCGCACTCACGGTTCGCCCTTCGCGGAGTTGCAAGGAATGAAAAAGACTTTGCCGCGTCGGATTTGCTCGAAGCGGTCCTCGATGCACGTGTCAGACAAAACACCGCTAACGCCTCGGTCGTGTACGTCGCAAACGAGGCTCATATTCTTCCCGGAAGCCTGGTGGTTGGAGTAACTTCGGCCGATGAAGTGCCAGCAAACCTTGTCCAGCTGTTACTGGCCAAGCCGATTACTGGAAGCGAATTCGATGTCGCCAGGAGCAAGGTTCTTTCCGATCGACAGAAGTTTGCGGTTGATGAATATTGGCTCGACATTGACACCTACAAGTTGACTTCCACTGCCGACGAGCAGAAGGCTTTTGATAGCGCAACCTTGGCCGACGTACAACGGGTTGCCGAAAGGCTTGCCAAGAATCCGATCGTTGCTGTGACGGTCGTCAAGGCCGAGAAGGCCGTAACCGCTAACTAGATGGCTTCACGCACCGCCAGCGAACTCGAACACGCCAAGGCCGTCCGGGCAATGTTTTCGGGTATCGCCCGCCGCTACGACTTGCTCAATCACCTTTTGTCGATGAACGTCGACAAACGCTGGCGAAGGCTCGTCCGCAAGAAACTTCAGTCGATACTTGATCGCCCCGACACACAGGTTCTTGATGTCGCTTGCGGCACCGGCGACCTCTCGATCGAGCTGCAATCGCACGCAAAGGCGAAAGTGATCGGCACGGATTTTTGCCGCCCGATGCTCGCCGTCGCGGCCACGAAAGATAACCGAATTCCCTTTGTCGAGGGTGACGCGATGAACCTCGGATTTGCCGACAACACCTTCCACGCGGCCACCATCGCTTTCGGCCTCCGTAATCTCTCAAACTTTGCTGACGGACTTTCGGAACTCCATCGCATTCTTAAGCCTGGCGGCAAGCTAGTTGTACTCGAGTTCTCTTCGCCGATCGTTCCCGGCTTTCGACAGGCTTTCAACTTCTATTTCACACGCGTACTTCCCCGCATCGGCGGCGCGGTCAGCGGCTCTCGCGGAGCCTACGAGTATCTGCCCGACTCCGTATCCAAATTCCCCGATCAGAAACGCCTCGCAGCCTTGATGCGTGAAACCGGTTTCGATGATGTAGACTATACAAATCTGACCGGCGGCATCGCCGCAATCCATATCGGTACCAAACGCTAGTCCGCTCGCGCTTGATGAAATACAAGCTCCTGAATTTCGTACGTCAGCTTGCCCTGATACTGCTCGTCATCTGGACGGTGGTGTCGCTGGTGACGCTGCTGATCGAGCTCGTACCGGGAACGCCGGCGACAACAATACTCGGCGAGACCGCGACTGCCGAGCAGATCGCAAATTTCAACGCCAAACACGGACTCGATAAACCCGCATTCTTTATCTCGTACGGCGAAAATGGCTTCACTTGGAACGGGCTCGATAATAGATACGCCGATTATTGGGGCGGACTATTTCAAGGCGACCTCGGACGCTCGTTCCGCACTGACCGGCCGGTGCTTGACATGATTCTCGAACGCTATCCGGCAACGATCCAGCTTGCCGTCGCGTCGATGATCGTGGCGATCGGAATCGCTTTGCCGCTCGGCGTCCTGGCCGGAACCAACAAGAACGGACTGATCGACAATGCCGCGTCCTTTATAGCTCTGCTCGGGATCTCGCTGCCTACTTTCGTTATCGGGCCGTTTCTCGTCTACATCTTCGCGGTAAAGCTTGGCTGGTTTCGCCCGGGCGGAAGTTTGTATCCCGAAGACATTATCTTACCTGCCGTCACGCTCGGGGCCGCGCTGTCGGCGATCCTTACGCGAATGATCCGATCGAGCGTTATCGAAGAATTGGGTGAAGATTACGTCCGCACGGCTCGTGCGAAAGGATTGAGCGAACGCAAGGTCGTTTATAAACACGTGCTCAAAAACGGTCTGATCCCGGTTGTAACGATCCTCGGACTTCAGCTCGGCGTGCTGCTGGCGGGTTCGATCATCACCGAGAAAATTTTCAGTTGGCAAGGCTTGGGCCTTCTGCTTCTCGAAGACGGCATCGCCAAGCGCGACTATCGTCTCGTGCAAGGTTGCGTACTAGTGATCAGCCTTACGTATATTATCGCCAACTCGCTGACCGACTTTGTTTACCGGAGGCTCGATCCCAGGATTCGGCTTTCGTAGAACAGACTTCCAGTCTGTTCTGGTGGCTGTAAGAAGCCTAGTGATTACCGCGACAGGTTCGAAAACCTGTCGTACTTATGAATCGTCTTTTCTACATCGGAGCATCGATCGCCGCCGTCGTGATATTGATGGCGACATTCGCGCCGCTTATTGCGACTCACGATGTGACGGTTCAAGATCTTGCGAATCGGTTTGCTTCGCCTTCGGCAGATCATTGGTTCGGCACTGACTCTCTTGGACGCGACGTCTTCTCCCGCGTGGTTTACGGCGCTCGGGTTTCGCTTCAAGTCAGCATCAGCGTCGTCGCCTTTTCGGCCGTGGTAGGCATCCTCATCGGCTCGGTCGCAGGATTTTACGGTGGATGGGTCGACCGGTTTCTTTCCGGTTATGTCTTTAACGTATTCCTCGCATTCCCCGGCCTGCTGCTTGCGATCGCTCTCGCGGCATTTATCGACGAACGCAAAGTTCTCGCTTATGTGATCGGCGAGGGCGGAGCCGACGCGATCCTTGGCCTTTTCAGTCCCGGGCTTTTCAAGATGCTGCTCGCCTTGTGCGCGATCGGCTGGGTTGGCTACGCCCGCGTGATGCGCGGCCAGGTTTTAAAGGTGCGCGAATACGATTTCGTTCAGGCGGCAAAAGCACTCGGTGCGAGCAATATGCGGATATTGTTTACGCACATCATGCCGAATTCGATCCAGCCGCTGATCGTGCAGGCGTCGCTTGGAATGGCCGGAACGGTATTGTCCGAAGCATCTCTCAGCTTTCTCGGACTCGGCATTCCGCCGCCCGCTCCCAGCTGGGGAACGATGATCGAAGAGGCCCGCAACTATTTCGCGAACTATCCGCACACGCTCTTCTTCCCCGGAGCCGCGATAGCCTTGACCGTGCTCGCGTTCAACTTCATCGGCGACGGCCTTCGCGAATACCTTGATCCGAAACAGCGAACGAGGTAAAGACCTAATGGCCGCAAAAATGCGCAAAAGTCGCGAAAATGCATGCTTCGTTCTTGCGCTTTCTGCGCCTTATTGCGGCTATTCTTTATTCTGATGCGCATTTTTCCCCTCGGCGACTCAGCGGCAACCATCGAATTCGGCAATGAGATATCCGCCGGATTTAACAGCCGTTCGCTCTCGCTCGCGAAAGCACTTTCATCAAACCCATTCGCAGGAATGAACGAAGCCGTCCCGGCGTACGCTTCCGTCACCGTGTATTTCAATACGCGATCGACGCAGTTCGAGACCGTAAAGAGCGAGATAGCAACCCGTCTATCGTCTCTGCCAACGGATAAACCGAACGCATTAAGGATAATAGAAATTCCTATATTGATTTCCGCCAAGACGTCGCCGGACCTCGATCGCGTCGGCTCATTCGCTCATTTAACTGTCGACCAGGTCCTCGAGATCTTTCTGTCAAAGATATATCGTGTCCATATGCTCGGCTTCCTTCCGGGCTTTGCGTACATGGCAGAAGTCGACGACCGAATTGCAGCCCCAAGGCTCGTGACTCCGCGAACTAAAGTTCCTAAAGGAAGCATCGGTATCGCCGGAAGACAAACCGGCATATATCCGCTCGAATCGCCCGGCGGCTGGAATATCATCGGCCGCACCGATCTTCAAATGTTTGATCCAGAATCCGACAACCCGTGTCTACTGAAACCCGGCGACGAAGTGAGGTTCGTCCGTGAATAAGTAATTTCTGTGCTTTCTGTGGTTCTCAGTTAGGTATCATCCGTCACATCTCGTCAAATCAAAAATCGAACCACAGAATGCACAGAAAAAGACGAGAAAACACAGAATAGGAAGATGACTCTGCTGATCCGCAAACCCGGCATTCTCACGACCGTCCAGGACCTCGGCCGGACCGGCTATCGATTGCTCGGCATCAACCCAAACGGCGTGATGGATCGCGCTGCTGCAAGGCTGATAAACATTCTCCTCGGCAACGATGAAAACGACGCAGTGCTTGAGATGCACTTCCCTGCAGCTGAGATGGAGTTTGACACGGAATGTTCGTTCGCGATCGGTGGTGCCGAATTTTCGGCAATGCTGAACGATGAGCCGGTCAGGAACTGGTCGACGCTCAATGCTTTTCCAAGCGACATTCTCCGATTCGGAAAACCGGAGTTAGGAACTCGCGCTTATCTAGCAGTCGCGGGCGGTTTCGTCGTTGATGAATGGCTTGGAAGCAGAAGCACGAACTTGGTCGCAGCAGTCGGCGGTTTCGAAGGCCGCAAACTCAAGGCTGGAGACCGACTCGAACTCCGCTCACCGAGGCCCGTTAAACCGCATACGATCGCACCTTCGTTAATTCCAAAATACAGCCGGTTCCCGACCGTCCGCGTAATCGCATCGGGCGAATTCGATCTGCTCACCAGCATCAGAGAGCGCTCCTTTCTCAATGACGGATTTACGGTCACGAAAGATTCGAACCGGATGGGATTTCGCCTTTCAGGCCCGCCACTTCACCTTCTGCATAGTAAAGAGATGGTTTCGGCCGCGGTCACGTTCGGTACGATCCAACTAATTCCCGACGGCCAACTGATCGTGCTTATGGCAGATCATCAAACCGTCGGCGGCTATCCGCGGATTGCCAATGTTATCTCCGCCGATCTCCCGTTGCTTGCACAGCTTGGACCGGGAGACGGCGTTAGCTTTCATCTCGTTTCCGTCGCAGACGCCGAACAAGCGTCAGCTATTTTTGAAAACGATCTTTGCTGGCTCCGAACGGGGATTCGGCTGCTCGGCTAAGCTGCGGGCTTTCCGTTTCGGGCCTTTCAAGTTATCGTTTTTGTGTTTTCCTTGCATATCTTTCAAGTTACCGATGACGTACATCGACCTAAACTGCGATCTTGGTGAAGGCTGCGGCACCGACGCCGAGCTGATGCGGTACATCTCGTCCGCCAACATCGCATGCGGGTTTCACGCGGGGAACGAAGACACGATGCGAAAGACGGTCGAGCTGGCGCTCGAACACGGCGTCGCCATCGGTGCACATCCGGGTTATGCGGATCCGGAAAACTTCGGCCGTTCGCCGATGAACCTCGCTCCGGCCGAGGTGAGACAACTGATCTTCGACCAACTGGACGCACTAAAGAGGGCGTGCTCGTCCAGCGGAGGAAAGATCAGGCACGTCAAACCTCACGGTGCTTTGTACAATCAGGCGGCGAAAGATTGCGAACTCGCGTCGGCAGTGGTAGAGGCGGTCGCCGAATGGGACCGTGATCTCATCTTCTACGGCCTAAGCGGAAGCGAGGTGATCGCCGCCGCAGAAAAAGTGGGACTGCGTACGGCGAGCGAAGTTTTCGCAGACAGGACGTACCAGTCGGACGGAT
>CADEGD010000067.1 GCA_902826795.1 uncultured Acidobacteriota bacterium | reverse complement strand
GTTCCACTTATCTCAGGCTGTCAAGGGATGTTAAGGCCGTCCTAGTCTTGGGTAATCTCGTCAAGGGCAGTTTGCAATTGGCGTAAGCCGTCTTCGATAACTAAGTCGCCGGTTTCTTCGGATACGTATATCGGCTCGGAAAAGATAACGCGGGCGCGGGCGAATGGCTTTGGTATCTGCAGGCGATCCCAACTTTTTATGGTCCAATAAGACGAGCAATCTATCGACAGTGGCAAAATTGGATTCCCCGTCTTTTTGGCCAGCATAACCGATCCGCTTTTGGCGACGTGCCGCGGACCACGAGGCCCATCCACAGTGAACGCCATCGGTATGCCCTCACGCATCAGCCTGATCATTTCAACCAAACCCTTGACGCCGCCGCGGCTCGACGATCCACGTATGGCTCCGAACCCGAAGCGGGTAATGAACCGCGCAATATACTCGCCGTCTTTACTCTTCGAGGTAAGTACCGCCAGGCCTCGATCGCGCATATGCCAAACGCTCGCGAAGATCCGGTCGTGCCAAATGACGACGATCGGTTGTTTTCCCGAATCCAAAACCGCCTGATACACGTGCTCATTCTCAGCCGAAATACGCAGGGTTGGCCCGATCAGCCGGATCGCAAGATAGAAGGCGATATCGGCAGCGCGAATCGTCAGCCGCTCTCCGAAGGAAAAATCGCGTAGGCTTCCGCGTTTGAATACGGCTGCTGGTCGGTCGCTCATGAATGGAAAAGGCTAGTTACTTACGCTATTATGTTGCAACAACGTCTGGCACGCCAGCGTACCTATCTACGGCGCTTTCGAGGCGCATTATGCAGCGGGAAATCCTGATCATAGACGACCACGACGATTTGGCGACGGCACTTGAAGAGGTGTTCGTTGCAACCGGACATTCCGTCGAGGTCGTGGAAACTCGGCAGGATGCTCTCGCGATCGATAACATTGAGGGTTACGATTTAGTAGTTACGGATCTAGACGTTCAGCCTCGCGATAATTCAAATGCTAATGGCAATTCGACGGTATGCCTTCCGGAACACATCATCTCGGGCGTAGGCGAGCATGTAAAAGCTTTCAAGATCTGCGCGGCCAACTTCCGGAGGGACGAGTTCAACGAAGACGAGCTGAAAAATCTCGTTGCAACGATTCTTGATTACAAGACACGATACGTAGATACGATCGACAACGTCCAAGACCTGCACGAAAACATCCAGTTCGAACTTCCAAGCGGCATCTCTCTGATGCATGTCGTGTTGGAGTATTTGATGAAGCGAGTCGAGAAGCTTGGGGTCATCAAGCCCGAGCAGTCGAACCTATTTGTCGCGCTTGATGAGGCTTTCGTCAACGCGGTGAAACACGGTAATAAGTTCGACGCCCAAAAACTCGTCCGCATCACAGCCGAGGTTTCAGGTAAGGAAGCCCGATTCACGATCGAGGACGAAGGCGAAGGATTCGATGTCAACGCAATCCCCGATCCGCTCGACCCCGAAAATCTCTTCAAAGCCAGCGGCCGCGGTGTACTCTTCATCTACAACATTATGGACGAAGTAAAATACAACGAACGCGGTAACCGCCTGACAATGGTTAAGAAGAGCGAAAACTCGTCAGCCTGATTTTTTCAACTTCGCTATCTCCGTCTTGATCTCATCCACCATCGGCCGCTTTTTGTAATCCATCGAAATACTTGCCCAAACCACTTTTCGATCCTTGTCGAGGACAAAGATCGATGGACGAGGGATTCCGTCAACGTCCTGTCCCGCATACGTCGGGTCGTAGACGCCGTACGCATTCACGGTCTTGCTTCCGGGATCAGACAACAAAGCGAACGGGATATCGCCCTTACCGTCTTTCGCGACCTTCGATTTGGTTTCCCTCAGCCGGTTGATCGGATCCGGACTGATCGCGACGATAGTGAATCCATCCTGTTTCAAACTCCGCAGATCCGCCAACTGCCGAACACAGAATGGGCACCAGTATGCTCGATAGAAAACCAGAACAACCGGCCCCTCAATTGCAGAAAGCTTCACGCTCTTCTCGCCGTCATCGACGAGCGAAAAGTCCGGGGCCGTGTCACCGACCTTCAAGGCGTCAGTCTTCGCCCTTTGCGCGTATCCGGCAATAGATAGTAGACAAACGAGGAGTAGCGCAGAGATCACATTTTTGCCCATATCCAGATTATCCCCAATGCACGGCAGAATATTCCATTCAACTCTTTGCGGGCCGTAGCTCCTTTGCGTAAACCGTCCTGCGAGAATCGAAACAGGTTAAATATAATCAAAGTTATGAAGGTAACGATCGGCCAGATCAACACCACTAATGGTGACATCGAGGGTAACGTCGCGAAGATCATCACGGCGATAGAGAAAGCCAAAGCTGACGGATCAGACCTGATCGTTTTCCCCGAGATCACGACGCACGGTTATACATCACAGGACTGGTTCCAGGATCCCGACATCATCGATCACTCGCTTGATCCTCTTGAACGGATTCTCCCGGCAACGAAAGGCATTGCGGCCGTTGTGGGCACGGTGCGGCGCAACTTCGACAACGACGGCCGCCGAATCTACAACTCGGCTGCGGTGATCAGCAACGGCGAGCTTCTAGGCTTCGCTGATAAGACTCTACTGCCTGAGTACGACGTCTTCGACGATCCGCGCTGGTTCGAGCCCTATCACGGACGCAATCGACATCTTTTCGAGGTAGCCGGCAAGAAAGTAGGCGTGGTGGTTTGTGAAGACTTCTGGAACGACAAGACCTTTTGGAAAGATCGCCTATATAACAAAGATCCGGCCGATGAGGTGATCGAGATGGGCGCCGAGCTTGTTGTATCGATCAATGCGTCGCCTTATAACAAAGGCAAGATCAAGCTTCGCTGCGACATGGTCGCCCACCGTGCGAAGGCCAACAAGGTGCCGATCGTGTTCGTCAATCTCGTCGGTGGAAACGACGGCATCGTCTTCGACGGCGCGAGCCTTATCGCCGACGAAGAGGGTGACATCATCCTTCAGGCCGCTGCATTCAAAGAGTTTGTCGAGACGGTGGAACTTGACTGTCGCAAGCCCGATTCGCGTGGAATCACGGGCGATGAGATCGGAGCGATCCACGATGCGCTTGTGCTCGGCATTCATGATTACGCAGCGAAGAACGGTTTTCAAAAAGCCGTGCTCGGACTATCGGGCGGCGTCGATTCGACTCTCGTCGCCGCTCTCGCGTGCGAAGCTATGGGGCCGGAGAATGTCCTCTGCGTCATGATGCCGTCTCCTTATTCGAGCGAAGGTTCGATCAAAGATTCTGAAGAACTTGTCCGCAATCTCGGCTGCGAAAGCCGCATCGAACCGATCTCCGACGCCTTCGAGACGCTCGTCGATCAGCTAAATCTCAGGACCCCAACCAGGGGCGGTGAATCGCTTGCGGCTGAGAACATACAATCGCGGCTTCGAGGCGTGATCCTAATGGCAATCTCCAATTCCGAGGGCCGGCTGCTCCTCTCAACGGGCAACAAAAGCGAACTCGCCGTGGGCTACTGTACGCTCTACGGCGACACCAACGGCGGCCTCGCTGTGCTCGGCGACGTTCTCAAGACCGAGGTTTGGGATGTCGCGAGATACATCAACGTTCAGAGTGCGGGCTTTAGCTCGTATGAACGAGATGAATCGCGCACTCGGAGCAGAGAGATCATCCCACAGCGCATCATCGACAAAAAACCCTCCGCCGAACTCGCACCGAATCAATTCGACCAGGATTCGCTGCCGCCGTACGAGTTGATGGATCCGGTGCTTAAAATGTATTTCGAGCAAAAGGCATCGCCCGCAGAGATCATCGCGGCCGGCCACGATCCTGAACGCGTCTACTGGATACTTAACAAGGTCGAGCACCCCGCGAACGAATTCAAACGACAGCAACTTCCGCCGACGCTCATTATCTCGAAGAACGCCATAGGCATTGGCCGGCGCCGCCCGATCACTCACAAGTACAAAAGGCAGATTCCCAAGTGACAGCGTGCGAGAGCAGCGTCCGTCTTTCCGATATAATCAAGTTAACGGTTTATGAGTGAGATCATCGATGTAGTGGGTGGCGGTTTGGCAGGAGTCGAGGCTGCATGGCAAGCAGCGAATGCCGGCGTTCGAGTACAGCTTTTCGAAATGCGCCCGATCCTGCAAACTCCGGCTCACCGCACCGATAAGCTCGCCGAGATAGTCTGCTCCAACTCCTTGAAAACCGACGAACCCGGCACCGCACCCTATCTTTTGAAAGAAGAATTGCGGCGCGGCGGTTCGCTGGTCATGGAAGCGGCGGCTAACACGCGGGTTCCGGCCGGAGCGGCTCTATCGGTCGACCGAGTGAAGTTTGCCGAATGGATTACCGAAAGGATTGAGGCACATCCGCACATTGAGATAGTTCGCGAAGAAGTGCACAAGATCCCAGACGATCGGGTGATGATCATCGCTACCGGCCCGCTTACATCCGACACTCTGACTGCTGAGATAATGCGATTCACCGGCGACGACCAGCTCTATTTTTACGACGCGATCGCGCCGATCGTCGCGGCAGATTCGATCGATATGTCGATCGCGTTCAAAGCCGCACGCTACGACAAGGGCGGCGACGACTACATCAACTGCCCAATGGATCGCGAACAGTACGACAGATTTATCAGCGAACTGCTGGAGGCAAAGTCGGTTCCGCTAAAACGATTTGAGGAGACCCGCTGGTTTGAGTCCTGTCTGCCCATTGAGGAGATCGCCCGCCGCGGCGTGGACACACTCCGCTTCGGACCTATGAAACCGAAAGGCCTACGGCATCCGAAGACGGGAGAAGAGCCTTATGCGTGCGTTCAGCTTCGTCAGGAAAATTTAATGGCCGATGCTTATGGTCTCGTTGGCTTTCAGAACCATCTCCGCTATGGCGAGCAGGAACGCGTATTGAAACTGATCCCGGGCCTCGAAAATACGGAGTTTCTGCAATTCGGTCAGATCCACCGCAACACGTTCATAAACTCGCCGAAGATCTTGAACGAAACGCTGGCCACAAAGACCAATCCAAACCTGTTCTTCGCCGGCCAGATCACCGGCGTCGAAGGCTATGTGGAATCGGTCGCAACTGGTTGGCTCGCCGGATTGAACGCGGTGCGAACTCTTCGCGGACAGCCGCTTCTTACCGCGCCGCAGACCTCAGCGATCGGCGCACTGTGTAGATACGTGTCGAATGTCGAAACCAAGAATTTCCAGCCGGTCAATATAACCTTTGGTCTGCTCGAACCGCTGCCGGTCGAGATCAGGAAAAAGGTCAAGCAGAAACGAGAACGCCATATGTTCCAGGTAGAGCGAGCATTGGAAGATTGGAATGCGTGGTTATCGACCGTACGCGATCGGCGGGCTTTGGGAGTCTAGATGGAACCAACCACACTGCTCATTATCGCGGCCATTTTCGTAGTCGCCGTACTTTATTCTTCAGTCGGCCACGGCGGTGCGTCGGGATATCTTGCTGTGATGGCGTTTCTATCCGTCGCACCGACGGTGACGCGGCCGACAGCGCTGGTGCTGAATCTTTTTGTCGCGTCGATCGGCGCCTTTCAATTTTATCGGGCTGGGTATTTCGCGTGGAACGTCTTCTGGCCGTTCGCGGTGACCTCAATCCCGTTCGCATTTCTCGGTGGGATGATCTCGCTGCCGACTAACGTTTACAAGATCATACTCGGCCTCGTACTGCTTGTTGCAGCCTTCCGACTTGCGTGGAGTTTCTCGAAGGACGTCGAACCGGTACCGCCAAAGATCTGGATCGCGCTCATCTGCGGGGCCGCGATGGGATTGCTGTCCGGCCTCGTCGGAGTAGGCGGCGGTATATTCTTAACGCCGCTCCTACTGTTAATGAATTGGTCCGAGACCAAGACCGCCGCGGGCGTGTCGGCTTTGTTCATACTCGTAAACTCCGCTGCGGGCCTGCTGGGTAATTATCAGCAAGTCAGCGCGCTGCCTGCAGATGTTTGGTTATGGATAGCTGCGGCGGTCGGCGGCGGCATCATCGGTTCTTTGCTTGGTGCCCGCAAGTTCGATTCGCTCATGCTCCGTCGCGTGTTAGCTGCGGTCTTGCTGTTTGCATCTGTAAAACTTATCTTCGTCTAGGTACGAAATCACCCATTCAAGCATCAAAGAGACCGGAATCCAGATTTGATGAAGCCCTATTTTCTCATCCTCCTACTCTCCGCGATCGCCGTGTCTGCACAGTCAGGCCGCGTGAAACCTGCGGAATCTCCGACGCCGAAGCCAAAAGGAAACTCTCCGATCGTATATGCTCCGACCAACAATGATCGGCCGCGGCTTGCAACTCCGACCCCAACTCCTCGCAGCGACGACGGCGAGATAACGGTCGATTCGACGCTGGTTCCAATTCCAGTAACCGTCTTCGACGCCAACGGCCGGGCGGTGACCAACCTTAAGCTGTCAGATTTCGAACTCAACATTGACGGGAAGTTGGCGAATATCGAAGAGGTTTCGCGATCTGAAACTCCGGTCCGCCTGGCGATGCTGTTCGACAATTCTTCGAGCGTGGTGATCGCCCGAGAGTTTGAGAAGGACGCGGCCCTCAAGTTTTTCCGGCGAGTGATACGGCCCGAGAAAGATCTTGCCGCACTTTTCAGCGTTGCGACTGTCACCAAGCTCGAACAACCATTTACTTCAGAGATCTCGTCGCTTACCCGGTCAATCGAAATGTTTGCCGAGCCTACCGGAGCTACGGCTCTCTTGGATGGCGTCATTCTGGCCGCCGACTACCTCAACGCGGTTCCCGGCCGGCGGGTGATCGTCATCGTTTCAGACGGTGATGATACCGTAAGCGATTCCACTCTCGAGCAAGCCTTGCGGGCTCTTCAGCTTTCAAACGTGCAGGTCTACGTTGTCAAGACTACCGATTTCGAGAACTACAAACGGACCGGATCGCGCCGTGGCAACGCGAATATCCGGCAGCTTGCGGCCGAGCGTCGGATGCTTGAGTTTGCGAATCAAACCGGCGGCATGGTCCATTCGCCGCTGGATGAACGCGAACTGGACGAGGCCTTCCGACAAATCATCGCTGCTCTTTCTCAGCAATACATCCTCAGCTATTATCCCGACGACACGCGAACCGACCGCGGACAGTTTCGCGAGATCTCGCTTGCCGTCAAGGGCAACCCGAACCTGACCGTCCGTACCCGAAAAGGTTATTATGTCCCTAAGCGATGAGCTTTCATGCAGCCCTCACCGAGTTTCTCCAGCACCTCAAATACGAGCGCAATATGAGCGCTCATACGCTTCGGAATTACGAATCGGACCTCGACCAGTTTGCTCAGTTCCTATTCTCGATCGAGAAGTGCGATGACTATCCGATCGAGCAGATCGACCGTTTGACGATCCGCGAATGGATGGCGAACCTTCACGCGTCGGGTCGAAAGAAATCTTCGATCGCCCGTAAACTCGCTTCCCTGCGGACGCTCTTTCAGTTCCTGATCCGCGAGGGTAAGCTCGAATCCAATCCGGCAAAGATGGTCGCGACGCCGAAGATCGAGCGTAAGCTGCCGACTCATCTTTCGATGGAAGATGCAGTGCGGTTCATTGAGATGCCTGATCTTTCGACAGACCTTGGCCGGCGTGATCGGGCCATACTTGAGTTCCTATATGCGACCGGTATCCGTGTAGGCGAGTTGGTCAATGTCAATCTTAGCGATATCGACGTTCGAGAACGTACTGCGAGGGTTTTTGGCAAGCGGCGTAAAGAACGGATCGTGCCGTTTCACGACCATGCGCTTCAGGCGTTGATGCTCTATCTCGATACGACTCGACCGACGTTTCTCGCCAACGCACCGCTGGCCGAACGCGATGCCAAGGCCTGCTTCCTCAACTACCAAGGCACACGGATCACGACCCGCAGCGTCGGCCGAATGATCGACAAATACATCAAGCAATGTGCCGACGTCCACAAGATCTCGCCGCACTCGCTGCGGCACACGTTCGCGACGCACATGCTCGATTCCGGCGCCGACCTTCGCGATATCCAGGAACTCCTCGGCCACGCGCGACTCTCGACAACGCAGATCTACACCCAAGTCTCGATGGAAAAAATGATCGACGTCTATTCCAAAGCACATCCGAAGGCCTGACCAATTTTAAAGTTAGACTTTAAAATGGCCCTTAAAAAGAGTCGAATGATGAGCATAACTGCGCTTATTGTTAGTAGCGGAATGCATGCGATGAGAATTGTGGCACGTGCCACATCGGTGAGTCTGGCGGGCGGAGTTGCGAGTCTGGAGCAGGAAATATCGGCTCGCGACTGCTGACTCGTGACTCCCGACTCGCTCTTGTGGCACGTGCCACATTGTGTGGAACGGCGTCGAACAGAATAGAAGGATTAGCCGGAGCGGGCGGACAGGGAAAAGTTGAGCCAAACGGATTTCGTTTGGCGCAGCATTTTTCGGAGGGCAAAATCAGGGCAAATCACCACCGACCGCCGACCACTCACCCAACCCGCCCGACTCCGACTCGCACCGCCAAACCGTATCCACACCGGCAATTATCCTACTCACACGTTTCTCCAGCGTTCCCACACCGCCCGACGCTTCGACTACTCGTTCCGGCACGCCCAACGCCGTTTCAAAGCCTACCCACACGGCCATCCCGCGTGCCGCCTATGGCGTGACCTTGACACCCGCCGACCGCTTGCTATCATCACTCTCGAATTAGCACGCCCGCGGGCGTAGATTAGAAAAGACTTTTTACACGCTTACCCCACAGCGGCGTCGTCCTCTCAGCAGTTTTTCTCCCGAGCCCCATTTCCAGCTCGCCAGTCTCCGAAGGCCGTAAATGAATTAAAGCTCCCCCGATAAGCATTTACCACTGAAATACCCATTCAGAAAGTAAATCTGAGTCCGAAATCGATTCTTCTTGGGTTCGACGCACTAACCGGTCGAAGGAAAAAGGGAGATGTCTGTACACCAGAAAAACTTGTGAAGTTGGTCTGGTTGAACACATTGTTCGCGGTAATACTCAGTTTGATCGTCTTGCCTTTTGTGAAATCAGCATTTGGGTTAGAAATTACTGGCAAGCTTCCTTGCTTTTTTTCTAAGCTAAACTGCCAACTCAAAGAGGTGTCGAATTGGCTTTTCCATGTTCCGCGTTCGCTATTTCTCGAAAAGCCAGACGGCCTGTCATTGAAAATAGTATCTCCGTTATTATCTACGCCAGTGGTGATGGAATAAGGAAGCCCAGAATTCGCCCGTGCGATTGTCGAAATTCGTAATCCTTTTGCCAATGCCCAGCCGAATGTGGCATAGATACTATGCCGGACATCCGTATTCGATACAGATCGATCAAGACGAAGACTATTGCTGTCTGAAGGCAATGAGAAGTAACCATTTGAATCGGACAAGCTTTTTGCGAGTCGGTAGTTAATTGACAGGTATGTCGTCTTAGTTGGAGATGTTGTAAAGTCAGCCCTTAGCGTATTATTTAGAGCAAAGCCGGACGATTCAAAATGCGATATCCTTCCCAAGCTAGGGTTTGGTCGAATGAAGTCGATTGGAGCATTCAGATCGCGACTCCGAAATTGATGAATTACTTTTTGGTAAGAGTATTGAATTCTGAGTGAAGCATTTTCGGTTAACTGTCGTTGAATCCCAAACTGAATCAGAAAGATAGCGGGATTTTGCAAATTCGGATCCTTCCTACTGAAGCTTTGCGGCAAAATCTGATTTGTCCCGCCGCTTAGCGGATTCGGAAATCCAGGTTCAATGATCACGGTTTCGGCGATTTGATTTTCATCATTGCTCAAGATCGTAGCCAAACTAGCCGTATCAAGCCAGTTGTAAAAATACCCCACACCCCCTCTGAAGGAAGTCCTGCCATTTTCTTGCGGAGACCAACTGAATCCAATTCTCGGAGAAAAATTATTACGGTCGGTCAGGTTGTTCTGTAATTCATATCTCAAGCCTAAGCTCAGCAGGAACCCTTTGTTTAGACGAATGTCATCTTGAATAAAAGCCGAAATCTGATACTGAGAAAGGTTGACAAACCGAGTACCCGGGCTTTGCGTAAAGATTGAAGGCCTATTTAGTAGAAAATCATTCAAGCTCGTAAACGTAAAGGTGCCGTTTCGATTTTCAGACGAGCGCAAGCGCTGTTTCTCATACTCGAGAAGCACTCCAATTTTTAGTGCATGATTCTTTATGCCGAAGAGGAAGTTATCTCCAACAGATATGCTCTGTCTCCTGAAACTACTATCATTTCCCGCGCCGCCTCCGCTGAAAGAGCCTAGCACGATGACTGCCGGTTCACCACTTATCGCATCCGTGCGGGATATATCATTTGTATATTGAAGTCGAAACTCATTATAGAACCTCTTTCCGACAGTACCCACCTGTGAATACCGAATGCGACTTCCCCGCGTTTCGGCGTTAAAAGCTCGCTCGGGAAGATCAAAATCGCCGATACCGAGATTTGTCGAATCAGTTCTATTGTGTGCAAAATCCAAGTTTATGGTTTGAGACAGCGTGAGATTATGTCTCATCTTCGCACCGATTTGAAACTGATTGGATTGGCTTCGAATTACGTTGTTAAAAATCCCGGTCGGCAGCAATGCGGTAACAGTCGCAGTATTGAAAATATTTGAGTTGCTTGTATCTAGCGAAAACGAAGTCTTGTCTTTCTTGATAGGACCCGTCAAATATAAATCAAATGATTTTTCTTGTCGTGGATATCTGACCAGTGAAAACGGCTCTCGGGCGTTCAAGCGAGCATCACTGAAATTGAAACTGAACTCGCCCGAAAAATCGTTTCGAACTTTCGTCGTAAATTCGATTATCGCAATTCCTAGTCTATGGTATTCAGCGTCAAAGGAGCTTTGATTAACTTTTATAGAGACAATCGCCGACTTGCGCGGCAATGCATTACTACTGAAACCGTCAACAAAAAATTCAGCGTCTTCGCCGAATTTCTGTTTCAGAGCTTCTTTCAAAAGTACAGGATCGTCTGGTAAAGCCTCTATTTCGGCCCTCGATAGGAAGTTTGTAAATGCGCCAGTTGCGGGGTCAATGTTTTTGTCTTGCGGAGATCGACTGACCTGTACATTTTCGAGGATATCAGCGATCTCCAGTTTTATTGTTCTAAGTGAACTTCCGGTTTCTACTTTGACCGTCTCTGAATAGGTTTTGAATCCCGAGGCTTCGATCTCTAAGACATACTCTTGCGGCTTTATGTTCGAGAAAATTAATTTCTGCGATTTCGATGTTTTAACTTCTTTTACTACCTCGCCATCTTTCATCAAACGTGCTTTGACATTAAGCACGACAGCGGAGCCTTCATCGACAACGGTTAGTTCGAGTCTAGTAACCTGATGGGAAAAAAGAGAAGAGTTAAAACAAAGCAAACTTACGATGAGAGGTAATACTTTCATGAACCATCATTTTTTTACATTGAAATGGTCTGGCTTTACTTCGGGATTAGGTGTTACCAGTCTGACTGACCTTTCTTCAACAACCTCGCCATTCTCCTGAACAATTACCTTGTTCGCGTAGAGCAACCCGTTTTCTTCTTTGTAATCCGAATAAAAAAACCTTTGTTCAATCTCTTTCTTTAGTATGTCATCGTAGAAAATGGCTGACATTAGCAAAAGAAGATGGGTTTCATTATCTAGGAACAGTTTTACCTTGTGGTTGTCAATGGTCGTTTCGACAACGTCCGCTTTCTGTTCACCGGCTTTGGCGACGCCAGCGAAAGTAAACTTCGAGTTATCATCAAATTTGTAGAGGATAGGAAAAACCGAGGTGAAAGCGCCGAACCTCAGTTTAGAGATCTTCTCTGCATTGATCTTTTGCAAATCACCGTTTGGAACCAGCGTCATCTCCGTGAATCCCCGGTCATCTGATTTTATCTTGTTAGACTCCGAGAAAGCCCCGTTACTAAAAATCCTCTCAATCAATTCCTGATGGTTATTCGGATATGTCGCTAAGATCTTCATTCGAATTTGCGGCGAATCTTCGAACCACAAGCTAGCTTGATATTTAGAATCAACGTAACCCTTGCTTTTTTTCTCCTTGGTTGGCCTGTAATCTCCCGAATACTCAATAAGCCAGGTTTTCGCTTCGTTGCCTCGCTTTACGGCCGCACTTTTAGATTTCTTTAAGAGTTCGATCGCCCTTTTATCGATTTCTTGAGCACTAATGCAGGCACAAAGAAATAGGCATGAAACTACAATGTTGAAGACTTGCTTTTTCATAGTGATTTGGTTACCTGCTCCAAATTATCAAAGGTACCGAAATGAATTTTTTTGACAATCCCATCCTCAAGAAAGAAGTTTGTCGGGGTGCATCTTACTCCGGCCTCGAACATCATATCGCCGTTTTTGTCTAACACTAATGGGAATTGTAAGTTATAATCAGCCGAGAATGCTTCAGCCGTCTTCTTACTCTCAGTTGTTACGCCTACAATTCTGATCCGACCGCTGATCTCCGAAAAGTTTTTCGAAAGAAAAACAACTTCTTTCTGACAGGCGGAACACTCACTGCTTAAAAAGACGAGCAAGACCTTTCCTTTAACTAGATACTCATACTCGTTATTGCCATCAAGATCAGTCAACTCGTAGTTCGGCAAGATATTATTTGTCAACGTTTTCGATAGATATTCTCCGTTACAGGTTGCTTCAGGACTCTCCGCACGAAGATAACTCGTGTAAAACCAAACAAAAAGAGAGATCAAAACAATGAGGTTGGCTACCAGAATCAAGACAAGGGTTTTAGGACTTGAAAGGATTTTCATATAAGTGGGGGAGTTACATCGCTACGATGTAACTCCTTATTCGATTCGCTCAATTCTGGGGTCCCTCTATGATCGGAGGACCTTCTTCTCCGCCCTTATTGCCCCGGTATTCCCCACTGGGACATCGGTAATAGCAAAACTGCGGAGTTTCTCTGTCAAATGGACAGGTTGCCCCATTGACAGTCACTGACGAAGCGCACGCGGCGACAACCACGATGCTCAAGCAATTTAGGACCAAAAAACCAACTACAAATCTGCTTAAAGTTTTCATAGAAAATCTCCTGAGACCTGACTTGAAAGAATTGAAGATGAAAAGACTAACTGAAACCGTGACATCGTTCGATTCTTGAGCTATGGGTTGAACTACTGCCGCGTTTTGGTCCTGATACAAACTCTATTCCGAGAGTATCTGTTGTCTAAAACAAGGCAGAAGCAGTTAAGAAACAAACAAGCCACGAAATATACCGGCGTGGACATCAAGAAAGTATTCTGATGTCAAAGTACTTGACCGCTGGGTTTGGCTTGAAAAGAAATCGGAACGGCCATATCTTCCTCTTCTTTATGTCTTTTGTCAATTATTTTTAGATAATTTGTCAAAACTCTGGAATGAGATCTTTTTTGATGAGCCTATGAGTGCGGAGCTGGAGGTGCCGCGGGCTGATGGTCCGATGACTGTTGAGAAGCAAGAGTTGGTGATTGGGCTGACGGCAGAGGAGCTTGCGGTTGATGAGGCGATAAATTGCGAATTGCTCGGAGCAGTTTCGGAAAGTTGCGATGGTGGTCGGGAAGGTGATGGATCTTGACGTTGTGGGGAAGGCTCTGCCCGATTCGTTCTATGCTCAGCGGGTTTATTGGCTGGTGGAATCAGGGAAGCCTGCGGCGGAGGGAAGATCGGGTATATGCGGTTTTGTGAGGTGAAGGTTGTGTGACGGCTCTGTGTCGCGAAGTTTGACGGGTGCTGACCGGAACGAAAGAGGCCTCCATTATGGAGCCTTCTGGGTTTGATATTTGGTGGAGACGAGGGGGATCGAACCCCTGACCTCTGCAATGCCATTGCAGCGCTCTCCCAGCTG
>CADEGD010000066.1 GCA_902826795.1 uncultured Acidobacteriota bacterium | reverse complement strand
GCTCGCAGCCTGCGAGCCGGATAAAGAGGTTATCGGTATCGACGAAGGCCAGTTTTTCGACGCCGCGCTCGTCGATGCGGTCAATCAACTCGCATCCGACGGCAAACGCGTGATCGTGGCTGGCCTCGATCAGGACTATACGGGCCGTCCGTTTGAGCCGATGCCGCAGCTTTTATGCGTGGCTGAGTTCATCACAAAGACGCACGCGATCTGCGTAAAGTGTGGAGCAACGGCTAACTATTCTCAAAGAACTGTCGAATCTGAAGCCAGAGTCGAGGTCGGTGCAAGTGATAAATATGAGGCACGCTGCCGCAAGTGCTTTGTGCCGCACGCAGATTCTCCTACTGCCAGCTAGCCTTTGGCGATCTTCATCGAATACATTATTGCCGCGAAGGTGTCACGTTTAGGCTCGAACTTGTTGCCGTCAGTCGACACCATAATGTTAAGCTGCTGATTCTGTCCCTGGTAGTTGCGGAACGCGATCCACTGATGTCGTCGGGCTCCGTCCTTTATTTCGGGCATCGCTTCTATCCACTCGACACCTTTCACGCCATCGATCTCCAGCCAACGAACGCTCTCATACTTCCCTTGCTTGAGCATATCGAGGGCTTGCGTGTAAGTCGCGTCCAGACTCGTTTCCGCAGGGAAGCTCGACGGCATTACGGAAATACTTCCTATCAGAAATCCGGCTGACGGCGAGCCGTAGTTAAACGACTCTTTCATGACCTGCATCTTCGCAAAACCAGAAGGCAGCTTGAACGAGATACCCTGATCGTCCCACTTCGTTTCCGTCGCACCGTCCTGTATCGATTGCTGTGCCGCGGTAAGACTTGGCTTCTCGGCGCCGGACGATGTCGCCGTCTTTGTTCCGGTACCGCTATTCGATGCCGAATTCGAATTTGCGGAACTTCCGGTCATCTGCTTCAACCGGTCGCCGATGCCGCAAAATGCCAATACGACGGCAAGACAGCCGACAGCAAGAAAAGAGTTCATATAAGTTCCTCCGAGTGTGGATTTGAAATCACGCGGGTATTTTCACCGCAAACCGGACCGAAAGCAACTGCGGCCCGCGGTGATTTGATATAGTTATCGCACCGCAGTTTTATGCATACTCCGCAGCTTTTTGCTGATCTTCTCCTTATTCTGCTCGTGTCCGTGCCGGTCGCATTCCTTTGCCTGCGGCTGAAGCTGCCGCTGCTTGTCGGGCTGATGCTGACCGGAATGACGATCGGGCCATACGGGATCGGGCTTATCAAAGACCTGCAAGGCATCGAGATACTCGCCGAGATCGGAGTCATGCTGCTGCTCTTCACGATCGGACTTGAGTTCTCAATCAAGCGGCTGCGAGAGATGAAGCGGCTCGTACTTATCGGTGGTGGGCTGCAGGTCATCATCACTACCGCTCTTACCGCACTTGTCATCTCCTCGTTCGGCCGTCCGCTGAAGCAGGCAATCTTTTTCGGATTTCTCGTCGCGCTCTCGAGCACGGCGATCGTGCTGAAATCGTACGTCGACCGCAACGAGGTTGACGCGCCGCACGGGCGAGCCGGTGTCGGCATTTTGCTTTTCCAAGACATAAGCATCGTTTTCATGCTGCTGGCTATACCGCTGCTCGGCGGTGACGATATCGTGAGCTTTTCACGGATAGCGATCGACCTTGGTTCTTCGCTTTTAGCCCTCGTGTTGATCGTCATCGGTGCGTGGTTTCTGCTTCCCAAGTTCCTCCATCAAATCGTCTCGCTCAAGAGCCCCGAGGTCTTTCTGCTCACGATCGTGCTCTTCGGCCTCGGCATGTCTTGGATGACAGCACATTTCGGCCTTTCGCTTGCGCTCGGCGGATTTATCGCCGGCGTCGTTCTGGCAGACACCGAATACAATCATCAGGTCACAACCGAGGTTCTTCCTTTCCGCGACGTGTTCAACAGCCTCTTTTTCGTGTCGATCGGGCTGCTGCTTTCTATCTCCTCGCTGATCGAGAACATCCATCTCATCGTTCCGATCGTCGTCGTCTTAATGATCGGAAAACTACTGGTCATATGGGCGATCATACGTTTGCTCGGCTATCCGCAGCGTGTGGCAACTATGACCGGACTCGGGCTTGCTCAGATCGGCGAGTTTTCGTTCGTTCTCGCCAAATCCGGCAAGGGCGTCGGGCTCGTGAACGACACTGAGTATCAGATCTTCCTCGCCGCCGCCGTCATCTCGATGATCGCAACGCCGTTCATCATCGCCGCCGCCCCGCACATCGCTCAATGGGTACAATCGCTGCTCTCCGATGGGAATAGACGCGGAATCGAAAACGTAGAGGACGACGAGATCCACATGACCTCGAGCGGCGGGCTGCAGCAGCACGTGATCATCATCGGCTACGGCTTGAACGGCCGGAATCTTTCACGCGTGTTGCGGACCGTTGGCATTCCCTACGTCGTGCTCGAACTCAACGCGGAGATCGTTCGCCGTGCGAAGTCGAAGGGTGAGAAGATCAACTTCGGCGATTCGACGCGGCGCGAGGTGCTGAACCATGCAGCGATCGATAAAGCTTGGTCGCTCGTCGTCGCCATCTCCGATCCTCATGCCGCTCGAAGGACGGTGAAACAGGCCCGGGCGATGAACCCGAGTTTGCATATCGTAGTGCGAACGCGATATGTCGCCGAGATCCCCGAGCTGTTCAAGATCGGAGCGACCGAGGTCATTCCCGAAGAGTTCGAAACGAGCATCGAGATCTTCGCCCGTGTGCTCACGAGATTTGGCACGCCGCGAAACGTGATCGAAGGCGAGATCGATCGCATTCGCAAGCAGGGTTACGAGATGCTTCGAACTCAGTCGATCCCCCCACCGGTCCGAGAAAACGTTTCCGTGCTCGACACCGCGCTCACCGAATCCATCTTCCTGCTGCCCGCTTCACCCGCCATCGGCAAAACGCTCGGCGAACTCGACTTGCGAGGCGAAACCGGTGCAACCGTGATCGCCGTCATCCGCGACGGCAACACCAAGGTCAGCCCCGGCGCCGACTACGGCCTCGAAGAACGCGACACCGTCATCGTCGTCGGTCCACCCGCCAAGCTCAAACGGGCCACGGACGCCCTGTCTCCGGCAGAACTGCAACCCGAGGGCTTCAATGCTTAACCGACCGGATCTACTCTTCGTAAGTTGTTTGAGTCGAAACATTTCGCGACGGTCGTTTTGAACCAATTGAATCAAGATCTAGAGTTTACGGTCGGCTACTTAAAGTAAGGCAATAACTTGAAGTCGACTGTTCCGTTCCATTTCGTGCCTGTACTTTTGCTCCATTTGGAACGAGTTCTAAGACTTACGGGAAGTTTCAACAACTTACGGCCTCTTCAGGGCAAAGAAATTTCAAAGATCCGCATGATCCGGCAGTGGTGCCGGGTCGAGTATTATTCCATAGATGAAACGTTGTGTCAATACGTTTTCGCCTATCGATGGCGGCGTGTCAGACGCTTGGGAGTCCGAAGAATCGTCAACGGACGACCGACAGGCGGACCAATCCGGGTCCGAACAATAATCCGGATACTCGATTACTCAAATAATAAGGAGCGCGAGCAGATTCTTTGCAAGCGGACTGATCAGATCGCGTTCATGTAACTGAGAACAAACCCCGAAAGACGATGTAAAAAGAAAAGGAGTTTGCAATGAAATTGAATGTAAAGGCCGCGATCGGCTTGATGATCATGACGCTGATAGCCGCAACGGCGAGCGTCGCACAATCCAACTACCGCATTTCCGCTCCCTACACATACAAGAATCTGACGATCTTTCTAATCCACGGTAAGGATTCGACCAATAAGAAAAACATCATCACGCTGCAGGAAGCGATGAAGCTCAAGATCTTCAAGGTCTATGAAACGTCGGAAGTCAATGAGCTGCAGGTCGAGAATATCTCGTCGCAATACGACGTTTTTATTCAGTCCGGCGATATTGTGAAAGGCGGCAAACAGGACCGCGTGCTGGCGATCAGCATCATCATTCCGGCGAGATCGGGACGCGTTTCGATTGAGGCATTTTGCGTGGAATCAGGCCGATGGGAAAAACGAAAGGGCGAGGACGCTCAGCAGTTTTCATCGTCGGAAGAGCGGATCGTGTCGAAGGACCTGAAGGTTGCAGCGAACGGAGAGCGGTCGCAATCGGAGGTGTGGAACAAGGTCTCGGAAGCTCAAAAGAAATTGACGATCAACACGGGAGTCGACGTAACGGCGAATGCTTCGGGGTCGAGCTTGCAGCTTGCGCTGGAAAACAGCAAGGTGTCGGCAACGACGGAAGAATACGTCGCGAAGCTTGCCGCGTTGACGCGAGGTAAAACGGACGTGATCGGCTATGCATTCGCTATAAATGGCGAGATCAACAGTGCGGACATATACGTCTCGAACCATCTGTTCAACAAGCTCTGGCCGCGAATGTTGAAGGCAGCGGCGGTCGAGGCGGTCGGTGAAAGCAACGGATCAACGGCGGACGCTCCTGCTCCGAAGCCGACGGCGATCGAGGGCTTTCTTAGTGACGCCGAGAAGGGCGAAGCCAGACAGCGAACCACGAGCGGCAAATCGAAAGTAGTAACGCGCGATTCTGATGACAGCTCAGTCTACGAGGCACGCGACAAGTCGGATGCCGTGATTCACCGGAACTACATCAAGAAGAATTAGCTTTCTCTCCCCGTTCCTCCAAAGCAAAAACGGTCGGTGAAGTTCGTCAGATAATTGAGGCTTCCCGGCCTTTTTGCGTACCAAGAATATGAAAGTTTTATTGATATTAGTCTCGACGTTTCTGTTCGCGGCGAATTCATTCGCACAGATCAAACCATTCACGTGGACCGACGTGCTCTGCGAATCTACGGGCACGTACGACAGCAAGAAGTATAGCGAGGTGCAGCTTCGCAACACCCAGCGCCTGCTTCTCGAATACGAATTTGGCATTAGCAGCGTTGGGGCGACCGTATGGAAGTATGAGGATATTGCGAAGCTGGATGCGACGGAGATCGAGGCTAAATATAAAGATCTGATAGACGAACTCGAGCATTTCGAATACATCTCGACGCCGTTCACCGATGCCGTGCTGGCCTCGAAACTTCGCGAAACGCGACAGCTTTATCAGCTTATCCGCACGACGATGGCAGCTTACACCGACCCGACCGTGATCAGAAAATATCAGGGTGCCGAGGCATGCAAGCTGAATTACGGCGTGCCGATAATCGCCGGCGGCGACACTATGGTCGCGGCTTGGAAGAAAGATAATCTGGATTCGCAGTCGAAGAACGCCGATCCGACAAGACTGCAGCGGCGTTGGGACGAGGAGAATGCTTCGTCGGACCGGTTGAAGTTTGCGCTAGTCGAGACGATGTCGTTCGGCTGGTGGAACTGCGCGAATCAGGAGATCAAGTATACGTCGGAAGAATTCGGCTCGCGGGCGGAGAAGGAGTTTAGAAAGTTTTTCATCCGCGTCCGGACGAAATGCGACCAGCCATGATCATTTGGCGCTGAGAACCTGTGCGACCGTGTCTTTCTTCAGGCTTTTGCCGTTGCGTTTGTTGTAGTCGGAAAGCGAGATCTGTTTATCACGCCAAGCGTCGAGGTGTCCGACCTGATGGACGCATTGGATGGTGCAGGTCGGGGCACACCATTTTTCGGTGATATATTCACGCTCCATATCGGCGTGAGTGTATTCGAGCAGCGGCGTGCCGGGCGTACCGCGTTGCTGCGAACACCAGTTCACCATGCCGAACTCGTCGATGTAGAGATATCGGGCTCCCGCACGGCAACGCCATTCATACTCTTTTCCTTCAACGAGTTCGTCCTGAAACCAGTTCCAGCGGGCGTAGGAACTTTGTCCCTTGCTCTTGATCTCTTTGTAGACTTCTTTCTCGCGATCGGTCAAGCCCTTGTTTAGGCCGTCGCCATCGTGAATGACGCCGACGGTTGAAGAGAAACCGAGTTCGCGCGCACGGTTGGCTATGATTAGGGCTTCGTCCGGATTAGCCACTCCGCCGCCGACGACCGAGTTGATGTTGACCTTAAACTTAGCGTGCTCGCTCAGGTTCACAAGCTTGGCGTCGAGCACCTTAAGGCTTTTCTTCGAAACGTCGTCGGGATTAACGTTGTCGATAGATATCTGAAGATAATCAAGGCCGGCTTCGTTGAGTTTTTTGATCTTGTCGACCTGAAAGTAATAGCCGTTCGAGATGAGGCCGGCAATCATTCCGTGATGACGGATGCGAGCGATGATCTCGTAGATCTCTGGGTGCATCATCGGTTCGCCGCCGGAAATGGTGATGACGGACGAGCCGAACTCGGCGAGCTTATCGATGCGTTTGAGCATCACGTCGATCGGCACCGGATCGGACGTTTTGTCGAACTCGTTGCAGTAAGTACACGCAAGATTGCACCGCCGCATCGGTACAATGTGTACCAAAACTGGATGCTTGGTCGAAGCGAAAGCACGAACCGTGTGTCTTACTCCGCGTGTAAATCTACTGAAACTGCTCGCCTTGGGCATAAAACTAAACCCTTAATTATACGGGGCTGAATCTACGTTTACAAACCACCATGCAAGGCCGCGGATCGCGATCCTTTACGGCCAAATGGGTGATCTATCTCTAAACTGGCTCGACCTTGACTCCCTTGGGAATTGGTGGTGAGAACTCTTTTCCATCAACACGGACGTTCTTCTGGATTCCTGATAAATACCAGGTGTCCGTGTCGCCGTTTCGCAACGTGATCTTGATCTGACGGGGCATCCCATCGGAATCAACCCACAAGTCGACTAAAGAGTATTCATTTTTAACTAGCGGCGTGAGGATCAAGTGAGCAACCTGAGTTCCATCCTTAACAGTCGCGTCCTTTCCCATCTGAGCCGAGTAGTTCGCTCGAATATCGGCCTCAGACATACTAAGGGCACGCAGGGCTCCGGCTCCACCAGACTTAGATTTGGCGCTGTCGGCACTTCCCGAATAAGCGATGCCTTTACTCGGAGCAATTAGGAGGAATTTCCCGTTAACTACCGTTAGCACCTCACTCGGCGACGACCAGTCGAGGCGCACTGCAAAATCCCGTCCTTTCCCCGGCAGAAGGACTATTTTCCCTCGCCTCGAGTCGGTCGAACCTATCTGCGGATTGACCGTTTCTCGAGTAACATCTGAGCGCAGGGTCTGCAAAGCCTTGTAGTGCGTATCCACCCGCTTTAGCCACTTTCGGATCTCACCGACCTGCCCGGAAGCAGGCAAGGCAGCTGTGGCCAAAAGAAAAAGAGAGAAGACTGTGACTCGCGGAATGAAACTCAACCTAGACATATAAAAAATAAGGGCCCCAATCTGTTTGACTTGAGGCCACGATCAACAAAAACTCGGTTACCCTTGGACGATCTTGGTGCCGCCGGGCGGTTTGATCGAAAACACTTCTCTGGGGATCGTCGCATTTCGCTGAACGCCGGTGAGCTGGATCGTGGTGACGTTCTTATTCTTTTCAACCACCTTTGCCTGCACGGGCATTCCGTTCGAATCGACCCATAGCTCGGCTTCCCTGTAGGAACCCGCGTTCTTCGGCGTCAGCTTGAGCTGCCAGGTCTTAGTCGAGCCATTCACGGTCGCTTCACCAATGTATGTTACGTCGTAGTTCGCCTTTAGCTGAGCCCGGTTCATGCTGATGAAGGCGAGGGCACCACCGGCATTTCCGGCCCCCTTTGAGTCACTGATGCTGCCGACAATGGCTTGTGAAATATGCGGACGGTACATGATGTACTTTCCGTTCACTACCGCAAGGTGCTCTACCAGAGGTTTCGACCAATCGATTCGAATGCTGATCTTCTCTTTCGTCGGAGCTGGCAAATACTGAACCATCCCGTCTTTCGTGTCAGTCTCATTGATCTGAGGGTTATACGTGCTCATCTTTAGATCCGACTTGAGAGACTTCAACGCCTTGTTGTTGTCATCCATTCTCTTCAGAATGTCCGCCAATATTCCCTGCGCTGACACAGACGTGGATGACGCGACCGTAAGCACAACAGCAAAAACAACAAGACCGGTAATTCGTTTCAAACCTTTCATAAAAACCTCAATGCCGCTCAACGGATATCAACTTCATAAACCGTTTCGCCGCGGTTATTTCGTTTTGCCCGATAGTCAACAACGATAGCCTCCGGATTCCCGCTAATTTCACGTACGCGTTGTTGGAGGATGTTTTTCTCGGGCGAGAAATCAGAAGCTTGGACGATAAGTCGCGACGTTTGGGTTGCAAGCCGATCGCGCCTTTCGAACCATTCTTTCGGTGTCAAAAAAATGAACGCGACGATAAGCAGGCAGAAAATAACATAGATAGACGTTTCTCTGCTGTATTCCCAAAATATGAACTTCTTGAACAGGTTCATCGCTGAATCAAACGACTTCAAACTGACAACTTAGAAACTACCAACTGTTAGCTGAATAATTCTAACAGTTATTAGTTTGTAAGTTATCAGTTAAAAGTTATTCCTCGACCACGTGGCCGTCCCGCATACGGATAACTCGGGAGCAGACGGCGGCGGCTTCGGGGTTGTGCGTGATCATCACGATCGTTTGGTTAAATTTCTGGTTGAGCTCCTTGAACATCTCCAGCACGATCTCGGAATTTTCGGTGTCGAGATTTCCGGTCGGTTCATCCGCCAGGATGATCGCGGGGCGATTTACGATCGCACGCGCCAAGGCGACTCGCTGCTGTTCGCCGCCGGATAGTTCGAGCGGCTTATGGTGCATCTTGTTCTCGAGCTTGAGAAGCTTCAATACTTCCTTCCGGTTCTGAGCGTTGCCTCCGCCGTTGCCGGTGTGTATCTTCTCGGCGAGCTTGAGATTGCCTTCGGTTGTGAGTGTCGGGAAAAGATTGAACCGCTGGAAGACGAAGCCGATCTTGCGACGACGAATGTCGGTACGCTGAGCGTCGGAAACCTTTGCGAGGTCTTCGCCGTCGATAATGATGGAACCTGTCGTAGGCGAAAGCAGTCCGCCGAGAAGGTGCAGCAGAGTCGATTTGCCGCAGCCCGACGGGCCCATGATCGCAACGAACTCGCCCTCTTCGACCTCAAGCGAAACCCCGCGTAACGCGGGGACTTCCAACTTGCCGATCTTGTAGGATTTCGTGAGGTCTTTAGTGCTTAGAATGCTAGCCATCAAAAAATACTATTGAAACCGCGTCATGACGGACGGAGTTGCCGCCGGCCTGGCCTGCTGCTGGGCCGTTACTTCCTGCAATTTTTTATCGAGGTCGACCTCTTCCAACTCCCAGGAGTTTTGCAAAACAAAGACGCTCGCCTGATAGCTTTTGCCGATCGTAACCGTCGCAGGAACCTGATAGGTCAGCCGCATCGAATATTTCTCCTGCGGACGCGTGACCGAGATCTCAAGCGGCAGGCGCTGATACTCTCCGGTTTCGGTCAGCTTCCCTTCGCGTCCATAAACGACGTCGGACTCGATCTCGCCTTTCGCATCGTAGATCTGCTGACGGGCCAGGCGAATTCCTCCAACGCGGTCGAACCAGAAGCGGCGTGTGATCTTCAGCTCACCGGCGTCGGATTTGGCGTACTCGTCTAGAAGATAGTAACCGCGGTTGACCGTTCGCAGCGGCGATTTCTTCTTTTGCGTCACGTCCTCTTCGATCTGATAGGTTGTGCTGCGTGCGTAAATGTGCTGCTCGTCAGTAGGCCGCACAAGTATCGCGTCCGTGAAATGCTGTGGGCGTAGATTGGCAAAGGCGTTAACATTCTGTTTGACGTCTGCTGTCGCTTCGCCGTTCTGCTCGCTGAGGTCGCGTTGAAGCTTGGAATAATCCGCGTTGTTCGTTCCCATCACGAACTTCTTGTATTTGCCGCTGCCGCCGTCCTGCAAGATCGCCACGCGAAACTTCTCGCCATCGGACGTCATGTGGGCAATATCGGTTCCGACGAACGGTGCCTGTACCTTTAAAAAAATACTTGCAGGACGCTGAACGACGACTTCGCCGTCGGCCGAACGATAGACTTCCTTCGAGCCGAACTGGGCGAAGGAATTGTCTTCGAACTTGAGATCCATCTTCGCCCGCATCGATTTGACCGATGCGAAACGGTTCACCTCCGTCATGAGTTCGGCCTGAGACGCAGTCTCGGTTTTGAGGAGCGTCGGGGTCTTACTTTCCGTCTTAACAATGTTGCATCCGGATGCGAAAACGGCGGCTAGAGCGAGGAGAAGGATGTATGATCTTTTAATATTGCTTATGAATTTCATCCTCGTTGTCTGATGACCTAAAATCCCACCTTGTTGTACGCCATAACACGCGAAAATTGCGTGAAAATCGTACATTAAACCGAAAATAATAGCACTAAAGGCGCACTTATCCTAACCAATAAAAAGACGAAACCGCCGCGGGATTTTTGCCCCGCAGCGGCAGAAATAGCGATCAATTTAGCCCTTAGACCGAGAAAACTCCGAGCCCTCGCGTAAAGTAGTCCTGCATGGTGTAGGCGAACATTATTGCGAGCCAGAAAAAGCTGGCGACAGCCGAGAGCCAGATAAGACGCGGACTCCAATACACGTGCATGAAAAACAGCATCACGAACGTCATTTTGGTGAACGCAATGGCAAGAGCAAGCAGCGTGTTGGCACCGGGAAAGATGCTATCGAGATCCCAAAACGACGAGAAATAGGTGAAGATCGTGCCGACGACGAGTATTGTAAAGACCCCGATATAGCCCGGATAGCCGATATGTCCTTCGCCTGTTTCCATGTGTTTATCCGACATACTAGTGAGCCCCTCCCGCCAAGAAGTGTCTTCCCAACAGGTAAAGCAGTGGGAAAAGGAAGATCCAAACGATATCTACAAAGTGCCAGTAGAGGCCGGACATCTCGACCGGGGCAAAATATTCTCCGCTAAAGCTTCCGCGGAATGCCGCCCAAAGCAGCCATGACATAAGGCCAAGCCCGACGACCATATGAAGGGCATGAAGGCCCGTCATAACAAAGTAGATGAAGTAGAAGATGCGGATCTTATCGCGATATTTATTTGGGTCAAATTCGCCGTTCGAAAAATAACCAACACGTTCGGCGGCGGTTAGATACGCTTTTCCGCTCTTTTCTTTTTCTATCGCGTAATCGAAAACATGCCGGCCGGAGTTCCATTGGAATTCTCCATTCGGATTGATGTATGGCTTCTCATGATCGTCGGCTGCGGCCGACGCCTCAGCCTTGGTTTCGATCAGCGGCAGGACAAACGCACCTTCGCTTCCCTTGGCGGGTTCTCCGGCATGCTGGACATCCGACTCTTTGACTTTCTTATTCCAGCCGGTGACGGGTATCAGCCCGGTATTGTACTTATCGGTATATTCGATAGCCTTTACGCCGAGAAAAGCAGTTCCGAAGATCATCGTCAGCACGATCATTATCACCTGCATGTTCCGGTTGCCCTTCTGCGCGTAGAAGACGGCAAGAGCCATCGTCAAGCTGCTGACGATCAGCACGAGGGTGTTCAGGCCGCCCCAGAAGGCGTTTAGGTGATTGCTAGCTTCGGCAAACGCAAGCGGAAAGCGTGAGCGAAAGACCAAATAAGCGGTGAACAACCCGCCGAAGAACATTATTTCCTGCACTAGGAAAGCCCACATCCCGATCGAGACGCTTTCCTCTTGCTGTTTCATGTCCTCAAACTGGTGCTGCAGTCCGGGTGCGTGGTAATGAAACTCTTCGTGATGTGTGTCTGAATGTGTAGCCATTACATTAATTTCAAACAGAATACACAGGATGATCAGGATGTTTTGAGATCGCGTTCATCCTGTTCATCCTGTTTGAATTCATACTACGGTTGAGACCTGATCGCGCCTTCGGGCGCCGTCAAGGTCGAGACCGCTTTCTTCGCCGAACTCATAAGCCTCCCACGTGACGACCGGAGTCTTCTCGAAGTTTTCGGTTGGCGGCGGCGATGAGGTTCGCCATTCCAGACCCGGCAGCATCCACGGATTGTCACCCGCGGGCTTGCCGTTTATCAACGAAGCGCCAAGATAGATCACAGGCATTACCAACCCTACACCGAGCACCGAAGCACCGGCGGTAGAGAAGATGTTGAGCACCTGAAACTCTGCCGGATACGACGCGTAACGCCGGGGCATTCCCTGATAACCGACGATGAACTGCGGGAAGAATGTGAGATTAAACCCGATGAACACCAGCATCGCCGAGATCTTCCCCCAGAATTCTGAATACATGCGGCCGGTCATTTTCGGCCACCAGTAGTGAATTCCGCCGAGATAAGCGATCACCTGTCCGCCGACCATTACGTAATGGAAGTGAGCGACGACGAAGTAAGTGTCGGTAAGATGCACCGTAAGGCCGATCGCACCGAGGAATAGTCCTGTGAGTCCGCCGATGAGGAACAATCCCATAAACCCGATCGCATAAAGCATCGGCGTGTCGTAAGAGATCGAGCCTTTATAGAGCGTGGCCGTCCAGTTGAACATCTTGATCGCCGAGGGAACCGCGACAACCATTGTCAGGAACGAGAACACCATTCCAGCATAGATCGACTGGCCCGACACGAACATGTGGTGTCCCCAAACGAGAAAACCAAAGACAGCGATCGCGATCGACGAAAATGCGATGAACTCATATCCGAAGATCTTTTTACGCGAGAAGTTTGAGATCAGCTCAGAGATAACGCCCATTCCCGGCAAGATCATGATGTAGACAGCCGGGTGGGAATAGAACCAGAAGAGATGCTGGAACAGGATCGGGTCGCCGCCGATAGCGGGGTCGAATATACCGACGCCAACAGTTCTTTCGATGGCCAGCAGAAGCACCGTGATCGCGATCACGGGCGTTCCCAAGATCATTACAAGGCTGGTCGCGTACTGCGCCCAAACAAACAGCGGCAGGCGGAACCACGTCATTCCCGGAGCCCGCATCGTGTGAACGGTGACGATGAAATTCAACCCGGTGAGGATCGACGAAAAACCGTTGATGAAGATGCCAAGGCCGACGGCCATTACGTAAGAATTAGAAAACGTCGTGCTGTAAGGCGTATAGAAGGTCCAACCAGTGTCGACACCACCCTGAAGAAGCGCGAAAACCGTAAGGGCTCCGCCGATCCAGTAGATATAGAGGCTCAGCAGGTTGATGCGCGGCAAGGCTAGATCTTTCGCTCCGATCATTATCGGCAGCAGAAAGTTGCCGAGCACCGCCGGAATAGACGGGATCAGGAAGAAAAAGATCATCAAGATGCCGTGTTGGGTGAAGACCTTATTGTAAGTCGCCGACGTAAGCAGGTCGGTTTCAGGCGTAAGCAGTTCGAGCCGGATCGCCGACGCGTAAAGCCCGCCAGCCATAAAGAACATCGAGATCGTGATCAAATACATGATCGCGATGCGCTTGTGGTCTTTGGTCAGCAGCCATGATTTCAGCGAAAAACCGTTGGTCAAATAATTGTCCTTCGGGATCGCCGGGATGCCTGAGTTGATCGCATCAACGTTTTGCATATTACCTTCTCTAACCTACCTGTTACTGTTCGTCCGCGTGGCCGTATTCGCCGCCGGAGCGGGCGCCGACGTATTAGCGGCCGGAGCCGGCGAAGCCGCGGGCGACATAGTTGTCGTACCCGGCGTAACTCCGCTCAGCGATTTGATATACGCGACGAGCGAGACCAATTGCTCTTCCGTGACCTGTCCCTTGAATGTCGGCATGATCGGCTGATAGCCTTCGACGATCTGCGAACTCGGATTCAGGATCGAATTTCTGATGTACTCATCGGTGACTTTGACGGTTTGACCGCCAACGAGCTTTACGTCTTTACCGAAGATACCTTCAAGTTTTGCTCCGCGCTGGTTGTCGCCGCCCGCGTGACACGATGCACAGCCGAGCTTGTTCTGGAACAAGTCCTGACCCTGCTGAACCGGAGTTTGGCCTGATTCATTACCGGCAAGCCAGTTATCGAAATCTCGCTGCTCCATCACGTAGACCCAGCCGCCCATACCGGAATGGTTCAAGCCGCAATATTCGGCGCAATAAAGGTGATACTTTCCGGGCTTCGTCGCGTTAAACCAGAGGTAGGTATAACGGCCGGGAACGACGTCTGCCTTAGTTCTAAAAGCCGGTATAGAAAAATCGTGCAGCGCGTCTTCGGTCGTCATCGTCAGCTTGACGTTGCGGCCGACGGGCACGTGAAGTTCATTGATCTCGCGATGGC
>CADEGD010000065.1:12110-14419 GCA_902826795.1 uncultured Acidobacteriota bacterium | reverse complement strand
GTAGATAAGAAGACCGTTGTCTTATGCCGTGAAAAGAACAACAGCGACGCGAACTATCATCTGCTTGAAGAGAACCGCGAACGACTTGAAGGAATGCGGCTTGAGAACGGGTCGCGAGTTCAGGTTGAATTCTTGCCGATGCCCGAGCCCGTTATCTATCGCGGCCAGCGCCTGCCGGCAAGCTACGCAAACTTCCTGATCACGAATTCCTCCATGCTCGTCCCGACCTTCAACGATCCGAACGACCGAATCGCCCTCGGCATCCTCGCCGAGCTCTTCCCCAAGCGAAAGGTCATCGGCATCCACGCTCTTGACCTCGTCTGGGGCCTCGGTACGCTCCACTGCCTCTCACAGCAACAGCCGGTTTAGTTCAAAAAGTCTTTTGTAGGCTCGATCAACGTAGGTGCGTCAAACTTTGGCGGCTCTTCTTCGAGTTTCCATATCTCAAACATTGCGGGTGGGCATTCGGTGACGAAGCGGGACGGTTTTTGAAGGACGCTCTGGCGATTGTAATCGGTCATCAGCAGCGGATATGTGATATAGAGTTCGTCCTTGGCACGCGTTAGCGAGACGTACCAGAGGCGGCGTTCCTCTTCTTCGCTGTCGATCTCTCTTAGGCTCCGAGGCGATGGAAATTTACCTTCCGCCGCCCAGATGATGAAGACCGCTTTCCATTCGAGTCCCTTCGCCTGATGAACGCTGGTGAGCGTCAACAGTTCGTCTTCGTCGCCTGCCGAAATGACATCTTCACCGACCAGCGGAGCGGGTTCCTTGAATCGTTCGGTCGAAAGCAATGCAAGCTCGGATAGGAACGTCTCGGTCGAATCGTACCGCTGCGCATAAGTCGAGAGGCCGCGAATGTCTTCGGCCCGCGACTCGGCATTCTCGTAGTTTTCCTGAAGGTAGCTTTCGTATCCGTGTTCGAGAATAAGCGAGATCTGCTTCGACGGGTTGTTACGGTTCTCCTGCGACGAGAGAAGTTCGAGAAGGACGATGAAATTGCGAAACGGAGCGCTCGTGCGAAGACGTCCCGACGACTGGAGTGCAAGCATCCCTGCTTGCAAACTTGGGATTTGGTTGGCCACAAGTCCGTCATCCGGACGAGCAAGCAAGGATGCTTGCACTCCAGTCTCGAAAATACGGTTCGCGGTGGCGTTGCCGATTCCGGGGATCATTTTCAGCACGCGTTTCCATGCAAGTTCGTCGCGCGGGTTTACGATGATCCGCAGATAAGAGACGACGTCTTTGATATGCGCTTGCTCGAAGAAGCGAACTCCGGACTGCACGCGGTATGGAATGTTGCGGCGGGCGAGTTCGAGTTGCAGTTCAACCGAATGATAATGAGAGCGATAGATGACAGCGATGTCTTCGAGCGAGGTCCCTTCGTCTCGGAGCTCCAATATTCGCGCCGCGATGAACGCCGACTGCTGCTCCACGTCTGAGCACGGTACCAACGCCGGTTTCACATCACGCGAACGTTTTACGGCCGTCAACATTTTCGGAAACTGCCGTTTGTTGTTCGCGATCGAGACGTTAGCGAGGCCTAAAATCTCCGGCGTCGATCGGTAGTTCGTTTCGAGCTTGTACAGCTCTGCCTCGGGATAGCGTTTTGGAAATTCGTAGATGTTCGTAAACTCGGCACCTCGCCAAGCGAAGATCGACTGAGCATCGTCGCCCACGACCATCACGTTCCGATGCTTTTTTGCGAGCAGGTCGATGATCTCAGCCTGAAGCTTGTTCGTGTCCTGATATTCATCGACGAGGATGTGCTGGAACTGTTCGGCGTAGACGTTTGCGATCTCGGGTTTCTCGATCAGCAGCCGCTTCCAGTTCATCAGCAGGTCGTCGTAATCCATCACGTTGCGTTCTAACTTTCGCGCGTGATAGATCTCATCGACACGTTTGATCTGATGTGTGAGGGGCTCAAAGTACGGATACTTTTCGATGATGATCTCGTCGACCGGCGAGTCGGTGTTGTTCGCGTAAGAGATGATGTCTTGAACGACATCGGGTTTCGGAAAGCGCCTTGATTTTGTGTCGATCACGGCGTCTTCGATGCAGACGCTGATGAAGTCTTTCGCGTCTTCGCTGTCGAGTATCGAGTAGTTCGAATCGAACCCGATCGAGACGGCGTGGCGGCGCAGGATGAGATTTCCGATGCGATGAAAGGTGCCGCCCCAAACCTTGTGAACGTTTTGCGAACCAGTGAGCGATTCGACCCGGCGTAGCATTTCGCGAGAGGCACGGTTGGTAAAAGTAGCGAGAAGTATGCGCTGCGGTGAAACGCCTTGCTCGATCAGATAAGCGAC
>CADEGD010000065.1:0-12010 GCA_902826795.1 uncultured Acidobacteriota bacterium | reverse complement strand
GCCGAAGAGCAAAAAGGTCAAACTCGAGATCCAGATTATCGAAATGAAAAGCACGGAATAGACCTTGTGCCGCACGGACGGAGTGTCGTGCGGCCATGTCGAACTTTGCAAAACCTCTTCCGGCATAGGAGCTATCAAGCGGCTGTTTTCGTCCAAAGGGCGCCCAGCCGCTTTCTGTTTTCCATTTTACTCTCAAAATCCGGCAAAGTCCGCACGAGGGTTTCGAGATGGATAAGATAATCCGGCTCGCGAAAGATCTCTCGAACCCCGGGCAGAAAGGCGGCGATCTTGGCGTAGACAAAGATGTGCTCGGTGTTTGCGTCGAGGAACATCTTTTGGTCGATACCGCCGTTCAACACGAGCGATGCCGCCGTATCCCAAAACGACGTGACCATTCGGAAATTCGCACTCGCCCGCTCGCCTTCGCGATACAAATTCACGATGTCCATCGCGTCCGTTGGTGCGAACTCCGAAAAATACCATTGCCTTGCGGCACGCATCTGCTCGTCCCGCCGAAGCTCGTAAAGCTTCAGGATCGCCATCGTGTCTTCCTGTTTACTCATATTCGATCAGAGCCGCCATCGATCGGCTGTTCGGATCGGGCCGGTTCACTACCGCTCCGTTTTTGACCGCTTTCTCGAACGCCCGCTTGGCCTTCTCCGGTCGATCGAGCGCCACGTAGACGCGGCTAAGATCGTACCACGCGTCACCGTTTCGATTGTCGAGCATCGCGGCCGCTTTCAGCGATTTCTCGGCGAGCTGCAGATCGTTGGATTCGAGTCCGATCAGGCCGAGGACGTAATATGCTTTCGCATGACGGCCTCTTGCATATCCGAGGGCCTTTTCAAGATGGGCGGCAGACTCGAACTCGCGGTCGAGATGATAGAGCGATACGCCGGCGTTGAAATGGACCTTTGCGAAAAAAGCATCGGAAGAATGATCGCGTTCGATGATCGCAAGCGTCGCTTCGAACCCGTTGAGAGCTTCCGCATGATTGCCGTGTCGCGATTCGGCGACGGCTTTTTCGAATGCTTGAAGGGCATCGGTGCTCTGGGCGTTGTGAACAGCAGGGAGAAGAATGAAGGCAAAAAGTAAAACAAATGATCGCATTTTCTTATCTCCAAAATTGGCAAGTGTGCCTGTATTGACGATAAGAAAGACGGCGATTCGAGGTCTTTCAGGTCATTGCTGAAAATGTTCTGTTCTTGCGGTTTAAGAGGCTCGTTATCTTTGCGCAGAACGCTATGCCCTTACTGCGTGCGGGCTTCTGCAACTTTATGCCCTTGTTTACGCGCGGACTTGTGCAGTGTTAGGCGAGCTTGAGGTCGCGCCAAAGCTTTGGTGTGAAGTTGGTGTATTTGCGAAACCACGTGGTGAAGTGACTCTGGTTCTTGAAGCCGCTGCGAAGGCTCACCTCAACGATGGGCAGATCGGGCCGTGAAAGCAAAACCTTTGCGCGTTCGAGGCGCTGCTGCATTACATATTGCTGCGGCGTTTTTCCGGTAGACTTTCTGAACGCCCGCGCAAAGTGAAACGAGCTCAAGGCTGCGACATCCGCAAGATCGGCCAGCGAGATGTCGTTCTCAAGGTTTGCGTCGATGAACTCGATCACGCGATTTAATCGATAACCCGGAAGGCCGCCTGACGACACCGCCGGAACCGTCGTCGCGTTAGTGTAATTTTTTAGCAGGTGAAGCGTTAAAGTTTGGATCAGCGAATCGGCAAAGAGGCTTCCTGTGCGGCCGGAGCTGTCCGACGTTTCAAGAAGAGCAAGCCCCAGATTCTGAAGCAGCGGATCTTGCTTCGTGTAGACCTCGACGAATTCTACCTTCGGCGAAAATCCATTTTCAGTGGCGGTCCGCGAAACGAAGCTGGCGTTCAGAAACATGCCGAGGTGGTCGAGTTTCCCCTTCCACTCGGCCGATACCGGCTGGCCCGCAGGAGTCAGGCAAACGTTAGGCCCGCGATTCGAGGTAATGATCTGCCGCCCCAGCGAACTGCATTTGTTCGTCTTGAGCGCGCCGTTCAGGATCACGCTGATCTCGTGGAAATCGTTGACGTGTTCGAGCAGTCTGCCCGGGCGAACGTGTGCTCGATGAACACGCAGCAAGCCCGGCCATTCGGCGATCTGTCGCGATAGATATGGGTTGGCCGGGTTCGATTTCCATTCGATCTGCATATCCGCAATTACTAACCGCTGCCGCATCAAATTGCAAGGGGAATTTTCACTCCGATTCGTAAACAGCAGACGCGGCTGACTTTACGAATTCGATCATCTGTCGGTAAGGGCCCGGGCCGTAGCTGATCCGAGCGACGCCGAGCGCAACCATCCCTTTGTTCGACGGCGTGTCAGGCAGAACCATAATGTTTACCGGCAGCGGCGAGCGTTCGCACAATTCGCGGATCAATTGCGGATCGCGAAGGCCGGGAGCGAAGAGTCCACTGGCACCAGCGGCGGCATACGAGTTTGCTCTTGTGAGTACTTCTTCAAGCTGTTCGCGTGCGTGAACTGCGGGATATGTTTTTAGAAAAACGTCCGTGCGGGCATTGATGAACAGCGGCATGTCGCCCGCAGCTTCGCGGACGGCGGCGACGCGGTCGGATTGATCTTTGACGGAATACAATCCTTCACCGCCGACTATCTGATCTTCGAAGTTGATGCCGACCGCTCCGGCGTCGATCACGCGGGTGACATTCGCTTTCAGCTCGTCGAGATCGGTCGCGTAGCCGCCTTCGAAATCGAGCGTAACAGGCAGATCGACAGCTTTGGCGATTCGTTTAATGTTTGCGATCGCAACGTCGAGCGGAAGATGTTGGCCGTCATCAAATCCGTTCGCGGCGGCCACCGAATGGCTGCCGGTCGCGATCGCCTTGGCTCCCGATTCTGCCACCGCTCTCGCGCTTCCGGCGTCCCAGATATTAAAGAGAATGAGCGGCTTGCATTTGACGTGCAGTGCCGAGAACTTTTGAGCTTTCAGTTGTTGATAAGTCATGATAAATGGAACGACAGTGTCTCTTTGCGTCCTTTGCGGCTTTGCGTTAAAGAAAGAAGCTTCACGCAAAGACGCCAAGAACGCAAAGAGATTTGCATGAGTTACGCGTTGGCGGACTTCGCTTCATGCTTCGTGATAGCTTCTTTCGCGCAGTCGTCGCAGCAAAACAGTATTCGCTTATCGCCGACGGTTACGAGAACACCGCCATCCTTGATCTCCCAATCGCATTCCGGACATTTTTGTGCAGCCATGATATTGACCTCCTGATTTAAATTCGTGAAGCATCCGCATCACGTTAACCAGAATATCGGCGACAATAATATCAGGCTATCAGATTCTTGCTCATTTTCTTGAGGCCTGCGACGCTTGTTTTTTCGCGGATTTCCGACGGCGTCTTGCCGAACTCGCGGCGGAAAACATCGGTGAAATGGCTGTGGCTTGAGAAGCCGAGGTCGAGGGCGATCGACGTGAGATCTGCATCGCGTTCGGCGATGCGTTCGAGAGAGGTTCGCAAACGCAATCGCGTCAGATATCGATGTACGGGCATTCCCGTCTGCTGCTGAAACATTCGGGCAAAATTGAACGGCGAAGCGTTCGCGGCGGCGGAGATATCGGCGAGCGAGATGTTCTCGCCAAGGTGTTTTGCTATGTATGCCTTAGCGGCCTCGGCACGCTCGGCGTGGTCCTTATTTGTTGATCGACGCCGGTTAGTTCTCTTTCCGACGCGCTCATAAGCCGCAACCAACACATCGGCTGTCAACTGCAGGCCCGTCACATCGGCCCACAGCGGCTCAAGCGGATCTTTGCTTTCCAGCCGCATTACATAATCGCGATGCCGCAAGAAGATCTGAGTATCGCACGGGCCGGAAGCAAACGGGAAAGGGTGGTCGGGCCGTTCGTCGATCGCGGGATCAAGCTCGCGAAGAATGTCTCTCAATATAGGATCGGCCACGACTATCGAAGTGCCGCGGTCGCCGCATCCCGTCGGGTGGCTAACGCGATAAACCGAGCTCTTGGCAAAGAACGAAGCCTGATTTACGTCCGAGGTGATCCTTTCTTTTCCAAAGTGGCGGTCAAACGCTCCGTGGCGCATCAGCGTTATGCTGTTCACATCTGCCTCCTCTTCCGGCGACGCTTCGCGATGATCGTGACGGCAGATGTAATCGCGCACCGCGATCATTGGGCTGTCGTAAAGCGTTCGAAATTGAAGGAGTTCGGACTCAGGCATAGCGCTAATCTACGCCCGACTTCATCTTCCCGCAACATTTCTTTGCGTTCTCTGCGGCTTTGCGTTAGATGAAGAAGCTTCACGCAAATTCCGCTAAAGACGCAAAGAGAGAAAACTCTGTAGTCGAATTCAGTATTGCGGGCAGATGATGTAAGGGCTATAGTTTTGTAGTTGGACCTATGAAGGTGTTTCGGGCAAAACATTTGATGCTGACCGTCACGGCGATGTTTTCGCTTTTTGTTTCGGCGGTGTCGGCGTGTGCTTGCTCGCATCATGAGCCGATAAAGGTCGATGCGTCGTCATGCCATGGCCCTTCGCACGAAGCTCCGACGGTCGAGACGGCGAGCGATTCGCCGCATTTCGAAGCCGACTGTAACTGTTTCGTCCGCACACCGGTTCCGGCTATCGTCGCGAAGAAAGACGATAAGCGAACGTCGGTCGAACATCAGGCCGCAGACATCGTTGAAGTCCCGTTTGTGATCGCGGTAGCGCTTAAACTCGCACGCGTTCCCGACCTCGCGTTCGAGCCGCCGCAGTCTAACTATCAACACGCTTTACTTTCCTCTCTGCCATCGCGCGCGCCTCCGCGCCGTTAAGACCACCTCCAACAAATCTGATGTAGCCATGGATTTTTCTGCATCCGTGGATACTCGTGCGTATCGGCGGCTCAGCCGTCAGAGCGCTCCTTGATACGGTCTGGAAAAGCTCGGCTTTTCCGCAAATAGACGGGCAAAGCCCGCGGGAATAGATGATGTCAGCTATAAGGCTCATTCAAACACTTATTACTATTTTGATCTTTGCGATCGCGACTATCGCACAACACGATCACGGGAAACCTTCACCAACACCAACACCATCGCCGACCGCCACACTAACGCCGGCACCGGCGGGTCACGATGATCACGAAAAGCCAGCCGCTAGCCCGACTCCACATGCACACGGCGGCGACGCGAAATCGAAAGGCCATTCGAACCATTCGGATACGATGTCTTCCACGATCGACATCAATGACCTGATGAACCGCGAAGGATCGGGCACGTCGTGGCTGCCCGATTCGACGCCGATGCACGCCTACTCGAAGATGTATAAAGACGGCGGGATGCTGATGCTGATGGGTTCGGCCTTCCTACGATACACGCAGGTAGGTTCGACGCGCGACATCTCGGCGGCGGGCAAGGGCGGACGTTCACGCGTGGACGCGCCGAATATGTTCATGGCGATGTATTCGAGGCCGCTGACGTCGAAGTCTCAGCTCGGCCTTCGCGTTATGGCGAGCCTTGACCCGATCACGCAACGCGGCTACGGATATCCGCTGCTCTATCAGTCGGGCGAGCTTTTCCGCGGCGAGCCGATCCACGACCGCCAGCATCCGCACGACTTCATCTCAGAACTCGCGGCGAGCTATTCGTACAAAACCACCGAGACGCAGTCGTTCTTCATCTATGGTGGAATCGCCGGCGAACCCGCGCTCGGCCCGCCGATGTTCTTACATCGTCCGTCGGGTGCGAATAATCCGGACGCGCCGATCGGCCATCACTGGCAAGATGCATCGCACATCACGTGGGGCGTGATCACCGGCGGTTATAATTTCGGCAAGTTCAAGATCGAGGGAAGCGTTTTCAACGGCACCGAGCCGGACGAAAACCGCTGGGCGTTCGATAAGCTGAAGCTCGATTCGTTCAGCGGGCGTTTCTCGTTCAACCCGACGAAAGACCTTGCATTTCAGATCTCGCACGGCTATCTGAAAAAGCCCGAGCGTGCCGAGCCCGACCTCGACCATATGCATCGAACGACAGCGTCGATGATCTATAACAAAAACTTTAGCGAAGAGAGGAACTGGTCGAGCTCTTTCGTTTGGGGGCAGAACTATAAGGAAGGACACGCGACGAATTCGTTCCTCTTCGAGAGCGATTACACGTTCGGGAAAAACTCGATCTTCGGTCGTATCGAGCAAGTGCAGAAAGACGGCCACGAGCTGGTGATCCCGGAAGACGATCCGGTTCACGAAGACACGTTCCTGCTCGGAGCGTATTCGATCGGTTATCTGCGGGATATCGTGAAAGGAAAAGGGATCGACGTCGGCATCGGCGGTATGGCGACGTTCAATTCGAACCCGTCGGCGCTTGTTCCTTACTACGGCGGCACGAAGCACAGCGGATTTCAATTCTTCCTCCGCTTTCGCCCGTCGAAGATGAAGCACTAAATAACGCAGAAGCCCGCACGTAGTAAGGGCATAGCATCGACCTTGATAGTTACCCCTTTCAGACGTGCGGGCTTCTGCAATCGGCATCTTAATCTCGCTGCTCTTTCTACCAAGCCTGTTTTCTAATCTGCTCCTTGAAGCGCCAACCATTTCCCTCGATGGTAATAGTGTATCGTCGACGCTTTTTCAAGAAATGCGTCCTCGATACCGCTGTGGGTTATTGGTGGTGGTTTAGGGCCTCCGTACTCTCTGTAATGGTCTTCAATATAAGCTCCGTCAACAACGCCGATCTGTCTAGAAAACCCGACAGTTCCATCTCCATCGATTGTTTGGAGGAAGCCGGAATCTTGCGACTCCGCAATCTTCAGTACGTTGCTGACAGAGCCGCCGACGAAGATCAGGATCGAAGACGTGCGGTTAATTGAGCAAAGAACAGCCCAATCAGACTGGCCTCTTTTTATAAATTCTCCACTAATCACATTGTGAGGTTTTCCGCCCGCAAAGCTCTGCGGAACAGTGCATCGTCTTTTTTCCAAGTGAGAAACGATTGAAGCCGGTAACTGAGTGAACATTTTTGGAGACAGACGGGGCGTCTCTATATCTGCTTTGGTCCACTTGTCTTGCGACACTGCCGAAAAGACTAGAAAGAACAGACACGCGGCCTGCGAGAGTATCAGTTTATACATATCTTACGTCTCTGACGTCACGGGTAAACTAGCATGTAGCTACACATCTGTATACAAAATACTTACGTCTGCCGCGCGTATGGCGTACAAGACTTCGCCATGGCCCCGATGTTATAATCGCCACATTCTAGGAGTTTGAATTATGAAATTTCCAGGCGGATTCGACATGCAGTCGATGATGAAACAAGCTCAGCAAATGCAGGAGCAGATGGGCAAAGAGATGAAGAACACGGTCGTCGACGCCTCCGCGGGCGGCGGTGCCGTTTCGGTAAAGATGCGAGGCGATTTTGAGGTTGTCGAACTCACCATCTCGCCCGATCTCGTCAAAGACGGCGATGTCGAAATGATCCAGGACCTTACCGTCGCGGCCCTCAACGAAGCTCACCGCAAAGTCGAAGAATCGCTCAAAGGCAAACTCGGCGGAATGCTCCCGCCGGGACTTATGTAATGCGTTCAGAGTTCAAGCTTCAGCTTGTAAGTGTTTACCCTAGAGAAGACTTGAGGCGACGTAAGACAAGCTAAAGCTTGAACTCTAAACGAGATCCAAAATGTTAGATTACTCCGAACCCGTTGCCCGGCTTATCGACGAATTCAAACGTCTGCCGGGCGTTGGTCATAAAAGCGCGCAGCGGCTTGCTTTCTATATCCTTCGACGGCCGAAGACGGAGATCGACGCGTTTGTCGAATCTCTCCGCGAGGTGAAGGAAAAGATCGTTTTTTGCTCGACGTGCAACAACCTGACGGATGTCGATCCCTGTCTTTACTGCGCAAATCCGAAGCGTGACCGCTCGATCGTCTGCATCGTTGAAGAGCCGTACAATCTCGTCGCTGTCGAGAAGACGCGTTCGTTTCGCGGTCTGTATCACATCCTCCACGGTTCGCTTTCGCCGATCCGCGGCGTCGGGCCAGACGAGCTGATGATCGCGAACCTTTTGCCGCGTCTGCTGCCGGAGAACAACGACGGCGTCGAGGTGCAGGAGATCATCATCGCCACGAACCCGACCACCGAAGGCGAGGCGACCGCCAACTACATCGCGCGATTATTGAAACCGCTCGGCGTCCGCTGCACCCGCATCGCCATGGGCATGCCCGTCGGCAGCGACCTCGAATATGTGGATGAAGTAACGATGGACAAGGCTCTCGCAAACCGTCACGAGATGTGACTGGAGCCGCAAGCATCCCTGCTTGCGTAGTGTTTCGATTGAAAGTCCGGGCAAGCAGGGATGCTTGCCGCTCCAGTCAGGGCAAGCAGGGATGCCTCGCCGCTCCAGTCAGGGCAAGCAAGGATGCTTGCCGCTCCAGTCGAATGGCCGACAAAATCAAAAAGCTCCGCCTTCCAGATCTCATCCTCAACCGCCGAGGGACGATCACATTCAAGGTCATACTTGCGATCTTCGGTATCGCACTCAAGCTTTTCTTTCGCCGGATCGAAACGGTTAATGCCGACTCGGTCCCGTCGGGAACCGGCGTGATCTTTGTGATGAACCATCCGAACGGCCTCGTCGATCCGGCGCTTGTCTTCGTCGCGCTTCCGAGACGCATCTCGTTCCTAGCAAAATCCACGCTGTTCAAAATGCCCGTCATCTCGTTTCTGCTGAAGACGGTAGAGGCGTTGCCGGTTTACAGAAAAATGGATGCAGGTGCGGATGTGTCGAAAAATCAGGACACGTTTCGGGCGGCTGAGCAGCGGCTTAGACATGGCGGGTCGATCGCTCTTTTTCCCGAGGGCGTCTCGCACAATTCGCCAAAACTTCTGCCGCTCAAGACCGGCGCCGCCCGCATAGCGCTCGGTGCCGTCTCGATCGGCGACGAACCGATCGATCTTCGCATCGTCCCGGTCGGGCTGCACTATACGAATAAGACCACGTTCCGCAGCGAGGTGCTGCTGCATTTCGGCGAGTCGTTTCGCGTAGAAAAAACGGTGCTTGACGATAACGGCCAGCCGCCGAAAGAGGCAGTGAAACAGCTAACGTCGCAAGTTGAATCCGCGATCCGCGAGGTCACGCTGAATGCCGAGACCGAATCCGAACTCCACACCGCCGCGATGGCCGAACGCATCTTTGCTGCCGCTCGCGAAGAGAACGAGAACCTCGGCGAGAAGCTCGATTTTCAAAAGCAGTATGTCGAACAATCTGCCGGTGGCGAACTGAACGAAAAGCTCGCCAAGTTCGACAAGAAGCTGACGGACGCAGGAATGGCGCCGGAGCATTTATCGCTCGCAAATCTTTCGCAAGGTTTCGTCATCCGCCAGGCGATCTTTCAAACATGGGTGCTCGTGATGCTGCTGCCGCTCACCGTCTACGGCACGATCCTGCACTTTCCCGCCTATCAGCTCACAAAGCTTACCGCCTATCTTTTCTCGCGACACGACGCGGACGACATCGCCTCCACCGTAAAAGTGCTCGCAGGAATGGTCTTTTTTCCGCTCACGTGGATCATCGCTGCGGCTGCCCTCTATTTCTTTTCCGGGTCGTGGATGCTCGCTCTTGCGTCGATCCCGTTCTCGTTCGCGGCCGGCTACATTACGCTGTATTCATGGGAAGAAGCGACGGAAATGCGCGGCTGGGCACAGGCGATCTGGAAATTCCTAACCGACAAAGAAGCGTTTCTCCGACTCTACGTTCAACGTCGGGAACTTACTTCGTCGCTTGAGGCTTTCGACCAATAACCGTAGCGCAAAAAACGCCCGACGAACGGGCGCGTTTTGATCGATCTGGAAAAACATTTAGAACCTTACCTTCTCTTCTTCGGCGTCTGACGCGCTTCGCGAGACTTTCCAATCCTCTTCGGTTTCGTAGAAATTCACGTCGAAGGTCAGCAGCGTCTTCACCGGAATGCCATCGTATTCCTGCGGGCCGTCTTCAAACCGGGCGATCGCGCCGATGCCGATGACCTCGGTGTTGATCTCTTTGCAAAGCTCGATCGTTTCTTGAATAGCCTTGCCGGAACGGATGATGTCGTCCACGATGATCACCGGATACACGTCCGATTCCGCCATGTATTGGCGAAACTGCCGCTTGCCGTCTTCCATCTCGGCCCAATAGATCTGCTCGGCGCTCAACGCTTCGCGTACGCCGAACGCGACCATGATGCCGCCCGGGCTCGGGCTGATAACCGAAACCTTTGGCAGACGGCTCGAGATAGATTTCTCCATCCTGAACATCCGGCTCAGGCCGACCGAAAGTATCCGGGCGTTGTCGTAATAGCGAAACGCCAGCGGCATCTGAAAATAGTGCGAGGCGTGCTTACCGTTCGGGTAAATAAAATGTCCCTTGCGATAGGCTCCGGTGGTTTTCAAGATGCCCATTACGGATTCGGGCGAAGGGATAAGATCGATCATGTGAATCTCCTTTTCTTGCGCTCTGCGGGCGAAGAATCAATATTAGTCAGCCGCACGAGATTTTTCAAATTTCGCCGTTCAAGACGCGTCCGATCGTCCGCCGCTGGTCGCCGGGTAGCTCGACGGGTATATCATCGAACGCAAACCAACCGAGTTGGTCGATCTCGCCGCTCATTATCCGCGGTTCATCCTCCGTTCGGGCGGAAAACATGATCTCGATGTGTCCGCCGATGGTTCGGGTGTATAGCAATCGAAGATCTGTGATCTCTATTCCAGTTTCTTCCTTCAGCTCGCGGCGAACGGCCTTTTCAGGATGCTCGCCGCGGTCGAGAAAGCCGCCGGGCAATCCCCATCCGCCTGAAGGACGCAGCAGGTGATGGAGCAGAAGTACCTTTCCCTCGCGGTTTCTAACTACCGCTGCCGCCGAGGCCGTGAATGTTGGATTTGTGACGCGGACAAAGAACCGTCGAACGGTGTAAGGAAGGGCCAGCCACAGGCCGCCAAAAAGTCGGTAAGACATTAGATCTCTAAGTTTAGCAGTCTGCGTGAAAATCGCTTGGCAGATGGCAGTGCACTTGAGTATCCTTAACGTGCATCCAAACGGATGCGCGGCCCCTGTCTTCACCCTAGCCGCCGGATTTGCATGAAGTTTATTGCCTTGTCGCTATTGTTGTGCGCGCTGATCTCGATCGGTTGCGGAGGTGTGAATTCTCCGCTGAGCGTCGCCGCCGAAGAGCGGACCGCAAAGCCATCGCCCACGCCAGTCGCCGATGAGAATGTCATCTCGATCGCGGCCGTCGGCGACATCATGCTTGCCTCGCCGTTCCCCGACGACTCGCGAATGCCGCCAAACGACGGTCAAGGAATGCTAGCCGCCGTAACCCCGATCCTGACCGCCGCCGACATCGCGTTCGGCAACATGGAAGCGCCGATCATCGACAGCGGCATCTCGCCGAAGTGTAAGCCGAGGGAAAGTAAGAGTGACGGCTTCAGCCGTTCTCCGACGCCAACTCCCAACCCGTCCGCAACTCCCAAACCCGTAACCTGTTACGCGTTCCGAACGCCGACGCGATATACGAAGTATCTGAAAGAGGCAGGGTTCGATGTGATGAGCGTCGCAAATAACCACGCGCTCGATTTCGGCTCGGCGGGACAAGCAAGCACGCGTAAGAGCCTCGACGCAAACGGCATCAAACACGCGGGAGCAGACCGTGCAAAATTATCAACTGCTTATCTCGACGTGAAAGGGAAGAAGGTGGCGTTCATCGGCTTTGCCCACAATATGGTCTCGCCGAACGTTAACGATCTCGTCACTGCTCGTCGGCTCGTTGCTGAGGCGGACAAACTCGCCGACATCGTCGTCGTCTCGTTTCACGGCGGTGCCGAAGGTTCTGCATTCGAGCGCGTGCCGCAAAAAACCGAGATCTTCCACGGCGAAAAACGCGGTAATCTTCCGCTCTTCGCCCGCACTGTGATCGACGCCGGTGCCGACCTCGTCCTCGGCCACGGCCCGCACGTGCTTCGCGGAATGGAGATCTACAAAGACCGCCTCATCGCCTA
>CADEGD010000064.1 GCA_902826795.1 uncultured Acidobacteriota bacterium | reverse complement strand
GTGTGAGTATACTGAAGATGGCTTAACTGCACCCTTAGGACTAGCAACGCATGTTGCGGATGGTCGATGTTTCTGGCAAGGAAGCTACGACCCGACCGGCTGTAGCGTCAGGCGAGGTGTTGCTTTCATCCACGACCATCGAAAAGCTCAAGGCGAACGAAAACCCCAAGGGAAACCCGCTTGAGATCGCGCGGATCGCCCGAATCACCGCGGCCAAGAAAACGTCCGAGCTGATACCGTTGTGCCATCAGATCGCGTTATCGAAGGCGGATGTCCGGATTGAGTTTCTCGACGACGGATTATCGATCGAGGCAGAGGCGATCACCACCGCCCAGACCGGCGTCGAAATGGAAGCTCTTACTGCCGTTTCCGTTGCCGCGCTTACGATCTACGATATGTGCAAGGCTGTGCAGAAGGATATCGAGATCACGGATATTCGGTTGGAATCGAAAACAGGTGGAAAGTCTGATTATCAAGCCAAAACGCGAGTGTGAGCGAGCAAGACTTGCCGTCCGAAGCGTTCAGAGTTCAAGCTTTAGCTTGTTTCCGCTGTGAGAAGACAACCTGCGGCACGCGTTTGCAAGCTGAAGCTTGAACTCTGAACTTAAATCTCTTCGCCTCAACCGAACTTTCGGGTAAACTTATTCGTAATCTATTGCACCTATTTGAAAGGGAGAATTACGCCGATATGAGATACAGAGTCGCACGCGAGGCCGAACCGGCATTTAAGCTTTTGATCGTCGCTACGCTTGTCAGCGTTGCTCTTTGGTTTCTATCCAGCTACATCCCGCTCATTGATTACTTGACTTATCCGTTGCGGATATTCGCGACATTCATTCACGAAGGCGGGCATGCTTTGGCAACCGTTTTGACCGGAAATTCGGTGCAAAGCCTATCAGTATCGCCGGACGGCAGCGGCGAGGTTTATTCGCTCGGCAACGGATGGTTTTCGTCGCTTTTGATCTCGAGCGCCGGATATCTTGGCACTACGGCGTTCGGTGCCGGATTGCTTGCGTGGATGCGTTACGGCTATTCATCGCGGATCGCATTGCTGGTTTCGTCCGGGTTCGTTGCGTTGATGACCATCGTATTCGGCTTTATCGCTCCGTTCTTCAATCTCTTTTCAACATCGACCGTCGGCGGATTTTTCTTCACTATTTTTTCGGGTGTGGTTTTGGCTGTCGGCCTTGCAGCGATCGCTAAGTTTGCTTCGGCAAAGTGGGCAAACTTTGCGGTTGCTTTCCTCACAGTACAGTGCCTCTTGAGTGCCGCCGTTGATCTCGTCAATGTTTTCTTCATCTCCTCGATGACCTCAAGTCATTCGGACGCGGCGAATATGGCTGCCGCGACCGGAATTCCCGGAATCGTCTGGGTGCTAATTTGGATGGTCGTATCGATCGTGATGATCTCGATCGGCCTTCGCGTCTATGCGGTCAATAAAAATAAGGCAACAGCTACCGACTCGGTTTTCGAAGACGTTTAGGATTTCGTTAAGAGTTCAAGCTTTAGCTTGTTCCGGTTAACTTCAGGTGTTTCCAAGGACCGGCTGCAACCTTAAGCTTGAACTCTAAACTTTGCGGGCGAGAGAGTATACGGATTGATAGAGGCCGGAGTTTTGCTAGTTACCTGGAAAAGAAACCAAAGTGAATCAAGTCAGATGTCCAAGTTGCAGTTTTGAAAACTCCTCCGGCCTTGCCTATTGCACAAACTGCGGTACGGCCCTTTTCAATCACGGCGACCAACGAAGCACGCCAACCGTTCCCAAAATAGTATCTCAGCCACAACAGGTGCCGCAGCACGCGGTCCAGAGCGGACAGCCGGCGAAGAGCAACACCTTCGTGTATCTAATAGCCGCAGTGGTTGCGGGAGTGATCCTTTTAGTCCTCGGAGCGGCAGTGCTCGGCGGCTTCTTTTTTTACCTCGGCAGCCGCAGCGGAACAGGCACAAACATTTCGAACGCTAATCGGCGCGTCGCAAACCGTAACACGACAACGTCCAACCCCGCGAATACGAAGTCGGATAATTCGGACATCGACGACACCGACCTAACTGAAAACCCGTTCACGCTTCCGCCGGCCGTCGGCCCTTACGAACAGCAGGCGGTTTTGACCGGTAATCCGGCCGATGATTTTCTGGGAGCGGACGAGGTCACTAAAACGACCTATACGAAGAAGGGAAAAGAGGTCGAATTTATACTGGCTAAGTTTTCGAGTCGCGATGCCGCAAAGAAAGGATACGAAGACTTTATGAAAGGTTTTCGAGAGTCGGGAGCCAAGGTTCTGGGCAAGCAGAAGGTGAAGAATAAGGCAGGCGTTAACAACGGAGAAGTATCGCTTTTTACTTTTTCAAAAAGATGGAACGCCATCGTCTATTCCGAAAAACTCGGCGTCCGCTTCTCAGCCCCAGACCGCTATACCCTTCTGGAATTTGCAAAAGAATTCGACAAGGTCTTCAGCGCCAAATAGGTCCGCTACTGATTCAACGGAAATCTCAGCGACATATAATTAGAAAACGGCCCCCGACAAAATCGACGGAGGCCTAGGTTTAATTCCATAGGTACGCTAGAGCGATATGCTGCCGCTAAATCTCAATAACCTTCGGACTTTTTCGCGCCATCAACCAGAGCGACTCTAGGTCTCCGTTGAACATGTTCATGTCGACCAGACCTGATACTCCGTCAACTCTTCCGGAGTCAGTCATCTGCCAAAATTCCCACGTTGGCCATCCACCCGGAAGCGTTGGATCATTCTTCGGACTATAGTTCGATATCCAAAGAAGATAATTCGAGAATTTTGTCGAACCGCCGAGGGTGTCATTCCAGGTGTCGGGGTTCGTATAGATGATGGGTGAAACTCCGAACTCGGCCTGAAGGGTGTCAAGAAATTCCTGAATATTGTCTTCAATATCGGTCACGGATAACCCTGTAAAGACGGAATTCGCGTTTTTCTCGACGTCGATCACAGGCGGCAGGTCGCCACGTTGTAAAAATCCGAGCTGCTTGATCACGGTTTCAGCCTGCTTCTTTCCGCTGATCTGCGGACGCCAGAAATGATAGGCACCGCACGTTAGCCCCGCATCGCGAGCTGCCGTCCAGTTTGCTTGAAACTTCTTATCCAGCATCTGCCCATCGCTTGTCCTGATAAAGGCAAAGTAGATGTTCGAAGACGCAACTTTCTCCCAATTGATGATGCCTTGATGATGCGACACGTCTATGCCCATCGGCATGCTGACGTTGCGATCGATAGCGGCAGCCGGGATGATCTCGCCGCCGAGAATACCGAGAGTCGCGTTAGTCGCTTGTTCGTCGTTCACTAGGTCTCGCTGCTTCGCTTCGTCGACGATCTGCAGCTTATCCAACTGCGACTTGGCATCTTTCTCGTTCGGTTGCGTCCGTTTGCCTGACGTGTCGTTGCCGTTTGAAGACGTACCGGTCGACTTGGCCTTGTCTACTTTGGCTTTCGCTTCAGCGGCGACCTTCTTTGCTCCTTCCAGACTTGTTACCGCACCATCCGCCAGCTTGCCAAGAAGATCGGAAACTTCGTCGAGGCCCGACATATCACGGAACAGATCGGGTTTGCCCAAAACTCCGAGCGCCGTCGCCAGCCCCGTGGGATCTGGGGCGTTTTGCGGCTGCGTGATCTGGATCACATTCGATGGAAGCTGCAGCGGCGTCAAGCTCGTTGCTGTGCCCTGAGGACCGGGTTCGATACCGCTGATCGCGGGCGGCTCTTCCGCCGTCATTTCCTTCCAATCCCACATGCGCGTGACATCTCTCTTTTCGCAGCTGTTGCAGTTGCCCATCTGAGCCTCGGCGAACAACCCACGCGTCGGCAGTGTGACGATGCTCTCGATCGGCGCTTCTGGCGTGATACGCGTGTCGTCGGTCGGAGCCGGAGTCGGCCCGAAATATTCGAAGGCGACATAGTTACCCGAAACTGCAAGCGGCTTATCGTCCAAGCCAGCGAGTACGGCCGGATTGCCAGACAACACCGATTCTAAATACAACCGACGTTCCGTTGCGTCGATAAGCAGCCAGACCGCGCGGTTGTAGTAGCCCTGATTCGCCGCCAGATGCGTCAGCAATTTCGCCTCGCACAACTGATCTTCGATCTTGCTGAACGTAGACTTCTTTTCCTCTTCAGGCGGCGGAGCTTCTTCCTTAGGCGGCTGCGGCCCTGCATCTTCCGCTTCGAGGTAGTTTATTGTCACGCTCCAACCGCCGGAATTGTCCCAAAAACCGCCGAGCGTATCATTGACGCCGAAAACGAGTTCTCCCGTCACAGTAGCGGTTTCCCCGGCGTACGTGCCGCCCTGTACCCAGCTTCCCGCCGGCCCGATCTTGTAGATCAGCGATCTTGATCTCAAGGTAGGAGCGACCGCACCGGCACCGGCGGCGTTCGTGTCGCCGCTCGGTCCGACCGCCCCTTCGTGAGCCCAATTGCTGAATTTGATCGCCCCGCTGGCGTTGAATGAAAAAGTGTCGCCGCTGTTCACGATAACGCCGGAACCGATTCCACTCTCGAGCTTTCCATCCACCGTGATCATTTTGGTTTTCGGCACTTTCTTGACCGCGGGAGGTTTCGGAACACCCGGATCGGGGGCCGTTTCCGCGGGTTTCTCGTAAATTTCCGAAGCGATGCGCAGACGGATGATAGCGTCGAAGCACGACATTAGCCTCTCGTCGAGTAGTGCCTGCTCAAGCTGCGTACGAAAGCGCAGAGCCGTCTGCCACGAAAAAGCGAATGGCGAGAACGGCACGAGCACCGCATTCCGTCGCCGGTTGAATTCCGACACTAGCCTGAAATGCCGCAGCACCTCGTAGTACTGAATCGTCAGCGAATGGCAATGGTTGTGGTTGGCGACGCGGCGCGTCTGCAGGAAATTCTGTTCCGCCTGCGACGCCTGCACTATCACCGTGCTGCTCAGACTGCGCACGTACGAGGTTGCCTGCGTGACCTTGTCGTCGAGATCTTGCAGCGATTCGCCCTCGATATCGCGGTTGCCCCACGTGTTCGTGACGCTGCCGCCGACCGCACCGGTGCCGGAGTAATTGCCGTATGCTTTCGCGTCGTAATTGGAAGCCGTACCGAAGCCGCCCATCCACGACCAGCCGCTCTGGTTTTCGTGAAGTGCCGCTTCGATAGTTTCCTCTATCGTCCGATCGCGTTTCAGCTCATGATCGAGAAACTCGGTCCCGCGAAGCCGATCGAACCGACTAGCCGTATCTTGCCGCGACCAATCGATCACAGCTAGCTGAGTACTTTCGCCGGGTGCAAGCGGCAGGCTGTATTTTATCTCGCCGAGCGAATGCCCGAGCGAATACCAACGCTGCCGGTATTCGAGCACCTCGCCAAACTTTATCCTCGGGCTTCTCGTTTCTAGAGCATCGGTGACGTCCGCCTCCTCAACCGATCCGTTACGCATCATTACGTCGGTCGATCCGTCGTCGTCGAAATTGCCGCTGTGGCGAACGACGACCTTGTAAAACCCGTGTTCCTGAACGGGCAACGTGGACGGGACGAGAGTTTCGCAACAATCGCCGCCAACGTTTATCTCTGTCGGGCTGACGAAAGAATATGGTGACGCCTTGTAATCACAGGCGTCCGGCGATTGGATCGAGGCAAGAGCGGTGGTCGCGCAGCCATTGTCGCAATCGTGATCTTTGTCGGCTGGCTCTTCAACATAAACGGGAAAAACGATACAGAGCGGATCGGCGCGCACGCCGCTGACCGACGGCAGATGATTCAGCATGTGCTTTCGCATCGCTTCGGACCCAGCCGCCTCGATCGCGTCGTCGCCGTCATCTTCGCCTTCACCGTCCGTTAATTGACGCGATACGAAATGCTGGAGCACCTCATAGTGGCGAAGGCCGTGGCTAATTGCCGAAACGGAAACGCCCTGCACAACGTCGAGCCCGCGGTCGATCAGGGGTTTCAGATCGAACGATGCATAGCCCGTTCGGTCGGAACATAGCGTGCCTACGGGTATGCGCAATGCTGCATCGTCGTCGCCGACCGAAACGGAAAGATTCGCGATCACTCCGGTGACCGGTTTGCCCGTCACGCGGTTCAGAAAGCGGCAACGAATTTTTCTAAGAATGGATAAATTGAAACTCATAAGATCTCCATGAAATGGCTAAGAGTTGCGTGGGCCAGGTCAGGCGAGTTTCGTGACTTGCCAACTCATGCAAAGCCACGAATCTCCATCCCGTCTGAAAAAATATGTATTTCGAAATTTGTTCGGAGAGCTTTGTTGATCCGCCAGATCGCGCACCGTCACAACGCATCGCACGAAAAAGAGATCGTCCGACCCGTATGCTTCGAAACCGGCCGCTTCCCGCTCGATCGTCTGGATCGTGGAATTGCCGACCGCGTCCAGCAGATCTGCCCGCGATTCTTCCTTCCCGTTCGATCTCGTAAGACTCAAAAAGTCGGGAGCAAGAATCGCGTCGAGCGTTTCGCGTCCGACGTTTCCGCCCGCATTTTCTGCACCGACCATCTTGTGAATGAGCCGTGCAAATTCGTTTTCGTCAGGCATCGTTTCGACCTCTCAGGCGGCGGCAAATTTCGAATCGCGCTACTACGCGAGAACGTCTGTCACCAAAGCTCAAGCTGCGTGAATATCAATGACACGACGACAAGAAGAAAATCTTGGGGTTTTCCTGACCTATTTTTAACTTTTTCTTGAATAAGCCTTTGTCGTGACCGAGAGATTTGATCGGTGCTGATCAAAACCTTGCTCTTGGCTCCCATTCGTGATACAACTTTCTTCCTATGAAAGCTCTGCTTCTTATACTTTTTGTCGCTGCGGCAGCGTCGGCACAGATCAAGAAGCCTGAACCGCCGCCGGTCAAGGTCTCGTTCGCCGAATCGCTGCAGGCCATAGTCGTCACGACGGATGACTGGACGGCAACCGCCGGTGACGCCCAGACTTATGAACGAAAAGATGCGAAGTCGAAATGGCAGCCGGTTGGAAAGGAATTTGAGATCGTGGTTGGGAGAGCTGGCCTGGCATGGGCGCCGGATTCCGATGCAACGTCTACCTTGGCTTTCAAGAAAGAGGGAGACGGCAAATCACCGGCGGGAATGTTTCTGCTGACTTTCGCGTTCGGGAAGTCGGACTCGATCATGTCGAAGCTCTCATATCGAAAGCTTGAAACTCAGACCGAATGTATTGACGATGTGAACTCTCACCACTACAACAAGGTTGTCGGACGTCTGCAGGTTGGGATATTTGACTGGAAAAGTTCGGAGAAGATGGCGGCGATCACGCCGGAGTATGATCTGGGAGTTTTCGTTGCGTATAACTCATTTCCGGTCGTGAAGGGCAACGGATCGTGCATCTTCTTGCACATTTGGAAGGACGCGAATACGCCGACCAGCGGCTGTACGGCGATGGCTCGGGGAGACCTTGAACGTATCGTGGCGTGGCTCGATCCGAAGAAAAACCCTTATCTCGTTCAGATGCCCGAGAGCGAATACAAGGCTTACAAGAAGTCATGGAAACTTCCGTAGCGCAGATAACATTGGCGGATATTCCGGTTGGCGGAAGGCTTCTCGTACGCTCGAAAAAGGACTGGCGGGTCGCCGTGGTTGCTCGCAAGACGGAGGAGTTCATATCGATCTCGATCGCTTCCCCGACGGGCTATAACTACCGCATCCGTCGGACTGCCGACGAAACTCTCTTCCTCGACGGACTCATTCCGTTTCTACCGCGAGAAGAATCGGAACCGTGGAGAGAAAATTTTACCGGATACGATGTGAGGTGGTGATCAATTTGCCGCGGCCGACTTCCACCCTACGGCGATCACCTTGCCCGTTTTCTCTTCCTGAGCAAATACGACGTACCTTAGATTTTCACTTTTCCACGCATTATTCACTGGCGGAACGACAGTAGTATCAAAACTTTCAGCGGCGGGATCTATAGTTCCGATCATCTTCAGGTCGCGCGCGACCGCGGCGTGCGTCAGCTTTTTTCCGCCGTTCTCGCCTGCTTTAACGTCTGTCTCCAAGCCGTCTTCGGCTGTCGCGAGAAAAACGATTGCCTTGTTGCCGAGGCGCAGCTGGCCGATACTGATCCGGAGTTTTTCGTCGTCGGCGGCTATCGATACTAAAGATTTCTCCGATCTAACGGCTTCACTAACCGCCGCATCCGCTTTGCGTGCATCGCTTCCAACAAACTGTGCCTCTCCATCGACGATCATCTGGGGCGTGTAGTTCGAGTCGAGCCCCTTGGCAGCCGTATACCACTCTTGGCGATCGCTGAATTGAGGCGACGAAAAACGATCCTTCCAGCCGAGCCGGTCCCAGTAGTCAACATGATAGGCAAGCGTGACCACCTCGGCGCCGGGCGTCGTTTGATTTGCCTGCATGAAAGCCAGTTGCCGGTCGGCCGGCGGACAACTCGAACAGCCTTCCGATGTGAACAGCTCAACGAGAACAGGTACGCGCTTTTGTTCCGCAAGCGGCTCGGCGGTCAGCTGGTCCGATTTGGGCGCATAGGAGCAAAAGCCAGTCCCCGCAGTTATATTCCACACGGCGTAACCCGTAGCCGAAAGTATCATTGCGGCCAGCACGATAGATGCGATCTTCATATACAAACAATAATTCCTTAAGAGGCCGCGATTATTCCCAATTGCATTTACCGTGGGACGGGAAAGGCTAAAGCCCGAACGTTCGGAAGGACCTATCTCTCTATTTGGGAGCTGAGTCCTCGCCAACGCTCGGGCTTCTACATTTTACTAATTCCCTGCCTGCGGATTGCTCCGCGGCTTGGCGTTTTTTACGTGCTTGTCGAACCAATCGACCATTTCGTACAGCGTATGTTCGATAGATTCTTTGGCCGAGTAGCCGTGTGATTCGAGCGGCAGCATTACGAGCCTCGCCGTGCCGCCGTTGCCGCGAATGGCGGCGAACATTCGCTCCGACTGGATCGGGAATGTGCCCTGGTTGTTGTCGGCTTCGCCATGCATCAACAAGATCGGTTCGTTGATCTTGTTCGCGTACCAAAAAGGCGACACCTTGGCATACATTTCGGGAGCTTCCCAGAAGGAGCGCCGTTCCGACTGGAATCCAAATGGCGTAAGCGTGCGGTTGTAGGCTCCGCTGCGGGCGATTCCGGCCCGGAAAACGTCGCTGTGAGCGAGCAGATTCGCGGTCATAAACGCCCCGTAGCTATGCCCGCCGACTCCGACGCGATCAGGATCGACTACGCCCATCTCGGCTCCCTTATCAATCGCGGCTTTCGCCGAATCGACAATCTGTTTGACGAACGTGTCGTTGACCGTAAGCGGATCGCCGACCACCGGCATCGTCGTGTCATCCAACACGGCATAGCCCTGAAGCAGGAAGAAGAGATGCGACATTCCTCCGATCTGGGTGAAGCGGTTCGTCGAACCTGAGACCTGTCCGGCGGTCGAAGCGTCGGTGAACTCCAGCGGATATGCCCATACGACAGTCGGAAGCGGCGTTCCCGGCTTGTAGCCCGGCGGAGTGTAAAGCGTGAAAGAAAGATCGACCCCATCGGCACGTTTGTATTTCACGAGCTGCTTTTGGATGCCGCGAAGTTGCGGCGTCGGGTCTTTGAAATCGGTCACTTGCCGATAAGCGAGTGCGGTACAGACGCGTCCGGGCGGGCAGAACTGGCGAATGTAGAGGTTCGGCGGATCGGTCGGCGATTCTTTGCGAGTGATATACTGCATTCCCTCGTCATCGATCATCGCGACGAACGCTTCGTAATCTTCGACTCCCGAGCGGAAAATCTCTTCGGTTTGAAGCGTCTTCAGATTCATCTTGCGGAAGAACGGACGATCGCCCTGGGGCGAGGCTCCGGCACCTTGCAGAAAGATGCTGTCGCCGTTCATTCGGACGACATTGCTGCCGTTGGGAAGGGTCTTCGTTATTGGCTGGCCGATATCGTTGTATCGATCGTTGACACTGAGATCGAATATCTGCTTAGCGGCACCTGGATTGTTGTAATCGAACAGAAACATTCGACGCTTCTGAGTGTCGCGGTTGTAATCGTAATAGAACATCGTGCCTGAACGCTCGCCAAAGCTGCGACCCTGAAAGCGATGTTCAGTCTTGAGCAACTCGGTTGCGTCCGCAGTGAACGGAGCGCCGAGCGTCATCAACTTGTCACGGTGGGTCGCTTTTGTTCGCGGGTCGCCGCCATCGAGGGCCTCAGCCCAGATAAGCCGCGAGCCCTCAGTCGGTATCCATCCGTAGCCTCGTGGTCCGGTCTGAACACCCTGAACCGGAAGGTTGTCGATCAGCGGCGAGTCGAGCAATAGCTTCACGAGCTTGCCGTTCGTGTCCCAGATCTCGAATTTTTTTGGAAACCGGAACGACGGAAACAGGTAAGAGAAAGGCCGCTGGATGCGCGAGACGAGCAGGTACTTTCCATCCGGCGACATCTCGGCATTATCAAAGACAGCGGGCGAGCCGATCTCGCGGACTTTGCCGTTAACGTCGATCATTGCGAGCTGCGACGTTGCGTAATATTCAAACAGCTTCTCGTCGTTCGGCGACTTTAGCAGATCCTGGAACGTGGAGAGCTGTCCGGCACGTCCCGAGGTTTCCTGGATATTCGGCTCCATCGGGACAACATCCTGATACGTCGGAGCAGGCCCGCGTTTGGCTGGAACGAGAGTTGCCGAAATTGTTGTTGAATCTTCCCAGCCGTAGCCGCCGTAGGCCGTATTGATCATCACGCCATTGACTTTTTTAGCCTTCGCGGTCGCGGTGTCAATTATCCACAGTTCTATACCAGCCGGAGTTATGTTTCCGGCAGCGATGTATTTGCCGTCCGGCGACCATTGCGGTTGAGTGATCTTTGCTCCAGCGGGAAGGGCGACCGCCATCTCCTTACCATCGGCGATATTCTTAATCTTGACGCTAACGGCATAGGGCGTCCGGTGCTGGCTGTTCGTCTTCGGATTGATGCGCGAACCAGCAAGCCGCAGCATCGGCTCGGCCAGTTCCGATATCGGGGGATAGCGAAGCGGTTCAAGCAAAGCGATCTTGTCTCGAGCCGGGGACACCGATGTCGATGGGATCGCCGGAGCATCGAGAACGGCCTGAATATTTGCGGGTGGTTTTTTGTAATTGCCTTGAGCAAACGAAACCGCGCACAGGGCGAGAACGGTCAACAATGTGGACGTCAGGGATTTCATGATCTGGACTCCTGTAATGCCTTTAGTATTTTGCCTGCGATCGCCGGAACTGATTCGTGGTCGTTCGCGTGATTTTCCGTGAATATGGCTATTACGACCTTTTGGCCGTCCGGGGTTTCAATATAGGCGGCGTCGTGTCGTGAGCGGCTGGTCCAACCCGCTTTGGACCAAAGTTTCGCCCCGGTCATCTTATTATCTATCAATGCTTTACCGATAAAGTCGACAGCTTGGCTGTTCGGATCTTTTGTCGCCTCCCAATCGCGCGACATGATCGCCAACATCGAATTGCTGCGTGCTTCGTTAACGAATCTTCGCGTTGCTATCTCAGCCAGAAGCCGTGCGGTAGCGTTGCTCGTGAGCATGTTACGGTTTTGGCCTTTGTAAGCCCGCGACTGCTGCTCAATGCCATAAGCATCTTCGCAAAACGTTTTCTGATTTACGTTGATGTTCGTGTAGCCCATAGACGAGAAGAAGCGGTTGACACGGTTGCGTTTGTACTGCCAGGCCTCGAATTGTTTCTGCGGCAATTCGCCGCCGCTCGAGGTGTCGGTCAGTACGTCGAGAATGTATTGCGTGGCCTCGTTAGACGAATCCACGATCATATCCTTGAGCCCGCGTTCAAGTTCTTTTGTCATCACGATCTTGCCGTCCTCAAGCTGACGTTCGAGCGCGGCCATGTAGAACATCTTGACGACGCTGGCGGTATAGAGTTGGCGTTCGCCTTCGAACGCAGCGGATTGCCACCGATCGGGGTTACGGATGTCGATAACGGTCGCCGTCAATTCGCCCGGTTTGAACTTCCCCGACGCCATGACCTCGGCAACAGCCTTATCGAGGATCGATTGCATAGCTGGCGACGCTTCCATGGTCGGCGCCACGTAACTCTTCGCCTTCACGATCTCGATCTTGTCGCGGCCTTTTTGGCCGACAGCGATCGACACAAGCAGGCACGTAACGACAAGTATCGAAAAGATTCTTGGTGGTTTGAACATCGGTTTTGTTACTAAGTTCGTCTTTACGGATGTGATGCAATCGAGTATAAACGAATTACTTTCTCCGAAGAAACTCTCCGTTATCTTGCATAAGGATGAATAACGAACCTCTCGTACGCGGTATCGGGCGATGGGATTTCACCGCGATCGTGATCAACACCATCATCGGCGCCGGAATCTTCGGTTTGCCGTCGCGGGTCTATGCTCAGATCGGCGGCTACAGCCTGTTCGCGTTCGTAGCGTGCGCCCTGATCGTGGGACTGATCGTGCTTTGTTATGCCGAGGTTTCGAGCCGGTTTTCAGCGACCGGCGGCCCTTATCTCTACGCTCGTGAGGCGTTCGGCTCGGTGGCCGGATTTGAGGTCGGCTGGCTTTACTGGGTCGTCCGGGTCACGACCTTTGCGGCAAACTGCAACCTGCTCGTCACCTATCTCGGCTTCTTCATTCCGGGCACGAGCGAAGGGTGGATGCGGGTGCTGCTCATCAGCCTGGTTGTCATAGGTATCGTCGTGGTTAATCTGATCGGCGTTCGGGAGTCGGCCCGTGCAACCAACATCTTCACCGCCGGTAAGCTGATACCTCTCGTACTATTTGTGCTAGCGGGGCTGTTTTTCGTGCAGCCTTCTAATTTCAATTTCAACGTCGTACCTGAATACTCATCGTTTTCAAGCGCCGTGCTGCTTTTGATCTATGCGTTTGTCGGCTTCGAGGCGGCCGTTGTTCTGTCGGGCGAAACAAAAGAGCCGGAGAAGAACGTTCCGTTCGGCACGATCGTCGCCCTCATTATCGTCGCCGTGCTTTATATAGGTATTCAGATCGTTAGCATTGGGACGCTGCCGGAGCTTGCGACCTCGCAGCGACCGCTGGCCGACGCGGCTTCGGTTTTTATGGGCGCGATCGGTGCCGGATTCATCACGGTCGGAGCCGTTCTCTCGATAATCGGAAATTTACAAGTCGGCGTTCTGAGTTCGAGCCGCCTGCTTTTTGCGATGTCGCACCAAGGGGAAATGCCAGCCGCGATCGGCAAGACACATCCGCGATTCAAGACGCCTTATGTATCGATTCTGCTAACCGGTTTGGTCATCTTCATCCTCACGGTCGGCTCGTCATTCATCACGGCGGTCGCGATCGCCACGATCACACGCTTGCTTGTCTACGCAACAACTTGTCTCGCTCTTCTCGTATTTCGCAAGCGCGGCGATGCACCCGAAGCAAAATTCCTTGCACCAGCCGGAATTGTTGCGGCGGTATTGTCATTACTGCTGATCGTCTGGCTGCTGACGCAGGTGGATTTTGCAAAGGAAGGATTGCCGATCTTGATCGCGGCGGCTGTAGGACTTGCGGTTTATCTTCCGTATCGATTCTTAAGTCGTTCTACTTGAACGCACCTTTGCCGAGAAGATTTTCCTGAAGATACTTGATGGTGTCGTTCAGGGTTTCCTGCGGATCGCGGGGCAGGAACCCGAGTTCCTCTTCAGCCTTTGACGAATCGAAGTACCAGAAGTGTTCAGCCTGCTCGACCTCTTTCGACGCGACTGGCGAAGTCTTTCCCCAATGACCGAAAACAGATTCGATCATCGACGACGCCGAAACGGCCAGCTTTTTAGGCACTTTCAACAGCGGAGCCGAAACCCCGCTTAGCCGTTCAAGCCTTCCGAAGAAATCCGCGAACGTGAGATTCGCCGAACCGAGTAAATACTTTTCCCGATGCTGTCCTTTTTCAACCGCGGCGATGAAAGCCGCAGCCGCATCGCGCGTATCGACGATGCTCAAACCGCCGCTCGGCGTGTATGGGATCTTGCGGGCGAGAAAGTCGAGGACGACCTTAGTGGAGCTAAGCCGCTCGTCATTCGGCCCGAGAAGGAGCGTCGGGTTCATGATGACGAGCTTGCGACCGTCGCCATCGAAGTTCTCGATGGCGGCGCGTTCCTGATAATACTTCGACGCGTAGTAAGCCCATTGCGATATAACGTCGACCGGTTGCGGGAATGTTTCGTCGAATAACTGTTCATCCTCACTAACCGCGATCGTCCCGCTCGATGACGCGAGGATCATCGTCTCAACGCCGGCTTTAGTTGCTTCTTCACACAAGATCCGCGTGCCTTCGACATGGATCTTGTTCATCGCCGCCGCGTCGTTATTATCTCGCGAGACTTTACCCGCGAGATGATAGATCACCGAGACATTTGCGACAGCTTCAGCAACTCGCTCACGATCGGTCACTGATCCGGCAAACGCCTCAACGCCCGCGTCGGACATCCACGCCGGAACGCTTGACGCCATAACGCGGAGATTTGTCGCTCCACCTTCAACGAGTTGACGAACGATCTCTGCACCGAGAAATCCGGTCCCGCCGGTGATGAGGGTCTTTTTTTCGATCTTTGCTAGTGCTTTCTTCTTTGCCATTTTATTTCTTGCCACAGAGGTCACAGAGTTTTTCGTCGAAATATCTCTGTGTGCTCTGTGGCTAGTTCTTCCTTGTACGCTTAATCGGATGCGCTTCGGTGTTGAAAACGACATTCTTGAAATCGATCGTCTTGTCCGGGGCGAACAAGAGATAGAAATACTTGAACGTTTCCGCGAGGACAAAGCTCTGCATCGCGTCGGACTTTTCTTTGGTGATAACGCTTTTCAGATGTGCGTACCCAGCGTCGGTCCGACAATATTTCACGAAATCGTCCCAGAGTTTTTTGCCCATTGCGAGATACTTTGGATCCTTTGTGTACTGATAGAGATAGTACGTCGATTCAACGATCTCGGGACGCAGCGGGTATCCGGCGTGCTCGACCTGTCCGGTCTTGTAGTTGTAAACCTCGGGCTCGATGCCGTGGACGTTCCACATCTTGAACGACGAGTCCTGAAGTCGCTTTGCACGGTCGAGGTCGCCTGACATTGCAAGAAGAGCCGGGAAAAATGCGTCTAGGGCCCCCCACGTCGTTTTCGTACGCTTGCCCGACGCCATATCGGCATGGCCATACCAGAGTTCGCCGTTCGCGTCGTCGGCGAGATACTTGTTTATCGCGACGATGCTGTCGTCCCACATCGCTTTATACTCTTTGTCGCCGAAGAGGATCCAGCACTTGTATAGATATTCGTAATAAGAATCGATCTCAGCTGAGACGTGGCTGCCGGTGTTTGTCCACTCGCCCGTCTCGACATTTATCCGCGTTCCTACAAGGGCGATCGGCGAGCGGCGTTTGTAGGTTTCGACGAGAGCTCGCTTCGCTTTCTCGTAGAAAATCGGCTTGCCTGTGAGCTTGCTGAGGGTGCCGAACTCGATCAGAAGCGTTCCCGTTTCGGCCGGGTTCGAGATGTTCTGCGAGACCTTGCCCGTTCGAAGATTGATCTGCTTGTAGGGCAACCCGGTCGGGGATTCGAATGCGGGAAGAAGTCGAGTTCCCAGATCGTCGGCGAGCTCTAGTAACTCCTTATCGCCGGTGATTTGATATGACGAAAGCAACCCGCCGAGCAGCCTGATGACGATCTCAAACTTCTGGACGCTTACATCCTTGTCGAAATTCAGAGTCTTCTTGATATACTCGCGAGTCTCATCAGCCTCTTTCTTGAGGCCCATGATGTACATCGTGTCGAGTCCATCGACGGGCGACATCAGAAGCGGCTCGGCATACCAGTTGTGGTGTGATTTGGAGAGAGGCTTGAGGTCGTCGTTGCCCCACGCGTACTTCTTGTAACCATTCCAAGCGTGAAGAAATTCAGCCTTTACGCTCTCGGCAGCGGCTTTCCTATCAACTTTAGGCAGCGATTGAGATAGGGCCGCGACGCGCATGGTCGCGACCACAAGTGTCAGCAAAGCAACTGTAGAGAG
>CADEGD010000063.1 GCA_902826795.1 uncultured Acidobacteriota bacterium | reverse complement strand
GTTCGCCCGCTTGACGGCGATAGCAACACCGCCTTTCGCGCCGATATAGGCGCCTACGAATTCGACCCTACGGTTGATAACACGGGCTCAACTCCGTTTGATTTTGATGGGGATGGGAAGGCGGATTTGGGGGTATATCGGGAGGGTGAGTGGATTGTATATGGGACTGAGGCTGGGTATTCGGGTACGGTTTGGGGGAATGAGACGGATAAGATCGTGGCGGCGGATTACGATGGGGACGGGAAGACGGATCATGCTGTTTACCGCGACGGGACTTGGTGGGTATTGAAGAGCACGGGCGGGTTTTCGGGAGCCGAGTGGGGCGTTGCGAGCGACACGCCGGTGCCGGCCGATTACGACGGCGATGGCAAAGCCGATCTGGCGATCTATCGAGGAGGCACGTGGTGGATCTATCAGACGACGGCCGGAGCGGTGACGGCTTCGTGGGGCAACCCGACCGACATCCCCATCCCGGCCGATTACGACGGCGACGGCAAGGCGGACATCGCGATCTTCCGCGAGGGCACGTTCTGGATACTCAAGAGCACGGGCGGCTTTATGGGAGCCGAGTGGGGAACGGGCACCGACAAGCCCGTACCGGCCGACTATGACGGCGACGGACGTGCCGATCTGGCGATCTATCGCGAGGGCGCTTGGTGGATCTATCAGACGACGGCGGGAGCGTTGAACGTTGTGTGGGGCAACCCGGGCGACGTTCCCATCCCGGCCGATTACGACGGCGACGGCAAGACCGATGTCGCCATCTTCCGCGGCGGCACGTGGTGGATCTACAAGAGCACCGGCGGCTTCATGGGCGCTCCGTGGGGCACCGCCTCCGACATCCCCATCCCGCGACGGTAGATGCCGCTAGTTCAATGAACAGCCCGCCTGACTCCACCAAAGTCACGCGGGCTTTCTTGATCAAGGCTCAAGCCTTTCCCCACTTAACATCAAAAACTTAGAACAACTTTCCCGAAGCTTGCGTTCGATTCGAGATACGCGTGAGCTTCGCGGACTGCCTCGGCGGGAAAAATCTTATCGACGACGGGCGTGATCAAGCCCGACGTGATATGCCGCATCGAATGTTGAACGAACGCTCTAGTCGCCTCCGCCTTCTCCGCTATCGAACGTCCGCGTAACACGGTGCCGACGATGTGAGCCCGCTTTTGAAGCGCGACGCGAAGGTCGAATTCGGAAGTAGATCCGCCGGTCAGGCCGACCAGGATCAGATGGCCTTTCGTCGCCAGGCTCGAAAGATTCTCTTTAAAATAGCTTGCCCCGACAAGATCGAGAATTACATTTGCACCCGCCGCCGAAAGGCCTTTCAATTCGTCGGCAAATGATCCGTCAGTCGTCTCAATGCCGTGGTCGAGTCCGAGTTCGCGACAGCGGTCAAGCTTATCTGAAGTCCGCGACGTTCCGATCACCGTTGCTCCCGCCTGCTTTGCCATCTGCAGGGCCGCGATGCCGACTCCGGACGCGACGGCGTGAATGAGCAAGCAGTCACTTTCTTTCAATTTGCCCTGCGTGAATACGGCGTCATGGGCGGTGATAAACGCTTCGGGAATCGCCGCCGCGTCGGTGAACGTGAGTTGATCGGGAATAGAAAATAGAAGCGACTCATCGACCGAAACAAGTTCGGCCTGTGCCTCGCCGGCGGTGATCGCCATAACGCGGTCGCCCGGTTTCCAGGATGTGACTTCGCTCCCGACCTCTACGATCTCACCAGCGAATTCGAGTCCCGGGATATTTGTTGAGTAGCCTTCAGGTGCGGGATAAAATCCTTTTCGCTGGAGCAGGTCGGCGCGGTTCAATCCGGCGGCCCTGACGCGGACAAGAACGTTGCTTCCAGACGGCGACGGCGGGTCTGGAACCTCTCTGATCTCGAGAACCTCCGGCCCGCCGAATTCTTTGATATAAACCGCTTTCATAAAACGGAACGCGGACATTCATGTCCGCATTCCCTCACACATACAGCGGACAAGAATGTCCGCGTTCCAACCTACTTCCTCAACAGCGAGACGACGTTGTTTGCCTTGAGCGAATTGCCGGTGGCACGCTGCAGGTCGGCGATCGACTTGTTCAGATCGGTTTGCGCGCGAAGTTCGTTGCTGCGGGCTACGGTAAGGGCCGTCTGGCGTTCAAGCACCTTATAGACATCCGACTGTCCTGCATCGAGTTTTCGCTGTTCGCTCTCATATTGCTTTACCGAATTCTCGCGTGCGATCGCCGCCGCACGAAGCTTTGCCTCCGCAGTACGCAGCGACTGAATCGCGTTGCGAACATCGACCTGAATCGTCTGCTCTAGCTGTGCCCGCTGCGTCTCGATCTTCTCGCCTTCGACTAAAGCTTTGCCGTAGTTCGCACCGGCGGTCTTGTCGCCAAAAAGCGGAAGGTTGAATTGAATGCCCACTCGATACGTCGGGTAACGATTCGCGAAAACTCCGCTGTATGCGTTGCCAGTCAAAAGCTCAAGATTTGCCTGCTGCTGCGCTTGAAGCTGCTGAAGACGGATCAGGCAGGCTTCGTAATCAGGCGCTCCCGGCGTGCAGGTTTGGTTGAACGGGCTCTGAAAGCCAGGATTCTGCCCGCCGCCGACACCAGCCGATGTGTAGCTTGCAACCAAGTCGATCTGCGGCTGTTTCTGATTTGCGTAGAACTTCCTGTCGATCGCGTTGATGTCTTTCTGTACCTGATTCAGCTCGAGCTCAGGGCGATTGGAAAGCGCCGCGTCGAGAGCCTCTTTCAACGTCGTATCGGGTGGCGTGATATCGACCGGATCTACCGGCGTTACGGATTCGCTCCAGATCTTGGCGTTTTTGTTCGGCGAGACGAGGTTCTTAAGGGCGTTCTCAGCCTGACCAACGACGTTGAGCGCCTCATAGACAGCCTGCTCGAAATTCGCGACCTGCGTCTCGCTGGCGACGATATCGATCGGCGCAAGCTGGCCTTCCTCAACTAAGCGCTTGTTGTGGTCATATTGTTCTTTCGCATCTTTCACGCTGTCACGCTGAACCTGAAGGTTGCGAAGTGCGAAAGCCAAATCCCAATAAGCACGCTGCACGTTTACGATCGTGTCGATGGTCTTCTGACGAAACTGCACGTCCGTCAGTGACAGGTTTCGTTTTGCGATCTCGATCGTACGTCGCTGCTGGTCAAATCCACGCCCCTTGAACAACGGCTGCGTTACGGTGAACCCGGCATTCGCGTTGTACTGCGGCGAGAGGATCGAGATCGGGTTGTTGGTAGTTGTACGGTTATTTGTGACGTCTGCTCTCAGCACAGTTCCAAATCTCGGAATATAACCCGTCACACCCGCATTGCCCACGAATGCTCCCTGCGTTGTTTTTTGATTCGAGCTGAAGATCGAAACGTTCGGCGTGGTCGCCCGTTCGTAAGAAGTCGTTCCCGTCAGGCGCGGCTGATAAAATCCCCGGGCCGCTCGAAGGTCGAACTCGGCGATCTTGACGTTCGCCCGCGTCACTTCGATGTCGTTGTTGTTCTCGAGCGCGAGGCGGATCGCATCGTTCAACGTCAGCGAACGCTGGTCGAGCATGTCGACACCGACACGGCCAAGATCCGGCAGCGAACGGTCGTCCGAACGGTAATCCGGCGCGATCACGGGCACGCCCTGAAGCCTTTCCGGAGCGACCTGCTGTTTATCTTCGACCGCCGGAGTCGCCGTCGGCGAAGGCGTCGGATCCTGAGCTAGAACGTGACCGACTCCTGAGATCAGCGCAATTATGAATATTAATAAGGACCGCGAATACATATGCAATTCCTTTCTCTCTGCGGTCCTAGCGGCCTCTGCGTTTAGAAATTCTTGAAACGCAGGGATCGCAAAGTTCGCAAATGAGTTACTAGCTTTTACTTACAAACAAACTCGTTACCGTCGCAAACCGGCGACGAATGCCGCCGAACATCCATTCCGAAAATCGTCCGATACGCCGGAAGATGTGCAGCTCGCTAAGGTCATCGAAGATCGAATAGAACACCGGCACGGCAAGCAGCGTAAGCAGCAAGCACAAGCTTTGTCCGCCGACAACGAGAACGCCGATCGAGCGGTTCGTCCCCGATCCCGGCCCGGTCGAAATAACGAGCGGGATCATGCCCGCGACGAGCGCGATGGTCGTCATCAAGATCGGACGCAGACGGTCTCGGTTCGCCTGAATGATCGCGTCGTATCGGTTCATTCCCTGCGAACGCAGATGGCTCGTATGATCGATCTGCAAGATCGCGTTTTTCTTCACAACGCCGAACAGCAGCAGCAATCCAAGCCCCGAGAAGATGTTCACCGTTTGGCCGAGAACAAGAAGGCTCAAAATACCGAAAGGTATCGAAAGCGGCAGCGTCAGCAAGATCGTCACCGGATGGATGAACGATTCGAACTGAGCCGCGAGCACGATGTACATGAAGATGAACGAGAGCATGATCGCGAGTAAAAAGTACATTCCCGCTTTGCCCATCTCTTTTGATTGACCGACGTAGCCGGTCGTATATCCCGGCGGCAGGCTCAGCTGTGCGACCGCTTCGTTGATGCCGTTTTGAATGTTCTGTGCCGAGCCGCCCGGCCGCGTATTCGCAAGCAGCGTTACCTGACGTTGGCGGTTGACGCGTTCGATAGAGCTGGGGCCGGAACCTGGCGTCGACTTTACGAGGTTGTCCAGCGTCACCCAGCCAACCTTCGTCGACGGGACGATCATTCGCTTCAGGCCTTCAATGCTGGTGCGAAATTGATTGTTCGCCCGCACCCAAACTTCATATTGCTCGGTGCCTTCGTTATATGTCGTTGCTTCCTGACCTGCCACAAGCGTGTTCAAAGCTTGAGAAACATCTCCCACCTGAACTCCGAGGTCCGCGGCTTTCGCCCGGTCTACCGTCAACTGCACTTCCGGTTTACCGCTGATCAACGTCGTATCCACGTCGACCGCATCCGGAATTGACTTCATTTTCTCGACGATCTTCTCCGAGTAGATCTCAAGCTGCTTTAGGTCAGGGCCTGCGATCATGAACTGAACATTCGCGTTGCGGAAACCGCCGCCCGAAAACGCCTGGACCGGCTGAACGCCTGTACGCAGGTTCGGATAGTTTTTCAAAAGCTCTCGAGCTTCCGACATCAACTGTTCCTGCGACTTGTCGCGATCGGCGATCTCAGTCAGCTTCACGTAGATCGTGCCGTTGTTAACCACGCCCTGATCGCCGCCGCCGACGGTAACGAGCGTGTCGGTCACGCCCGGCTGCTTACGGATCTCGGTCGCGATGCGTTCAAGCGTGAGCGATGTCTCTGCAAGCGAACTGCCTTCCGGAGCACGCGCCGATACCTCAAACTGCGACTGGTCGTCGACCGGCAAAAAGTTTTTGCCGACGAGCGCAAACAGCGGAATGATGCTCAAGAAAACGAGAATACAAAGCGTCACGATCAACCATCGGTGCGCCATCGAAAACTTCAACAATGCCGTGTAGGTCGAATCGATATACTTATAAAATCCGCGATCCTTCGCCTTCTGATGTTGACGATGCTCCGGTTCGGACTCGATCATTCCGTCACCCTTGATCGGCTCGGAATCCGGCTTCTCTTTCTCTTCACGCTTGATCAGCCGAGCGGCCAGCATCGGCGTCAATGTAAATGAAACGAGCAGCGACACACCGACAGCGAAAGCAGCCGTCAAACCGAAGCTCGACATAAAGCGCCCGACGATGCCTTGCATGAAGCCGATCGGAACGAACACCGCCATCAGCGAAAGCGTCGTTGCAAGAACGGCAAGGCCGATCTCACGCGTTCCTTCAATGGCCGCCTGGAACGGGTCCATGCCTTTCTCTTCCACAAATCGGAAGATGTTCTCAAGCACGACGATCGCGTCGTCGATAACGATACCGACCATCAGGGTAAGCGAAAGCATCGTGATCGAGTTGAGCGTATAGCCCATCGCGTAAACAAGGGCGAACGTGGCGATGATCGATGTCGGTATCGCGAGGGCCGCGATGAACGTCGTGCGAATGTTCCACAGGAAAAGAAACACAACGATGCAGGCAAACAGCGAACCCAAAACCAGATGCTCTTCGATCGCACCGAGTGAGGCTTCGATAAATCGTGAGTTATCGGCGACGATGCGAAGTTCGTAGCCGGCCGGCAACGTCGGCTTGATCTCGTCGAGCCGTTCCTTAAGTGCGTCGGCAACCGCAACCGTATTCTGCCCCGACTGTTTTGCGACGACGAGCGTCACGGCGGGCAATCCGTTAAGCCGGGCTTCCGACCGAAGTTCTTCCGCTCCGTCTTCGACCGACGCGATGTCATTGACCTTTACCTGATAGCCGCCGCGGTCCGCCACGACGATGTTGCCGAAATCTTCAACCTTCTTGACCTTGCCGAGCGTTCGAACGCTTGTCTCTTTCTCGCCCTGGTCGAGCCGGCCGCTCGGAAACTCGATGTTCTGAATGCGGAGAGCGTTCGAAACCTGTCCGGGCGTGATGTTGTAAGCCCGCATCTTGTCCGGATCGACCCAGACGTTGATCTGCCTCTGACGGCCGCCGATTATCGTTACCTGGCCGACGCCGTTGATCGATTCGATGCGTTCCTTGACCTGCTTTCTCGCGACCTCAGTAACGTCGCGGATGTTGGTCGGCGCCGAAACAACGATGCGAAGTACGGGAGCCGCGTCAGAATCGAGTTTCTGGACAGTTGGCTGCTCGGCCGTTACAGGCAGATTGGGGATCACCGTCTGAACCCGGTTCTCAACCTCCTGGGCCGCGACGTTCACGTCCTTCTCCAACACGAACTGGACGAACACCCGCGACATACCCTCGATCGAAGATGAACGCAGCTCATCGATACCGCTGATCGTGTTGACGGCTTCTTCGATCTTTTCGGTGATCTCGGTTTCGATCTCTTGCGGCGAAGATCCCGGATTGACGACCATCACCGTCACCGTCGGGAAGTCAACTTTCGGGAACAGGTCTACGCCCAGACTGAAAAACGAGTAAGCTCCGACCACGACCAGCGACATGATCAACATCGTCGCAAACACCGGCCGCTTAACACATACTTCTGCTAACCACTGCATAATGTTAGTTTCAAAGTTCCAGGTTCAAGGTTCCAAGTTTTCGGTTTCAGGACTAAAACTTGAAACTTGCAACTTGAAACCCGGAAATTCCCTCATTGCCTGACCATTATTCCGTCGCGAAGCTGCTCGATGTTGCTAACGGCAACCCGGTCGCCGTCGATCAAGCCGCTCTTGACCTGTATCTGGTCGCCTTCAAGAAGACCGAGCTGAACAAACTGTTCGCGTGCGACGCCTTCTTTGATCACAAAAACAGAGTTGATGTCGCCCGAAGTTTTAACGGCTCTCGCGGGAATGACGACTGCCGGTTCGGGTTTCGACTGTGTGATCCTTACCGTTGCGAACTGGCCCGGCTTGAGCAGGCCATCCACGTTTTGTACTTCGGCTTCCACGGTCAGCGTTCGCGCCGTCGCATTCACGTTGGGGGCAATGCGAACGATAGTTCCGGCAAAGCTGCGGTCGGGATACGAGCTGGTTTGAAGCGATATGCCCTGGCCCGTCGCTACCTTTCCAACGGAAGCTTCCGGAATGTCGATCTTCATCCGAAGGGTCGACGTGCGGACGATCGTCGCGAGCTTGGAGTTCGGCGTGTTCGGCGAAATGTATTCGCCAACATCGGCCGTTTTCTCTGATACGAATCCACTGATCGGAGCCCTGACGACCGTGTCGGTTACGGACTTTTCCGCCGCCGCTACCTGAGCCTGCAGTGTCGCGATCGCTGCGTTCTGCGTGCTCGCCGCGGCCTTCGCTACGTTGTATGCCTCGCGCGCCGTGTCGATCGCCTTGATCGCAACCGCCGCGTTTGACCTGGCCTCGTCTAACTGCCCGATAATCGCGTCTCGCTGCGAACGACGCTGGTCGTAGATCGACCGCGAAATATCGCCGGATTCAAGCAGCTTTTCCGCCCGGCGAAGCTCCTTCTCGGCAAGCTCGAGCTGTGCGGTGAACGTTTTCACCTGCGAAAAATCCTTGATCTGAAAAACTTCCCCATCGCGCACGCCAAGCCTCGCTTGCGTCTGGCGCAGATTCGCCAAAGCCTGGTCCGCGTTCGCGTTCGCCTGATTCACCGCCTGCCGCTGTTGTTCGACCTGCGCCCGTGCCTGATCGACGCGGATCTGTCCGTCGCGAGGATCGAGCCGCACAAGCACGTCGCCCTGATTCACGTAAGTGCCGATGTCGAAATTTACCTCGACGATCTTTCCGCTCACATTGGGCGCGACATCTGTTTGAGCATCGCTCGCAAGGCTGCCGGTGGCTTCGATATAGGTCGGTATCGGCTTGATGACCGCCGCTTCGGTAGTAACGTCAACTGTCGTTGGCTGTGCATTGGCATTGGCGGCGGTTGCCGAGTTTCCCGAACTGCAGCCGGTTATCAGCCCCGCCGCAAATACCACGGCCGCTAAAACTATCCAGAAAAATTGCCTGCGTTTGATCATTTAATTGTCGATGCCTCCCCGTTATTCGGAGAATCTCTATCTCGCCTGTTCGTACGTGCCGCGTAAGATAATTTCCGCAAAATTCTTTGCCGCTTCTTCGTTATGAATGTTCAAAAGGGTCCTTCGCTTGTCCCATAGAATGTTGTTCAAAGAATGATGAATAAGCATCCCGAGAAAGGCCCTCACGATTATCCTAGTGTCTATCTTTCTAAACGCCCCGGCTTTTTGCCGTTTCTTCAGGTACGCCCCTAAAAATTTGTAGATCTCGCCGACGAAATCTTTAAAGAACCGCTCGGCCATCTCGTGCTCTTCAAGCGCCGAATAAAAGATCATCCGCATGAACGCAACGTCTTCCTGATGCTTAGCCAATGCCTGAAGAGCGAAGTGGTAAAAGACCCCAAAATCGTCTCCGGCTTTCATCGCGGCAAGCAGCGGTTCATTGCTTTCCCACGGAAACTCCGTCAAGCCCTCACGGCATTTCTTTGCTTCAAGCAGGGCCGCGTATAGCTCGTCTTTTGTCGAGAAATGCTTGAATACCATCGCCTCGGAAACGCCGGCCGCCCGGGCTATATCCTTCGTCGTCGTGCCGCTAAATCCGCGATGCGAAAACAGATCGAATGCCGTCTGCAATATCTGCTCGCGACGCTTGTCGCCTGACATCCGGCCGTGGCCGTTGTGATCGTAAGCTAAAAAGTTAGTGTCCAAATTGACCCTCGCCTAGCGTAAGTAAGTGCTTACTCACTTTTTGAATCTCTAAGATTTGCACTTCCCGCACGCGAGTGTCAAGCGCTTTCTTTCAAGTTAAAGAAAACTTAACGTCAGCCGAAAGCGTAAAGTTCGGCGAAGCGCCGGGCGCGAGGTTAGCGACCCACCCGCGCTTGCGTGATGAAAGAAAACGAACATTTCGGGTCGCCAATTCGTTACAACTTTACAGATGCGGCGCTCATCAGAGATTGCCGTATGCCGTTGAACCAGGCGGCGCGAAAAGGAGGAAGCAGCAATGTCAGAGTTTGAAGCGGAAGTTAAGAAGGCGGAGAAGGAGCTCGAGCAGAGCCTTGTACCGGTCGTGCCGGAAGGTAAGCTCGATGATGAGTTTTTGGGAGATTTGAAGATGCAGGCACAGGAATACGGAACGAAGTTTCAGGACGCGGCCGATAAGGCGAAGGTTTACGCTGAGGAAAAGCTCGCGTGGGCGGGAGATAAGTTTAACGAACTCAAGGACAAAGATCCGAAAGAGCTCGTCGAGGATGCCAAGGAATTCGCTCGTCAGAAGCCCGGTCAAACGATCCTGATCTCGGCGGCCATTGGCCTCGTTATCGGATTTCTCCTTCGCAGGAAGTAAGCGATTTGCAGAAGCCCGCACGTCTGTAAGGGCGTGGCATTCATCGACAAAAATAAAGCGGCTCGACATGATCGAGCCGCTTTTTCCGTTCAATTCTAGCAGTAACTAACTGGCCGAGCCCTGCGCGTGGATCAAACGACGTGTAGTATCGCCGAACAAAACATCGATCTTTTGCGGTTCGAGAACGGCGGTCACTTCGCCATGTCCGAACTTGTCATGCATCATCGCCTGACCCTTTCGGTACTTCTTGTGACGATCGTAAGGACCCGCGGCCTTGCCCTTGCTGCCGACTGAAACCGACGTCTTCACCCCGCTCTTGAACGTGCTCGCCGTCTGACACGTATCGCACACGGCTGAGGTGATCTTACCCAACTTGGTTACAGTCTGTGCGGTGTGTTCCGTGTCGGTATCACACGCCGAGCACATCATCTGCAATTTGTCGCCGACCGCGTATTTCTCTGTCTTAGTAGCTGCCATATTCGTTGTCCCTCTATCTCTCTATCGGCGTCGCCGTCCGAACGATCGGACTGGTCTTACCGCCGCTTTCCTGCCATTTGTCGAATCCAACGCGGCCGATGTAAGGCCTCCAAAATCGGGCAGAACGACTCGCTCGACCGCTTGTCCGGTCAGTTTCTCGATCGCCCGCATCGAATGCTCTTCGGCAGTTGTCAACAGTGTGATCGCACGGCCCGTATTGCCCGCTCTTCCGGTACGGCCTATTCGATGCACATAATCTTCGGGGACGACCGGAACATCATAGTTTATCACATGTGAGACCGAATCTATGTCGATTCCACGGGCCGCGAGGTCGGTGGCGACTAGAACGCGGGTCTTGCCGGCTTTAAAGCTCCGGAGTGCCGCATCACGCTGCGATTGCGACCGGTCACCGTGAATGCGGTTCGATTTGAGGTCGCGTTTTTCTAGGATATGCGCGATCCGGTCTGCTCCCCGCTTGGTTCGCGTAAACACCAAAACACGCTCAAAGTCTTCTTTTGAAAGGAGATCCAGCAACAGCGGGAGCTTGTGCTCGTATGCCACCGGGTAAACTTTCTGGTCGACCGTAACCGCCGCCGTTCCGCGTTTTGATACCTCGATCCATGTCGGATCCTTCACGATCGACATCGCAACACGCTCGATCTCACCGGCCATCGTGGCGGAGAAGAACAGCGTCTGCCGCTTTTCGGGCACAGCCTGAACGATTCGTTTGATCGCCGGCAGAAAGCCCATATCGAGCATCCTGTCTGCTTCATCGAGAACCAAAGTATTCAGCCCCTTGAAGTTGACCAGGCCCTGTTCCATAAAGTCGATCAACCGGCCGGGCGTGCAGATAAGGATATTCACTCCTTCCTTGAGCGCTTTAATCTGCTTCGGATATCCGGTGCCGCCGATGATCGCCGCACAGGTCAAACCTTTAGGCAAAAACGCTCGACAAGCCGCTTCGATCTGCGTGGTCAGCTCGCGTGTCGGCGAAAGTATGAGGACGCGAAGTCCCCTTTTGTTGAGCTGTTTTACCTGTTGACTGAGTATCGGCAACAAGAACGCCGCCGTCTTACCCGTTCCGGTTTCGGCGCATCCGATAACGTCGCCGCCTTGTAAAATTACGGGAATAGCCTTCTTTTGTATGGGTGTAGGCTCTTTGTAACCCAAACGCTCGCACCTGTCCACAAAAGCGGCGTGCAAGCCCAAATCTCTAAAACTCATTTGTAATTAAATTTCCTCTTGATCGACCAAAGTTCTTTTTGCAGAAGCCCTTAGTAAGGGCTTAACGCACAACTCGAATGATCGGGCGTGCGAACAAGAACATCGGGATCGTATTGAGAAGTGTCTAACGCGAGGTATGAATCTTGGCGTAACGGTTGAAGCGAAGTACCAACGTTTGAAGGCCCAACAACGGGCCACTTCCGATTTTTCCTAACCTACCATCCGCTCGAACTATCCTGTTCGCTTACCTCACAACGAGGGCGATTTACCGTCGACAAAAGAGCGATGGAAACAACAAGCTAAGATACTACAATAATTTACGGGAAGTTGCAACAAGGTTTTTGCCCTATGATCGTGCTTCCTCGCTCGAAACAACCTGATTCAGGGCATTTGTAATGTACTGATTGAGGCTCACACCGTCGTGAGATGCGATGTTTGCTGCTCGCTCGTGCAGGGATTTCGGTAAGCGAAGACGAAGCTGTCCGCTATATTTTGAACTTCTGACCGGCTTCGGCAGCGGAAGACCTCGTTCTTTGTACGACTCAAGAAAGAGTTCCAGTGCGATCTTTGCTTCTTTCAAGGCTTCTTCTTCACTTTCACCAAAAGCCGAGAGTCCCGGAAACGCCGCACAAGTCGCCAGATACTCACCGTCATCCTCGCTCCATAAGATATTTATTGGATACTTATTCATTGTTATCGGTTAGCTGCGCGATCGCATCCAGCAGTTGTTTGATCTGGGTAGGCTTTGCTTTTCCATTACGGTCTTGGAAGTTCATCGTCGCGCCGTCGCGGTCTGGAAAGTCAGGATTAAAATAAATACGATGCGACGTACGATTGTGCCGAGCTGCCACCCATCCGTAACACTCAGCCAGCTTACAAAGATCATCAAACCGAAAGTTATGCGGCGCGTTCTTTGCCTTATCCAGTAATTTCTCGCAACGCGCCATCTAAAGTCTGACCCAACAGAATGGTATCATATGTGATACCGATTCTAATACCTTATATTCACCCATTCCATCGCAACGTCCTTAGGACTCCGCTTATTACCATCGACCTCGTAGTTCAGCTTTCGCATCTCGTCAGTCGAGATCGCATTCGCTAGACGATCAAATACCGGCTGAAGGACGGGAAGAGCATTGTTTCGGGCAACAAACACCGCTTGATATGGGGGGAAGTATCGGCGGTCATCGGCGAGTTGGAAGAGGTCGAGGGCGGCGATCAGGCCGTCGGTGGAGTTGCCGGCGATGATGTCGAGTTCGCCGGACTGGAGCGCTCGATAGGTAAGCGAAAGGTCCATCTCACGCGGCTGGCGGGCAAAGTTGAATCCGTATGCCTTCGAGAAACCGGGATAGCCGTCAGCCCGCGACATAAAGTCTTGGCCGAACCCGGCTTGCCAATCCCGCGAGATCGCGACGGCGTCGGAAATAGTTTTGAGGTTATTCTTGCGGGCAACATCGCCGCGAACGAGGATCGCAAAGTCGTTTGCGAACCCTAGCGGCGGGCTCAAGGTTAGGTTGAACTTCGACGCGTACTCCGATTTTGTTTCGTCGTAAACGACCTGCGAATCGGTTTTCGGAGCTTTCTTTAATATCGCCGTGTAAGCCGTCCCGGTGTACTCGGGATAAACGTCGACCTCGCCGGACAGCAGTCCTTCATGGGCAAGGTTGCCGCCGAGTTCGAACTGACGCACAACTTCGATGCCTTGTTTTTCGAGCATTTGGGCCAGGATCTCGGCGAGGATCACGGACTCGGTGAAGTCTTTCGAACCTACGACGATGCGCGGCCGCTCGCCAGGCGAAGACGCGACATTCGAACTTTGAGAATCCGAGAAATAACTTACCCCAACGATAGCGGCAAAAACCGCCGCTGCTCCACTGATTGCGAAAGCCCTCCGACCCGTCTTCCGTTCGCCGATCTTGTAAGACTTTTCGATCTGCCCCAGAGCGAAGTCGCACAGCAATGCGAGCAATGCCGATGCAAGAGCTCCGGCAATCAGCAGATTGTTGTCGTTCTGCCGAAGTCCACGAAATATGTACGTTCCCAATCCGCCCGCTCCGACCGCCGCCGCGACCGTCGCGACACCGACCGAGATCACCACAGCAACGCGAATGCCGGTCAGTATCACCGGTGCCGCTAAGGGCAGCTCGACCATCCGCAAGATCTGGCCGTCCGTCATTCCCATCGCCGTCGCCGCCTCGCGCACCTTCGGATCGATGCCGAGAATTCCCGTGACTGTGTTGCGGATCACCGGCAGCAACGCATACAGAGCGAGAGCGATGATCGCCGTTCGAGCGCCGATGCCACCGATAAATGGTATGGGTATCAGCAGTCCGAAAAGGGCAAGGCTTGGAACCGTTTGCATGACATTCGCGATACCCAGAACCGGGCCTTGCAGAGACTTGATGCGGGTGAGAAGAATGCCAAGCGGCAGGCCGATCAGGATGGCGAGCCCGGTCGAGAGCAGGACGATGAAGATATGCTCACGCGTAAGCACGAGCAGCTCACGCCAGTTCGCGGCCAGGAAATCTAGAAACGCCTGCATTGCCCGCTATTGTACTAGAACTTTTGTTGATCTATTGCGGTCGACTTACTTTGGCGGAGTAGGGACTTCGAATCTAGTGACCTATCTTTTTCTTATTTCTTATTTCGTGGAGAAATTTAGATCCATCCACGAAATAAGAAAAGGGGAAATAAAGAAAGCGGGAACCCGACCGTTCCCGTGTGTTCAGCCATCATGACGTTCGGCTAACTCGGTCCAGCGCTCAAGATCGGTTTCGAGTTGAGCGTTTAGCGTTTGTTGTTCGTTGAAGAGTTCGTTGACGCGGCCGGCATCGCTTGCCGCCGCGGCGAGTTCCTTGTCGATCTCGGGGAGGCGAGCTTCGGTTTCGGCGATGCGTTTTTCGATCTCTTCGTATTCGCGAAGTTCCTTGAAGCTGAGTTTCTTGGACTTTGTGGTCTCAGTAACTATAGCGGATGTGACCGGCGGCGAAAGCACCCGGTCGCTACCGCTCGCGGTTCTGACAGCCTCTTCTCGTTCGTGAGCGGCTAAATACGCCGTGTAATCTCCCGCATATTCGCGGACGTTTCCGCCGGGTTCGAACTTGAAGATGTTGTCGATGGTGCGGTCGAGAAAGTATCGGTCGTGGCTGACGACGATCAGGGCTCCGGCGAAATCGTCTAGATATTCTTCGAGCGCGATCAGCGTGGGGATGTCGAGGTCGTTTGTCGGCTCGTCTAGCAGCAGCACATTTGGCGAGCCCATCAGGATCCGCAGCAGATACAATCGACGGCGTTCTCCGCCCGACAGATTTCCGATCATCGCGTACTGCTGAGTGGGCGTGAACAGGAAGCGTTCGAGCATCTTCCCGGCGGTGATCTGCACGCCTTCGTTCGTCGTTACGTATTCGGCGACGTCGCGGATGTAATCGATCACGCGCCGTTCGTCGTTGAGTTCGCGGCTTTCCTGATCGTAGTAGCCGATGTGTACTGTCGTGCCCGTTTCGAACTCGCCGCTATCGGGCAAGACCCGGCCGGTGATCATATCGAGCAGCGTCGTCTTGCCGCTGCCGTTCGCGCCGATGATGCCGATTCGATCGTCGCGTTTGAGGAGGTACGTGAAGTCGTCGATAAGCTTGTTCGCGCCGTAAGACTTAGAGACGCCATTGATCTCGATCACTTTTGACCCAAGCCGCTTCGAACCGATCGCGATATCGACCTCGCCCTTGGCTTGCTCCTTCGGCATCGCCATCAAAGCGTGCGCCGCTTCGATGCGGTGTTTCGATTTCCGCGTCCGGGCCTTCGCACCGCGCCTCAGCCACGCGAGCTCCTTCTTTATAAGCTGCTCGCGTTTGTGTCCCTCGACCTGCCGTAGCTCGTCCTGCTCGGCCTTTTTCTCAAGGTAGTAAGCGTAGTTTCCGCTGAAGTTCTGCACCGAACTTCTGTCGACTTCGAAGATGCGATCCGTAACTCGGTCAAGAAAATAACGGTCGTGGGTAACGAGCAGGAGCGCGCCGGTGTAGCGGGCTAGGTACGCTTCAAGCCATTCGATCGTATCGGCGTCGAGATGATTTGTCGGCTCGTCGAGGATCAGGATGTCGGGCTTGAAGATGAGTTCGTGAGCCAACGCGACGCGTTTTCGCTGGCCGCCCGAAAGCGTTCCCATCTTCGCCGACGTATCCGTGATTTCGAGTTTCTGCAGAACCGCCCGAGCATTTGCCTCAATATCCCAGCCGCCGTTCATGTCGAGCTCGTGCTGCAGATCGGTCATTCGCTGCAGCGTTGCCGCGTCGTCGCGACCGGCGGCTACGTCATGACAAACCGCTTCGTAATCGCGGATCGTTTGCATCACTCCGCTGCTCGAAGCAAAGATCGTTTCAAGCACGGTCAGGTTTTCGTCGTATGAAGGATTCTGTGAAAGATAAGCGAGCGTTTTCCCTTTCGCACGGATCACGCGGCCGCTGTCAGGCGCTTCCACACCTGCGATCATCCGCAAAAGCGTCGTCTTCCCCGACCCGTTCGCGCCGATTATCCCGATCTTGTCACTATCCTCAAGCCCAAGCGTGACATCCTTGAACAGCGGCCTGAAGCCGTAATTCTTCGAGATATTTTCAAGCGAAACGATATTCATCGGTGGATTGACGCGCTAACTCTTCGAACCCACTTTCGTCTCGATAAAGTCTTTACACTCGATGGTCAGTTGGTCAAGTGGAAGGGTCATGTAGCAGCCTTTGGAGTAGGTCACCAACCAAAGGTCCGGGAACTTAAGGATCTCATCGAACACTTGCCACTTCAGATCTGCGGAACCTAGGTCGGATTCTGTCCTTATCCCGCCGTCTTCAAATTGAAATGTTACGACCGGCTCACCGCCTTTGTCGAAGAAGCCTTCCGCAGCACGCAGTCGAGCGAAGTAAACGACGAGCAGGAAGGCGACCGCGGGTGCTTGTATCGCGGTGACGACGCTCAGAAACCAACTCCAAGAGTCCGCAAAATATGCGTATGCGAGAACCAATAGAGAGACCAATAGGGCTGCGAAAAATTTCCAGCCTAACCGCCTCAACAGATAGCGGTTCAGTGCTTTGCGCACCAACGCTCGCGTGTATGTGATCGTTGCTGTATGGCTCACGACTAGTTCTTCGACATCAACCCTATAAACCTTTCAAACAGATACTCCGAATCGTGAGGACCCGGAGCGGATTCTGGGTGATATTGCACCGAGAAGATCGGCAGAGTTTTGTGACGCAGGCCGGCGACTGTGTTGTCGTTTAGGTTGACGTGCGTAACCTCGACATCGGCGGGCAGCGACGCGGGGTC
>CADEGD010000062.1 GCA_902826795.1 uncultured Acidobacteriota bacterium | reverse complement strand
TACGCCGCTTGGGCGGCCGCGTGTGATCGAAAAAAACGGCCGCGAGCGCCGGCTTGACGATGCACTGACTGCCGTGCAGCCAGTTTGGTCGCCCGACTCGGCCAAGGTCGCCGCCGGGTTTGAACATCAGGTGCGCATCTATGACGCACTTGGAAATAGCCCTACGCAGGCCGCGATCCCGCTTCGCAATCAACTGCTGATCTCGTCGCAGGCTTACGATCAGGCTCAGGCTCAACAGTTGAATGCCGACCCTAACCAACCGGCAGCGAATACCAACACAGCTGCACCGAGCACGCTTCCCGACCCAAGCACCCTCGTATCGTTCAACCCGATCGTGCTTCTCAATTGGTCTTCTCCGGACATTCTCAATTTTGAAACTGCGTATATAAAACGCATGAAAAACGAAGCCGACAGCGCGACGAGTTTTGTTCGCTGGCACCGGCTGATACTTACACCGCAGCCTATCGCAAACTAAAAACTTATGGATTACAAAACCGTTGATGACGTCTATGCTGCGAACACGGCGATTCGCGAAAAGTTCAAACAGGCATTCGCGTCGCTTTCCGACGAACAGTTGAACGCACATCCGGCTGGTGAGGCGTGGAGCGTCGCCGAGATAGTCGAACACGTCGCCATCGTCAACGGTGGAACGCTTCGTATCTGCACAAAGCTGCTGGGCAAAGGCGAAGCTGACGGAAAAACGAACGATGGTTCGGTGTTTATCTCGCCGGAATTTGTTGAGGCTGCGTCGTCGGCTATCGGTCAGAAACTCGAGGCACCAGAGACTGTTCGCCCCATCAACAGCGTCCCGATCGCCGATTCCTTGGCAAAGCTAGACGAGCTGCAAAGCCATTACCGTGCTCTGAAAACCAAATTCGAAACGGTCGACGGGATCGAAGCAAAGTTTCCCCACCCTTACTTCGGGGACATGTCGGCACAAGAGTGGCTTTTACTAAGCGGTGCCCACGAGGTTAGGCATCTGAAACAGATCCGCAGAGTGCTGGAAGCGATCGAAGCTTCGTGATAAGCTCTGCTATTCGAATCTATAAATAACGCTTACGGCCAGACCGCAGGCGTTTTCGCTTCTTATGGACAAGTTTTTAGTACGCGGCGGCCGGCCGCTTAAAGGAAAGATCGAAATCAGCGGCGCGAAAAACTCGGCACTGCCGTGCCTCGCGGCGACTCTGCTAACTGCGGAAACTGTCACGCTCCATAACGTTCCGTACGTTCGCGACCTGATCACGCAGCGCCGACTGCTCGAAGATCTCGGAGCAACGGTTCTGACGCCTGAGCTTCGCACACACAAGGTTACCGCAAACAACGTGCAGATATTCGAGGCTCCTTACGAACTCGTAAAAACGATGCGTGCGAGCGTGCTCGCCCTCGGGCCGTTGCTTGCTCGATTTGGTCAGGCAAAGGTCAGTCTGCCGGGCGGCTGCGCGATCGGAACGCGCCCGATAGATCTTCACTTAAAAGCGTTCGAGGCGCTCGGTGCGGTTGTCTCGCTCGAATCCGGCGATGTGATCGCTAGAGCTCCCGACGGCCGTTTGAAGGGTGCCGAACTTGCCTTCGAAAAAGTTACCGTCACCGGAACCGAAAACGTAATGATGGCAGCCTCGCTTGCCGAAGGAACGACGATCATTCGCAACGCCGCGATGGAACCGGAGGTCGTGGATCTCGCCGACCTGCTCAATAAAATGGGAGCACGCATTCGCGGTGCAGGAACGGATACGATCGAGATCGATGGCGTCGAAACGCTCGGTGCGGCCGAGCATACGATCATCCCGGACCGCATCGAGACGGGAACGTTTATCGTGGCAGCGGCGATAACGAACGGCGAGCTTGAGATCAAGAACTGCGTGCCGGAACATCTCTCTCCCGTTATCGAAAAACTTCGCGAAGCCGGCGTCGAGATCGAAGAGATCAATCCGAGTACGCTTCTGGTCAAGCGAAGTGCGGGCGGGTTGAAGGCCAAGGATGTCACGACCGAGCCGCATCCAAACTTTCCGACCGACATGCAGGCGCAATACATGGCACTGATGACGCAGGCGGACGGCACGTCTGTCGTGACCGAAACGATCTTCGAAAATCGTTTTATGCACGTCGGTGAAATGCAGCGAATGGGTGCCGACATTCACGTCGCTGGAAACACCGCGACGGTAAAAGGCCCGGCGAAACTGACCGGCGCCAAGGTCATCGCATCCGACCTTCGCGCGTCTGCTTCACTCGTTCTCACCGCCCTTGCCGCGGAAGGCGAAACGCTGATCGACCGGGTATATCACATTGATCGCGGATACGAGACGATCGTGCGAAAGCTGCGGTCGGTCGGAGCCGACATCGAACGCCTCAGCGATTCGGCTGTCGAAGCCGAGGCTGCGTGACTTCAACTATCCCGCCGCCTTGTGGTTTAATTTTCTATACTCGATATGTCGGTTCAAGATTGTATCTTCTGTAAGATAGTCGATGGAACTATTCCATCGGCCAAGGTTTATGAAGACGAGGTCTGCGTGGCATTTAACGACCTCAGCCCACAGGCGCCGACGCACATTCTTATCATCCCGAAAGAGCATGTCGATTCGCTTGCGAAAACCGAAGCGAACGACAAAGAGACTCTCGGGCATCTATTGATTTCTGCGGCGGAGATCGCACGCGGGCATGGTTTTGCTGATGACGGTTATCGTGTCGTCATCAATACGAATAATGACGGAGGCCAGACGGTCTTTCACCTCCACGTCCATCTGCTCGCTGGGCGACAGTTTGTATTTCCGCCGGGCTGATTTTTTGATGGTTATTCGATCTGCCGCACTTTTGGTTTTATCGAGCAGCCTGTTCATAGCGGGCTGTTCTTCTGCGCCTTCCGACAATTCCAATCAGGCCGGAGCCCCGACTCCGGCGATGGCCGCCGCCGACTTTACCGACGCAAACGCCGCCCTCGCCGAAGGGACGAAGCTGCTCGATACTGGTGACACCGACCGGGCGATCGAGATGCTGAATCGTGCCGTTGAGATCGACCCCGACCTTGCCGATGCCTATTTTCAACTCGGTATCGCCCATGCACTCATCGAAACCCGCGACGCGGCGGTGATCGAAGAACAGGTAACGCCAACTCCCGTTCCCGGCGAGAAGAAGCCAAAAAAAGTAGCGACAACCGAATCCGAAAAGGCGTTCGAGAAAGCCGTTGCGGCTTACAAAAAAAAGATCGACGCGAACGGCAAAGACGACGTAGCCTATTTCAACCTCGGCCGAGCATATAACAAATTGAACGAAGACGAAGACGCGGCAAAGGCTCTCAAGGAAGCGGTCGACCTCAAGGGCGACGATACCGAATATCAGACGGAACTCGGAGCGATCCTCGTAAAGCTCGCGCAATATCGCGAAGCGATCTCGCCGCTAAGGAAAGCCATCGAGCTTGATCCGGAAAACTCGCGTGCGATCGACCTCCTTGAAGACGCCGAAGCCGGCCGAAAGCGAATCGATTTCGTCACAGACAAAAAGAACGCAAACAAGGCCTCAGGCAATACGAACGCAAATTCAAACGCGAACGCAACAAGTTCGCCGGCCAACACTTCTAAGCCTGACACAAAAGCTACGCCGCCAAAACCGGCACCGACGAAGAAACCTAACTAGCGATACGGCGTGGTTCATTTTTGCACACGCAGCAGCAAACATGTGTCAACTTGACATAGGAGAATGCAAGACGCATTATCTCTCACACGCCTATGTCGCGATCCTCTTCAATTAGCGAACCCGCCGATGAACTCAAGCTCTCGCTCGATCGGAAGATCCAGATGCACGAGGCGCGCGAGGGCATTATCGACCGGCTGGCGCGCGACCTTCCTACGAGCATCGACCTCGAGCGCTTTCTTAACGTAATTGTTTCCGAGCTCGGACGCATGCTGCAAGCCGACCGGTGTGACGTGCTTCAGCTAGTCGAGGGTAAGGAGCTTCGCATCAGCCACGAATGGCGCCGGGACAAAAAGATCCCGTCGAGCCTCGGAACCGTGATCCCCATCGATCCGAAGAAACTCGGCGAACGATTCGACATCACAAAGCCGATACAGATCAACGACGTCAGAAAGGCCGACGACGCCACGCTTAGATTTTTCGCAAAGGCTCTCGAAACACGCTCGCTGTTGATCATCCCGATCGTGATGAGCGGCAACGTCATCGGCCTGATCGGCCTGCACGATACGAAGAAGCCGCGTGTTTGGCTTGAAGAAGAAGTAACTTTTCTCGAATCGATCGGTCGGCAGCTTGCCATCGGCTATCAGTATACAAGCCTCTTTACTGCACAGGAGCAGGAATCTAAACGAACCAACGCCCTGCTGCAGATCGCAAATACTCTTAACTCTTACTCCGACTTTAACCAGGTTTCCGAGACGGCGCTTGAACAGGCAATTTCGCTCGTCGGGGCTGACTACGGCGCTCTGGGCGTACTCGATGAAACCGGCAAAAAGATCACGCTGGTGTCGTTCAAGGCCGCCGAAGGAAAGCAGCCGGGGCGATTGTTGAGGATGGTGGATTCGCACGGCAGGTCGCTCAAGGTGGATACGTTTCAAGCCGTGAGCGATTTGATTCGGGATGGAAAAACGATCTCGCTCACCGATTCGCAGCTTCCACTTTCGATCCGGCTGATATTCAACACGACCCTTGGCGGAAAGGCGGCACTGGTCGCGCCTGTTCGAGTCGGCGGGCATCCGTTTGGCCTGCTTGGATTTGTGTGGAGCAAGGCGACGAACTTTGACAGCCATGACATCGCACTAGTCGAAGGCATTGCCGATCAGATCGGCACCGCGCTCGAACGCGATCAGCTCTCGGCCGAAGTTATGCGGCTAAAGAGCGAGCTTGTTCAAAAACAGAGCGAGATCATCGGCCAGGCTGAACCGATCCGCCGTTCGATCGAGCTTGCTTTAAACGTTGCGGACACAAACACGACGGTCTTGATCCAAGGCGAATCGGGCACCGGTAAAGAACTTCTCGCAAATCTCATTCACTTCAACTCTGGCCGCGAAGGTAAGGCGTACATCAAGATCAATTGCGGTGCCATTCCCGAGTCGCTGCTCGAATCCGAACTTTTTGGCCACGAGAAAGGCGCCTTTACCGATGCCCGCGGGCAGCGTGTCGGCCGTTTTGAAGAAGCGGACGGCGGTACTCTTTTTCTCGACGAGATCGGCGAAATGTCGATGCAGGCACAAGTCCGTTTGCTACGCGTTTTACAGGACGGCGAGTTTACGCGAGTCGGCGGTAACGATGTTGTAAAAAGCGATGTGCGGGTGATTGCCGCAACCAACGTCGACCTTCAAAAAGCGGTGGACGACGGTAAGTTTCGCCGCGATCTATATTTTCGACTCTCGGTTTTCCCGATCACGCTCGCGCCGCTTCGCGACAGGGCCGAAGACATACACATCCTTGTCTATCATTTCCTTGAAAGATACAAAGAAAAGACCGGCCGCTTCGTCTCGGGAATCTCAAAGGACGCGCTTCGGGCGTTTGCGACCTACGAGTGGCCCGGTAACGTCCGCGAACTTGAGAACGCCATCGAACGTGCGGTAATAATTGCATCCGGACGGCAGATAGAGCTCGCCGATCTGCCCGATGCGATCTCGAAGCGCACCCTGGACGAGATATCTCAGGTCCGCCACGAACGGTCCGTCGCCTCTTCCGAAGGCCGCTTCATCGGTCTTAACATCGAGCTGCCATCCTCGATGGACGAGATCGAGAAACAAGTGATCGAAGCCACGCTGGATTACACAAACGGCGACAAGTCGACCGCCGCCCGACTTTTGAACATCGGCCGGCGAACGCTCTACCGAAAGCTGGATGAGTTCAACATCAAGATTGCGGACGGCGACGCTTGATATTTGCCAATCAAGGGTTGCCTCTTGTATCTTTTGACTAGACGTATGAGCCTCGCATCAATAGACATTCAGCCGCTCGCAGTCGACGTTTCGTGTAATAACGAGTCGATCAGCGTGGGACTCGCGGATGGGCGGATGATCCGGGTTCCACTAGAATGGTATCCGCGGCTCTTGGACGCTACGCCGAAAGACCGCAACAACTGGCAGTTGATCGGCGGTGGACTCGGCATACATTGGGAAGACCTCGATGAGGATCTTACCGTCGAAAGCCTACTCCGCCTTCGCTAGTCGTAAGCTACTCCACTATAATTCACGTTAATGTCCGGCGGTTCACAAGACTGGATCTTCGTTGCCGTTTTCTTCGGCGCTTTCGCCGCGGTGACATTAGGTGAGATCTACTGGCTGATCTCGTCACGATACGTGCCGACGACGAAGGTCCTGACGCTCGTTTTTCTTTCGAACTTCGCAACTATTACTCTCGGCTTCTTCGTTACCTTTATAATCTTCGGCCTACTTCTGGCATTCGCAGACGGCGAGAATGGTGGCGTTGGAAGCGGGGGAACAACGATCGCTTTCATCGCCGCGCTTGGATTTCCGTTTCTTCTAATGGCCGCGATTCGTCGGCTCCTTATCGGCGGGATGCGGATCTCGCAGATATCAAAGCCTTTGCCATACTCACTTCTGTCGACCGTTATCTTCTTCTCGGTAGCATTCGGCCTTCCGGCTATCTTTCTTGCACTCCGATGAACGTCGTCATCGGCACCGCCGGCCACATCGATCATGGCAAGACCGCCCTCGTCAAGGCTTTGACCGGTGTTGACGCCGACCGCCTTCCCGAAGAAAAACAACGCGGCATCACGATCGACATCGGCTTTGCCGAACTGGATCTTGGCGACATCCATGCGTCGTTCGTCGACGTTCCCGGACACGAGCGGTTCGTAAAAAACATGCTCGCCGGAGCCAGCGGGATCGATATCGTGATGCTCATTGTTGCTGCGGACGAAGGCGTGATGCCTCAAACGCGCGAGCATTTCAACATCTGCCGCTTACTCGGAATTAAAAACGGCGTAGTCGTGATCACTAAATCAGACCTTGCGGACACCGAAACGCTCGACTTGGTAAAACTCGAAGTCGCCGAACTCGTCGAAGGATCGTTTCTCGAAAATGCGAAGGTTGTGACCACAAGCGCCGCTCGAAACGTCGGCCTTAACGAACTTCGCGATGCTCTTATCGAGGCCGTTCGGCAAATTCAACGCCCGGAAGAAACCCATTACGGCTTCTTGCCGATCGACCGAAGTTTTTCGGTTAAAGGGCACGGAGCGGTCGTGACCGGGACTCTTCAGCACGGAGCTTTCTCTATCGAATCCGCCGTAGAGGTTTTGCCCGCTCGTCTGCCGGTACGCATCCGAAGTATTCAATCGCACGGCCGGTCGGCGAACAACGCAACCGTCGGGCGCCGCGTGGCGCTCAACCTCGGCGGCATCGATCATTCCGCGATCGAGCGTGGAATGGCGGTCGGTGAGAAAGGCGTTTTCGAGCCGACGCAGGCTCTCGACGCACAGGTCGAATTGCTTTCGGATTCGCCCAGGCCGCTTCGCTCGCGTCAGCGTGTCCGAGTCCACATCGGAACGTCCGAAGTTCTCGCTCGAGTTACGGTCCTAAACGAATCTGGAGAACTGACCCCCGGCAAGACCGATCTCGTACAGCTTCGTCTCGAATCACCTGTCGTCGCTGTTTACGGAACGCGTCTGATCATCCGTTCCTATTCGCCGCAGGAAACCATCGCCGGCGGCCGCGTGCTTGATCCGCTCGCAGTGCGGCACAGACGCAAAGAACTTTCGAACGTACGTGCGTTTCTGCAAAATGTATCCGTCGAGAACTTATCACAGCACGATTTAGTTCTGGCTTTGATCGCTCGGTCGGGAGAGCTTGGCATTTCCGTCGAAGAGATTGTCGCCCGTACCGGCTGGCTGCGAACTGTTGTCGACGGTGTAACCGCCGCTCTGATCGACGCCTCTTCGATCGTCAAAGCCGGTCCGCGATATTTGATGCTAGCCTCGCTCGAAGCTCTCCGCGAGAAAATATTGGCAGCCGTTCGACGTCATCATGAAGCCGATCCACTGTCGAAGGGCATTTCGGCAGCATCGATTCGGGGCAGCATCGAAGCGAGAGACTCTGAGCTACTCAGCGCCGTCATCGAATCCATGATCGCCGGCAAACAGCTTTCTCGAACCGGCGAGCTCATCGCGCTGCCCGGTCGCGATCACACTCTCTCACCAGCGGAATCGCAGGCTCGTAAAGAACTTTCGCAAAGCTTGCAAAGTGCAAAGCTCGAAGTTCCCAAGATAGGCGAACTTCTTGAAAGCGTCTCACGCAGCTCGGCCCTTCCGACCGCTCACGTGAGAAAGATCTTTCAAACGCTGATCGACGCGAAAGAAGCGATCAAGATCTCAGAAGACTTCTACTTCGACCGCTGGGCAATCGAGACGCTGATTGCCAAGGTTCGCGACATCGCCGACAAAAGCGACCGAACTCTGGACGTCGCGAAATTCAAAGAGATCTCTGGCGTCTCGCGAAAGTATGCTATACCTCTTCTTGAATATTTCGACCGCGAAAAGATCACGATAAGAACCGGCGACAAACGCGTTATCCGATGAAGCGATTCCTAACCGCACGATGGCAAGACCTGATAATGGCTAATTACGAGGTCGATCCGTCTCTACTGGAATCACGGCTCCCCGCGGGAACGTCGCTCGATCTTCACGACGGGAAATGCTTCGTTAGCCTCGTCGGATTCATGTTTCTCGACACTCGAGTGCTCGATTTTCTTATTCCATTTCACGTCAACTTCGAGGAAGTGAACCTGCGTTTCTACGTCGTCCGCGAGACCGAAGACGAGGTCCGCCGCGGCGTCGTATTCGTAAAAGAGATCGTTCCTAAAGCCGCGATCGCCGCCGTCGCCCGCACACTGTACGGCGAGCCTTACGAACGCTGGGCAATGTCGAACGACCGCAACGACACTCACGTCGGCTACAGATGGAGCCGTGGCGAATGCTCTAATTCGATCAGTGTTGCACGCGGAAAGAATCTCGGCGTGCCCGCCCCTGATTCGCACGGCGAGTTCATCATTGAACACTATTGGGGCTACACGAGACGCGGCGATAATCGAACCGACGAATACCACGTCGAACATCCGAAATGGGAACTGTTCGAAGCGATCGATCCGCAGATCGAAGTCGATTTTGGATGCACTTATGGCAGTGAGTTCGCGTTTCTAAACGATCAGAAACCGTTATCGATATTGCTCGCGAAAGGTTCCGAGATAGCGGTGTACAAAGGAAAAACTATCCACTTGTAACTATCCACTAACCACTGAAGATCCCGATCGTTCGATTCGACATTTCTTCAGTGGATAGTGACAAGTGGATAATGGATAGTGAGCTTATGGCAATCATCGGCATCGTAGCGGTCGCGGAAAATCTCGCCATCGGCAAGGGCGGTAAGCTGCCGTGGCATTACCCGGCAGATCTCAAACATTTTAAGCAGACGACGACGGGCAACGCGATCGTGATGGGTTCGAACACGTGGCGGTCGATCGGAAAGCCGCTATCGAACCGGCTCAACATCGTGCTCAGCCGCCGTGCCCAACTCGACAGCGACGACAATCTTCTGTTCCTCCGAAACGTATCTGAGGCCGCCGATCTTTCCAAATTCTTGAGCGGCGATCTCTACGTCATCGGCGGCGCACACATCTACGAAGCCTTCGCACCGCTCATCGATTCGTGGATCGTCACCGAGATTCCCGAACGAATCGAGAACGCCGACGTCTTTATGCCGGCAAATTACCTTGAATCATTTCAACTTGCCGACGCCGAAGAGCTCGATGGCGGATTGGTAGTGAGGCGATATGAAAGAATGTCCTGAATGTAGATCAACAAAGATCGTTAAAAATGCGGTTATGCATGATCTGGGCGACTACTCCGCCGAGCACACGCTCCGCGTTGCGGTTGATAAGAAACCAGAAGCGTGGTTGCTCAAAAAAAGAACGCACAGCTATTTACGCGCGGAGATATGCGCAGATTGTGGCTTCGTGCAGGTCTACGCCACGGATCCCGCCGCGCTTTGGGACGCTTATCAAACAAGTCTTTCCAATGTAGAATAGCGGCATCGAGATCGCAGGAGGGACACAAGTATGATGGGCGGAAGATCTTGGGACGATTGGATCGAGGAATACTCACACGCGCACGAGCATCCGATAAACCGGTTGACGCACAGCTTCGGTATTCCGATGATCGTGCTGTCGATCCTGATGATTCCGGCCTGTTTCTTCGTCTCGAACCTTTGGATGGCCGCCGTAGGCCTGTTCCTCATCGGCTGGATACTTCAATTCATCGGCCACTATTTCGAAGGCAAGCCGCCCGAATTTATGAAAGACTGGCGATTCCTTCTCGTCGGTACTCGATGGTGGCTAAAGAAAGTTGTCGGAGTGAAGTAGAAATCCTGATCGACCAACCCGCGCGAACCTTCGACCATTTTTTGGCATCATAGTTTTGACGCAAACTAAACAATGAGCAGGTAATGTCGGATGGTTAGAGCCTATCTGTGTTCGTTTCCTATTAAGTTTTGTTTCTTGCTGATACTTTTTTCTTCGGGAGTGTACGCCTGTACATGTGGCGGGCCTCGTACCTTCGGTGGAAAAAACTTTCAACCGTGCGGCGTATTCTGGGGCCACGACACCGTATTTATTGGTAAGGTTGAAAAGATCTCGATAGAACGCAATAGATTGATAGCTCACTTTTCCGTTGAGAAGGCGATCCGAGGTGTTTCGGAAACAACGATTGACGTGGAAACGAGCCCCAGCACCGCTAGTTGCGGTTATCCTTTTAAGGAAGGGGAGACGTATTTTGCATACCTTCGCCGCGGTCAAGACGGCAGGTATTCAGAAATGCTTTGTGGCGCGACAATTCCGTTAGCGAGGGCAGAACGCGATCTCGAATATCTCAAAGCAGTCGAATTAGGCGAAAAAGGCGGTCGAGTTTTCGGTTATGTGTCGAGGAAGATTCAGGCATCGCCTAAAGACAGAATGTCGAACGTAGGTTTAGAAGGTATTCGAATACGACTCGAAAGCGTAAAGGTTAGGGGCGATGTTCCGAAGGGGACGCCAAAGTATGTAAAGAGAAAGTACGAGACGCTGACCAACACGGATGGCTACTACATACTCTACGGTATACCGGACGGAAGCTATCAAATAACCGCCGAGATACCTCCCCCACTCAGGCGTATCGTAAGTTCAAATCTCTACCCCGCTTACGTCGACCTCGCCGAAAACGGCCGACGATGCGGCGGAGCAAGCTTCGTTACGACCAGCCTTTCGTCTTTAGAAGGAAAGGCGCTGAACTTTGACGGTTCGTTGCCGCCGCAACAATACATTCTTCTTTTACCCGTAGGTGACGACGGAGCCGTAAACTCGGACTCGGCCTACGCATCATCCTGGATCAATGAGCAAACGGGTGGATACTATTTCGACAATGTCGCACCAGGGCGATATTTGCTGGCGGTCAATCCGAGAAATTGCCCTGGATCTTATGCTCCGCAGTATGGGCCATCTTATTTTCCCGGAACGTCGGATCGGTCCGCGGCCAGGTTGATAGATGTAAAAGAAAACGAACGCTTGAAGTTGGATGAATACAAGCTACCTGCAGTTTTGAAGGAACGAACATTTTCAGGTATTGTTCGATCAGCAGACGGCAAACCGGCGATTGGAGCAAAAGTTTTTTTGGCAGATTCGAATGTTAATCGCTGCATGAATTTAGGGAAGCGGCAGCAAGTCGTGACCGACCAAGACGGCAGATTCAGCATTACCGGTTTCGAGAGCTACGAATATCGGCTAAGAGCGTATAAAGATACTCAGCCAACGGCCTCAAAACGCATATTTTCAAAGATCGTAGAGATACCAGCATCGCAAAGTATAGCAAACCTCGAGCTAACTCTAATCGACCCGAACTAGCGGGTTCGGGACTTGAAAGACGGCTGGTCCTAGTCCTTGATATCGGTTCGTCCAGTGTGCGAGCTGCGTTCTTTGACCATGCCGGAACACTGCTTCCAAAGACGCTGGTCAAGATCGAGCGAAAGCTGAAGGCGACGACATCGGGAGGATCGGAGATAGATGCGGATGCGGCGTTTCGCCAAGTGGTCGCGGCGATAGATGGAGCGATTGCGAAGTCTCCAAAAGGCGAGATCACACACGTCGCATCCTGCACTTTTTGGCACAGCCTTATGGGCATTGACGCGGCTGGAATGCCGGTGACTCCCGTGTACGGCTGGGCTGACAACCAGAGCCGCGAACACGTCGCGACCCTGCGCAAAAAGCTCGATGAGCGCGAAACTCACGACCGTACCGGAGCCCGGTTTCACTCAAGCTTCTGGCCCGCCAAACTGCTCTGGCTGCAAGGCAGAAACACGAGCGGTAGCGAGTGTGCCTCTTTCCAAAGAACGTCGAAATGGATATCAATCGGCGACTACATCACTCTCAAACTTTCCGGCGAACTCGCCACAAGCATCTCCATCGCTTCGGGGACGGGGATCTTTAACCTCCGCGAGAACGAGTGGGATCAGCAGCTGTTGAAGTTTCTCAAGGTCAAACGCCCTCAGCTCCCGATGATCGCCCCGGACTCGTACACCTTTCGGCTGAACTCAAAATTCGCTAAACGCTGGCCGCGGCTCGCCGATGCCGAATGGTTCCTGCCCGCCGCTGACGGAGCGACGAACAACATCGGATCGGGCTGCATTACCAACGACACCGCCGCGCTGATGGTCGGAACGTCCGGCGCTATGCGAGTAATTCTCAATGAACCGCCGAAGCATATTCCCGACGGACTCTGGTGTTATCGAGTCGATCACGAACGCGCGGTCCTCGGCGGAGCGTTGAGCGATGGCGGCGGTTTGCTCGATTGGCTCCGCGCAAATCTCAACCTGCCGAAAAACGTCGACTCGATCATCGCCAAACGCCTTCCCGCGAAAAGCCCCGTAAGGGTTGAACCTTACTTCGCCGGTCAGCGCAGCACCGGTTACGACGAGTTCGCCACAGGCTCGATCCAAAATCTGACGATGGCAAATGATACCATTGACGTATATCTAGCAGCTATGGAAGCCCTCGCCAGCCGCTTTGCCGAGATCCTTCGTCAGATCGAAACTGTCACACCGGTCCGAAAGGTCGTTGCCTCCGGCGGAGCACTTCGTAACTCGCCCGTCTTTACTCGCATAATTTCCAGTGCCCTCGACCGAAAACTCTCGCTTTCTGACACATCCGAAGCCTCAATGCGCGGCGCGGTTTTGCTTGCCCTCGAAACAATTGGCAAAATACAGATTGCCGATTAACTATTTCTAATTAAATTTTGACGAAAGCCGAACCATTCCACGGTATCGATCCACTATTCCCGATGGCAGCCGCAACCAAACAAGTAAAGAAAACCGACATCGACACACTTTGCATCAACACCATCCGCACGCTTTCGCTTGATGCGGTGCAGAGGGCGAACTCCGGGCATCCGGGCTTGCCGCTGGGCATGGCTCCGGCGGCGTACGTGCTTTGGACGAAGTTCATGCGTCACAACCCAAAGAACCCGAAGTGGTTCAACCGCGACCGATTTCTGCTGAGCGCCGGACACGGGTCGATGCTGATATATTCGCTACTGCATCTGACCGGCTACGATCTCTCGATGGATGAGCTGAAGCGGTTTCGACAGATTCACTCGAAAACGCCGGGGCATCCTGAGAATACGTTGACGCCGGGCGTTGAGATCACGACCGGCCCGCTCGGGCAAGGGTTTGCGAACGGCGTTGGGATGGGCATCGCGCAAAAACATCTCGAAGCGATGTTCAACCGCCGCGGCCACAACGTTATCGACCATTTCATCTACTGCATCTGCTCGGACGGCGATCTGATGGAAGGCGTGTCGTACGAGTCGGCTTCTCTCGCCGGGCATCTGAAGCTCGACAACCTGATCTACCTTTACGACGACAACAAGATCACCATCGACGGTTCGACCGATCTAGCGTTCACCGAAGACGTTACGAAGCGATTCGAGGCGGCTGGATGGGAAGTGTCCATCGTCGAGGACGGCAACGATCTAAAAGCGATCGAAGCGGCAATCAAGGCCGCTCAGAAAAGCACAGGCAAGCCGAAACTGATCCGCATCAAGACGATTATCGGTTACGGAATGCCGAAACAAGGCACGTCGAAAGCTCACTCGGACGCTCCCGGAGCCGACGCCGTCAAAGAAACCAAACGCAATCTCGACTGGCCCGAGAATAAGCGTTTTTATGTTCCCAAAGACGTTCTTTCGCATTTCCGTCAGGCAGTGAAAAATGGCTCGGGTTTGGAAAAGGACTGGGAAGCCTCCGTCAAAAAATATGAAAAGGCATTCCCCGATCTCGGCAAGACTTTACGCGAAACCCGCACCGGTAGATTGCCGGAGGGCTGGGAAGAAAGCCTGCCGAGATTCGACAACGTCGAGGCGAAAGCGACGCGTGCTTACAGCGGTGATGTGATCAATGCGATTGCAGGTAAAATCCCTCAGCTGATCGGCGGCTCAGGCGATCTCACGCCGTCGAACAACACGTATATCAAATCGTCGGCTGATCTTCAGTACGGCCAATACCAAAACCGCAACATCCACTTTGGCATTCGCGAACACGCGATGGGTTCGGCGATGAACGGCATGGCCCTCTACGGAAGCCTCATCCCGTTCGGCGGCACGTTCCAGACGTTTTCCGATTACATGCGTCCCGCGATCCGGCTCGCGGCTTTGTCGAACATCCAGGTGCTCTTCGTCTTCACGCACGATTCGATCGGCCTCGGCGAAGACGGCCCGACGCATCAGTCCGTCGAACACCTCGCGGCATTGCGAGCAATTCCAAATCTCGCTCTCATCCGTCCATGCGACGCACACGAGGTCCGCGAAGCCTGGCGAGCCGCGTTGAACCACCCAAACGCGCCGACCGCGTTCGCTCTCTCGCGTCAGAAGGTCGCGCTGATCGATCGCAAGAAGTTCGCGAAGGCAGACGGCCTCCACAAAGGTGCGTACGTCTTAGCTGAAGCAGCGGACAAGGCCGGTAAAAGGACCTCGCCGAAGCTCATCCTCATCGCCACCGGCTCCGAAGTCGGCCTCGCGATGGAAGCCCGCGAAAAGCTCAACGCGTCCGGCACCCCGACCCGCGTCGTCTCTATGCCGTGCTGGGAATTCTTTGACGAACAATCACCCAAGTACAAAGAATCCGTTCTCCCCAAAGCCGTCACCGCCCGCCTAGCCATCGAAGCCGGCGTCTCACTCGGCTGGTCCAAATACGTCGGCGACCACGGCGACACCCTCACCGTAGATCGCTTCGGCGCATCCGCACCTGCTGAAGATGTGTTTCGAGATTACGGGTTTACGGTTGATAACGTGATCAAGAAGGCCAAGAGACTTATTTAGTATTGTTCGAAAGTCTTGCTTCACACACAGCCATGTGTAACACTTTACACATGGCGACAAATCTTGCTATAGATGATCGGCTGATCGAAGAGGCTCGCAAGGCGGGCGGGCATCGAACGAAGAAAGCGACCGTGACGGAGGCACTCGAGGAATACATTCGTCGAAGGAAGCAGTCGCGGATACTCAAGCTTTTCGGCACGATCGACTTTGAGCCTGACTACGACTATAAGAAACAGCGTGCTCGCCAATGATGGTTATTGTGGACACCTCTGTGTGGTCGTTGGCGCTTCGAAGGGCGGTCAATGTCGGTGATCCGGCACGCGATGAGCTTGAACAGTTAATCCAGGATGGACGAGCTGCATTGATGGGCCCGGTCCGTCAGGAAATATTGTCGGGTGTTAAAGACAAGAAACAGTTTGATCGGCTACGCGACAATTTAAAGGCTTTCCCGGACATTCAACTGACAGCCGAAGATTACGAAGATGGAGCAAGATTCTTCAATGCGTGCCGAGCCAAGGGAATTCAGGGTTCGAACACCGATTTCCTGATCTGTGCCGCCGCGATTCGCCGTGACATCTCGATTCTTACCACCGATCGCGATTTCGAAGGCTTCGCTAAGATTCTTCCGATCTCGTTGCACAGATTCTAAGGTCTACTGCCGTTTCATCTGAAAAGCCTCTTCCTTAAGGCTTCCGTCCCGCTGGCGGAGTGCGAGGTAGATGTTGAGTTCGTTTTTAGAAGCTTGTTCGAAGGTTAGGCCGGAGAAGTAGAGCCGCTTGCCGTCCTTTTTCACAAACTTGAAATCGACTGATTTGTCCTTCTCTTCCCATCCGACCAACTCAGGCCCGAAGTGCTTGAGGCGGAGGATGATCGTGCCTTCGGTTTCTAGCAGCCACATCATCTCGTAAAAGACTGGCTTGCCTTCCTTAACCAACCGATAGGTGCCGACCATCACGCCGCCTTCCGGTTGGCTCCAGGTTTCCTCGGAAAATCCGCCTAAACCCGTTCCTCGCCAACTGCCAGCGAGCCACGCGGCATCGGCGATCGTTGCCTTCTCGCTAACCTGTCCTTCGGCTAGCTTAAGCGTGTTCTCAGTGTTTTTGACCTGAGCATAGTTCGGTACGAAGAGAATAAGCAGTGCCGCCGCGACGGTCAGTAGATATTTCATTTTAAGCCTCCGTCGTATTGACGAACGGTGCAGGCGGAAATGGACACGCTTATCGCATCGGCCGCGGATAAACGACCGGACTTCGGTTTCCCGCCTTGTCGACCGCACGCACGCCAAAGAAGTAATTGTCTTTAGACATCTTCGCCGCCGTATAGGTCGTGACATTCCCGACGAACTTCGCGTTGGTCCAGTCTGCGGCGGACGTATCACGCCACACGACTTCGTAACCGGCAAGATCCGCGTCAGTGCTCGCATCCCATTTAAGGTCGGTGTCGTTCGTCAGGCGGCCGGTTACGATGCCGACGTTCTTCGGTTTCGCCGGAGCGTTCGCGATGCTCGCGAGCGTGATCATATTGATCCGTGTCGCATTCGCAACGTATTCGAAATCAACGAACTCAGGCGTATCGCCGTAGAAGACGCCGTTTTCCGTACGAACATTCTGGTGCTGGTGGGTGTAGTCCTCGTCGGGCTCGGTAAATCGCAGTGCGGCAAATCCGCGTTCGAGAAATGGGATGTGGTCGCCTCCGCGGCCGTACCGATCGCGTCTGTAGATGACCCACGGCGAGAAGTTCTTTAGGTATCGCGAAGCCTGCTCCTTTACATAGCGGCCGGCCTGCCGCGACGGTGAATCGTTTTCTCCACCTACGCTGCGACGTGTTCCCGCCTGCTGCTGTGTCTCGTCCGATGGAACGCCCTCGGCAAACACGCGAAGCCGATTTCGAAACTGCGAATTCTTCTGCGTGGTC
>CADEGD010000061.1:12431-19667 GCA_902826795.1 uncultured Acidobacteriota bacterium | reverse complement strand
CGATCGCAATGGAGAAAGGACTCCGCTTCGCCATCCGCGAAGGCGGCCGCACAGTAGGTGCCGGTACCGTGTCCGAGATCGTTGAGTAAGAGAGTTCAGAGTACACGCTTTAGCGTGCAGACAGATAAGACACGCTAAAGCGTGAACTCTAAACGAGAGATATGTTGAACGAAAAGATTCGCATCAAGCTTAAAGCCTACGACCACCGAGTGTTGGATCAGTCCACGCAGGAGATCGTCGATACGGCGAAACGCACGGGAGCAAGGATCGCAGGGCCGATCCCGCTACCGACGGTCAAGAACAAATGGACGGTGCTTCGCTCGCCCCACGTCGACAAGAAGTCGCGTGAGCAGTTCGAGATTAGAACGCACAAGCGTTTGATGGACATTCTCGATCCGACGGCCGAAACGGTCGATGCGTTGATGAGATTGGATCTGCCGGCCGGTGTCGACGTAGAGATCAAGGCTTTTGGAAAAAATTAGTCGTCAGTCTGGAGTGTGGAGTCTTGAGCAGGATTGCTCGGCTCCCGACTTCAGACTAAAGACTCCAGACTGGAGTGAATATGATTAGCGGAATCATTGGTAGAAAAGTCGGAATGACGCAGATCTTTGCTGAAGACGGGACGGTAACACCGGTCACCGTCATCAAAGCAGGGCCGTGCGTCGTCGTCCAGACCAAGAGCGCAACGGGAGCGGATGGCTATAACGCCGTTCAGCTCGGCCTTGTCGAAGACAAGCCAGTACGTCTCAAGAATGTTTCGAAGCCGCTGCAGGGCCACTTTGAAAAGACCGGAGCCGGCGTTCCGCCGACCCGCGTACTCAAAGAGATCCGCCTGACGGGCGAGCCCGAGGCGAGTGTGGGCGATCAGGTGAAGGCCGACATATTCGTCGACGGAGATAAGATCGAGATCGTTGGACGCTCAAAAGGTAAAGGTTTCGCTGGAACTATCAAGCGTCATAACTTTGCTCGCGGGCCTGAGTCGCATGGTTCGATGAACGTGCGTGCACCGGGTTCGATCGGCCAATCGGCTTATCCGTCGCGAGTTATCAAAGGGACGCGTTCGAGCGGCCATATGGGTGACGAGCGTGTGACCGTCAAAGGATTGACCGTCGCTAAGGTCGATGCTGAGAACAACCTGATCATGATCCGCGGAGCTGTTCCGGGAGCGAATGGCAGCGTAGTTATTGTAAAGAAAAGTTAGTGAGTTTCAGGTTTTATATTTCAGGTTCCAAGTTTTAAGGCGAAGAATCTGAAGTCTGAAATTTGGAATTTGAAACGGAGAAGATTATGCCTACCGTAAAGGTTCGCAATTTGAAGAATAAGGAAGTCGGCGAAGTTACGCTGTCGGATGCCGTTTTCGGTGCCGAGCTTAACGAAGCGCTGATCCACTCGGCACTGATGAACTTTCAGGCGAATGCTCGCCAGGGAACATCGGCGACCAAAACCCGCGGAAATGTTTCGGGTTCGGGACGCAAGCTGTGGAAGCAGAAGGGAACGGGCCGTGCGCGTATCGCATCGCTTCGATCGCCGCTCTGGAAAGGCGGCGGTAACGTCCACGGGCCTCAGCCGCGTGACTGGTCGTACGACATGCCGAAGAAGATGCGTCGCGGTGCTTTGCGATCGGCCTTATCGGAAAGACTTCGCGAAGGGAATCTGATTATCATCGACGAGTTTTCGATCGCAGCGGTTAAAACGAAAGATTTTGTTTCGACGCTTGCGGGCATCGGCGCGACGGCAAAGAACCTCGTGGTTGATTCGCTTGATAATGCGAATCTCGTTCTCTCGGCACGCAACGTCAAGCGAACGAAAGTCACGAACAGCTTCGGCCTGAATATATACGACATCCTCTACCACGAAAAGCTTTTCCTTTCGAAAGCTGCCGTCGAAGAACTCAACAAGATCCTCGATCCGGGAACTTCGGATGAGGCGGTAGTTGAAGAGAAGCCTAAAGCCAAGAAGACGACAAAGGCGAAGGAAGAAACGCCTGAAGGAGTCGGTGCTGAGGAAAAGCCGAAGGCAAAGCGTGCGGCAAAACCGAAGGCCGAAAAGGTTGAAGAGGGAACGCCTGAAGGCGTCACTCCTACCGAAGCGGAGGTGACCGAAAATGAGTAAGTTGGGTACTTGGGACGTATTGAAATCGCCGGTCGTCACCGAAAAAAGCGTGATCTTGAAGGAAGATTCTTCCGAGGAAAACAGCGACCGCAAGGCAGGCCAGGTGCTGACGTTCCGCGTTGACACGAAGGCGACCAAGATCGAGATCAAGGGTGCTGTCGAAGAGATCTTCAACGTTAAGGTTTCGTCGGTCCGCACGGTCAACTACGAAGGCAAGATGAAGCGCCGTGGCCGTCAGGAAGGACGCCGTCCGAGCTGGAAGAAAGCGTACGTTACGCTTCGCAAGGGCGAGCCGATGGTGGATTACGCGGAAGCAATTTAGCAGTCGGGAGTGACCAGTCTGGAGTCTGGAGCAAGAAATCAGACTCGAGACTAAGGACTCCAGACCCAAACTGATATATGGGAATCAAGAGATTAAAACCGACTTCACCGGCACGCCGCTATCAGACTTATCTGACGCGCGACGACCTGACGCCGGGAGCAACACCCGAGAAATCGTTGCTCGAGCCGAAGAAAAGAATTTCGGGCCGCAACAACGACGGCCGGATCACGGTCCGACGCCGCGGCGGAGGCCATAAGCGTCACTACCGCATCGTCGACTTCAAGCGTGACAAGACCGGGATTCCCGGAAAGGTTGCTCAGATTGAATACGATCCGAACCGCTCGTCGCATATTGCGCTTATCAATTATCTCGACGGCGAGAAGCGATACATCATCGCTCCGGTCGGGTTGAAGGTTGGGACGCAGGTACTAAGTGGTGCCGAGGCGGATATCCTGCCGGGCAACGCTCTGCCGATCAAGAACATTCCGCTTGGTACGGAAGTTCACAACATCGAACTTCGTCCTGGAAAAGGCGGACAGATGGTTCGCTCGGCCGGCGGTTTTGCACAGATCATAGCGAAGGAGGGCGATTACGCTCAGCTTCGTATGCCGTCGGGTGAAGTTCGCCGCGTACCGGTAGTTTGCATGGCGACTGTCGGGCAGGTGGGCAATACCGAGCACGAGAACGAATCGCTCGGAAAAGCTGGCCGAAACCGCTGGAAGGGCAAGCGTCCGAAGGTCCGCGGAGTCGCGATGAACCCGGTCGATCACCCGCACGGCGGAGGTGAAGGTAAGACCTCAGGCGGACGTCACCCAGTGACTCCTTGGGGACAGCCGACACGCGGATACAAGACGCGACGCAATAAGCGTACGAGCAACATGATCGTTAAGGATCGTAGAAGGAAATAAATAGACAGATATGCCGCGTTCATTAAAAAAGGGTCCTTTCATCGACCTGAGCATTCAAAAGGCACTCGCGAAGATCCTGGCGACCGGTAACAAGCCGCCGGCAGTGAAGACCTGGTCGCGTCGCTCGACGATCACGCCCGACATGGTCGGACTGACCTTTGGCGTGCACAATGGCAAGCGTCACATTCCCGTTTTTGTTACGGAGAATATGGTCGGCCACAAGCTTGGTGAATTCTCGCCGACCCGCACCTATAAAGGACACCCGGGAACGAAGGCCGAGAAGATGGCTAAGAGGAAGTAAGTTCCGAGTTACAAGTTTCAGGTTTCAGATCAGATTAGATGATCCGATCGGCAATTTGAAACGTGAAACCTGAGACCTGAAACAAAAGAAAATGGAAGCGATAGCTAAGACAAGACATTTGAAAGGAAGCCCGAGGAAAACGCGGCTCGTGATCGATCTGATCCGAGGTGAAAATGTTTCGCGTGCTCTGGCGATCCTGAAGTTTACCGATAAACGAGCCGCCGGCCCGATCGAGAAGACGCTGCGTTCGGCGATCGCCAATGCGACGTATCTCGCTGAGCAGCAGAACATCGCTGTCGATCCAGACGATCTCTGGGTCAAGACCTGCTTTGTCGATATGGGCGCTCACAAGAACCGGCGCCGCATGCGTCCTGCTCCACAGGGACGTGCGTATCGCGAGACGCGTCATTATTGCCATATCACGATCGCGGTTACGAGTGATGACAAGCCGAAGACCGAGAAAGAGTTGAAGGCTGAAGCGGCCAAGGCGAAGAAGGCAACCGAAGCTCCAAAGAAGAAGGCTCCCGCAAAGAAGGCTGCACCGAAGAAGGCAAAGGCTGAAGAGGTCGAGACGCCGGTGGTTGACGCTCCGGTCGAGGAATTGGTCGAGACTGTCGCCGCCGAGAATGCTGCTGAAGTTGCAGACGCGAAGAATGCGTCGACCGCGGCTGAAGCGGAGAGCAACGCGACGCAGACGGCTGATGATAAACAGCAGGATATCAACGAAGAGCTGGAGAAGCAGTAGCTAAATGCGGACGAGGGCGTCCGCGTTCCGAAAGATATGGGACAGAAAGTACATCCATACGGCTTTAGGGTCGGATACAACAAAGACTGGCACTCGCACTGGTACACCAAGTCCGACTATGCCAAGTTCCTCGCTGAAGATCTCGAGCTGAAGCGTACGCTGAAGAAGAAATTCGCGGGCGGCGGTGTCTCGCACATCGATATCGAGCGTGCGGCGACGAGGATGAAGATAATCATCTACACCTCGCGTCCCGGTATCATCATCGGCCGTAAAGGCGCCGAGATCGAGAAGCTTCGCGAAGACCTTTCGCGCAAGACCGGCCGCGAAGTGCTCGTGTCGATCCAGGAAGTACGCCATCCGGAGTTGAACGCTCAGCTTCAGGCGGAGAAGATCACCCAGCAGCTTGAGAAGCGTATCGCTTTTCGCCGTGCGATGAAAAAGACGATGGAAGAATCCATCCGCTTCGGTGCGCAGGGAATCAAGGTGATGATCTCTGGCCGTTTGAACGGAGCCGAGATCGCGCGTACGGAGTGGTCGCTCGAAGGACGCCTTCCGCTTCACACTCTGCGTTCGGACGTGGATTATGGATTTGCCGAAGCTCTGACAACGTTCGGCATCATCGGTGTGAAAGTTTGGATCTACCGCGGTGAGATCCTCGATCCGAAGGCTTCGATGGCTCGCGGAACGACGACCGATCCGATGAATGAAGTTAAGGTTCAGCGTGGTGCTGGCCGCGGAGATCGTCGGCCGCGTAGAGACGACCGGGGACGGTAGGCAGAAAGCAGACAGCCGTTGGCAGGTAGAAAGAGGATTTGAATTATGTTGATGCCGAAAAAGGTCAAACGCCGGAGAGTGATGAAGGGACGCATGCGCGGCAAGGCTACGCGCGGCGAGAACCTCGACTTTGGCGAGTTTGGACTTAAAGCATTGGAAGCGGGGTGGATCACTGACCGCCAGATCGAAGCGGCTCGTATCGCAATGACGCGTCACGTAAAGCGTGGAGGAAAGATCTGGATCAGAATGTTCCCTGACAAGCCGATCACCAAAAAGCCGGCTGAAACGCGTATGGGTTCGGGTAAAGGAGCGCCGGATCACTGGGTCGCGGTCGTCAAACCGGGACGCGTGCTTTACGAGATCCAGGGAGTCGACGTCGAGCTGGCGCGTGAGGCTATGAATCTTGCGGCCCAGAAGCTTCCGATCAAGACGAAGTTTGTGACGCGGACCGACCTCGAAGGAGGCGTAGTTTAAGCAATGAAGGTCAAAGAACAGTTGGAACAGCTTCGCGAGATGAATTCGCAGGAACTCACAGATCAAGCGGACGCTCTTAAGGAGTCTCTGTTTCGTTTGAAGTTTCGCAAGGCACTAGGTGTTGGCGAGGTTACCGCCGATATCGTCCGCGAAAAGAAAACGCTCGCAAGGGTTTACACCGTGCTTGGTGAAAAGGATAAGGCCGCCAAGTAAGCGGTACGTGAAATAAATGCCTAAGAAGAAAGCAGAAGAGACTGAAGCGGTTGACGCACAGGCGGAAAATACGGAAGAGACGTCGGTTATAGACACCGTGGCGAACGCGGTTTCGTCGGCTGTTGATACGGTAGTTGAAACGGTTGCCGCGGGTGCCGCTGCCGTGGCCGATGCCCTTAACGTAGAGGAAAAGCAGACAGCCAAGAAGGGCAAGCGTGCCGAGCGTATCGGCGTGGTTTCGTCAGACAAGATGACGAAGACCGTCGTGGTCAACGTTGATCGTCTCGTCAAGCATCCGATCTATCGCAAGTACGTTCGCAAGCGCAAGAAGTTCATGGCTCACGATGAGACCGGAGCCAAGATCGGCGACAAGGTGCGTATCGTAGAGACGCGGCCGTTATCAGCTCGCAAGCGTTGGCGCGTGGTGGAGATCATTCAGAAGGCGGAATTGTAGTTTCAAGTTACAAGTTTCAGGTTTCAGATTCTTTGCTGAAACTTGAAATGTGAAACGTGAAACCTGAAACGAGGTTTATATGATTCAGATGCAGACATCTTTGGCGGTCGCTGATAACTCAGGGGCCAAGCGTGTGGTGATGATCATGCCGATCGGCGGATCGACATCGAAGATCGCTCGGCTCGGCGACAAGATCAAAGTAACTGTGAAAGAAGCCGCTCCGGACGGAACGGCGAAAAAGGGCAAGGTTTACAACGCCGTCATCGTTCGTACGCGAAAGGAGGTTCGCCGCAAGGACGGATCATATATCCGCTTTGACGAGAACGCGGCAGTGCTGATCAAAGACGACGGAACGCCGATCGGTACTCGTGTTTTCGGTCCGGTCGCACGTGAGCTTCGCGAGAAGAATTTCATGAAGATCGTCAGCCTCGCTCCGGAGGTTATCTAAAAGATGAAATCGGTTAAGACAGGTACAGTAAAGAGCAAGATCAAGCGCGGCGACCAGGTCGTGTTCATCGCGGGCAAGGAGTATAACCGTTACGACAGCGCAGGGAAGCGTCAGCCGTACCGCGGCCGCGTGATGGAAGTGGACGCGCGCAACGGCAAGGTCCGGGTTGAAGGCGCGGCGATCGTCAAGCGCCACCAGAAGCCGGTTCCGCAGCTCAACCGCGAAGGCGGCATCATCGAGCGCGAAGGCTGGGTGAGCATCTCGAACGTCGCGATCGTCGATCCGGATTCCGGTAAGCCGACGCGAGTGAAGGTCGAGCTCCGCGATGGCAAGAAGGTACGAGTCGCCAAGAGCGGAAAGGTAATCGCCGAGCCGGAAGTTTTCGGCAAGAAAGAGCCGAAGAAGGAAGAGAAAGCTGAAGAATAATTAGTTTGAGTTTGGAAACGGAGAGTGAGTTCCAAGTTTCACGTTACATGTTTCAAGTT
>CADEGD010000061.1:0-12331 GCA_902826795.1 uncultured Acidobacteriota bacterium | reverse complement strand
TTTGAGTTTGGAAACGGAGAGTGAGTTCCAAGTTTCACGTTACATGTTTCAAGTTGGATATCTGTATAACTTGTAACCCGTAACCTCGAACCTGAAGCCGAATTCGAGACCCAGACGAGGAATCAAACAATGGCAAGACTTAAAGACAAGTATAAGAACGAGATCGCCGGTACGCTGGCGAAGGAATTCGAGATCAAAAACCCGTCGGCGGTGCCGAAGATCTCGAAAGTGATCGTGAACATGGGCCTGGGCGAAGCGAGCTCAAACGCGAAGATCCTGGATGTTGCGGTTGAGGAACTTCGTGCGATCACGGGACAGAAGCCCGTAATCACGAAGGCAAAGAAATCGATCGCGGCGTTCAAGCTGCGTGAGGGAATGAACATCGGTGCGATGGTCACGCTTCGCGGCGACCGCATGTACGAGTTTCTCGATCGTCTGATCTCGGTAGCCCTCCCGCGTGTGCGCGACTTCCGCGGGATCTCGGGCAAGGCGTTCGACGGCCGCGGCAACTATACGCTGGGTGTTCGCGAGCAGCTCATTTTCCCGGAGATCGATTTTAATAAGGTCGACAAAACGCGAGGTATGAACATCTCGATCGTAACGACCGCAAAGAACGACGAACAGGCACGATCGCTGCTGAAAGCGTTGGGGATGCCGTTCAGGCAATAGGTTTTGAATTTCAGATTTGAAATTTGAGATTTGATAAATAGATATGGCAAAGATCAGCAAAGTAGTAAAAAACAACGATCGCAAGCGTCTTGTCGCAAATTGGACCGAGCGCCGTGCGGCTGCGAAGAAGGTGATCAACAACCCGAAATCGACGACCGAAGAGGTCGATGCGGCGGTGATTCTTCTGCAGAAAATGCCGCGTGACGCAAGCCCGATCAGGGTTCGCAACCGCTGCTCGCAGTCGGGCCGACCGCGCGGATTCGTTCGCAAGTTTGGCATCTCGCGCGTTGCGTTGCGTAAGCTCGCTCTCGAGGGGCAGATCCCCGGAGTTGTTAAGTCGAGCTGGTAAAGAATTTTTCGAATGCGGAAGGCGGAATTGGCCGAACCACCGCAATACCTAATACGGAGTAAATTGTAATGACAGATCCAATAGCCGACATGCTGACTCGAATTCGCAACGCGATCGCCGCGAATCATCCGCGTGTTGACATCCCCGGTTCGAAGTTGAAGATGGAGGTCGCCCGCATTCTTAAAGAAGAGGGCTACATCAACAACTTCACCACCAAGGGCGAAGGCATCAAGTATGCGATCCGCATCTTTCTTCGCTATGACGCGAAGGGAACTTCGTCGATCACGCACCTTTCGCGTGTATCGAGTCCAGGCCGCCGCGTTTATGTAGGTGCCGGTGAAATCCCGAAGGTTCTTGGCGGATACGGAATCAATATCGTCTCGACCTCTCAAGGTTTGATGAGCGGCAAGAAAGCTCGCAAAGAGAACATCGGCGGAGAGATTTTGGCGCAAGTTTACTAGGAAAATTAAGGATGAAGGGCGTCTGCAAAAGACCGTCAGCCAATCCGATAAAGTTATGTCACGAGTAGGAAAAAAGCCGATCACGATCCCTTCGGGTGTCACTGTTTCGATCGGGAATTCACAGCTTGAAGTTAAAGGGCCGAAAGGTACGCTAAGCACTCCAATCCCGGCTGGCGTCACGTTCAAGCAGGAAGACGGAAGCCTGGTGGCGGAGCGTGCCGGCAATGATCAGGCGGCGTTTCACGGGCTTGCCCGGGCGCTGGCGAACAATGCGGTCGTCGGTGTGACCGAAGGTTTCGAGAAGAAGATGGACGTTGTCGGCGTCGGTTATAAGGCCGATGTTCAGGGCAAGAAGATCGTTTTCGCCCTCGGCTATTCGCACCCGATCGAGTACGCACTTCCTGATGGTATCGAAGCGAAGGCTGAGCGTGTTAACACGAAAACCTCGATCAACCAATATCAGTTGACCATCACACTGAGCGGTATCGATAAGCAGAAGCTTGGCCAGGTCGCGGCGGAACTGAATCGCCTCCGCAAGCCGGATGCGTACAAAGGCAAGGGCATCCGATATGCCGATAAGCTCTATAAGTTGAAGCCTGGCAAGACCGGTAAGTAGCGGAACGCGGACATTCTTGTCCGCATTCATGAGAGGGGCGGACAGGAATGTCCGCGTTCCAGAAATATGGCACAGAATACTAAAGCAAATATTCGCCGAGCGGTGCACGGCCGGATCCGCAAGAAAGTCAGCGGAACCACGGCACGCCCGCGGCTCGCGGTCTACCGCAGCCTGAATCACATTTACGCGCAGGTGATCGACGACCAGCAGGGCCAGACCCTTGCCACCGCGTCGACGACCGAGAAAGCTCTTGCAGGCTCGACCGGCGGCAATATCGAGGCCGCGCAGCGAATCGGCAAGGCTATCGCCGAGCGTGCGATCGCGGCGGGCATCTCAAGCGTCGTGTTTGATCGTGGGGGCTACGTTTACCACGGACGCGTCAAGGCATTGATCGATGCTTCGCGTGAGGCGGGTTTGAACAAGAACGAGGCAGCTTCGAACGGAGCGGCGACGGAAGATAACAGTAATGAAAGCTAAACAGAGAATTTCTCCGAACGGACTTATCCTCAAAGATCAGCTGATCTCTATTAACCGCGTGACCAAAGTCGTTAAGGGCGGTAAGAACATGTCGTTTGCGGCTCTCGTCGTGGTCGGCGATGAAGCGGGACATGTGGGATTCGGCACGGGCAAAGCAAAGGAAGTTCCGAACGCGATCAAAAAAGCGGTCGAAGCAGCGAAGAATAGCCTGATCAAAGTTCCGCTTATCGAGGGCACGCTTCCTCACGAGCTTATTGGCGAATATGGTGCTGGACGCGTACTGCTCAAGCCGGCTGCCGAGGGAACGGGCGTTATCGCCGGCGGAGCCGTTCGCCTTGTGCTTCAGGCGCTTGGCGTACACAACGTTCGCACGAAGATCCTCGGTTCGAGTAATAACCACAACGTTGTTCGCGCCACATTCAATGGCCTGACGCGTATGAAGGATCCGCTTGAGGTTGCACGGCTTCGCGGTAAGCAGGTTGAGGAATTAGTTTAGGGTTTTAAGTTTCGGGTTCCAGGTTCTTTGGTCAGAACTTGAAATTCGAAATTTGAAATTTGAAACCGAAGTTATGGCAAAGAAAGAAGAGAAAGCAGGCAGCACGATAACGATCCAGTACTATCGCAGCTCGATCGGTTATGCGAAGAATCAGAAGCTGATCGTTTCGAGCCTCGGCATCACCAAGCTCAATCAGAAGGTCACGCGGCCGGACACTCCGTCGATGAGAGGCATCGTCGCAAAGGTTCCGCACCTTCTGCGGATCGTTGAATAGATATTTGTTTGAACCACAGAGGACACGGAGAGCGCGGAGATCTTATTTTTCTAACTCTGTGAACTCGGTGTCCTCTGTGGTAAAACTTCCTAAAAAGAGGAAAAGATAATGGCATTATCACTCAATAATTTGAAACCGGCTCCTGGTTCGACCCATAAAAAGAAGCGCGTCGGGCGCGGTCCGGGATCGGGCTTGGGCAAAACCTCGGGACGCGGCCACAAGGGACAGAAATCGCGATCGGGCTACTCGAGCAAGTCAGGTTTCGAGGGCGGCCAGATGCCGCTGCAGCGTCGTCTTCCGAAGCGCGGATTCACTAACATTTTCAAGAAACAGTGGATAGAGATCAGCCTCGCTAAGATCGAAGCAAACTTCAACGCCGGCGACGAAGTGACCCCCGACATCCTGCATGAACGCGGACTGATCAAGAAGGCTAAGCACGACCTAGTGATCCTCGGGAACGGCGATGTTTCGAAGGGTTTGAAGATCTCGGCTCATCGATTCACGAAGACGGCGAAAGACAAGATCGAGAAGGCTGGCGGAACCGCAACCGAGATAGTTAAGGCTGCCGAAGCTGCGGCGTAAGAGTAACGGTTTTAAGCCGTTCGTTTTTCTTACCGCAGAACTTGCAGAGAAACGCCTGAAAGCGTAACTCTTACATCTATATGGAGAAGTTTTTAAGCGCAGTCCAAAACATGTTCAAGATTCCCGAGCTTCGGACGAGGATCTTGTTCACGCTTGGAATGCTTGCCATTTACCGGTTCGGTGCTCATGTCTCGGCTCCGGGAATCAACAAGGATCAGCTTGAGCGCGTCTGGAACGAAGTTGCCGGAACGCTGCTTGGCGTTCTCGATCTTTTTTCGGGAGGAAACTTCCGTACGATCTCGGTTTTCGCACTCGGCGTAACTCCTTACATCACTGCGTCGATCATCATGCAGCTCCTGCCCGTCCTTTCGCCGGCGGTCAAGAAGATACAGGAAGAGGGCGAGGTTGGACGCCAGAAGCTTAACCAATGGACGCGCTATCTGACGGTCGTATTGTGCTCTGTTCAGACTTTCTTTGTCGCGACGTGGCTCAGCCGTAACTCGATCATTCCAGATACCTGGCCCGCAACGATCCTGGTTGTTGTTACGTTGACGACCGGTACGATCTTCGTAATGTGGCTTGGCGAGCAGATTACCGAGCGCGGAGTTGGAAACGGAATCTCGCTCCTCATTTTTGCAGGGATCGTCATTGGCCTCCCGAGGGCGCTTCTTCAGATCCAGGAACGTATTAGCGGTGGTGACCCGATGCAGACGCTTGGGGTTATCTTTCTTGGAGCCGTCATCGTAGCTCTGATCGCGCTAGTCGTCTATGTCGAATCGGCGCGTCGCAAGATAGCGATCACTTATGCGAGTCGCCGAGTCGGGAATCAGACTTTCCGTGGTCAGGAAACGAGCCTTCCGTTGAAGATCAACATGGGCGGTGTTATCCCCGTGATCTTTGCGTCGTCGGTGCTGGCGATGCCGCAAACGTTGTTTGCAGCTTTTCCGCCCGCACAGGGCGATACTACATCGGCTTGGTCAAAGATCTACGCGTTCTTCCAGGCCTTTCACGGAGGCGATCCTTACTACGAGCTGGTATTCATCTCGTTGATCGTCATCTTCACGTTCTTTTACATAACGATCGTGTTCAACACGGACGAAGTCGCGGATAATCTTCGTAAACACGGCGGATTCGTCGCGGGTATTCGTCCCGGCGCACCGACCGCTGAATATCTGAACGGTATCCTGACGCGACTGACCACCGTCGGTGCGATCTATCTTGCCCTAGTTGCGTTCATTCCGCAGGTGTTGCTGAGCGGATTTAAGGTAGCAAGACTGCCGTTTATCGGTGATCGTCTCGACGCGTTCCTTACGGCAACTCCGGGCTTGAGCTGGATCCCGACCGGTATGGGCTATCAGTTTTTCTTCGGCGGCACCTCGCTTCTCATTCTCGTCGGCGTCGCGATGGATACGGTTTCGCAGATCGAGGCTCAGCTCGTAATGCGAAACTATGAAGGATTTCTGGGAGCCGGTTCGAGGCTTCGCGGCCGACGGAATTAGGATTTTTTCACCACAGAGTGCACTGAGCACACAGAGTAATTTTTCATTCTCTCTGTGAACTCCGTGATCTCTGTGGTTAAAAGTTTTGATGAACAAGATCATCGTACTTATCGGAGCACCCGGAGCGGGAAAGGGAACTCAGGCGAGGCTTCTTCAGGAGCGTCGCGGAATTCCGCAGATCTCGACCGGTGACATGTTTCGTGAGATGAAAACGCTCGACACTCCGCTAGCACGAGAGGTGCAGGAGATCATGGCGTCGGGCAAACTGATCTCGGATGATATCACGTTCAAGATCGTTCAAGACCGCACTTCGCGGGATGACTGCAAGAACGGCTATATTCTCGACGGATATCCGAGAACGGCAGTTCAAGCCGAACAGCTGGAGGCTCTCGCGGCCGAGCAGACGAAGGTTATTCAGGCGATCGAGGTCGACGTTCCTCGAGAAGAGTTGATGCGGAGACTCACTGGCCGACGGTCATGTCCCTCGTGCGGCGAGATCTACAATGTTTATTCGAAACCGCCGAAGGTCGAAGGCCGCTGCGATCTGCATCCGGACGCGGAACTCGTCCATCGTGCGGATGACAATGAGGAGAGCGTATCGACGCGGCTTGCCACCTACGATGAGCAAACGGCACCGCTAATTGAGTATTACGAAAAGTCAGGGCGGCTCAATAAAATCGACGGCCGTGGCGAACTCGAGGAAATTTACGCGGCCCTCGATAAACTTATTTAGGTGAGGATTTCGGCGTTATTATTAATTGCTCACTGGAGTGATACTGAGTAACTCGACAATTGGCGGAGCATTAAGCACAGTCACGCGGATACTGTTCGGCAAGAGAATGATCATCGCAAAATCGCAAAAAGACATGGAAAAGATGCGTGCCGTCGGCGAGCTTATCGCCGAGGTTCGCGAAACTCTGCGTGCGATGGTTGCTCCGGGCATTTCGACACTTGAGTTGAATGCTTCGGCCGAAAAGATGATGCGTGATGCGGGCGCGATTCCGACATTCATCGGTTATAAACCGCGTGGGATGTCGCCGTTTCCGTTTGCGATCTGCGCATCGCCGAACACCGAGGTAGTTCACGGATTTTCAACGGATGTGCCGCTCGTGGAAGGCGATATCGTTTCGCTAGACATGGCGTGTACGCTGAACGGATTTGTCGGAGATACGGCGATCACCATCGGTGTCGGAGATATCGGCGACGATCTCAAACAGTTGCTTCGCGTAACCGAAGAATGCCTGATGCTTGGGATCGAGCAGTGTTGGCCGAACAAGCGGGTTGGCGACATCAGCGCCGCGATCCAGGCTCACGGCGAGAAACACGGCTACGGGATAGTCCGCGATTACACGGGGCATGGAATCGGACGTTCGATGCATGAAGCTCCGCAGATCGCCAACTACGGCCGTGCGGGGACTAAAGAAAAGATTCGTGCGGGATATTGTTTTGCGATCGAGCCGATGCTGAACGTGGGTACCCACGAGACTAAAACGCTCGATGACGGATGGACGGTCGTCACTGCCGACAACAAACCGTCGGCTCACTTTGAGCATACGGTCGCAGTTACAATTGACGGACCTGAGATCCTGACGCTGACCAAAAGCCAGAAATCTGAGATGGAAAAAGCCCGCGCAGCAAAAAATGCCGCGTGAACTTGTAAAGTAACGGCTTTTTGTCTAACATTAGAAGTTTGTCCAACTAGTCCGCGGTTGGTCCTTTAGATTGATGTCTAAAGAAGAGGCGACGGAGGCCGACGAGGCTTCGTGCAACGCCTTAATAGGCATAAACAAGCGGATCGGGAAGAAGTGCCATGAAAGTACGACCATCAGTAAAAAAGATTTGCGATAAGTGCAAGGTCATCCATCGAAAGGGGATCGTACGGGTTATTTGTGAGAACCCGAAGCATAAGCAGAGGCAGGGATAGTTTAGGAGAATTATGGCTCGTGTAGCAGGTGTAGATTTGCCGCCCAATAAGAGGGCAGAGATTGGTTTGACGTATATCTACGGCGTCGGCAGAGCCCGCGCTATCGATGTGCTGGGTAAGGCGGGCGTCGACGGCGGTTCGAAGATCCGTGACCTGAGCGAGGACGAGCTTAACAAGATCCGCGCGGTTCTTGACCAGCAGGGTGACATCGAGGGCGACCTTCGTAAGCGCGTCCAGATGGACATCAAGCGTCTGATGGACATAGGCTGCTACCGCGGCCTGCGTCATCGCCGCAGTCTTCCGGTTCGCGGCCAGCGTACATCGACGAATGCACGTACCCGCAAAGGACCGCGAAAAGCCGCGGTTGCGAAGAAGAAGGCTCCGGGCAAGAAGTAGTTTTCGGTTTCTAGTTTCAAGTCTCAGGTTCGAATCCTGGTTAACGTGAAACCTGAAACCTAAAAACGTGAAAGACAAAGAAAATGGCTAAAGCAGCAGCAACGAAGAAAAAAACATTTAAGAAGAAAGAGCGGAAGAATATTCCGTACGGGATAGTTCACATCTCGGCTTCTTTCAACAATACGCTTATCTCGATCACCGATACGCAGGGAAATTTGGTCGCACAGTCGTCATCGGGCGCTCGCGGCTTTCGCGGATCGCGTAAGGGAACGCCGTTCGCCGCTCAGCAGGCTGCTGGCGAAGCTGCTCGCAAGGCCGCTGAGGCAGGGATGCGTGAAGTTGACGTTCGTGTTAAGGGGCCGGGCGGCGGTCGAGAATCGGCCATCCGTGCTGTCGCTCAAGCTGGAATTCGTGTGAACTCCATACTGGATACGACGCCGATTCCGCACAACGGATGCAGGCCGCCGAAGCGTCGTCGAGTTTGATCTTTGGTTTACCTTATCGAAAGGAAGAAGGGTCGCTGACCTGTAAACTTTTCCGCTAATTGAGCGGAGGCAGAATACTATGGCTAGATATAGAGATGCGGTGTGCCGTTTGTGCCGCCGTGAAGGTGGAAAGTTATTTTTGAAGGGCGATCGTTGTTTCAAACCCTCATGTGCGATCGAAAAACGCGGTACCAATCCTCCGGGACAGCATGGTGCTGCTCGTCGCAAAATGCTCGCCGGCTATGGCCAGCAACTTCGAGAGAAGCAGAAAGTAAAGCGCATTTACTTCATCCTCGAAAAGCAATTTCGCAATTATTTTGAGAAGGCCCTTCGTCAAAAAGGCGTCACGGGCGAGAATCTGCTTTTCATCCTCGAGCGTCGTTTAGACAATGTCGTCTATCGCTCAGGATTTGCGACCTCGCGTCGGCAGGCTCGTCAGATCGTCAACCACGGCCACATCTTCGTAAATGAGCGAAAGGTCGATATTCCTTCGTTCCAAGTGAAGGTCGGCGACGTGGTGACCGTTAAAGAAAAGAGCACGAAGAATGTACATATCGACGGCGCATGGTCGACGTCCGCGGGCCGAGGACGTCCGGCGTGGATATCGCCGCAGGGGAGCGACCTTGCAGTCTCGATTGCCGCGCTTCCAACGCGTCAGGATATTGACGGAAATATCAACGAACAGCTTATCGTTGAGCTTTATAGCAAATAGTAACTGAGGGTTGGCTGAAGTATCCGGGTTAAGAGAGTTTGTTCTTGCTTGCTCGATCCGGGGACAAAGCCAGCCCATGACCCATTTTAAAAGAACAAACTATGACTACGAGCAATAATTGGACAAACTTCCAAATGCCGGGCCGGCTCAACGTAGAGTCCGAATCCCTTACGGATCGTTACGGAAAGTTCTATGCACAGCCGTTCGAACGTGGTTTCGGTACGACGATCGGCAATTCGATCCGCAGAGCATTGCTCTCGTCGATCGAAGGTGCTGCTGTCACGGCGGTCAAGATCGAAGGAGTTGAACACGAATTCTCGCCGATCAATGGCGTTGTCGAAGATGCGACCGACGTTATTCTGAACCTGAAGCAAGTGCCGTTCAAGCTCAACGGCGGCGGGCCGAAGACGCTCACGATCGCGAAGAAAGGAAAGGGCGAGGTTACCAGCGCCGATATCCAGGCGGATGGCGATGTCGAGATCCTCGATCCGACGATCCATATTGCGACGATCAGCGGATCAGCCGGATTCAACGTTGAGATGCGCCTTAAGCGCGGTCGCGGATACGTTGCCGCCGAATTGAACAACGACGAAGATCTTTCGGTTGGCTACATCCCGATCGATTCGGTGCACACGCCGATCAAGAAAGTTAATTATACGGTCGATAAGACTCGTCAGGGGTCGAACACTGAATTCGACAAGCTTGTGATCGAAGTTTGGACGGATGGCTCCGTTGCTCCGGAAGATTCGATCGGCCTTGCCGCAAAGCTCGTTAAAGATCATATGTCGATCTTTATCAACTTTGAGGAAGAGGAAGAAGAATACAAGTACGAAGATATTGCGCGTCCGCCGCTGATGCGGAACGACCTGCTTGATAAGCCGGTCGACGAGCTCGAGCTTTCGGTTCGCTCGTACAATTGCCTGAAGAACGCAGACATTCGCTCGATCCGAGACCTTATCAAGCGCAGCGAGAAGGACATGCTGCACACGAAGAACTTCGGCAAGAAATCGCTCACTGAGATCAAAGACCTTCTTCACGGAATGGGTCTGGATTTCGGAATGGATTTTGACGAGCAAGGCAACCCGATCCCGGGAACTGGCGGTAGGGATTTAGACTAGTCGGAATAGTCTAGGAAGTCTTGAAAGTCTAGGAAGTCTCGAAAGCAGATCGCTTCGGGATTCTAAGGCTTCCCAGACTTCCTAGACTTACCTAGACTTCAGTACTGACATGAGACATCAAAAGGCACATCGTAAATTGGGCAGGACGACCGAGCATCGCATGTCGATGCTCAGAAACCTCGCGACCTCGCTCATTAACGCTGACAAAGAGTACATCGTGACGACGGTCGCGAAAGCTAAGGAGCTTCGTCCATTTGTTGAGAAGGCGATAACGCTCGCTCGCAAGGCACAGTCGCTTTCTGGTGACGCGGCACGGGCTGATGAAGTGCATCTGCGTCGTCAAGCCGCTCGCTTTTTCCACGCGGGAAACAGCACATTTAAAGAGGCTTCAAGCCGATTTCGCGGAAAGAAAGGCGAGGCAAAGGACCCGATCGAACGCACGGCCGGTGTTAAAGCGGTTCAGCGTTTGTTTGACGAACTCGGAACTCGATATCAAAGCCGTAACGGCGGTTACACGCGTATCATTCGCCTCGGGCGACGCTCGGGCGACAACGCCGAGCTCGCGGTCATCGAGCTTGTAGACAATCCGCGCGAACTCGCGGCGAAAGGCTAGTATTTCCGATCAGGAGGACGTTCACGATGAGTGATCCCGGAGCTTCTGCTGAAGCGAAAGACAAACCGACTGGAAAAGGAAAATCGACTGGCGCGGCTTCGTTGAATCTGGACGAGATCCGCGAATTGGCCGATCTGGTCAATGAGCATGGCTTTACTGATTTCGAGTTCGAGAACGAGAACATCCGCGTTCGCCTGAGCAAGCAGGTCAGTGCTCCGGTATACGCCGCTGCTCCGGTTCAACCGATAGCCGCGGCGTCCGCTCCTGTTTCGACCGCTACCGCGGCGCCCGACGGGGCACCGGTAGTTGATGAAGAGGCGGGATTGCATAAGATCACATCGCCGATCGTCGGCACTTTCTACCGGTCGCCGTCTCCTGACAAGCCGTCATACGTTTCTGAAGGTTCCATAGTCGCTCCCGAAACAGTCGTTTGTATCGTCGAAGCAATGAAGCTGATGAACGAGATCCAGGCTGAGACAAGCGGCGAAATCGTAAAGATATATGTCGAAAACGGAGCTCCGGTCGAATACGGACAGCCGCTCTTTGGGATAAGAAAATAGCCGCAAAAAGGCACAAAAGGCGCAAAAGTCATATTCGCATTTTTGTGCCTTCTGCGTATTTTGGCGGCCATTATTGTGTCAAATGACAACTAGAGAGATCAGAAAAATTTTGATCGCCAATCGGGGTGAGATCGCGAACCGCATTATCTGGACCTGTAAGGAAATGGGCATTCAGACGGTGGCGGTCCACTCGGAAGCCGATAGAGAAGCCTTGCATGTTCGGTTTGCAGATGAAGCGGTCTGCATCGGTGCGGCTCCGTCGGCTCAGAGTTATCTGAACATTCCCGCGATCATCAGTGCAGCTGAAATTACGAACGTCGATGCGATCCACCCCGGATATGGGTTCCTTGCGGAGTCAGCAACCTTTGCACGGATATGCGATGACTGCAACATCAAGTTCATCGGCCCTAAAGCGGACGTGATCGCGATGATGGGAGACAAGGTCGAGGCTCGGCGAACTATGCAGGCGGCGGGTGTTCCTATCCTGCCCGGAAGTCCTGATCCGATCGAGTCTGCTGAAGAGGCGATCGCACTCGCGAAAGAGATAGGGTTTCCCGTGATCATTAAGGCGGCGGCCGGCGGTGGCGGACGCGGAATGCGCATCGTTCGCGAGGAGTCGGAGCTAAAGACGAATCTCGAGCTCGCCCAATCGGAAGCTCTCGCGGCGTTCAAGAATGGCTCTGTTTACATTGAACGTTACATCGAGCGGCCGCGACACATCGAGATCCAGGTTCTAGCTGACGAGCATGGGAATGTAATCCATCTCGGCGAACGCGAATGTTCGATCCAGCGTCGGCATCAAAAACTACTTGAGGAAGCTCCTTCGCCGGTGATCACGCCGGAACAGCGCGAGGCGATGGGGGCGGTCGCTGTTAAAGCCTGCCAGGAGATAGGGTATTGGAGCGCCGGAACTTTCGAGTTCCTTCTTGATGAAGACGGAAGTTTGTACTTGATGGAGATGAACACGCGGATACAGGCAGAGAATCTGGTAACTGAGATGGTTACCATCGCTGACATAGTTCGAATCCAGGTACGTATAGCATCGAGCGAAGATCTTCAATACGAACAGACCGACGTTCAGCTTGTCGGGCATTCTATCG
>CADEGD010000060.1 GCA_902826795.1 uncultured Acidobacteriota bacterium | reverse complement strand
CGTGCGATGCGTACAAGATCCACCAAGAATCCGGTCTCGGAAAAGTTAAATATCTCGTCTGCTGTCTGCCTTTCGTTTCCCTTCCTGGCCACGTAGCGGATCAGATCTATAAGCAGATCGACCTTTTCATGGACGATGGGTGCAACCTCCGCATTTTCCAATACGCTCACGGATACTATCTGCCGCCCGCGTTAAAACTGCGTGAACGAATGAGAAATCTTTACGGCAAATCCAAACGAAGCAAGATCGTTTTGAAGAACGTCCCGCCCGCTTACACCCTCACGTGGTCAACAATATGACTTTCAAATAGCCAACCTCAAATGTTGGGATTTTGTGCGGATAAAAATAACTACTATTTGTATATACCAATAGTAGTTATTTTTAGTATATACTAATAGTTGATTTCGACAGGATCATGTTGTATCCTTGGTCCTTATACATGTGCAGAAGGACGAGGCAATAGGACAAGTTTCTCTTCGCGGATGTCGCTGTCGTTGCGGTCACGAATGGCTTCCTAGGAGCAAAGCTAAATCGCCACGGGTTTGTCCGAAGTGTAAAAGCCCTAATTGGGACTTGCCTAAACGAAAACAAAAAGCATGAGCGAACTGAACGACAGGCCAACTGCGAACGAATATGTCGCGGCGGAACAAGGGTTTCTACCGTCGATTGGTGACTTACAAGCAGAGGCAAGAAAAGTCGTCAATGTCGCTTCCGTTAAACATCGCAGCCCCTTCCGATACCCTGGAGGCAAGACCTGGTTCGTTCCGCTAATTCGCAAGTGGCTTACTACTCAAGCAAAACAAGTCAATCATTTGGCTGAGCCGTTTGCTGGTGGGGCGATTGTTAGTCTGTCTGCCTTGTTTGACGATCTGGTTGATGGTGTAACTTTAGTTGAGAAGGATACGAATGTCGCCGCAGTATGGCAGACAATTGTTGACGGTGAAGGACCGGAATTGGCGGATAAAATCGCAACCTTTAACGTTACGGAGGAAAGCGTACGTTTACTCTTCGAGCAAAGTATTGCCCCCGATGATTTAATCGGCAGAGCTTTTGTCACAATTGTCCGAAATCGAGTGGCTCGCGGTGGAATTATGGCCCCAGGAGCAAGTCTGATGCGTAACGGCGAAAATGGAAGAGGAATTAAGAGCCGGTGGTATCCAGAAACCCTAAAGAACCGTTTTCTTGACCTGCATTCAGTACATAAAAAGATTCGTTTTCATTTTGGTGATGGAATCAAATTCATTCGTGACAACTCAGAAAATGAAAACACTGGTTGGTTTATTGATCCTTCATACACGGTCGCCGGCCGTCGACTCTATCTACATTCCGTACTGGATCATGAGACCCTATTCGAAGAGGCAGCAAAGTTGAAAGGGCCATTTTTGATGACCTACGACAATGCCGATGAGATTCGTTTACTAGCAAAGAAGCATGGATTCGCATTTACTGAGATTCCGATGAAGAATTCTCATCACGCAGTCATGCGCGAACTGTTAATCAGCCGAGATTTGGAATGGGTTAAAACTTAACTGTACGCTGCATTTTTTCTACGATCTTAGCTTCAAACTCGGGCAAAGTTACGGGGCGTCCACCAGTTAGACCTTCAACGGCTCGTTCCAGAGTTTGTAGTTCTGGACCGGTAACAACTAGAGTTGCTGGATCCGTCGTTTCATCGAAATCTATCAAGAACCAAGCAATATCACTGTTTGAAATGTCCGTAACGGTTTCAACGCCTACGATATTGGTTCGAAACCACGGTACATCCACAATCACAGCCATTTTCTTACCCCAGCGGCGAAGAGTCGGTACCTTTATTTGAAGTTGGGGCATCAAACGCTTGGGTCCGCTACTTCGGTAATCAGGCCGACGAACTCTATCCGGAAATGGTATTCCTTCGCCTTGATAATTTTCTATGTGTGCAAACAATAGATTCATCTTCTCGCCTGAAAAATAAACTGCTTGGAGTTCGAGAGCACACCATTCTAGATTTAGTGAAGTCGGATTAACAAGTACAACATCAATATTCCCCACGTCCTCAGATTTTGGTTCTTTAGAATTCGACGAGTCGTCCTCGAGGTTGCTCGGATTTGTCTCACGCCGAAGGAATCTCACTTCCGTCACGACTTTAGGCTGAGCGGTACCGATTATCGCAGATGAAACAACGCCGTAGATGAGTCCATTCTGTTTGAATCGGTGTGGGCAAACTACCCGTAGCTTGCCAGCGTCACCTTCGGCAGGCTCGGCACTTCCATTCCCCGTAGATTCGTAGAGTCTAAGCGAGCAGACGCCTCCCTTTTTTACGCGAGGGACTCGTGCGGCGTCGGATGACAAAAAAGGGCATGAAGGAGCATTTTCTTTAGTTTGGATTGGTGCAATCTTGGCAAAAGCGATTCTCTGCTCTACCGGTAAAAGAACAAAAGAGCGACCGTACCACTCGCCAATTCCAAATCGAGCCGCTATAGATTTAGGCATCACCGAATAGTGCCGAGAACCGCAATTGAAGTCAAGAGCCTGTAAGTCCTCAAACTCTTGGCCGAGAAGAAGAAGCCACAACAAACCTCCTTTACCGCAACTTGAGTTTCTGTTGTTATTTCGACGGGTTTCCGACTAGAATCGAATCGTTCTTTTCAATGCCGGTATGACAAACGCAAATCCGCAATTTTACAAAAGCGCCATCGACGCGACCGGTTGCGTAAGCAACGCGTGGAATCTCATTCAGCCGAATTACTGGCTTTTCTTTGGCATCTCCGGCGTAGCGGCTCTTATTCTCATCGCGGCTCAGTTCATTCCATTCATCGGCGGAGCGGTCGCGGCGTTGCTTGCACCGCCGATCATGGGCGGTGTTTACTACGCGTCTCTTCGAGCGATGCGTGGCGAACCAGTAGATTTCGGAATGATGTTCAAGGGGTTCGAGAAGGCCGGAACATTATTTCTAGTTGGGGCCATAAGTGCGGCCCCGACGATTGTTTTTACGATCCTTAACGTCTTCCTGCAGGCCGGGCAAGTGATGTTAGAGGCGATCATGGGCGCGCGAGGAAGAAATCAGTTTCAGGCGGCGCCGGAAGTGGCCGCAGGCGGGTTGTTCGTCTTGGTTCTGATCGTAGTTTTAGTAATTTTCGTCATCAGCATACTTTGGGCCATCACCTTTGCGTTCGCAGTTCCGATAGCGATGGATCAAAATGTAGATGCTCTGACCGCGATCAAGCTTAGCGCTCGTTCGAGTTGGGGTAATTTTGGCGGCGTTTTTGTGCTGATGATCCTCACCGGACTTATGAGTTTAGGCGGTGCACTTGTGTGCTGCATCGGCTTCTTTTTCGTTCTACCGATCGTTAACGTCGCATGGGCATTCGCTTATCGTCAGGTCTTCCCCGATCTTGGCCCGAATTCGAATATCAGATACGAACCGCCGCCGCCGGATGCTTATCAAGGCTCATTCGGCCAAGGCCTGTAAGGTTGTTATTGAGGGTAGCCGATGAACCGAGTTCTGAAAGGCACATTATCCATTGGGTTGGGATTTCTGATGCTGGCGTGGTTCGCCTATTCGATAATGAATCCTCCGACCCTGCCGAGCGAGACTTACGCGATGGATTGGGTAATGGTTTTCGTTAGGTTGATCGGAGCGATAGCAGCTTTTGTCGCGGGAATCATAACTCTGGTTCGCAAATGAGCTGGGTCAGAGTATTTTTTCCATAAACAAAACGTCGTCGTGCGGATTGTCGTAATACGCAGGAATTTCGTAAAAGCCGTAAGCTTCATAGAGGCTGACGGCTTTTGCCATTTTGGGCGGATAGGTATCGAGCCGCATCTTGTCGTAACCGATTTCGACGGCGTCGGCCAGAACTTTTTCGATCAGCGCCGCGCCAACTCCTTTTCCGCGGGCCGATTCGCGAAGGTATAGCCGCTTCATCTCGCACACGCCCTCTTCTATCTTTCTGAGGGCAATAGAGCCGACCGTTTCTCCTTCTATTCGTGCAAGGTATAAACGTCCTTCGGGTGGAGAGTATTTGCCGGGCAGCGTCGCAAGCTCGTCCTCAAAACTCTGAAAACACAGGCTCATCCCCAGCCATTGCTCGTACTCACGAAAGATCGAACGGGCGGCTTCGATGTCATCGGATGTAGTTGCCAGAGATGTCTCGACCATCGATTTATTGAAAATTTAACACGACGGAGCTATCGTTAAGAAATACTTACATGGATAGACGCTCATTCATCGGAAATCTCGCGACGTTCTCTGGTTCACTGGCAATTGCCTGCAGCAGCTTGGGCAACCGAGCAAGCGCGTTTAGCTCGACTGGCGATCTTTCGTTACTCAAGGCGGAAGGGTTTGGCGAGCTGATCCCAACCTCGACGAAGAATACCGGCGAGACATTTCTGGCGCTTCCAAAAGGATTCGAGTATAACGTGATCGGCAAAGTGAAGGCGACGATGTCTGACGGGCGACCGACGCCGCCGTCTCATGACGGAATGTGGACGTTTAAGGTCGGCAGCGAGCTGCGGATCATTCGTAATCATGAGGTGAGCGGCGGACGCGTGCCGAAACCGGGCACCGCGATCGGGACAGGCAATCATTACGACGAAACCGCCGCGGGCGGAACGACCACGTTAGTTATCGACGCGAAAACGCGAGAGATAAAGCGAGACTTCGTAAGCCTTTCGGGAACGATGATCAACTGTGCCGGCGGGCCGACGCCGTGGGGTTCGTGGATCTCGTGTGAAGAAACTACGCTTGGCCAAACGGTTAGAATCAACGCTAAAACGGGTGTGCAGACCGGCGGATTTCCCAAGCCGCACGGATACTGTTTCGAAGTTCCGGCATCTGCCAACGCTGTGCTTCCGCCGGTTCCTTTGAAGGCGATGGGCCGCTTCGTTCACGAGGCCGTCGCGGTCGATAAGAAGACCGGCACCGTTTACCTTACTGAAGATTACAATCCTTCCGGCTTCTACCGATTCCTCCCGAACCGCAACAAGCGGCTTGCAGAGGGCGGCGTGCTCCAGGTCTTGGCGATCAATGATCAAGACCGCTACGATACCCGCACCGGCCAGAAACAAGGATCAAAGCTTTCGGTGCGTTGGGTGACCATTCCAAATCCCGATCCGGCGGAAGCCGATGTGGATGAATCGGCCGTGTTCAAGCAAGGGCTCGCTAGCGGCGCGGCATCGTTTTCTCGTCTCGAAGGCTGCTGTATCGATAAGAAGGGCCGTCCGTATTTCACCGCAACAAGCGGCGGCGATACTAAATCCGGGCAGATCTGGATGTACGAACCGCGAGGGCGAGATGAGGGATCTCTTCACCTCCTTTTCGAATCGCCGGACCGCGAAGTGCTCTTCATGCCGGACAACATTTGCCTTCGACCGAAATCCGATCTCCTGTTCGTCTGCGAAGACGGCGATTACGAAGGGCTCGAATCCAAGAACCACTTAAGGATCCTTACACCTTCCGGCCGAATGGCCGATTTCGCCCGTAACGTATCCGCCGAGTTTCCGCGAACCGAATTCGCCGGATCGGTATTCTCGCCCGATGGCAAAACACTTTTCGTCAATCTTCAGCTCGCCGGCGCTACCTTTGCGATCTGGGGTGACTGGTCGAAATTTCGTTCCTGATCACTATCCACTTGTCACTACCCACTATCCACTGAAGCAAATATTTCTTCAGTGGATAGTGACAAGTGGATAGTGGATAGTTGCGACCGAACGCCTCGAAAACAAATAATAGAGTTAATGGAATTAGCGGTCGAGAAATACAAGGTTGCGGACGAGCCGTTTTACCTGCCCGTTCGCCAAGAGATTGAGCTGTTTGAAGCGGCGTATGCGGCGAAGCTTCCGGTGATGTTAAAAGGCCCGACGGGCTGCGGAAAAACGCGCTTCGTCGAGCACATGGCGTGGAGAATGGGCCGGCCGCTGATCACGGTTGCTTGCCATGAAGATCTCTCATCGACGGACCTCGTGGGAAGGTTTCTACTCGAAGGCGAGGAGACGGTATGGCACGACGGGCCGTTGACGGCTGCCGTCCGAGCTGGCGCGATCTGCTATCTCGATGAGGTGGTCGAAGCGCGGAAGGATACCGTCGTCATCATCCACCCGCTTACTGACGACCGCCGCCGCCTGCCGATCGAGAAACGCGGAACCGTGATCGAAGCTCCGCCGGAGTTTATGCTCGTCGTCTCTTACAACCCGGGCTATCAGTCGATCCTGAAAGATCTCAAACAGTCTACGCGTCAGCGTTTCGTTGCAATGGAGTTCGATTATCCTGAGGCGGAAGCCGAGGCCGAGATCGTCGCCAAAGAGGGCGGAATCGATCTTGAAATGGCTGCCGACCTCGTCAAGATCGGCCACAAGGTTCGCAACCTTCGCGGCCACGGACTTGAAGAAGGCGTCTCGACACGACTGCTGATCTACGCCGCGCAGATGGTCTCCAAAGGCATCGCCCCAGTTGACGCCGCCGAGGTCGCGATGTGCTCGCCCATCACCGACGACCGCGAGCTTCAGCGAAGTATCAAGGAGATCATTACAACGATTATCTGAAACGTTGTCGTGGTAAAATTAGTAAAGTGCCAGGTAAAATAACAACGTCGAAATTCAAAGATGGACGAAATATCGTGACCCGCCTTACAACGGTAGCTGAGCAGGGCGACCGCAGTTTCGACATTCAGTTTTGGCAGGAGCAAACTTCCGAGCAGCGAGCGGCTGCGGTCTGGGAAATGGTCGTCTGGGACTGGGAAAGGAAAGGTAAGAATCCCGATGAACTCCGACTTCAAAGATCTGCTGAGAATATTCAACGAAACGGGAGTTAGGTATCTCGTCATCGGTGGCTACGCAATTGCCGAACACGTCGAACCCCGCTACACAAAAGATCTAGACATTTGGGTAGACAACTCACCTGAGAACGCTCGTTTGGTCATCGAAGCTCTTCGTGAGTTCGGCGCTCCCTTGTTGGATACGACGGCGGCCGACTTTGTGATACCAACTACCGTTTATCAGATGGGGCTTCCACCTGCTCGAATTGATTTGCTTGCCGGGTTGGATGCGATGGATTTTGCCGATTGTTGGGAGCGTCGGAAGGTCGCTAGCATTGCCGACTTATCAATAAACTACATCTCGGCTCAGGATCTGCTTTTCAATAAGGAAAGAGTTGGTCGGCCTCAGGACCTCCTTGATGCAAGCAACCTTAGAAAGCGTCTTGGAAGTTTAGAAGAGCCGAACGCTTAGGCTGTCGCGCTTAAAAGATAAATGCCAATAAGAGTTATTGCACACCTTACATCCAAACCGGAAACTGTAGCGGAAACCCGCAAAGCACTCGAAGGATTTGTCGAACCGACGCGCGCAGAAACCGGTTGCGTCTGCTACGAACTGATGCAAAACAATGCCGATCCGACTGATTTCACGTTTGTCGAAGAGTGGGAGAGCGACGAGACGCTCGATGCCCATCTCGAATCGCGGCACATCTCGGCGTTTAAAGAACGAGCCAGCGACCTCCTCGCGTGTGATCCTGACATTCGACGATATACTCTGCTGAAGTAGTTGGATTTCAGTTCATCCTATTCCTCTTCTTCATCTTGTTCTGTGGTTTCCGAAGTTTGACTACAGAACAAGATGAATAAGAAGAACAAGCATATGAAGATCGAACGCCGAAAGTTTCTAAAGACGCTTGGAACAACAGTGGCTGTTGGAGCTCTCGCTCCGAACGTCTTTACACAGCGCCGTCAGAAAAGCTGCGTTGTGATCGGGGCAGGGCTTGCAGGCCTTGCGGCAGCTTATAAATTAAAAACTGCGGGCTGGAACGTCACGGTGCTCGACGCTCGCGACCGGATCGGCGGACGCGTTTTCTCGCATAAGGATCAGCAGTCCGGCTTGGTCTGCGAACTCGGTGCGGAGTGGGTAGGCGAAAGCCACGAACGGATCAAGGCTCTGTGCAAGGATTTCAACATCCCGCTTCAGAAGCATCAGTTCGAAGATTTCCTGCTCCGCGACGGACGCGTTTATCGACCGGGCGAATGGAGTTTCTCGCCGCAGGCTAAAACCGCCTTCGACAAGATGATCGCGGGTTACGAGAAGCTGACCGCCGCTCAAAAGACTCGGCTCGACCGCACCGATTGGTGGAACCATCTCGAAAAGATCGGCTTCACGCCGGACGACCTACGCCTTCGCGACCTGATGGATTCAACCGATTTCGGCGAATCCATCCGCCACGTCTCCGCCTTCGCCGCCCTCGCCGAATACGCCGAGTCCAGCACGAAGAACGAAATGGACTACAAGATGACCGGCGGTAATTCGCGCCTCGTTGAGGAGTTTCTGAAGCGGGTTGGCGAACAGAACATCCGGCTCAATTCACCGGTCAGTTTAATCCAACAAAGAGCCGGGCGCGTTATCCTCCGCGGTGACGTCGGTTCACCGAACGTCTGGTTACCCGGCAAGCTCCATCTGACTGCGGACGCCGTAATCTGCACCGTCCCGATCCAGAGCCTGCTCAAGATCAAGTTCGATCCGCCGCTTCCTGCCGTTCAACGCAACGCAGCCGAGCAAGTAGTGTACTCGCGGATCTCAAAGAACAGCGTCGTATACAACGACCGTTTCTGGAAGGAAGAAAACTTTTCGATGGTGAGCGACACGACATCGCATTTCTATTTTCACTCCACGCAATCTCAGCCCGGCAAGGAAGGGATTCTCACCGCCTACGCGGTCGGAGAAAAGGCGGACGTGCTCTCATCGCAGTCCGACGAACGACGAATGCGGATCGTCGCGAACGACATCTCGGCTCTCGACGAAGACGCGCCGAAGAAGGCCCGCCGCATCATCTCTTACGCCTGGCAGCGAGATCCGTTTACCGACGGCGCCTACGCTCTCTTCAAACCCGGCCAATGGTTCGGCATCCGCCCGGTCCTCCAGCGTCCACACGGCAAGGTCCTCTTTGCCGGCGAACACATCGCCGATTGGCAAGGCTTTATGGAAGGCGCCATCGAAACCGGCGAAGCCGCCGCCGAAGCTCTCATTAAGTAAGAGTGACGCCTTCAGGCGTTTCTTTGCCGGCCGGGGAAACGCCTAAAGGCGTCACTCTTACTCCGGATAGTTAACATTTAATTAACCTCAAATTCACACCCGCGCAATGCCGCGTGCATATCCTCACGTTTGCAATCCTGAATACAAGAAGGTTTCAAAAGATCGCGGGAGTGAAAACACCCTCGCCCAAAAATATTTTCCGATAGCTTTTTTATCGAGGAGACTCTATGAGATCGAAATTCACAGCAGTGTTATCCACATTGCTTATCTTATTTGCGGCAACCGCCGCTATCGCTCAAGACACGGCTAGCCTCAGCGGAACGATCAAAGATTCCGCAGGCGGTGCGATCGGCGGGGTGTCAGTCAAAGCGACATCGACCGCAAATGGTGCCGAGCGAACCGCGGTTACGAATGCCGAAGGCTTCTATTCTTTTAGTCAACTGAAGGCGGGCACTTACAAGATCACGGCGACGCAAACGGGATTCAAAACCGCGTCTATCGAGTCCGCAGAGATCGGCGTCGGGCAAAATCGAACGCTCGACCTTTCTCTCGAGGCTGGAGATGTATCGGCCGTGGTCGATATCACGTCCGACGATGTGATGCCGGCGGCGATCGAACAAGGTTCCAATCGCCTCGGAACAAATATCTCCGCGAAAGAAGTTGAAGAGCTCCCGGTAAACGGCCGCAATTATTCTCAGCTTTACCTTAACGCGCCGGGCGCATCGAATGTCGGTTCGGGAAATTTCAACGAGCTCCGATTCAATGGCCGGGCCAATCAGCAGAATCAAACGAAACTCGACGGCATCGAATCCACAGCGATCTTCGATTCTTCGCCGGGTTACGTAACCGTCCAAGGTTCCCAGTTTCGCCTGCAAACCTCGATCGAAAACATTCAGGAATTTCGAGTAGATTCATCCAACTATCCGGCTGAGTACGGTACCGGTACGGGCGGTCAGATCAACGTCATCGGCAAGAGCGGCGGCAATCGCTTCACGGGCGGCGTTTTCTACTATCTACGTAACGACGCTCTCGATGCACGCAACTTTTTCGATGGTGCAGATAAATCCAAGCTTCGCCTGAACCAGTTCGGCGGCAGCATCGGCGGCCCGATCGTCAAAGACAAGCTGTTTTTCTTCGGTTCATATGAAGGACTCAGGCAGCGTGCAGGCTTTAACGTTATCGAATCGACTCCTTCATTTTTCGTACGCGATTTCATCCAATATTTCGGCACGGCCGACGCCAGAGGCGAAGCGGCCCGTGCGGCGCTCAACATCAGCTTGGCGGACGCGCAAGCCGCCCAGACGCGCATCGAAGCCCTCAGAGCGACGGGCGTGATCAATTCATTTCCGGTCGGCGACGGCTCGACGTTCAATGTAGGTGGCCTCAATAATTCGGCCCAAGTCATTCAATCGAACCGAACTGCCGTTCTCGATGAAGACGCTTACAGCTTCAGGCTTGATTACAAGTTCAACGAAAGGTTCTCGCTTTACGGAAGGTATCAGCGAAATCGCGGCGAGCTTTTATCGCCCGACGGAACGAGCGGCCGTTTCATTAACGCGAAGCAAAACCCAGACAACTTAGTGGTCTCTTTCTCGCAGGTTTACGGAACCAACGTCGTGAACGAATCCAAGTTCGGCTTGAACCGCGCTCCTACCGATCTGCTCACGGCCGTTCCGGACGTTACCGGATTGACCGGCGTCGATCTATCGCTTGTCTCGCTCCGACTTAGCGGCAACATCGTGAGCCCCGGCATCAACGGCGGAGCTTCGACAGGATTCGTCGAACCCGGCGGCCTTACGCGGCAATCGTCGGCGGGCAACGGCCGGGCGCAGCCGATTCGTCCGTCAAGCTATTCTTACATCGACAACCTTTCGTGGACGAAGGGAAATCATTCGATGAAATTTGGCGGCGAGTTTCGTCAATATTTTGTCAATTTCGATCAGCTCGGCGGCATCACTTACAGCTACGGAAGCCTTGCGGACTTTGCCCTGAATCGTAATCTCACTGCTGCGTTCATCGGCGACCTTTCTCAGCCCGGCGACTTCCGGATCGCGACAGATCCAGTCACAACGATCAGCCGTCAGTTCGATGGCCTCAGCGAGGCCCAGCAGTACTACGTGATCGGATATGCCCAGGATGAATGGCGCGTTCGCCCGAATATTGTTTTGAACTACGGACTTCGCTACGAGTACTACTCAGTCAACAAGGAAAAGAACGACCGCAACGTGATCTTTGATGTGGCAACCGGAACGATCAAACCTGCCGACAGCGCATTCTATAAAACCTCCCACAACTTTGGCCCGCGCCTCGGCCTTACCTGGACGCCGGAAGCTCTTGGCGGCAAGACGGTCTTTAGGGTCGGCGGCGGCCTTTACTACGGCCCCGGTCAATATGAAGACCTCATCCAGCCGGTCGAGTCGAACGTGTTTCGTTCAAGCACGACTCTCGCGAACGGCCTTTCGACAACTACCGGATCGACCGTATCGCAGATCGGCGGAATCCTTCCACGCTTCACCCCGCGCGCTTACGATACGACCGGGTACCGCGTTCCCGAACGCGTCGGCCAATACGGCGCATCGGTGCAGCACGAACTTCCCGGCAAGACCGTTCTTACGGTTGCCTACGTCGGTTCGCAAGGGCGAAACCTGTTCCTGCGAAGCATCACGAATCGAATTCTGCCGGGCAATAGCGTAATCCAAAACGGACAGCCGCTTCCGGCCGGAGTCGGTGTGATCACGCGATGCTCGTCCGCTCCGGTAAATGGCGCGTGCACAGGCACGATCTCGGGAACTACCGTGGTGCGCGAGTTTGACGTCGTTGGACGAACGCTCGACGCCAACGGCAATGTGATCTCCAGCCCCACCGGCGTCCTCACACCCTTCGGCGAGATCGATTACAAGACCAGCGGCGGCCGCGACCGTTACGATGCGCTTCAAATACTTGTAAACCGACGCTTTACGCAGGGCCTTACTTTGAATGCTCAGTACACACTGGGCAAGACGTTCGGCAACACACAGGGCTCAAACGAAGCGAACACGGCTCAAGATCCGTTCAGCTTCGAGAATGAGTTCGGTCAGAACACGTTCGACGTTCGCCACAGCGCCAACATCACCGCGCTTTACGCTTTGCCCGTGGGCGAAGGACGCACCTTCGATTTCGGCAGTGTCGGAAACGCGATCGTTGGCGGTTGGACTGTGGGCGGAGTTTACAACGGCCGCTCAGGAACGCCGATCAATGTCTTGATAGTTCGCCCGGATACGGTCTTTCAGTGTGCTCAGGCAACGTGTACGCTTCCGAGCGGGACCGTAAATCAGGGCTTCGTTATCGGCACGCTTCCTTCAACCGGCTACTCGGGCTTCGTTTCGGTTATCAACACGCCGGGCGGAAACGCTTCGCGAAGCACTCGCCGGCCGGACCTCGTTGCTGGTGTCGATCCCTACATAAACGGTGCGGATGGATTGCGCTATTTGAATCCTGCCGCGTTCGCAACGCCGGCTCCCGGAACTTACGGCAACCTGCCGCGAAACTTCCTGAAAGGGCCGACGTTCCATCAATTCGATCTAACGCTTCAGCGTCGCTTCCCGATAACTGAGCGCGTTAACATCGAGTTCCGGTCTGAGATCTACAATCTCTTCAACAAGGCGAACTTTGCGAACCCGGCCGTAACGCTTCCCAGCGTTCTCGGCAATACTGTAACTTCGGTACAGCCGGGCACGCCTTACAGCACGTCGAACGTCGGCCAGTTCGGCGTCGTCAACGCCACCGTCGGTCGCACCGTCGGCCTTGGAACCAATCGGCAGATCCAGTTCGCCGCACGATTGAACTTTTAGGTTCAGCAACACAACGAGCAAGGGGAAGTAAGAAAGGCAGGTCCGATTCGGGCCTGCCTTTCTTGTCGATGCAAAAAATGAACGCTATTTAACGGCTGTCGTCTTATCCGCTCGCGGGTCGTAAGGGTTAGCCTGATACTTCTTCACTGCTTCCTGGGCGTTGTCGTAATTGTCACCGAGTTTCTGAGCACGGCCGTAAGCTGCAGTGGCGCGGATGCGGTCGCCCTTCGCGTCATAGGCATTGCCCATCTTGATGTTCGCCCAAACCTCGAGCCACGCGGGACTGAGATTGCCGGCGATCGTCGCCTTGAAGTTATCGATCGCAAGGTCGTAGTTTCGCTGTTCGAGAAACAGCAGGCCGAGGTGGTAGTAGATCCATGAATTCGAACGGTCGAGTTTCAACGCCGCTTCGAACTGTGCCTGAGCTTCGACGTAGTTGCCTTCCTTAAATTGTTCGATCCCGCGGCGGGCGATCGACGATACACGCAGCTCCGGCGAGATGCGAAGCAGCTTGTAGTTCGGGTCGATCACGACGGCGAGAGGCTTTCCGGTCGATTCGATGTTGAAGTCGGCCGACGCATCCTGCATGTCGAGCGTGACGGTTTTCAGTCCCGCCTCGCCTTCCGAACGAAGCTGAACATCCACCGGCAGTCGGAGGTTGTCGTAATTCTGCTTTACCGTTCCACGTGCGACGAACTTACCGCCGCGTGTGCGGATGATCAGATAGTCGGCGGTGAATTCGGGTGCACCGGTGCCTTCAACCCAGCGGGCGAAGAAATATCGCATCGGCTGTCCGGCAATGCGGTCGACAAGCTTCTCGAAATCGTCGATGCCGACGTTCTTACCGCGATTCTCAGAAAGGTGCGTGCGAAGCAGCTGATCGAACTTCTGAGTGCCGAGCGTATCGCGGAGAAGCTTGTAAACCAAAGCTCCCTTCGCGTACATGATGTATTGATACGCGACCGACTGGTCGTCGAGATTCGCCGGGGCACGCAGCAGCGAGGCGGTCTGCTCAAAGGTCAACGATTTCTCAACAAGCTCGCGACGAAGGGAATCGAGCTTCGCACCGTCCAGCGTATTCTCGCGTAAGGCGTAAGCGCTGTATTCCGCTAAACCCTGTGAAAGCCATGCATCGTCAAATGACTTCAACCCGACGGTCAGTCCCCACCATTGATATGCCGCTTCACGCTGAAGCCGCTCTTCCGTCACGCCGCGTTCTTGTTCAAACTCGCGGCTTGAAACGAAAAGCATTCCCATCGAGGAGTAAAAGTCGAGGCTTTCGTCGTCGATCTGAGCGACGATCAGCTTCTTGCCGAAGTCGGCGTTGCCGAACTTCTTGGTGTAAAACTCAAGTGCCTTTCCGAGAGTTTCGCCGTAGTTCTGCACAAGAGTGTCGAACCCCGGCCGCGTGTTGAACTGCAGTTCGTATTCGCCGATCTTCAGAGATCGCGGATTATATTTGCCGTACGCAAAGTTACCGACCAAACCCGGCTTTTGCTGAGTGAAGCGAAACTTGCCGCCGGCCGCCGCAACAGGCGAATCACTATAGCCGACGACCTGCATTCCACCGGGAACTGATATCGTCACATCCGCCGATGCCATGTCGGCCGCGTAATCATGAAAAGGAAACCATCGAGCCGCATACATCAAATAGCCTTGATCTTCGCCAACATAAGCAAGCCGTTTGCTCAAAAGCGGGCCGCCGCTCGGCGTGTTGAGGATTCCGCTGTACTTGAAACGAAGAGTAACCTGCGTGCCTTTTGCAACCGTATCGCCAAAGTCGATCCTCACGCTCGGGCCGAGATCGGAAACGCCAACCTGGTCCTGAACGAATGTGATCGCTCCCGCTTGAGCGACCGCCGCCGGAGTTCTCGCCGGACGGGCTCCTGCCGTCGTCGCGGCTGGTGTAGAACCGCCTGCGACGCGTGTGATCGTGTCGATCTTCAGCGAACCGTTTAACTCGAACGAAACGTTCCGCCCATCTTCCAGCATTGTGAACGTAACGTCCGTCGTCGCCGTAAGCTTGTTGTCGCCAGGAGCGAGCTGAGCGTCGATAACGTATTTGCTTACGTCAAAATCGGTACGCTTCACCTGCTGAGCCTGTAAAGTCGAAAAAAGCCCCGAAAGGCAAAGGGCGATAACCGGCAGTCTGTATAAACTCTTCATGTTAGAGATCCGACACAATTTGAAACCGCTGTGCTTTCATAAGATGTTTGCGCTTGCGTTTCAGTTCGCCTCAGCGCACATAAATCGGGTTCGACATTATCCACGGAGCCTTGTCGAATGGCTCACCGAGCCTGTCGAGATACGCTTCGACGCGATAAGTGCCCGATTCCGTTATGTTTAAAGAGATACTCGCCATATTCGGAAACTCGGCGATCTTCTCTCCATTCCTGAGAACGACCATTCTCGACGGCTGCGGCGTAGCCGCTAACAGTTTTAATCCGGCGCCGATGGCGATCTCGTCTCCCATTATACGCCTGTCCGAACCGCTCTCGGCCCAAAACCTGAAACCGGCCGTATCGCCAAGCACGTCAAAACCGACAAAAGTACGTCCCCGCCGCAGAGCTTCAATAATAGATTCGCGGGTAAGCGGCGTTCCGGATTCGAGCAGGACGTGCATCCGCACGACGCGAAAGATCGTTTCGTACGGGTCGACCTTGAAACCAAGATGCTTGTTGCCTTCGTCATCCGCGAAGAGGTAGTAACCCTTGTTCGAATGCGCATCCGCTCCAGCCGTCAAGAGAAGGCGTTGCCCGGCCGCGACCTTGTCGTACATCGCAAGGTATTCATCATTCCGTCGAAGATACGAGGCGATGGTCGTCTCCGGATAGGATTTGAACGACCACAACACATCGCCGACTGCAGCGAAGACGTTCGCTCGCTTGAAATTGATGTGAAGGCTGTAGGCTTCAATGCCGTCGAATCCTGTAACGCCCGACCGGTTCCGGTCCGGATAATTATTGACGGCGATTCGGCCTTCGGAATGGATCTTGTCGAGAAATGCTTTCGAATCGAGCTTCGCGAAAGACGGCGATTCCGGCGAGCCTGGCAGCAGGAGAAATCGTCCGCCGTCATTCGTGTCGACCTCCTGCCCGTTTACGAAAAGCGTCTTACCGTATGTGCCGTTCAGCGTAAGTGCCGATGTGTCATAAGCGTTCTCGTAATGCTCGGTCATCAACACGAAATCGAGGTCGTTCGCGTTAGCCGCACCGATCAATTCCTCGAAAGCTCCCGTGCTGTGCCCACCGAGAAACGTGTGAACGTGCATTACGCCTTTATACTCAGTAAATTCTGGCCTGTAATCAGCGGTGCGGTCTGCGCTAAGCTGTCGAATTCTAGAGTCGAGCTCGCTTATCTTATACCGCCGATATACGAACGGAACCTGCACCGCGAGCAATACGGCGAGGAGAATGAGTAAGATCTTTCGAAGAATGCTCAAGGTCCCTTATTAAGGTGCGTTCATGCTTGTTCATCTTGATCTGTGGTTCGCCCTTAGGTCAGTAACCACAGAACAAGAGGAACAGGAAAGATCAAGAAAGAAAGTCGACCGAGACGACCTTTTCCGCGATCTGCCTGCCCAGTGCGGCAACTTCTTGATGTGCGGGATGGTCCGTGTAAACGTCGAGCGCTTCGCGGTCAGGATACACGGCGACCAATCCCGTGTCGAACGACCGCTCCAAATGCAGAATGTCGCTTCCAACGTCGAACGAGGTTATGTTCGGGATGACGTCCGGCAAAGCACGGAGCCGAGCTATATGCTCGGCCCGCTCATCACTGGTCGTTTCTTCTTTATACTTCCAACAAACTATGTGAGTAAGCATATAAGTCTAGGAAGTCGAGGCAGTCTAGAAAGTCCGGGAAGTTTACTGAATGCCACAGGCCGCTTTTCGCAAGTAGACTTCCGAGACCGACCACACTTCCTACACTTCCGCGACTGACATCTCGCACCAATCCTTCGTCACTTTATGCCGGAAATCGAACATCTTCTCGATCCGCGGAACGATGAAAAGCGGTGCAGCCAGATCTCCGATGAAGGACAGCGGCGGTTCGAAGTCGATCTCGTCGCGAAGCGTCGCTCCATCCGCGTGCGGTTCCACGATATGACGGTGCCGCCATGACGCGAACGGCCCTTCGATCTGCACGTCCTCAAACATGTGCGGCGGGTCGTATGCCGTGTGCTCGGCGATCCATCGCGACGGGATGAGCCCGAATATCTTTTGCTCGATTATGGCCCGCGAACCGACGACCGAAATATCCGCCTTCTGGACGATCTCGGCGTTCTCCCATGGCGGCACAAGCCGCTCGAATGCGTCGGGCAATTGGTGAAAGGCAAACACGCGTTCGGGTGTTGCGTTGATCAAACTCTCCTTCACAAACCGCATCCTTAGAACAATAGCACACGCAAAACTAACATAAGCCGTAACATCCGGTTACGTTGAAAAGACGGTTTCAAACTGCTGTAATGTTCACCTCGACCAAAAAGACGAGCGCTTTCGCCGGCGCCGAATAATACAAACAAGGAAACGATCAAACGGATGACTGAAACGAAAGGTGATCTCGGCGAGCTATACAACGACCAAGTGTCGAAAGGCCGTATCTGGCAGGTGATCGGCGCTTCGTCGCTCGGCACGGTTATCGAGTGGTATGACTTCTATATTTTCGGCAGTCTTACGACGGTCATCTCGCCGCTGTTTTATCCGCCTGGCAACGATACGTTCGCCTACATCATGTATCTTGCGACGTTCGCCGTCGGGTTCCTGGTCCGCCCGTTCGGAGCACTGTTTTTTGGCCGCATAGGTGATGTTGTCGGACGTAAGTATGCGTTCCTTGTGACGCTGTTGATCATGGGCGGCGCGACTGCGGTACTCGGCTTCCTGCCGACTTTTGAGACTATCGGCTGGGCCGCGCCGATCATCCTCTTGATCCTCCGCGTACTGCAGGGCCTTGCTCTCGGCGGCGAATACGGCGGAGCGGCGGTCTACGTCGCCGAGCACGTTCCCGACAACAAACGTGGCTTCTACACATCCTTCATTCAGATCACGGCAACTCTCGGCCTGTTCATGTCGCTCATCGTGATCCTGATAGTTCAGAATTTGATGACGCCCGAACAGTTCGCGGGTAAGACCGGCGCGATCGCCGGCTGGCGAATTCCTTTTCTGGTCTCGATACTGCTCGTCGGCATCTCGCTGTACATACGCTTGCGAATGGAAGAATCGCCGATCTTTCAGCACGTGAAATCTTCGGGCATGACGTCGGCAAATCCGCTGGTTGAGGCGTTTACGAAATGGAAGAATCTCAAGGTCGTACTCATCTCGCTGTTCGGCGCGACCGCCGGCCAGGGCGTCGTGTGGTATGCCGGGCAGTTTTTCGCCCTCTTTTATCTGCAGACGATTCTTAACGTCAACACCGTCTCGGCGCAGTACATCGTCGCAATAGCCTTACTTTTTGCGATGCCGTTCTTCGTCTTTTGGGGAGCCCTGAGCGACCGCATCGGCCGCAAGTGGATCATCCTCAGCGGGTGTCTGCTGGCGATGCTGACATACATTCCCATATATAACGCCATGCAATCGGCGGCGGGATCGAACGTAGTGACCGCAAGTTCCCAAGCCGATCCTGTAACCGGAGCGAATAAGCTGACTCCGCAAACGACTGCTGAAGACGGTTCCCTTAAACCGGCCGTGAAAGTGCTTGCTTACACCAGCTTCAGCGACCTTCTTGGCAACCCTTCCGCGCGGATGCTGATCCTGCTCGTCTTTATTCAGGTGTTCTGGGTAACGATGGTATACGGCCCGATCGCGGCGTATCTCGTCGAGGCGTTCCCGGCAAAGATCCGATACACGGCATTATCCCTGCCGTATCACATCGGCAACGGCGTCTTCGGCGGCCTGCTGCCCCTGATTGGCGTATCGCTCATCGCCCAAACCGGAAACATCTACGCAGGGCTTTATTATCCGATGATCATCGCCGGAGTAACATTCGTTATCGGCGCGATCTTCTTACGCGAAACGCATGGGCATCGGATATGGGAAGAGGTCCGACCAGATTGACTTCGGCCGCGCTTACTACGACTAAAGCGTCCGGATTCTCAGAAACGAGCTTAATTATTGTCAAACAACAGAAGGAGCAGCGGCAAACAACTTACTCATATTCGTCAGAATCGAATCGGATCGTGGGTCGGCCAAAGCTATCTTTTGAACGCTCAAATGAGGCGTCTTGGTCACGCGGCCAATACCGGTCGAGCGTCTGCTGAAGTAGTTTCCAAACTTTATCGATATGGCGTTCCTCTACGCGGACGCTGCCGACCGACAATCGCAGCGTAAACTTTCCGTCCAGCTTGGTATGTGAAAGATAAGCCTCGCCTGATGCATTGATCTCGTTCATTAACCGTTCATTTAGCGCGTCCAAGTCGTTTACACCGGCGGGACAGGCCCGGAAACAAACCAATGCGAACGGTACCGGTGCCAGCAGCTCGAAGTCCGGCGAATCCTCAACCCACGACGCAAACATCCGTGCGAGGCGGCAATGCTCGCGGATGCGGCTGATCAAACCTTCGCGGCCGAAATAGCGGATCACGAACCACAGCTTCAGCGCGCGAAAGCGGCGGCCGAGTTGGATGCCGTAGTCCATGCCGTTCTTCACGGTCGATTCGTCGTTCGTCTTGAGATATTCAGGTATGAGCGAGAATGCCTGCTTCAGATCGCCGAGGTCTCGGCAATAAAGCACCGAAAGATCGAACGGCGTGAACATCCACTTATGCGGATTTGTCACGATCGAATCAGCCCGCTCGCAGCCTTTGAAGTAATGCTGCATCTCCGGCAAGATCGCGGCCGAACCCGCGTACGCCGTATCGACGTGCAGCCAGATGCCGTGCTTCGCGCATATATCCGCGATCGCGTCCACCGGATCTACGCTCGATGACGACGTCGTGCCGATGGTCGGGATAACGCAGATCGGCAACTGTCCGGCCTCGATATCTTCTTCGATCGCCTCGGCTAACGCTTCGGGGATCATCTCGAACCGCTCGTTGACTGCGATCTTCCTAAGCGAACGCGTGCCGAGCCCCAGCGTGATGCATGCCTTGTCGATCGACGAATGGACGTGTTCGCTCGTATAAACGCACATCAGTGGCAGGTCGCCACGCCCGCTCATCCCGAGTTCGCGGACGTTCAGCCCGGCGCGTTCCCGAGCCGCGGCGATCGCGTGCATTGTCGAAACTGACGCGGTGTCGTAGATGATGCCCTCGAAATGATCAGGCAAGCCCATCATCTGCCGCAGCCAGTCGAGCACGACATCTTCAACCTCGGTCGAGGCTGGAGCGGTCCGCCAAAGCATCGCTTTCATGTCGAAAGCCGCCGCAAACATCTCGCCGAAGACGCCCACGCTCGAGGTCGAGGTTGAAAATAATCCGTGAAAATTGGGATGGTTCCAATGGGTGACGGCCGGCAATATCAGTTTATCGACATCGGAAAGCACGTCGGCAAAATCCTCACCGATCTCAGGTGGAGCTGTCGGCAACTCGCCCTCAAGCCATCCTGGTTCGACTTGCGATAGAACCGGCAACGTGTCGATCTGCTCAAAATAATCCGCGATCCGATCGACGATCTCGTATCCGAATTTACGAAAATCTTCGCCCGGCATATCGCCGAGTGCCGGTGAAATATGTCTCTCATCCATAGTGCTCATCGACGATATTAGCCAACATGCGTTCGACACGCTATTCAAATCGGGTATAATTCACGGATAAACTCGATTGCACGCTGCACCACTCTTCTCGCGGCGTGCTTCCCCAGAATAACCGATCAGCGGTAAGAGCAGATAAAACTTAGCTAGAGGTGTAATGAAAGACAGACTTATTCGTTTTGCATTATTCGCGGCCACGATGGTGGTATTTCCCGGCCTTGTGTTCGCCCAGGAAAAGGGTATCGACAAGCGGATCGACGAGGCATTCCAGCCGGTTGCGACCTGGTGGGAACGGCTGGTTTTTTACCCGATGCCGCT
>CADEGD010000059.1 GCA_902826795.1 uncultured Acidobacteriota bacterium | reverse complement strand
GATATGTTTGAGGAGATCGGTACAAGCGAGTGAACGTCATGAGAATAATTTCCCCCAGATCAATAGTGCTGCTAGCGGTCGTGAGTGCCGCAGGGTTAGGAGTGTCGGCTCAGAACGATCCGCCGCCGGCCGAAGATGTCTCGCGGGTCGAAGCTCCGGCAGAGCGTCCAAACCTACTGCAGAATCTCGGCTTACAGCCCGAACAGATCAGACAGATCAGGATGATGAACCGCGAGCGTAAGCCGGTGATGGAAGCCGCTCAGCAGCGCCTGCGAGAGTCTAATCGAGCTCTCGATATGTCGATCTATGGCGATTCGCTAGACGAAGCGGACGTGCAAATGAGGCTTCGAGAATTTCAGCAGGCTCAGGCCGAAGTTGCGCGGATACGATTTCAAAGTGAGGTCGAGCTTCGAAAGATATTGACGCCCGATCAGCTCGGGAGATTTCGTGCCCTAAGGGCTCGGTTGACCGAGGCCCGGCGAAACGCTCAGCAGCGTCGGCAGATGGCTCCGGGTGATCGTCCGCTCCAGCGTATCCGTCAGTTGCCGAACCGGCAGCAGCAGAATCGCCAAAACCGCCCGCGGATCAATTAATTTCATACTTCCTTCCTCCGAGGGGTTACGGCCGTCATACTCGTTATGGCGGCCGTCTTTTGTTTGGCGTTTGCCTTTACTTCCTGTAACCTTAACACCATCAGAACTTAGCGTCTTTTTTGCGCGATCTTCCCCGCTGCTGATGAATCCACTGACAAGATTCATATTCGAACTTCAAGAGATAAGTGTTCTTATCTGGCGTTCGTTCGTTAGCCTCTTTACCCAGCCGCGGTATGTTGGTGAGTGGATCAAGCAGATGGACCTGATTGGCGTCGGATCGCTGCCGATAGTTTTGCTCACCGGCTTTTTTACTGGCGGTGTGCTCGTGCTGCAGACCTTCCCGACGCTCGAATATTACAGCATTCAGAACGAGGCGGGACGATCGGTCGCGACTTCTTTGATCCGCGAGCTCGGGCCGGTGTTGAGCGCTCTGATGGTTTCAGGACGCATCGGATCGGCGATTGCGGCGGAGTTAGGCTCAATGGTCGTTTCGCAGCAGATCGACGCGATGCGCGCGTTCGGTACCGATCCGAATAGGAAGCTTGTAGCACCAAGGCTGCTTGCTCTGATATTCATGCTGCCGCTGCTGACGGTCGCGGCCGACATCTTCGGACTGATCGGCGGAGCGATGGTCGCCAATCAGCTTTATAACCAAGAAGTCTCGGTCTTTGTTAATTCGGCGAGGAACGGCATCCAGATCGCTGACATTATTGGCGGTGTGGTTAAGCCGATATTTTTCGGACTTGTGATCGGAAGCGTTGCTTGTCACAAGGGCCTGAGCACTACGGGCGGTACGGTCGGCGTCGGTAAATCTACGACGAACTCGGTAGTGATCGCGTCGATCTGGGTGATCATCTTCGACTTCTTCCTCTCGAAGGCTTTGCAATATTTGCTCGATATGGGACGTATTTAGGATGCTCGACGACGAACAGGAAAAACCGATCATGGCGGACGGCAACGAGGTCATTACAGACTTCGAGGAGCCGATAAACGATCGCAATCGCGTCGCGCCCGTCATTGAGTTTCGCGATGTGCATCTCGCGTTTGACGACAAGGTGATCCTCGACGGCGTAAGTTTCAGCATTCGACGCGGCGAGACGAAGCTGATACTCGGCCGCAGCGGCGGCGGGAAATCGACGACCATTCGTCTCATCCTCGGACTGTTAAAGCCCGATTCGGGACAGATATTTATCGATGGCGAAGACATCACTGGATACACGGAAGAGGACATGATGCACGTCCGGCAAAAGATCGGGATGGTCTTTCAGGAAGGAGCGTTGTTCGATTCGATATCGGTCTATGAAAACGTAGCGTATCGGCTGCGCGAACAGAACGTCGAAGAAGATGAGATCGAACACGAGGTCCGACGAATGCTGCGGTTCGTAGACCTTGAAGATGCGATCGAGAAGATGCCGGCGGAATTATCGGGAGGGATGCGCCGACGAGTAGGCATTGCGCGAGCACTTGTCGGCGACCCGGAAATAGTTCTATATGACGAGCCGACCGCCGGGCTCGATCCGCCGACGGCGCGGACGATCTGCGAGCTTGCGATCAAACTGCGCGACCTTCAGGACGTGTCGTCGATCTTCGTAACGCACGAGATGAACAACGTCGGATATCTGTCGTCAGAGTACGCGATCATTAACGAACAAGGCGAAGTAGTGTTCGAGAAGGAAGGCGAAAGGCTTTGTCTCATCAATACCGAGGTGATAATGTTGCGGGATGGAAAGGTGATCTTCAACGGAACCGATGAACAGCTTCGCAAGCATCGCGATCCGTACATCCAAAACTTTGTTTACGGGAAGAACTGATCCGCATGGTACAGACCAAACCAAAATTGACCTTTAGCCAGCTTCGCGTGGGAATATTCGTTCTCGCGGGCCTAGCGATCCTCGCTTTTCTGATCCTGAATTCGACGGGAGATTTCAATCCGTTCGAGAATAAACTTCGGTTGAAAGCTCGATTTGCGGCCGCTGACGGTTTGAAGGAAGGATCGGAAGTGCAGATAGCGGGCGTGAGGATCGGGAAGGTCGAGAGCGTTTCGTTGCTGCCGCCTGATTCGCCCGAAGACGCAAAGATCGAGGCCGTGTTGGCGGTCAATAGCGATCTGAACGACAAGCCGATCACAGACCGCATTCGCTCAGATTCGACGGCGCAGCTGATAGCGGTTTCGGTGCTGGCAAACGACAAGATCATCAACATTACACCCGGAACGCAAAAAGGCTCGCCCGTTAACGAAGGACACGTACTCGAATCGACAGAGGCAATATCGATCAATCAGCTGACGAAAACCGGCAACGACCTGCTTCAGCAGATCAACAAGATCGCCGTTCCCGCCAACGAGATCTTGAACAAGGCGAATCAGGGCGAAGGCACGCTTGGGGCAATCGTTAACGACGAATCGCTTTATCGCAATCTCGACGCGACGGTAGCGGAAACCAAACTGACCATCACAAAACTGCAGACGACTCTCGACAAAGTAAACCGCGGCGACGGCACCGCCGGTAAGCTCCTTAACGACGCCGAGCTTTATAACAATCTCAACAGAACCGTCGCACAGTTGGAAGGTATCTCGAACGATATTCGAGCCGGCCGCGGAACCGCCGGTAAGTTCGTCACCGACGACGCTCTATACAACGAGACGCGAGCGGCGATCATCGATCTGCGAACGTCGGCCGCCAAGATCAACTCGATCGCCGATGACTTCAAACTCATATCGACCGATCTTGCCGAAGGCCGAGGCACTGCCGGTAAGCTTCTGAAAGACGAGAAACTCTACGAAGACGCACGCACCACCATCGAGCGGATCAACGCGATTCTCGGTGATGCACAGGCCGGAAAGGGTACGATCGGGCGTCTGGTGACGGATGAGACGCTGTATGATAATATCAACCAGACAGCATCGAATGTGAATCAGTTTTCTAGCGAGACAACCAAACTGATCTACGATTTCCGCCAGAATCCGAAGAAATATCTCAGAATAAAGCTCAGTCTTTTCTAGATTGACTTACAACTTACAGCTGTATAATATACATCTATACACTACCTATGCAGGTTGCGTAGGTAGTTTTTATTTTTGATGTTAAAGGCTGAGAGACAGGACGCGATCTTGAAATTGATCGGGGCGATGCGGATCGCACGGCAGTCCGAACTTGTGCAGACGCTTCGTGATCACGGCTTCGAAGTTACGCAGGCGAGCGTCTCGCGTGACCTGGAAGACCTAGGCATTGTGAAGATCAACGGAGCATACTCGCAGCCTGAGAGAGCTGGAAACGCCTTCGGAATCGGATTGATCAATATCGAATCGGCGGGCGACAGTATGATCGTCGCAAAGACATATTCAGGATTGGCCTCTGCGTCAGCGGTACGGATAGATGCTGCCAAGATCGAAGACATCGTTGGCACGATCGCGGGCGACGACACGATCTTCATCGCGGTTAAGGGGCCTAAAGAACAGAGAGCAGTTATCAAGCGTTTGTGGGAGTTATTCGAGGAGAAATGAGCACGATAATCAACATCGACAAGATCGGTTCGGCGACCTCGCCGACGGGTGTATCCAGCAAGACCGTAACTGCCACGACCGAGCGGCGTCGGGCAAACGTTGGCGATGTTGTCGCGGTGCGTGCTCTTTCCGAGAGCGTTACATACGGCAATCTCGAGCTTCCGAGCGGCCGGTTGGCGAAGATCAACGCGGGCGATGTTCTGCTCGGCGTTCTCGGTGAGCGGCGTGCGTTGAAAGGCTTTGTCGGTGTGGTTCCAACTTCGGTCGCGGCGGGCGATCGGCTTCATCTTTTGAATATGGGCGGCCTGATCGGCGAATGTCAGGGCCATCATTCGTCGCTTTCGGATGCGATCGAGGTCGAGGTGCTAGGAAGCGTAACCGACGAAGCGGGCTTCGTATTGAACATTCAGGATAAGGCTTTACCGGCTTCGAATTCGCTGTCGGTTCGCGCACCGATCGTCGTTGTGGCCGGGACTTGTATGAACTCGGGCAAGACGGTCGCCGCGGTAGAAATCGTTCGACAGGGCGTTAACGCGGGCTACCGAGTTGCCGGTGCGAAGCTAACGGGCGTGGCATGTCTGCGTGACACGCTGAATATGGAAGACCACGGTTCGTTCGTTACGGCAAGCTTTCTCGATTGCGGACTGCCGTCGACCGTTGGTGTCGACGACCTCGCTCCGATGGCAAAGGGATTGTTAAATCACCTCGACTCCAAGCAGCCCGACCTAATCGTCGTCGAGCTTGGCGACGGTATCGTCGGCGGCTACGGCGTTGATTCGATCCTTCGCAATGCGGAGATTCGTGATGCGATCTTGTCCTTCGTTTTCTGCGCTTCTGATTACGTCGGCGTGATCGGCGGTGCCGAGGTGCTGCGAGGGCTGGGTTTGGAGATCGATGTTGTTGCGGGCTCGGTCACCGACTCGGCGATGGGTGAAGAGTTCGTAGCGACGCGATTCGGACTGAAAGCGGGAAATGCGCGGCGTGACGGTAAGCGTCTGTTTCAGCTTGTTGAGTCGGCATTTAAGGCGGAGGTCGTCTACGCATGACATCGAAGATCAAGGTGGCAATTTTCGGCGGGTCGGGTTACGGCGGAAGTGAGCTTCTGCGTATCCTGCTGTTTCATCCGAATGTCGAGATCGTGCTCGTGACCGCAAACGAACACGCGGGCAAACCTGTCGGTGTGGTGCATCGAAATCTGAATGTCTTGACCGATCTGGTTTTTGAGGCCGCACCTAATGATCTGTCGACCGTTGATGCCGATGTCGCATTTTTTGCTTTGCCGCACGGACAAGCGATCTCGCAGATTCCCCAGCTTCCCTCGCGCGTAATGGCAATCGATCTGTCCGGCGACTTTCGCATCGACGACGCCGATGTCTTCAAGCAGTTCTATAAGCTCAACCACGCGGGCGAGATCCAATCGAAGTTTGTTTATGGCCTGACCGAAACGAATCGCGAGGCGATCAAGATTGCGCAGTACATTGCGAATCCGGGATGCTTCGCGACAGCGACGCTACTGGCACTCGCTCCGATGGTGAAGAGCGGACTGCTTACCGGAAAAGTAATTGTCGATTCTAAAACCGGGTCGTCAGGTTCAGGTGCGAAGGCGGCGGCGAATACGCATCATCCGCAGCGGATGAATTCGTTCTACGCTTACAAGCCGTTCACGCATCAGCACGTTCCCGAGATCGAACAGCATCTGCGAACCGTCGGAGCATTCGAAAATGGACTCGTGTTCATGACGCACAGTTTGCCGGTTTCGCGCGGCATATTTGCTTCGTGCTACATGGAAACTACCGCGCAGCTCAGCAACGAAGACTTGCAGAACCTGTACAAGCATTTTTACCAAGATTCGTTCTTTGTCCGCTGGAGCGACGGCTCGCCCGACGTCAACTGGGTCAAGAACACTAATTTCTGCGACGTTACCGCTTACAGCAACGGGTCGCAGGTGGTCGTGTTTTCCGCAATCGACAATCTGGTAAAAGGTGCAGCCGGACAGGCCGTTCAGAACATGAATCTGATGTTCGGCCTGGATGAGAAGACCGGACTCGTCTTCACCGGAAGTAATCCGTAACCGGATTTCTTTAACTTTAGTAACTAGTGGATGGTGACAAGTGGACAGTGAAAGATTTGGAAGAACCGCAATGACATTTCCTCACATCAAGCAGAACGAGGACGAGTTTCAGCTTGCGACGTACAAGAAGATGCCGCTTGCGGTTGAACGTGGCCTAGGTTCGTGGGTGTGGACGAGCGACGGCGAGAAGTATCTCGATCTTTACGGCGGTCACGCAGTTTGCGGAACGGGACATTCTCATCCGCACGTGGTTAAGGCGATCAAGGAACAGGCTGAAAGAGTTCTCTTCTATTCGAATCTGGTCTATTCGGATATCCGTGGACGCGCGGCGGAGAAGCTTGTGTCGGTAGCTCCGGCCGAGTTGATCAAGGCGTTCTTTTGTAACTCCGGCACCGAAGCAAATGAGAATGCGATGCGGATGGCTCGGATGGCGACCGGTCGCGAGAAGATCGTATCTTTTTCGGGCGGATTTCACGGCCGCACTGCCGATTCGATATCGGCGACATTCCTCGGAAAGTATCGCAAGATCGGCGAGCCGAATGTTCCGCATCACGTCGAAGCCGAATTCGGATCGATCGAGAGCATTCGTGCAATTATCGACTCGGACACAGCGGGCGTGATCATCGAACCGATTCAATCGATGGCCGGGATGCGTGAAGCATCGCCAGAGTTCTTCACCGAGCTTCGAGCAGTATGCGATAAGCACGGCGTCGTGTTGATATTCGACGAGGTCCAGACTGGGGTCGGGCGCATTGGCGATTGGTTCTTCGCCGGCTCGGAATTCGCCAATTGGGTCACGCCGGACATCGTCACGCTCGCGAAATCACTGGGCAGCGGCGTACCGGTCGGAGCTTGTTTGGTGAATGAAAGAGTTTCGTCCGCGATCAAGGAGAACGATCTTGGGACGACCTTCGGCGGCGGAATGCTTGCGATGGCCGCGGTCCTCGCTACGCTTGAAGCGATCGAGGCCGACGGGATGATCGCGAATGCCACTGCCGTTGAAGCTCATCTTCGCGAAAGCCTCGAAGGCATGCAGGGCGTCGTCGCGCTTCATGGGAAAGGCTGCCTGCTTGGTATCGAATTTGATGGGCCGTGCACTCCGATCTATTCGAAATTGCTGGAGCAAAAGATTATCACCGGAACATCGAGCAACCCAGATGTACTCCGATTGTTGCCGCCGCTGTGCATAGCGAAGACCGAGATAGATTGGCTGCTGGAGGTAATTCGTGAGCAGTAGCTTTCTCAAGACTTCAGATTTCTCGACCGAATACCTGTCAAAGCTGATCGATAGGGCGATTTTAGATAAAGCATCACCGTCCGGGAGTAGGCCGCTGTCGGGCAAATCCGTCGCGCTCGTATTTTTTAATCCATCGCTTCGCACACGAGCGTCGATGCAGGTCGGGATCTTTGAGCTCGGTGGAAACGCCGTGATCCTTGAGCCGGGCGGAACATCATGGACGCTCGAACATCGGGAGGGAGTCGTGATGGACGGCGATAAGACCGAACATCTTAAAGAGTTCGTCCGGGTTCTCGAGCGATATGTATCGGCGATCGGCGTGCGGACATTTGCGGGATTAAAGGATTGGGAACTTGAGCGGACCGACCCGACACTGAACGCTTTCGCTCGATATGCGAGTGTGCCGGTCATCAATCTGGAATCCGCGATGCATCACCCATGTCAGTCGATGGCAGACATGATGACGATCCGAGAGAAGCTTGGAGCCGGAAAGAAGAAAGTTCTGATGACGTGGGCATGGCATCCGAAGCCACTTCCAATGGCGGTTCCGAACAGTTTTGCTCTTGCGGCTGCTCAGTTCGGCCACGACCTGCGAATCGCGCACCCGAAGGGCTACGAACTGGACGATGAGCTGCTTGGAGAGATCGAATCGCAAGCGGCAGCGAATGGCGGCACGGTCGAATTCACAAACGCCGTCGACGAGGCGTTCGACGGCGTCGAGGTTGTTTACGCGAAGAGCTTCGGCAGCAAGAACTTTTACGGCGATGCAGAAGGCGACATTCGCGAGCGGGCGGCTTATCACGACAAGTGGATAGTGGACGAAGAGAAAATGGCTTGGACGTCCGACGCTGTTTTCATGCACTGTTTGCCAGTTAGAAGAAATGTGATCGTAACCGACTCGGTGATCGACTCGCCACGTTCTATCGTGATCGACGAGGCAGAAAACAGGCTTCACATTCAAAAAGCGATAATGACGGAGTTGATCAAATGAACGTAGCGACACTCGACCTTCTTCGCGAAGCTCTTCCCTACATTCAGCGTTTCAAGGGAACGACGTTCGTCGTTAAGTTCTCCGGAAAAGTCACGGAAGACAAATCGATCCTTATCTCGCTAGCCGAAGAACTTGCGCTGCTTCATCAGGTTGGCATACGAGTCTGTGTCATCCACGGCGGCGGAAAGCAGTTGACGGAACTCGCGCAGAAACTCGGCGTGGTCCAGACCGTGATCGAAGGCCGCCGAGTTACGGACGACGACACGCTCGAACTCGCGAAGATGATCTTTCGCGGGAAGATCAACACCGAGATTCTTTCGGCGCTTCGCAATCGAGGGGTCTCGGCCGTTGGACTTTCCGGATTGGACGGCGGTGTGATCAAGGCTGAAAAGCGGCCGCCGCGAGACGTGCTGAACAAAGAGACCGGCGAGAAGGCCCGCGTCGACTTCGGGCACGTCGGGAACATCGTCGAGGTCGATACGCGCCTGATCAACCTACTGCTTGAGAACGATTTTATGCCGGTTGTCTCGTCGCTCGGGGCCGACGACGAAGGCAAGATCTATAACATCAACGCCGATTCGATCGCGTCGCAGATAGCGATGAGTCTTCGAGCGGAGAAGTTGATACTCCTCTCAGACGTGAACGGCATCTATCTGGATGCCAAAGATCCAGCATCCAAGATCGATAGGCTAACGGTGTTTGAAGCAAAGAAGATGATCAGCAGCGGTCGTGCGACCGGCGGGATGATCCCGAAGCTTGAGAATCTTATAAACCTCGTGGAAAGCGGCGTCGGCTCGGCTCACGTGATCGGCGGCGGTTCACGAAATGGAATTCTGGCCGAGGTGTTCACTAACGAGGGCACGGGTACGATGATCGTCTCGTAAATGAAAAAAGCAGGCTAACAGCCTGCTTTCGAAATGGTGCTCAGGGGGGGACTCGAACCCCCACGGATTGCTCCACACGCCCCTCAAACGTGCGCGGCTACCAATTACGCCACCTGAGCTAATTTAGAAAAGAACTACTGATTCGTCGGAGCGGCGTTTGCCGGAGCTTCCGTTGCATTTGCCGGAGCCACGTTTGCCGGTGCAGCGTTTGCATCTGAAGCCGCCGGGGCAGTTTCAGCCGGAGCCGGACTCCCGGCCGTCGTCGTCTGCAGTACCGAGACGCCGCCCTGTAGCGCGGGCATTGAGATCAACAGAGCTAGAACCATAAAGCATGATGCCGCGACGATCGTGATCTTTGAAAGCACCGATGCCGTTCCACGGGGGCCGAAAGCTGCGTTCGAGATATTGCTCGTAAACAGCGCTCCCGCGTCGGTCTTACCGGGCTGAAGCAAGACGCTGCCGATCAGCACGAGGCAGGAAATAAAAAATAAAATGTAAAGTACGTATAGCAAAATTCTCGACCACCTTTGTAACTACTGCTTGTAATTCACGATCTTCGCAAAACTCGCGGCGTCCAAACTTGCTCCGCCTACGAGGGCGCCGTCGACATCTTCCTGAGCCATTAGCTCAACGATGTTATCGGGCTTTACCGAACCGCCGTACAGGATCCGCAGACCTTCCGCCGCTTCGGCTCCATGAGTTTCCGCGACGACTCCACGAATGAACCCATGCATTTCTTGAGCCTGTTCAGGCGTCGCGGTTTTACCCGTTCCGATCGCCCAGACAGGCTCGTAAGCGATAATAATACGTTCCAGGTCGCTGACTGTCAAACCCTTTAGACCGCCTTCCAGCTGGGTTTTCACGACCGATTCGGCATTGCCGGCTTCCCTTTCTTCAAGCTTTTCTCCGACGCAGACTATCGGCGTCAGGCCTGCCGCGAGGCCGGCCATCGTCTTCCAATTTACCGATTCATCCGTCTCACCGTAAAACTGTCTCCGCTCAGAATGGCCGACGATAACGTGACTGCAACCCACATCTTTGATCATCACCGGAGCGACTTCTCCAGTATGCGCACCAAAGTCGTTCTGGATCGAGCAATCCTGGGCGGCGACCTTTATATTCGAGCCTTCGACACGATCGGCGATGGTCTTCAACGCAGTGAACACGGGGGCGATCACTACCTCACAATGGTTTGCATTCGCGACCAAGCGTTTCAGCTCGAGCGACGTCTCGACGGCGTCGCTCAGCAGTTTGTACATTTTCCAGTTTCCGGCAATAACGGGCTTTCTCATTGCGATAAGTGTATCATCCAAGCATCGGCTTTAATCAGCGTGGCATGAAACGTCCGCGTTTTTCGCTGAGAAGTATCAAAGATGAACAAGCGGGAAGGAACAACAAAAAAAGATCGTCGCGTGGCGATCACTGGCATCGGCGTAATGAGCCCGATCGGCAGTTGCCGAGAGTGCGTTTGGGAATCGCTGAGACTCGGCACTAGCGGAGTTCGTCGCATTCAGGATTTCGACACCTCGGAATTCTCCGTGCAGATCGCCGCCGATGTCGGCGATTTTGCCTGGCCACAACAGCTGCCTGAGAAAGACCGCAAGAATGTTCCTCGAACGGTTCCGCTCTTATTGCAAGCCTCGACCGAGGCTATCAGCGATGCAAAAATCGACCCCTCTCAGATGACGCTCGATGAACGCCGTCGGATCGGCGTGGAGATCGGTACCGGCGGGGGAGGATTCGCGTTCACGGAAAAGCATTACGAATATTGGTTCAATGGCCCGAAGAACAAAGCGAGCGTTTACATCATTCCCGCTTCGACCCACGGCGGACTCTCGTCCGAAGTTTCGATGGCTTTCGGATTTCGCGGGCTATCGCACGTGGTCTCGACCGGATGCACGAGCTCAACGGATGCGATCTTTTACGCGTCTGAGCATATCAGACACGGACGCCAGAATGTGATGATCGCCGGCGGAGTCGACGCTCCGATCGCACCAGGCATCTTAGCGGGTTTTGAACTGATGCGCGTTCTTACCGCCGAGTGGAACGATGAACCGTGGCGTGCATCGCGGCCTTTCTCAGCGAATCGCTCCGGTATGGTCTTGGGCGAGGGAGCTTATGTTTTCGTACTTGAAGAACTTGAACGAGCGGTCGAGCGGGGAGCGAAGATCTACGCCGAGATCGCCGGATACGGTTCGACGTGCGATGCGTATCACCGAGTAAAACTGAACGACAGCGGAGAGGAACCGGCAAGGGCGATGACGATCGCACTCGACGATGCAGGAGTTGATCCCGACGAGATAGATTACGTAAATCTCCACGGCACATCGACTGTTCTCAACGATCGCATCGAGACCTCGGCGATCAAGCAAGCGTTCGGCGATCACGCTTACAAGATGCCGATGTCGGCAACAAAATCTCAGATCGGGCATCCGCAAGGAGCGAGTGGTGCGGCCGGGATAATGTCGACGCTGTTCGCGATGGACACCGGAACGTTGGCCCCAACCATCAATCTCGACAATGCCGACCCCGAATGCGATCTCGATTACGTTCCTAACGAAGCACGCGATCATCATATCGACATAGCTTTGTGTAATTGCATCGGCTTCGGATCTAAGAATAGCGCGCTAGTGCTTCAGCGTTTCGATAAATGATCGGTGATTTCAGCGTCCGAAGTACTGAAACCGAACGCCTCGATCGCGGCGAGTTTACTCAAGCAGAGTTTCGCCGGTGGCAGAAGGAGATGTGGTTCATTCACCGCTTCTTCGGCGAGGCGAGGGCGATAAACAAGACTCTAATTTCGGAGATGACGGGATCGGGTTTATCAAAATGCTCGATACTCGATGTTGCGGCCGGTTCGGGTTCGATATTGATTCACGCTCGGCGAAAATTGGCCGGTAAGCACGTTACGTATTTCGGCCTTGAGTCTTCCGTGGATTCCGCTCGTACCATCCGTGATAACGGTATCATTAGCGTTCAGGCAAGTGCTCTGAAACTACCCTTTGCGGATCGAAGTATCGACTTCGTATTTTGCACGCTTTTCTTGCATCACCTCGATAGATCGGAGGCATCGGATCTGCTCGCGGAAATGGGCCGCGTCGCTAGGAAGAAGTTTTTTGTTGTCGATCTTGATCGAAGAGCTATCGCGTACTGGGCCTACAGGTTTTTCGGACGGCTTGTTTTACAACGATTCACCCTCGATGATGGAAGCCTATCGATTCGCCGTGCGTATCGTACCGAAGAGTTGCGTGAGATAGCTGTCGGGGCGGGATTGAAGAAGTTCGCCGTCGAAAGATCGGCGATCAACAGGTTGATCCTTTCGGCGAGTGTGTCATGACGGTCAAGGAGAAATTCGATGCAGTTGTTGTCGGTGCAGGGCCGGCGGGTTCGGCGACGGCGGTTCGGCTCGCGCTAGCGGGTCGTAGCGTACTGCTGGTCGATAAGGCTGCTTTTCCACGTCACAAGCTTTGTGGCGAGTTCGTCTCTCCCGAATGCTTGGATCATCTCGTTGAACTCGGCGTTTCTATGGATCTCGCTGAGCTGAACCCAAGTGAGATAACGAAGACCGTCTTTTACAACACCAAAGGCAAGTCGTTCGCGATCGACAACACATGGCTCGGAAAGAATGGACAGCACGCCATTGGGTTAAGCCGTATGGCGTTGGATACGGCGTTGATGAACCGCGCGTCTGAGGTTGGCGTCACGGTGATGACGAATGCGTCGGTCGCTAATGTCCGCTCTAAGGCCGAAGGACTGATCGATCTAATAGTAAACACGGAAGATGCTGAGTTTCCGGTCGAAGCGGGCCTGATAATCGATGCGACGGGTCGTGGACGATATATCGCAAGGCAGTTCGACGGAAACACTTCCTCCATCAAGGCGTCGCAGGTCGCTTTCAAGGCTCATGTTGCAGGAGCTCGGATCGAAACCGGAGCGAGCGAGATCTACAGTTTTCGAGGAGGCTACGGCGGCTGCAATGCGGTCGAAGGCGATGTATCGAACCTTTGTTTTTTGATCGATGCCAGCATCGTGAAGCGTATCGGCAACGACCCTCAACAGATACTGGAGGCGGTGGTTTGCTCGAATCGGCGAGCGGCGGAAGTTTTGTCAGGAATAACCACCGCTACCGAATGGCTCTCCGTTCCGGTCGCCCGCTATGGGTCGCTCGATCCTGCACCGGCACCAGGCGTTCTCGCGGTCGGCGACGCAGCGGCATTCATCGACCCGTTTACCGGCAGCGGCATAGCAATGGCTCTTCAGAGTTCCGAGCTTGTTAGGAAGGCAATAACTGAAAGTAATGATCTGGTTGCGATCGGGAATACCTACCGCCGATCTCATGAGGCCGAGTTCGGCAGACGACTTGGGATCTGCAGAGCTCTTCGCTTTCTCTCGAGCTCGCCGCGGCTTGCGGATACGATTATCGCGGTACTTTCAACCAGCGCTCCGCTTCGTCGATCCTTCGCCCGAGGTACTCGGACTAATCCTTCAAAAACAGCTCTCGATCGAAGATAGTTCGGATATTAAGTTTAGCGTTATCTTCCTCAGGATGCGGATCGGGACCCAGACCCAAATTAAAGAGCAGATGAGCTCGAAAGTCGTCAAATGAGCTTGCGACCATCGCATCGTAAAAACTCTGTTTGTCGGCTTCGTTATGATCGACGCCTCCAGTCTCGACAGTATCGTAGGTTATGTCGTCGGCTGGTGCGGATTCAAGATCGAACGCATACGATTCCGCCCGCCCCGGTATCATGAGAGAACAAGCCCATTCGATCAATATTCCCGGCGACCACTGTCGATCCTCCCGTGGCACGTCCTTTTCCTTTAGATCGTAATAGATCGAATTTAGGAACGAAGTTTCGTACCGAATATTTAGTACAGAGCAATCGCCCGAGCACTCTCGTACAAGCTCTAGAACATCATCTGGAAATATCTGCTTGAACGCGATCTGCAGAACACCGAAGAGCTGTCCTTCCCTTTCTATCATTCTGTCTTCCGTAAAGGTATTCCCGATAGGGAGGACGGTCTTGACCTCGTACTCTTCCTTGAGCCGTTCGACAAGGTCAATCGGTACATCAGCGGATCGCTCAAAAGAAATTCTGATCTGGTATTCCTGGGTCTCGCGGGCGTAACGAAGCAGAGCCAGAATGGAATCTACTGCAGCCTGATCAAACCCAGGCTTAAGAGATTCCTTGTATCGCACCTCGGCGCTGTCATAGAACGCCTTGAGACGGAAGGCAGCATCGTCGCGATATCCCCCCAACGGATTTTTTTGAAGGTATTCCCTGTAGGAAGCGGCCGAGTTCATATCGACAGCTTTGCTCCAACTGAGTCTATCGTGAAAGTGCTCATTCAGAGCCGACGCCCCGAATGCTCCGCCGATGCCGAGGGTAACGGTCGGTACCAAGAGAAGAACAAGGGATCTAAGACTGTATCTACGCTGTGTAATCGGAAGTGTATCGAGTCTGGTTGCGGACGAATCGTTCTCCAACCGATTAGCCTGGATTAGACGTTCTCGTTTTCGTGCCTCAATATCGTCTACTATTGATTCGACCATCTCGAGACCCTCAACCCGAAATTTCCTCAAACCGCCCACATGGTTGATCAAAAGCGTGGAGAATTCGTACTTACGACCGTTAAACTGATGTCGATAATCGGCATTGACGAGATCCGCCAATCGAAACCATTCGACGTCCACATCACTGATGAAAACAGTGTGCTCGCGCGTCACGACCAACCCAGCGGGAATGGAGCGGTCTCGACCGGAGAACCCTTTTTTGACGCCGTAGCTCAACAGAAAGGCGGAAGCAAACAACAGTAGGGAAAACAGTCCAAATTTGACAGGGCTCCAGCGGTATTCGTACGTGAGTGAAGCGACTACGCCAGCAAGAAGAACACCAGCGAGCATGATCACGATGAAGCCGCGGTGACTACCGGCCCGGACGAAGATGTTCCGCGTGTCGTTAAGATGCTCTACTACATCAGGTGTAAGGGAGTGAAGAAAAGCTCTCGCCATCTATTTGTTATCGAGTGCTTCGACGCCAGGCAAAATATCGCCCGCGAGGAATTCGAGGGTGGCGCCGCCGCCGGTTGAGATGTGCGAGATCTTGTCGGCGAGGCCGGCTTGATTGACGGCCGCGACCGAGTCACCGCCGCCCACGATCGAGGTTGCTCCTTTCTCTGTGGCTTCGGCTACTGCATTGGCGATCGCGATCGTGCCTTCGTCAAACGGCTTCTCTTCGAACATTCCCATCGGACCGTTCCAGACGATCGTTTTGGCGCCTTTGAGGGCGTTCGCGAATCGGGCGGCGGTGTCGGGGCCGATGTCCAGGCCGACGAGTCCGGCGTTGGTAAATTCGATCTGGATGGCTTTGCGCGAGTTGATCGGATCGTAGGAATCGACGACTTGATGATCGGTCGGCAGCAGAAGTTCGACACCTGCAGCCTTTGCCTTCTCTTCGATCTCCAAAGCCGTTGGCATCATATCGTCTTCGACGAGCGACTTACCGACCGTGTAGCCCTGAGCCTTGAAGAACGTGTAGGCCATCGCACCGCCGATCAGGAGCTTATCGACTTTGCGGTCGATTAGAGACTCTATCACCGGGATCTTGTCCGAAACCTTCGCACCGCCGAGGATCGCGACAAACGGGCGCTCCGGGTTGTTCAATGCCTTGCCGAGAAATTCGAGCTCTTTCTCCATCAAGAGCCCGGCGACGCAGGTTTCGACAAAATGCGTAATCCCTTCTGTCGATGCGTGCGCGCGATGGGCTGTACCGAACGCGTCGTTGACATATACATCAATGCCCTTCGCAAGCTTCTGGGCGAATTCCGCATCGTTCTTTTCTTCACCGGCGTGGAGTCGAAGATTTTCGAGCAGCAATACCTGGCCTGATTGGAGACGCGAGACGGCTTCTTCTACTTTCTCACCTACGCCATCTTCTACGAAGAACACCGCGTCGTTTTTTATCTCCGCTTTCCCAAGAGCGACTCCGCCTGATTCGGGAGACACGCCTTCTCCGGCCGCAGAGTGAAGTTGAAGGTCTGAATGAGATCGAAGAAACTCGTAGACCGGTTTGAGGCTGTATTTACCTGGGTCAAACTCGGTTCCCTTTTCTTCCGCTTTTTTCTTATCCTTCAGAGGCCGACCGAGGTGAGACGCGAGCACGACCTTAGCACCGTGATCGATCGCGTACTTAATGGTCGGGATCGCGCCCTGAATGCGCGTATCGTCTTCGATCTCGCCGTCCTTGATCGGCACGTTGAAATCTACGCGAATAAAAACCGTCTTACCCGATAGGTCGACATCCTTGATCGTCTTCTTGTTCATAAATTCTGCGGCTTGTCGAAACAATATTCCTTTGGCTCAAACACCGTCGGATCGATCGTGGGATTAAGCTTCACATCGGTCAGGCGAATATCGAGAAAATCCTGGCTGCTGATGTTGAATGGAAACATTAAGTCGCCGACCTTGCGGTAATCACCGAACGAAAGACCGCCCGTCGGCTCTTCGAAACCGGCCAGCAGTTTCGTCTCTGAGTCGAAATATATCGCCACCGTCATCCCATCAGTCGTCTTTCCATCGATCAGATGCACCTTGCGGTCTTTTCTGTCGAACACTCCTAGATACTTCAGTTTTTTGAAATTCTCAGGTTTCATCGACCGCACCAGTGGATGTAGGAAATAGTCATCCCCGAACGAGCCCGTCATGGGATACTCGATCTTGTAGCCGAGGTCTGTCGTCATGCGAAACATCTTACTATCGCGATACGTCCGGCTTTCACCCGTTGAATCGGATTTCAATATGACGATCTCACGCGTGGATCCTTGACGATACCGAGCGTATTGCTGAGACCGCCGAGCCGCCATCGACACAGTATCGACGGTTCCTGTCAGGTGATAGTCTTTGATCGCCGTATAAGCCGCGACTCCGCCGACGAGTCTTTCATACTCTTTGATCAATTCTACGGCGCGCGGTTCGATCACGTTGGGCTCTTCATAAGGAGCTAGCCCCGACGCGATGGCTTTCGGTTTAGGCGGAGCGGGAGGAGGAGGCGGAGGCGTACCTGAAATTGATCCCGATCCCGTTATGGTGGCTTTCTCCGGAGCCGGCGGTTTCACAAATTCGGCTAACGCAGCTTCAAGCTGAGGGTCCTTACCTTTTAAGAGGCTAGACCTGTCGAGCGGAACGACGACGTCCGGAATCACGCCATTGCCCTCAAGGAATCGACCGTCAACAGTTCGATAGTTTGCGACCGGATACATCAGGCGTGCCCCGGTAGACAGATTAACCGTAACCGACGGAAGCGACTCTCCAGCAGATCTGACCCCGATCAGCTTCGCTCGTTTTGCGGCCTGCATCGACGCAGAGAACATTTCCGCTGCCGATATCGAGAGTTCATCGGTGAGGATCACGATACTTCCCTTATACTGCTTTACCTTCGGCGCGGCTGTAAGGCGTTCGGGGCCGTACCTGTAGATCGACGTTCCGAGGTCAACGGCCTTATCGGACAGTATCCCGGCAAGGGCGACCGAAACGCCGATGATACCGCCCGTGTTTCCCCGCAGATCGATCACAAGTCGAGGCTTCGAATTGAGCTCCGATATGGCGTTACAAAACTTCTCGATAACCGGCAGGGAAAAATTGTTGAAATGAATGTATCCGGTGTTCTCATCCAGTGCCTTGGCGATGAAAGTCAGCTGAATCTCGGGGTGATCCGCGCCCATCGAAGCGGTCGTAGTCGGAAGCAATTCACGGCGAATGACGACTTCCGACCGCTTATCGTCACCATCAAGATAGGTGATCTTCACAGTCGAGTCTTTCTCGCCATTCAGCAGTTCCTTAACTACCTCAAACGGCATCTGACGGGTCACGCTGGAATCGCCGCCGGTTAGGATGCGGACGCGATACAGCAGGGGAGCAAGGGACACATCGTCAACGGAATCGATAACAAAACCTGGCTTTATTCCGCGATACTCCGCCGCAGAATCTGCTGCAACACGAAACACGACGAACTTATCGCCGATAACGCGAAGATCGATGCCTAAGCCGTAAATAGAAAGCGGATCGTCAAAGTTCGGCCCTTCGATCTCATCTTCTTTCTTGCCCGCAGCCAGCAGCAACTCCCTCTCGCGGGCTTTCTCTTTAGCCGTGATCTTTGCGTTCTCGAGAGTCTCGAATACCGCGGGCCGAATGATGCCGAGGTGGGAGGAGTTAAGTCGTTTGAGCATCGATTCGAGAAGATCGTGTAGCTCATCGTCCGTCTTCACCGCCCGGACCTTCGGCTCGAATTCGAACTTTATCTTATCCCAACTGAGATTGTTGAAATTTCCGTCGTAGTAATAGTAGGCCAGCGTTCGCCAGACCTTCTCGAAGGTTTCGACCCGTGCTCTTTTGTCGGGCGCAAGGTTATCCGTCTTGGACGGGATATACGCCGAAACCGACTTGGGCGGAGCAGGAGGCCTGCGACGCTGGGCGGCTGCATCTAAGCCGCCCAGAAGAAATATCGATAGGAGTAGGCCAAAAAAGGCAATTAAATTCTTCATCTGGAGGAGGATGAGGCAAAACAGGATCGCGACCTGCGACAAACCTAGATTCCCTTGTCTGCCATAAACTTTACGAGGTCGCGGACGCGGCAAGAATAGCCCCATTCGTTGTCGTACCACGAAAGGATCTTGATCGCGGTTCCGCCGATGACCTTAGTGTTCTCGGCATCGACGATCGATGAATTCGGGTTGCCGCGGAAATCGATCGAGACGAGCGGCTCTTCGGAAAATGCGAGGATTCCCTTCAGTTCTTCGTTAGCGGCGTCTTTGAGAACCTGATTCACTTCCTCGGTCGTTGTTTCCTTTTCGACGTTCATCACGACATCGACGAGCGATACGTTCGGCGTCGGAACGCGGACCGAGATGCCATCGAATTTGCCTTTGAGTTCGGGGATGACCAACGCGACCGCCTTCGCCGCTCCTGTCGAGGTCGGGATCATCGAAAGTGCAGCGGCGCGTGCGCGACGCAGATCCTTGTGCGGCAGGTCGAGAAGCTGCTGGTCGTTCGTGTAGCTGTGGATGGTGTTCATCAAGGCATTCTTGATGCCGAACTTCTCGTGGATCACTTTCGCAACCGGAGCGAGGCAGTTCGTGGTGCATGACGCATTCGAGACTACGTGGTGATTCGCCGGGTCGTACATGTCGTCATTCACGCCGAGTACGATCGTCACGTCTTCACCTTTTGCCGGCGCCGAAATGATCACTTTCTTTACCGATCCGCGAAGATGTTTCTTGGCGTCTTCGGCGTTGGTGAAACGGCCTGTAGATTCGATCACGACCTCGGCTCCGACCGATTCTCAATCGATAGCGGCCGGATCTTTTTCGGAGAAGACCTTGAAAGAGTCTCCGTCGACCTTGATAGCATCGCCCTCGGCAGATATATCGTTGTCGAGGTTGCCCATTATCGAGTCGTATTTCAGAAGGTGAGCGAGTGTTTTTGTGTCAGTCAGATCGTTGACCGCGACGAAGTCGATCGATTTGTCGCCGAGGCAAGTTCGCAGCACGTTGCGGCCGATACGGCCAAAGCCGTTAATTCCAACTTTTATAGCCATTTATGAAAGCTTCTCCTAGATCCGCAGATGATTTCTAAACTCCTGACAATACTCCAAAAAGACGCGGAATTCAACGGAGTGCTACGATGGTTGTACACGAGGTGGAAATTCAAATTGTTGAAACAATGCCGTTTGCGGTGTCGTAGAACGGGTTTGAGTTTTTGGCCCACAGATCCTGACTAATTAATTGAGCCCGGAGCTATATAAATGAGATCGATCTCTCGATATTTCTACTTTGCCGCCGCGATGCTTATCGCACCTTTTGCCGTTGAAGGTCAGGAGGCGGGAGCCGTCGCGCGAGTGGCAGAGCCCGCAAAGGTTGAAGACAAATACGCAACGCAGTCCGCCCCTGCCCCGAAGGTTGTCCGTTCGACCGCTGCACTTTCCACGCGGATCGGTGTTTATTCCGCCGAGCCGGTCTCGCTTTCGCTGGAAGATGCCATACAGCGTGCACTGGCGAACAATAACGATATCGAGGTATCGCGCGACGATGTCAGGCTGCAAGAAACGAGCATAAGATCGATTCAAGGTTTCTACGATCCGGTCTTTACCGTGAATCCGAACTACAACCGGAACTCAACGACAGGAAATTCTGCGACCAATGATTTCAGCGTCAATGCGGACGTGCGCGGCTCGCTTAGGCAGGGCGGCGGCAACTATCAGGTATTTTTGAATAATACACGAACCGAGAACGCCTTCTCGCAAGCCCAGGTCAGCAACGGGTCTGTTAGTGGAGGATCAAGCGCCCTCTTTCTTTCGAGCACCGGTATCCGCTATACGCAGCCGCTGTGGAGAAATTTCTCGATCGACAGCAATCGTCGCAGCCTCAAGATCGCGCGCCGTCGTTTAGAGCAGACCGACGCCGATTTTCGTCGGACTACGATTGATACCATCGCACGAGTTCAGAATGCTTACTGGGACCTCGTTTTCGCCCTTCGCGACCAGCAGAATCGCCAAGCGAATCTCGATCTATCGCGCGAGAATCTGCGGCAGATCGAAGCCCGGATAGCGGCCGGTGCCGCGGCTCCGCTGGCGAGGGCCGAGGTAGAGACTGAGCTTGCGAATCGCGAATCGGAAGTTCTTCTCGCTACTCAGCAGGTCGGTACGTCCGAGAACGTGCTGAAACAGCTTGTACTAAAGGACGCAACCTCCGCGGAATGGTCGCAGCCATTCGTGCCGACGGACCGTCCGGCGTTCAGCACTGATCCGGTTAGTCTGGATGTCGCACTAAAGGACGCGATGGATAATCGCTATGAGCTTCAGCGTCTGAAATATGAACGCGACATTAACCAGATCGACATTGATTTCTTCCGCAATCAGACGAAGCCGCAGATCGACCTGAACACGCAGTTCTCGCTGGACGGGCTTTCACGGGGGAGCGTTTCGACGGAGCCGTCCCTTTTCCCTCAATACAGCGGGAACGATCTTGAACTTCTGAATGGGATTAACCAGGTAAGGGCTTTACAATCGATCAACTTGCCGCTTATCCCTAATCCAAACGTGGTCGTACCGAGAACTCCCGGCTACCTTTCCGGTGGATTCAGCAGGTCATTCAGAAACCTTTTCCGCTCGGATGCGCCGAACTATCAGGTTGGAGTGACGATCTCCTTCCCGTTTCGAAACCGTACTGCGAAAGCAAATCTTGCCGGAGCCGAGATCACGCGAAATCAGATCGACACACGGACGCGCATCCAAGAGCAGACTGTTGTAGTTCAGGTTCGAAACGCAGTTCAGGCAGTTGAAACGGCCCGTCAGCGAGTACTTTCTGCCCGGAGAGCCCGCGAAAACGCCGAGATCCAGCTTGATGGCGAGCGAAGGCTTTTCGATTCGGGCCGCTCTACATCGTTCCTGCTCTTTCAGCGTGAGAATGCTCTGACTAACGCTCGAAACTCCGAGATCCGTGCGGAAACTGACTACAACAAAGCGATCGCGAATCTGCAGCAGGCGACTTCGACGACATTTCAGTTGAACAACATCATCGTCGTCTCACCGCGAGATCAGAATTAACCGCTCCTTTAAGTTTCGCCGGGAAATTGTAATAATCTCCCGGTGAAGATATCGGCGAGCGTCATCGTCTATAACGAAGAAGCGAACATTCGAGAGCTTTGCGAATCAATTCAATGGGTCGACGAGATAGTTATCGTCGACTCATTTTCATCTGATCGCACGAGGGAGATCGCTGCCGAGTTTACGGACAAGATCTTCGACCACGAGTTCAAGGGTTACAAGGACAAGCACGAATTCGCTGATTCAAAGGCGACAGGCGACTGGATCCTCTGGATGGACGCCGA
>CADEGD010000058.1 GCA_902826795.1 uncultured Acidobacteriota bacterium | reverse complement strand
TGGGGTAGGCTGGCAGTTCGGGCGAGCAGTGCATCGTTCTGCTGCTGGTGGGCGGAGGTGACTTTATCGCCGCGTCCGCTTGTGCGCGATTTGTTGCCGCGAAGCATATTCCGAATCAGCTTGGAGCATTCGAACCAGTCGGTCGCGGTCGGCACCAGGAATCGTTTGGACTCCGAAAAAGACTTTTTCCAAGACGAATACAACTGCAGCGTCGCGTGATCGATGTTCGCCGCGACCAACTCGTACAACACCACCGATGACAAAAACATTCGTTCTAAAACGTTGTCGGTGACATTCTTGCCGATCAGTACATTCGAATCGAGAAGAGGAGACTTATTTCTCAGGCTCGTATTCTCCTTCGCGAACCTTCCGAAATTCTTCCAAAATGGCGCGGCTAGTTTCTATACGCCGTTTCTGTTGAGCAGTGAGTTTTTTGGGAAGCTTATAGTCAGAGGCCTTCGGTAACCGGGCGGTTCCGTTCGGCGAGTTTCCGTTCTTGGTGGATCTGGTGTTTGTTGTTGAGGCGTTTTCCTTCATCCGAAAACGATTCTATCACAGAGATCACAGAGTTCGGCTGCGATCTCCGTGGCAAAACCAAAATTACATTCCCGCTCCGTGACACTTCTTGAACTTCTTGCCGGAGCCGCAGTAGCACGGCTGGTTGGGTTTCATTTTTGGCGTATCACGAACGTAAGGAGTGTGGCGGGCGGCTTCGGCTCCGGCGACTTCGGCACCGGCCATCGCACCGGTGAAAGCCATGCCAGCAGCTTGGCGACGGGCACGCTGCTGTTCGAGCCGTTCGAGCCGTTCGCGTTCTTCCTGTTCGTCCTGAGTTACGACGTGCAGGTGGAAGAGCGATTTGCACGTGTTCGTATCGATGCGGTCGAGCATGTCTTGGAACATATCGAACGACTGCTTCTTGTACTCGACAAGCGGATCTTTCTGTCCGTAGCCGACTAACCCGATTCCCTGTTTCACCTGATCGATCGAGAGAAGGTGATCCTTCCATTGCGAATCGATGATGTTGAGCATGATGTATCGCTCATACGCTCGAAGAGACTCTTCGCCGGCGAGTTTCTCTTTCTCTGCGTAATTGCCAGAGGCTTTCTTCCAGATCTTGTCTTCGATCGTATCCGGATTATCCAGCTTGAACTCGACACCTGCGTCGGCAGCCGGGTCGACCGCATAGATGCTTTCGATCTCAGCCGCGTAAGTATCGACGTCCCACATATCGGGGGCCGTCGTCAGAGGAAGGAAGCTGTCGGTCAGATCGCGAAGAAGGTCATGCGCGACACCGTTTTCGCCGAGCAAGTATTCGCGATGCTCCGGTTCGAACATCAACTGACGACGCAGGCCGTAGATAGTTTCACGCTGTTTGTTCATCACATCGTCGTATTTGAGAACGTGTTTACGCGTTTCGAAGTTGCGTGCCTCGACGGCTTTCTGCGCCCGTTCGATCTGCTTGGAAACCGTTCGCGATTCGATCGCAACGCCCTTCTCCATCCCGAGCCATTCCATCATGGAGCGAACTTTGTCTCCGGCGAAGATGCGCATCAGATCGTCTTCAAGAGACAGCACGAACCGCGACGAGCCCGGATCGCCCTGGCGGCCCGCGCGTCCACGAAGCTGATTGTCGATGCGGCGAGATTCGTGGCGTTCGGTTCCGAGAATGTGGAGTCCGCCGATCGCTACGACCTCTTCGTGCTCTTTGGCAACGACCGCCTTTGCCTTCTTCAACTGCTCTTCGTATTGCTCAGGTGTCGCCTCGTCGGGGTTTATCTCCATCCGCTTGAGATAATCGTTTGCGAGATACTCAGGATTTCCGCCAAGCAAAATATCAGTACCGCGGCCAGCCATGTTCGTCGCGATCGTGACGGCGCCTTTGCGGCCGGCCTGCGCGATGATCTCTGCTTCGCGTTCGTGATATTTCGCGTTGAGAACGTTGTGCGGAATGCCAATCTTTCTCAGACGATCGGCAAGCAGCTCCGAATTCTCAACCGAAACGGTACCGACCAAGACTGGACGGCCTTCCGCATGCAGTTCCTTGATCTCATCGACCGTCGCGTCCCATTTTTCGGGCAGCGTGCGATAGATCATGTCCGGATTATCTTTGCGGATCATCGACCGGTGAGTCGGGATGATCACAACGTCGATGTTATAGGTCGTTCCGAATTCTTCCGCCTCGGTTTCGGCCGTACCGGTCATACCGGACAGCTTTTCGTACATACGGAAATAGTTTTGCAGCGTGATCGTCGCGAGCGTCTGGTTTTCGCGTTCGATCTTCACGCCTTCTTTTGCTTCGACAGCCTGGTGTAATCCATCGGACCAACGCCTTCCCTGCATCAAACGTCCGGTAAAGTCGTCCACAATGATCACCTCGCCTTCCTGCACGACATAGTGGTGATCAAGCCGATAGAGCGTATGCGCTTTTAACGCCTGCTCGACGCAGTGGAGCAGTTCCATGTTGCCGGGATCGTAAAGGTTTGCGACGCCGAGAAGCTTTTCCGATTTCGTCACGCCCTGTTCGGTCAGCACCGCCGAGTGATTCTTTTCGTCAACGAGATAGTCGCCGGTCGTGACTTTGGTTTCTTCGTTCTTCTCGCCCTTTTCGAGTCTGGGAATGATGTCGTTGGCGACGTAGTATTTATCTGTCGCGTCGTCGGTCGCGCCGGAGATGATCAGCGGCGTGCGCGCTTCGTCGATCAGGATAGAATCCACCTCGTCGACGATCGCGTAATAATGATCACGCTGGACGAGCGACTCTACATCGAACTTCATGTTGTCGCGAAGATAGTCGAAGCCGAACTCGTTGTTGGTTCCGTAAGTGATGTCTGCGGCGTAGGCGTCCTTACGCTCCACGTCGTCCATGTCGTTCTGGATGCAGCCGACTGACAAGCCGAGGAATTGGTGGATCTTGCCCATCCATTCGGCGTCGCGAAGAGCGAGGTAATCGTTTACCGTAACGACGTTCACGCCGCGGCCCGTGAGCGCGTTCAGGTAAGACGGCAGGGTTGCGACGAGCGTCTTACCCTCACCCGTTCGCATCTCGGCGATGCGGCCTTGATGCAGGGCGACACCGCCGATCATCTGCACGTCGAAGTGACGCATTCCGGTCACGCGTTTTGAAGCTTCGCGAACCGTCGCGAACGCCTCAGGCAGCAGTTCGTGGAGAACTTCCTGCTCCGCCTTGCGACGGCGGTCTTTTACATCCTTCGGGATCTTCGTCGACCCATGACTCGCCAGATCCGGCGCGGCATCCGACTGTCCTTCATCGCTCGAATCGAACTTCGCTAACCGGTTCGCAATGATCTCTTTGAACTTCGTAGTCTGAGCTTTAAGCTCGTCGTCCGATAGCTTCTCGATCTTAGCTTCCCATCCGTTGATCTCGGCGAGGATCGGCGTAACCTTCTTCAAGAAAATGCTGCTGCTCGATCCGAAAACTTTCTTTACTAATTTGTCTGCAAAACTATTTACTGGCATGTGATCCTCTTTCTAAAGCGCCTCTTCTATCGGCCTGTCAGTCCACCTCTTTTCATTCCTGTTTTTCTTGTTCTGTGGTTCCCTTGTTCTAACCACAGAACAAGATTGAAGAAGAATGAACAAGACGAAGAACAGATCTAAACTCGTTCGGCGCGTAAATTGTTTTTGAGAAAAAGCGAGGACGACCCTGATCTCTCGCCGCTACTTTGCGTCTTTAGCAAGCAGCGGGTCGAGAGCGGCTCGGGGCATGTGGGTAACGACGAAGATCTGGTTGTTTTCTGAGCGGAATTTAGTTGCTTCGTAGAGTTTCTGGCGGACGCCGTCGGCCTCCGACTTCTTCAAGGCAGCGAAGGTATCAACGATATCGCCCGCCAACAGTTTCGCGGCTTCCGGAGAAGACTTGCGGACCGCTACATCGATCGCGAGAGCGTCCTTATCTAAGCGAAAATTGAACTTGGAATCGGTCGTCTCGACCGGGGCAAACCGGCTGTTTGCCAGGCAATCGCCGAGGGAATAACCGTCGGTTAAAAGCTTGCTGAATCTCTCGAGATACGGTCGAAGCTGCTCGTTTTTGGTAACAAACTTGTTCGCCGTGTAACTCCCGACCTTGTTCGCCGGGACGCAAGGAAGTTGCGTCGTTTGGCCGACCTCGAACGAATCGTTCGCTGGGTCGAAATATCTCAAGTCGCCCAAACGCTTGAGGGTTTTTACAAAATATTCGACGTCTTGGAAATAGGTCAGCAGCGAGAGCCGCACTTCTTCCGAACGCTCGTCCGCCCGTTCGTCGTCGGGCTTATTGTCGAGATCGTCCTTAACCTCGATCTCGTCCGTGATCTCGAAATTCCGCGTCGTCGCCGAATGCGCCAACACCTGCGGCGCCGCACCCCCGACCATCAACAGCCCAAGGTACACGCCAAGCGTGGTCAGTACGAGAAACGAGTTTTGAGCCTTCTTATTGGCCATTCTTCCAATGTTCCGCGAGTTTTTCCGCAACGAGCTTCTGGACCTCTACGGCCGGAGCCCTAAATGAGATAACCACGCCTCTTCCTTCGTTCTGAACCTTCATGCCTTCAAGCAGGAAAAGATATTGCTTGTCTGTATCGGTCGCACCCAGACCCTGCTTCCTAGCTTTGACCAACTCGAGAGACACGTTGAGCGCTGAGCAGATCGACTTCGATCGATTCTCTGTTACATGTTCCATAGCAATGCGAGCTTGAAAAGCCGATGGCGTTTGCTCAACCAATAATACGAATTCCTTTGCATCGAGAGACTTGAAGTACTGAAAAAATCCCGTATCGGAGATCGCGAGAATTCCTTGCTTCACGATCTCGACCAAGGCCGAATCGCCTTCGGTTCGAATGAATGCTGACGACCTCGGGTCAAGCTTTCCCGTCTCATCCAACCTCCCGCGAAACTCCACGAGGAAAGGTCCCGAAAGATCGACCTTCTTCGAATCGACATCGAGCTTGATCTGGTCCCCGAAATCGCGAAGCGGACTTTTATTCAGAAGGATGCCACCAGACTCCTGGCCTGAAACATAAAACACCGAGGCGGCTACAAAAACCGCGACGGCTAAGAACCGTGAAAATGAAATACCGATTTGTCTCACGAATTCACTTCGCCGCCGTATTGCTATTCTGCGGAGTCATCGAGTTACCGCTTGGCTTCCCAGTACCTGCTGCGGTTTCGGCGAGCTTCCGCTGGATCATCTCTTGAACGACCGGCTTCGGGATCGCGAAGTTCAACACAAAAGTCTTCCCTTCCGCAGTGACAATGGCCTTTTCGAGAAAGGTCTTCTCGTCATCCTTTACGGCTAAAGCCGCACCCTGCAAGATCACATTCAAGCCGCTGGCCGCTGAGCGTGCTAGATTCTCACTCGGCTGGTCGGCCTTCACACTCGCAACCAGTTCGGCATCGTTCTGCTCGATCGTGATCATGAGCTGCTTGGATTTTAGCTTATCGAGATATCCGAACCATCCCGCATCACCAACCGCGAGGATCCAATCTTGAACGAGCTTCTCCATTACCGGATCGTTCTTAGGCGCCTTCGGGTCCACTACAGGCTTAGTATTTTTAAGTACGACTGTCTTCCCATCTTTCGCCAGCCCAAGTGTCCCAGTTATGACGACCTTAAAGTTTGTATCGATCTTGACCTTGTTCGCGTTAATGTCTGCGATTGTTTCTTCAGCCTTTACGCGCATCGGACGCTTATTGAGGTAAACACCGAATTTATCTTCCTTTGCTTCGTCCTCAGCCGGAATCGGGCTCGGTGTAGGCTTGTTTTGAGCAACCTTCGGGTCAGCTTTATTCGAATTCGTATTCACCGACTTGCCGGTCTTATCCTCGTCTTCCCCGTTCACGTCCGAAAGGTCGAATGGTGAATCGGGCAGATTATTGGGACGAGCCTTCGGGTTCGTCTTCGGCTTAATAGCCGGAGTGTCGATCAGGCTCTTACCGCTCTGAACCGGCGGCGTGTTGACGGGAAAACCTGTCGTGTTGAAGTCGTACGGGTTCGAAGACGTTCCATTCAACATCGCCCGCTGTGCAGCCCATTGCTCTGGATTTGCAACCTGGAAATATCCCTCGGGATATTCCATCTGAGCCTGAACGCCCGTCTGGTCGATCCATACGACATCTGCCTCGCCGAGTTCAGTCCGGTCGTACTCGGCATCAGCCATCTCGCGCTCCGTTCCGAACAAAACAGAACCGACGTAAGCCATATCCAGCACCTGACAAACTCGGCCGACGAACGGGCTGTCGCACCCGCGGGCGGTCAGGATCGGCGTCTGGGCGATCAATCCAAAGAAAGCAAAAATGAATACCGCCGCACCCGCAAAGATGGCGTAGATGCGGCTATCGAACTTCCATCGTCCGATCTCATGCTCGTAAAATAGATCGCCCTCGCGAAGCTCGTCCGCGGGAACGTCGTATGCGTATGATTGCTGCTCGAACATATATTAGCGTCCCGTAAATGGCTGTACTGCAAGCCGTAGCGCGTTAGACGCAAAGACCGCACAAATAGTTGCGGTTCAAATCCTTGATTTTAGCATTCTGCGGCGGTAATTGGAAGATTCATTCACTGTAAGAGTGACGCCTTTAGGCGTTTCTTCGAGCAAACGGCTGAAGCCGTCACTCTTACACATCGAATATCCGCCAAACATAGTGTCTAATAGGCTTATGCCTCGCCGCTCCAACGACCGCCGCCGTCCTCGCTCCGATAAGCGCAATGCGCCGCGGCACAAGGATGAACGAAACAATAGACGAAATTTTGCAGGCGGAAGTTCCGGCCCGAGATTCGAGGAAAACCGGCAGACTATCGGCCAATTAAAGGCGACTGAACGGCTGCTTGATGGTATCGGTGTACCCGAACCGCATCCGTTCGCACCGGACGATTTTCAGCTTGAAGCTCTTGAGGCTATTGAAACTGAAGACGTACTTGTCACCGCCCCGACCGGCAGCGGCAAGACGTGGGTCGCCCGCGAAGAGATCCGCCGCCTGCTCGCAAAGGGCCAGCGTGCGTGGTACACGACGCCGCTAAAGGCTCTTACCAACTCCAAATATGTTGAGTTTTCGGCCGAGTTTGGAGCCGACAACGTAGGAATTCTGACAGGCGACCGAAAGGAAAATGCCGACGCTCCGTTGATTGTCGGCACGACCGAGATCTACCGAAATCAGCTTTTCGATGCGATGCGTGAGGGCGAACAGGTGCGTACCGATTTCGTCATTCTCGATGAAGCCCATTATCTAGCCGACGAAGAGCGCGGCCACGTCTGGGAAGAAGCGATCATCCTCACACCGCCGAGGATTCGAATATTGCTGCTTTCGGCGACGGTGGGGAAAGCCCAGGAATTTGCCGATTGGATAGAGGAGGTGCGCGGAAGCAAGGTTCGAGTAATAAACCGAGCCGGCTCTCGCCCCGTCGAGCTCCGAGCCGCGTATCTTTCACCGGGCCTTCAACTTTATCCGCTTTTCGATGAGGGCGGCAACTTTAACCGCGATGTAGAGCAATTCGCGGCGCCCAAACGTCAGAGCAATGACGGTCGTAGGTTTCGCCGGAGGTGAGTCTACTCGAGTGATGAGCGTCCCGCCTCGTTCCAAGATGCAGAAGTCCGCACGTTAGTAACGGCTAACTCTCAAGTTGAATGTTACGCGATTACTATAGTGCGGGCCTCTGCAGTAAACTATTTCTTCGCCAACAGCCCGATCAGAAAATCAATGTCGGTTTGAGCGATCGCCAGATCCATCGAAACTTCATTTCCCTTACTCGCAAACTTCACGTTCTCGATCAGGCGGGCATAAACTTCCTTGTCAGCCCCTTTAGCATTGCCGAGAAACATCTTGCCCAGCATCTGCAAGCCGTCAAGAGTATCTTTGAGACTTACCGCCTGATCAGCCTGCAGTGTCCGAGCGGACGCACTCAACGTCGTACCGGTGCCATTCACGCTCATCGAGCCATACATAAGCTTGATCGAATCGATGTTCTTGCCAAGCTCGTCGTTATCCAGCGGCAGAAACGCACTCATTCCTTCGGGAACCCGAGCAGCAAACGTTGCTACCGGGGCCGGGGCCTTGCTCAATAGGCCTGTAAGTTCTTTGTCGACCTTGCTCGTTCCGGTCGCGGTCGCCTTCACCTTCTCGACCGAACCGAATGCAAGCGTATTCGCATCCACGGCGTACGCAGCCATTTCCTTCGAAAACGCTTTTACCGCCTTGGTCACCATTCCAGCCGTCTGCGAAGTACCCTGCGGGGCATTTTGAGCAACAACTTCGCGAGCTTCGAAGACAAAGATCGTTTTTTCGCCGACCTTTTCTTCGCGGTATTTGCCGTTCGCCGCGAGTTTTGCGGCCGCAAGGATGGCACCTGAGCTAACTTGCCCGCGAGCGATCAATACGCTTTCAAGGTCATACTCCTTATCCTTAATTTTCGTCGCCGAAACGCCGGCCGCCAAGGTTTCAAACTGTCGTACGTCGATTCCCGTTTTGCCCTTAACTTCGTCGATCGCCTTCGTCACCTCAGCCAGCATCGGCTGGTTGCCCGAAAGCATCTGCGGCAACGCAGATCCGAGAAAGCTCTTTACGTCGAAAACGACGACTCCGTCCGAAGCCGGCAGCATCGCGACGATCGCCGACGAATTTACGGCCTTCTTAGAATTGGTATCGGCCAATGCCGAACCAGCCATATTAAAAACCAGTACGGAGAGCGTAAGAATTGCGAGCAGCTTGCTTTTCATGAAAATTAACCTCAAAAGAAAAAAAGGTCTGACCTCGGTCAAGAGTATCAGATGTTTCACGGCGGCAAAATAGTTTGCCATTCATCTTTCGAGCAGCTATTTTTGCTTGAATTTTGACGCCGCTTTTCCGGCCCTCTCGCTGAGGTAAAAATGCCACAAAAGCCTGGCCGCAACCGATCGATACGGAAACCACCGCTCGGCGATCTTCAAAAACTCGTCCGACGATGGCTTCGGCTCACCGCTTAGTCTATGCCACGCCGAATGTAGTGCTATATCGCCTTTCGGCATCACATCGGGGCGCAACAGGGCCATAAGCAGGTAAATGTCGCTCGTCCATTCTCCTACGCCTTTTAGCTTGACGAGTTCGGCCTTCACCTCGGCGTCAGGCAGAAGGTGCAGTCGATCAAGCCGCAGTCGCTCTTCGAGGATCGCCTCAGAAAGATGTCTGGCATACGCCGTCTTCTGTCGACTAAATCCGACCGACCGAAGCTCGGCATCGCCTAACGATAACAAACTTTCCGGCGTGATATCGCCAAGGTAAGCCGCGAGCTTATCAAAACACGCCTTGGCGGACGCTAGCGATACCTGCTGTTCGAGGATTATCTGCAGAAGAGTAGCGAATCCCGGTTCTCGATCCCACAGCGGGGGCACTCCGAAAGTCTCATAGACAACCCGAAGATGCGGATCACTGGAGAGCTTTCGACATCCCGCGACCAGCGACCTCTTGTTGAGCGATGATATCTTCACCGTCCGTAGTCTAACGACTAGGGTGCGTAAACAAAAAGGCGGGCATAAAATGCCCACCCTTTTAACTGATTCAGCTTGAAACTACTGAACTTCGACCCAATCGCCGGTGTGGATCTCTTGAGCATTACGGACGATCATCGCCGTCGCGGTGCGTTCTTTCACGTTCAAGACGACCAATTCGCCGACAACTTTTCGGATCTCTGGACGGCCTTCTTTGGCTTTCTCAGTAGTAACAACTCTACCGCGAGCATTCTCGCCCGATTTTCGAGCCGTTTGATTCGAGAATTCACCGCCCTTGTATTCAAAACTGCCAAAGTTGCGGTTGCGGGCCTCTACGGACTCGTCCTCGTCATTCTCAAACGGATTTCCTTTTCCAAGCGGACGGAAGACCGTCATGTAATCGCCGACTTTAACACTGTCTTCGGCTCCGAGGTCCACATAAACGATGTTCTCGCGGCTTAGCACTTCCTGATTGTCACGAGCCATGAACAGACGGCCGCGAGCCTTGCCCGAAGCGTCCGCGAATAGATCCAAAGCCGGACGATTTGTGAAGGCTGGAACTTCTCGGTTCTCCATCGGCCTTACCAGGTCGCCGAGCAGGAAATTATCGCAAGATCGTTTTACGCGAGCGACGGCGTGATCGCCCTTCATCCTAATAACCTCGACGCTTCCAACTTCCTGAACGTACATTCCGAGGCTCGCTTTCGTGGTCCATTTCGTTTTCACCTGGCCACGCGGACGGACCACCGAAAACACGTCGCCGACTTTTGCTCCACTGGCGCTTAGATAAACCACCTGCCCTTCAGAGTAAAACCAACCGTCCTGCTCGTTATATCCGCCGACGAGGCGCGAGCCGGTATCGATTGACGAACTCGTAACGTAGCCGGCGCAATGTACGTTATTGCCCTCCGTTACACGCATCGGTCGCGGTGCAACATCGCCCGCCATCGAGCTCGGACGCTGTGCGGATGCGGTCGAGCCTAGAAAACAAGCGCCCGCAAACAGCGACGCCAAGCCGATCTTTCCAAATCTTTGAAAGCTCACTTCTGATCTCCTTTTTACTATGCCGATCTTGTGTCTTTGATTACTCCGGGGCGGAGTAGAGCGATAGGCGGATAATTTGTGGACGAGCCCTGAGGCAGGCTCACTCCCAAAAGTCTAAACTTGCGTCAGCAAAAAGGTCAACAACTTTTTTCTGGCGTCTGTCATTCAGACCGATTTCCCCGCCAGACGTTTAGCACCACCAACTTATTTGCACAGCCGCCGCGGCGTTTGCTACTATCTCGCTTTGCCGCAATTCTAGCGGCGCCCACCCTAAGCCGGTGTAGCTCAGTTGGTAGAGCAGTTGATTTGTAATCATCAGGTCGGGGGTTCAAGTCCCTTCACCGGCTCCAATGTTTTCAATAAGTTACAGACATTTTCTGCGATTTTCGACAGATCAAAAAAGGCACTGTAGTGGAAATTGTAACAACTCCTTCCCTTATGGCATCCATCACTCGATCTTATCTTGTTTTGGCTGTGGCTTTCTAGCCTGCATCTTCTTGATGGCGTCGAATTGATGCTGCTGGGTCGGATCGACTGAGCATAGAGACGTGCAAGGGTGTCAACTACGCGTGCTCCACCCGAAACTATATGTGTCGGAGCCATCCCGCTCTCAGCCACCGCCTGAGCAACAACAGCGCGATCGTTGATGCCCCTGCTGCCGCAGAACAAAACTTTCATCCTTTCTCCTTCTTCAATCGAACCTGATCCTAGACGAACCGCCCGCTAGAGCCGTCGATTCATTGTGTGCCGACAGCCCAGTTTTCTGGTGTCGATGAGGGAGCGTGATTTACGAGAGTGATTTACGAGAGATGGACGAAGGCCAAGCAAGTCGTTCTGGCACACCGACCGAGGTTGTGCGGAACGGTCAGGTTTAAATTCAGAACGTGATCAGTGAGGGTTTATTTATACAGACAGCGTTGTCATCCGCGGTTAGAGAGAATCTGCGAACAAACGAAGGCAAGATGCGGGAGTCCAAGTTATCGTCGGAAGGAGTTTCAATGTCCCCCGGCGGCGTTGTAGCCAAAATAACTTCCAACTAATTGAGTACGGAGAAGCGGTAGAGACTTTCCTTACCCTGAACGACTACGTAGGAACCGCTGATCTGAATATCGAACAAATCTTCGGTTATTTGATCGGTTTTTAAGACTTTCCATGCACCACCGTTCACTGTAACAGCGAAAATACCGTTATTGCCGACCGCAACACCGATTCCGTTTTCACCAAATGCGATCGAACTCCAGTCCACGGGAGCAGACTCTGCACCGTTGATTTCAGATTTGTTCCAAGAATCTCCTAGGTCACGAGAGTAGAAAAAAGCTCCCTCGCCGCCCGCGATCCACAGCGTATTTTGATTGTCTGCGACTGCGGTAACGACACTTGCCGGCAATGCTTTTTCCGTCCATTCTCTACCGTAATTTTTCGTAACTAGAAAATATTGCCCGTCGATCAAGGCTGCGGCCGTTTTCTCTTGTTTGAGAGCAACGATTTCATGAACGGTCTGATGTTCTTTTGATTTGTAGCAGACCTGAAACTCTTTACCCCCATCCGAGGTGCATAAAATCTCAATTCCATGCTCCGGCTCGAAGGTGTCCCGATTCATAAAACCGGTAGTGCCGCCGACGAAACCAGTGTCTGAGTCTACAAAGCTTGCTGCCTGCAAGTTGGTGATCTCGGATTTGCGCTCCAACGGAACCGATGTCCATGTCTGGCCGCCATTGCCGGTATGAAACATCTCTCGATCCTTTATAATCCAACCACTTTGCGAATCCGTGAAATAGATTTTCGCCCCTACATTCACGCCGCCTGGAGACGGAAGCTTAAGCTCGCGCCAAGCACGATCTTTTGAAGACAATCTGTACACGTGATCTCCGCGCGTGTTCCAACCTCCGGTAGCCCATATATCGCCATCTGCTTGGAGCGCCAGTCCATAACCAACATCAAATCCCGATTGGGCTCGAGGTATTTTTTCAACCGAAGTAAAATCGAGTCGCGGTGCAGAAACGATCGGGGTGTTTTTTTGAACACCTTGTACCGAATAAGAATTGGCGCAGGATGAAAACACGGTAAAGCACAGTACAACTATTGCTATTTTGGCTGTATGCATAAAACCTCCTAAAACTTAAAGTTCGGGCAACGCGATAGAACGCCGCAAGGGCTTACTCCAATGAGTGGAGCAGATGACGGCCTTCCCCGGCTCAAAAACCATCCGTTGGTTCTGCTGGAGACGAATCGGTGAGACGCGTGAATACTGTTGTGACTAGCTTCCGCTTTTTTCGCGTATGCTATGCGCCTAGCTCTCGATTCGCTGTTATAAAGCTGAAACTGCTCGTTCAGAGTCTTGCCTGTCTGTACAGATTCGTGATTCCACTTAAACATGGTTTTCCCAATATTAATCTCAAGGGCCTGCTGTGTCGTGAAGCCGTCACCCTGATCATCGACTCCCTGGCCTAGGCCACTTGACTTAGAAAACTGACCCGGGTTGATTTCCGACCACCTCGCAAACGGTGCATCGATCGGCGAGAGCGGCCGCTTTTTTCGCACGTTTGAAGCGCGACGCTGATTCCGCTGACACCGACCAAGCGCGCCCGAAAGGATCGTTCCCGCGGCCGGGCAAATACCGGTGCCTGTAAATCCGCCTACGATGTTCTGGATGTTGTACTGCGTGTAAGCTTCCCCGGAAGAACCTCTAAACAATCGAGCAAACGGTATGTCCCCGTCGAAATACCCCCAGGGGATTGAATTTCGGGCGATCATCGAATCGGCCGCGGCTCATAACATTTCGATCCTTCACTAACCACCTTTCTATACAGGTGCGAATCACCTTGATAATCGATTACGCATGCTTAGCAATCCTCGTTTTGCGATGCGGGCCTTGTGAGACCGAGGAGTTTGAGCCCCTGAATTCCGAATGTAACCTTAGCCGATTGACTTCGATATCGGAGTAGCTGGTAGGGTCTTCAAGTCGCTGTTGAAAATAGTCGGCCTGATGGATCATCTCACAAATATTCTCCGATTTACTCAGCTTACAAACATTGATTAATTGAGACCGTCTTTTTCAGCGATGTTACAGCACTGTTAAGACGAAATCGGAAAATCACCCCCGACTCCTTGTCCGATTCTAGGCGCAGTCAGCGTTAACGACTACTCAAAGAATTTTTTTGGAGAAGTAAATGTTGGATACGGAATGTTTGGATTCGTCTTTTGAAAAACTCGGTGCTGGAATCAGTTTTCGCGTGCGGGAATCCGCTTCATGCCTGAAGTCAAGATTGTCGACGACTTTTCCTTCATTGCGCCAAATGTCGTCCAAAATACTGGCGCCCAAAATCGTGCTTTACTCGCACGACACCTTCGGTCTCGGAAACATACGGCGGACGATGCTTCTGGCTGAAAACCTTAAGGAAAAGAATCCCACGGCCTCGATACTCATCGTTACGGGATCTCCGGTCATTCATTCATTCAGGCTTCCGGAAGGAGTTGATTACATAAAGCTTCCGTCACTCGACCGCGTGAAAGCCGAAACGTATCTGCCACGGTCGCTGGTGAACTGTGCGGACGAAGTTCGAGATACACGAGCTGCGATGGTGGAGCAGATCATCACTCGCTTTCTGCCCGACCTGCTCATCGTCGACAAACGGGCCGCCGGGATCAACGGCGAACTGCTGCCGGCTCTCGCTCAACTCAAACGGAGCAATCACAAAACAAAAATAGTATTAGGCATAAGGGACATTCTGGATGATCCGGAACGCACGCAGGAGGTATTGCGCGAAAACGGGAGCTTCCAAACTATCGAAAACTTTTACGACGAAGTCTGGATTTATGGTTCGCCGGAAATATTCGACACGGCTACCGAATATGATTTTCCCGATAGCGTTCGGCGGAAAACTCGCTATTGCGGGTACCTCAAACGTCCGGTCGTCGCGGCCGCAACTCGCCGCGGTGGCGGCCTTAGAGTGCTGATAACGACCGGCGGCGGCGGCGACGGGTCATCAATGATCAAAACGTATCTTGAAAGTCTTCCGATGCTTATGGAAGAGATTGCCGTTTCTTCCACCGTTGTTTTCGGGCCGCAAATGGCTAGGGAAAACCGCAACGCGATCTTAGAACGTTACGAGGCACTGTCCGGCGTCAAGTTTGTCGATTTCGAGCCCGACATGACGAAGCGTTACGCGGAATCGGATGTCGTAGTTTCGATGGCAGGTTACAACACCGTGTGCGAACTGCTTTCGCATAACAAACGTGCCGTGCTCGTTCCCCGCTCGGAGCCGGTTTGCGAACAGCTAATCCGTGCGCGTTTGCTCGCTCAAAACGGATTGTTTCAATCGATCGAGCCAGTTGAACTGACTCCCGAGAATATGAAAAACAAGGTCGTCGCCGCAGTCAAATCAACCTCGTTAACTAGGCACATGTTGGATCTTGACGGCCTACACCGAATAAATGAGCGGGTGCAGGATTTGCTATCTCAACGATAGATAATTCTTATCGGCAAACAGCTTAGGGTTCACGGAAATGAAAGAAACGAACATAAGAAAGCCGGGAAGAGTCGCATACGTTCTAAAGAATTTTCCAAAGCTTTCGGAAACTTTCATAGCGAGTGAGATCTATCGGCTGGAACATCTCGGGTCCGACCTGAAATTGCTGGTCATCAAGCCATTCAGCGAAAGCACGCGCCACGCCGTCGTTGCGAAGATAAAGGCCAACCCGCACTATCTGCCCGCGACGACGTCTCTTTCGGAAACTTCTTTGGCAAAGTGGTTGATGCTGCATCTGCCGGATTTCTGGCGTTCTGTTATTTCGGTTTCTAAAAAAAATCCTATTGGCGTTCTTAAAGCCGCAAGGTTTGCCATTTTTCAGTCATTCCGGGCTCGCCGTTCGTTTTTCGGTCTACCCCGAAAGATCTATTTAAAAGAATTTCTCCAGGCCGCAGCAGTGACCGAGCAGATCATTCCCGATGACGACGTTAGGCACATTCACGCCCATTTCGCTCACGGAGCGACGACGATCGCGTGGATGACCGCGATGATGACCGATCTCCCGTTTTCCTTTACTGCTCACGCAAAAGACATCTATCTGGAATCTCTCAATCCGGCTGGTCTGCTCGCCCGCAAAATGGACGCGGCTCAGTTCGTCGTCACCTGTACCGAAGCAAATCGATCCCACTTGCAGGCACTAAGCCACACGCCTGTGCACTGTCTGTACCACGGGTTAACAGTGGATTTTACCGATCTGCTAAGAAGCCAACAACCGAATACGCACGAGCGTAACGGCCATATCCGGGCGTTAGCAGTAGGTCGCCTTGTCGAGAAAAAAGGCTTGGACACGTTTGTAGAAGCGTGCGGGATTTTAAGACAGCGCAAGGTCAATTTTGAAGCCGTGATCGTCGGAGAGAGCGGCGATGCCGAATCGAAGATCCGCCGGTATATTGACGCTAATGGTCTTTCCGAGCACGTGCAGCTGGCGGGAGCGATGCCGCAAACCCGCCTTTTTGCCGAGTACCGACGGGCCGATGTTTTTTGCCTTCCCTGCCGAATTTTAGCGAACGGCGACCGTGACGGAATTCCGAACGTTATGGTCGAGGCCATGGCCTGCGGCGTTCCCGTGGTCACGACAAACGTGTCCGGCATCCCCGAAGTTATCAGCAGTGGTTGTAACGGTTTGCTCGTGGAACCGGACAACCCGGCCGCACTGGCGGATTCGCTGGAAAGGCTTTACATCGACAAAGAGCTTTCCGCCCGTCTTTCTCTGGCTGCTTTCGAGACTGTTAAGGAAAGGTTTGATGGCGAAGAGTCCGCCCGTAAATTGGCCAAGCTATTTCGCGAGGCCTGTCACGCTAGATAAGAAATGCTTTTGCTCGATCTGCCAAAAAAGAAATTCGCGTCGGTCGATAAACGGCCGGAAGTTTTTTGTGTTATTGAACACGCTTACAGGGATTTGGCCACCGCCGAGGCCGTCTGCTCGGGCAGATTCAATATCGTGGGCGTAGAGCTGGAACTTGGACCCGATATCGACTGGATAACGAATCCTCTTGAAAGCGACATCGAATGGCAGATCGAATGGCACAAGTTTTATTACGGGCTTGATATGGCCTATGCGTATTCGAAAACGGGCGACAGGAGGTTCCTTGATACGTGGACCAAGCTGGTGAGTTCGTTTATTAGCCAGGTTCCGGTCGAGTCTGCTTCGACGGACGTTTTGGCGAGACGCGTACAAAACTGGATATACGCCCGGCAGATCTTTGCCAGGACGAAGCACTTCCTAAGATTTCCGGCGGGCTTTGAAAATGAATTGCTTGCCAGCATCGTCCAACAAATAAGCTATCTGAAGAATAACCTGACCGCGGAGCGCAATCACCGGACGCTAGAACTTTACGCACTCTTTATCGCCGCACTCGCACTCCCTCAACTTGATCCTAGAAGCGAATTGCTGCGGTTCGCTATCGACGCCTTGAGTGAAAATCTATTATCCGACACGCTTCCTGACGGCGTGCAGCGGGAACTGTCGACGCATTATCACTGCACGGTTCTGCGATCTTTTTTGGGAGCGAAGGAAAACGCTCGGCGATTTGGGCTGAATTTTTCGGCCGAGTTCGATCAACGGCTTATCAAGGCGTGTGAATTTGCCATGCATATTCACCGGCCCGATGGGCAAATTCCCGCCGTTTCGGACAGTGACACGGGCAGTTATCTCGACCTGCTAAAACTAGCTGGTGATGTTTTTGATCGTCCTGATTTTATCTATGCAGCCACGTCGGGACTGAATGGCACCATGCCGGAAACTTCAAACGTTAGTTTTAAGGAAAGCGGTTATTTTATTCAGCGAAGCGGCTGGGGCGAGGATAGGGCTCTTAAAGACGAGCGATACCTGATGTTCGATTGCGGTCCGATCGGTGATGGCGGGCACGGTCATTACGATCTCCTGAACATCGAGGTCTCGGCGTGCGGTAAGCCTCTAATAGTCGACGGCGGCCGGCACACGTATGCCGAAGGAAATGACTTTAACTGGCGGCAATATTTCAAGGGTACAGCAGCCCACAATACGGTAGTTGTCGATGGCAAAGACCAGACCTCGTATCGCCGCGGCAAACCGAAGGGCAGTGTCGCCTGCGGCGTGTTCATCGAGAGAATAAACCGGCCCGACTTGGATATTCTCTGCGGAATGGCCCTTAGCCCGAACTATGACGCCGTTCATACCCGCCGTGTGTTCTTCATCCGAAACGGGTTCTGGCTGATAGCTGACAGCTTACGGGGCGAGGTTGTGCACCGCTACGATCTTCGATTTCATTTGACGCCAGACGCGTGGAACCACTGCTCGATCGTTAAAACGGAAAACAATTGCTCCGTCCGCACGCCGGAAGTCGCGCTGGTCTTTTCTGCAGGAGCGGAACCGACGATCGAGCCGGACTGGTATGCCCCGCAATACGGCATAAAACACCGGGCACCGTGCGTAAGTGTCGTGTCGACGGATCACGCGTCCACAGATTTTTACACGCTGGTCGTACCTCTTTGTCATAACGAGGAATCACCGAGTCTTACGGTTGAAAAGGACGGTTCACACCGGATCGCAACTATAAGCCGAAATCATGGAGTAAACGAAATCCTATCCTGGGAGTTATTGAACGGACGCTTGGGACGCGTGAATCTTTTATAAACAGAAATGATCGCGACCGCCATCACAAAACAATTGCTTGCGGCTGATGCGACGTTACCGCAGCGTGACACCTTGCTGAACGAAGGGTTGATGATGCCTCGCCTTGCGGAAGCGATCGGTGATCTTAAGCTGGCTGACGTAAGCGGTTGTCAAATCGAACGCGTAAAGTATCGTTTTGGAGAAAGCCTGCGTGTTCTATTCGACCTCAGATGTGGAAACGAAACGATAAAGGTCGCCGCCCGTACTTTCGATGCCGCCAGATTAACCGAGATGCGTTCCGCGAAAAAAGTGCGAATGATCGGCACGGCAAAGTCGATGCCTGATTTCATTGACGAACAGCTTCAAACGGCTTTCTGGATCTTTCCGAATGACAGAAAACTTTCCAGTCTCGATGTATTTACCACGGTTCCTGAAAACTTGGCGCGAGTTTCAGACCGCTTATGGAAAGGAAGCGAACTTGCCGCTTACGCGCCTGAAAAATGCGCGACGTTGCGATGTCGGGATGAAAACGGCGAGACGATCGCTTACGCAAAAATTTTTGTCGGCGACGAAGGACGTAGAATTTATGAAATATATAAGAGCTTTGTCGGTGCAAAAATTCGCCTCCCTAGTGCTATAGCCTACTCCGATGTTCATCGAACACTTATTTTGGAGGCGATTCACGGCACACGAGTCGCCGACCTGAGTCCCGAAGTGCGAGGCGGCGTTTACCATCGGTTGGGAGCCGTGCTTGCGGAGTTTCATCAGGTCGATTCGTTCCACGGCCTGCGATGGTTCAAACGGCTTAGCCCAAAGGAATTGTCTGGAGCATTGCAAACAATCGCGAACGCCGTACCTGAACACGCCTTTCAAGCCGCCCGAATCTTGGAAAAACTTTCGACGTTCTCCTATGAGGCGAGTCCTGACATTTGTCTTCACGGCGACCTTCATGAAAAAAACGTCATCTGGAAAAACGGCGAACTGACGCTGATCGATCTCGACCAGGTTTCCATCGGCGATGCGGGTCAGGACATCGGAAGTTTTCTTGCAGGCCTCCGCTATAAGGAATGTACCGGCCATTTATCGACAAAATGCCGCGTCGATATTTCGAAAGAATTTCTAGATGGTTACGCGAGCGTTCACCCTTTGCCGTCGGACGATGCGTTGAGGCGTCATACAGCAGCGGCTTTGTTTGTCGAACGTGCGTTAAGGGCCGTTACACGCTATCGCGTCGAGGGCCTCGCAAATATCGGTCTTATTCTCGCGGCCGCTGAAAGCATTCTCAGCGGAGGTGATCTATGAGACGGACGAATGTCTTCCTAACGGACGAAAAGCTTCCAACGCTTGCTGGCGTGTTGGCGAGTTACCCCGCGGCGGAAATTGTGAAGTATTCTCCGCAAAAACGCTGCACCGTTCGAATCGTTCGCGAAGGGCAGGTTTATTACGTCAAAGTTTATCCGTCGAAATTCCTAAAGCGGCGACGGGGCGAGGTCATAGACGAGACCGGGAGAGTTTTCTGGAGCTTGTCGCAATCGGGCGTTTTGAACTTTCGCGTTCCCCGCCCCGTCGGATGGGACGGCGCGACGCAAACGGTTTGGAACGTGGAATTGCCAGGCACGGCGGCCATAGAAAAGCTGAAGTCTCCAAAAGGTGAGGAGATCGCTTTCAACATCGGAAGGGCGATCGCATTGATCGCACGAAGCGGAATAGCTCCGAAACGCGTTTTCGACCATCCCGACCAGCTAAAAGATGCGGCAGAATTTGCGGAAATCATCCACCGGCGATTTCCAGCTTTGAACCGCGTCGTCCGACTTTTACTAACATCATTCGAACAAGCGGAGCTACCGATAAGAACTCTGACTCCGATTCACGGAGACATGCACATTGACCAATGGCTGACCGATCGGAACCGCCTCGGCCTGCTTGATTTCGAAGATTTCGCTCTCGGCCGTCCGGAACGCGATCTGGCATTTTTTATGGTCCAGCTTGAGGCGGAGTACGGCCTCGAGCTCGATCACAAATTGCTCAACGTTCATTTCCTGCTCGGCTACAGGTCGGAAGGGTTATCGCCGAACGACAAACTGCTAAATATCTATTCCGCTCATAAGTGGTTTTCGAAAGCGTCGAAGGCTGCCAACAGAACCGATGCCGAAAAGCTTCTCGACCGAAGCCGGAAATGCCTTGAGTCTTTTAGTGATAATCCGCAATGAAAAAATCGCAATCCAGATTCAAGCAAATTGTCGCGACTCACTTGCTGGAGCAGAAGTGGAATTTTGTGATCGCGGTTTTCTGCACACTATGCCTTGCAGGGGCCGATCTGATGAAACCGTGGGCGCTGAAGATCATAGTCGACAATATCCTTCTGTCGCACCCGCTGCCTCCGCTTTTGTCCTCCTTTGCCGAGAGTTTCGAACGGGAGAAAACGTTTTCCGTCGTCTTAGTAGCTTCGACGGTTATACTGATAAGTCTTGTCAAAGGAGTCGCGACGTACTCGCAAGTTTTCATAACGTCGCGAATCGGCTTCCATCTTGCGCATAAGCTGCGCCGCGCCCTATTCACGCACCTGCAGCGTCTTTCTATTTCTTTTCACAAACGATCCGAAACCGGCGAGCTGCTTACGAAGGTGACGACGGACACAAACAACCTTCGCGACGTGTTTTCCGAATTCGCGCTCGGGTTTGCGACAGAGTTCGTCACCCTTATCGGGATGATCTTGATCATGTTTCTCGTCAATTGGCGTCTGAGCCTGATCGTCCTGGCGGTGTTTCCAGTTCTCGGCGTTATTTCGTTTTACAGATTTCACGCGATCCGGGAATCGGCCCGAAAGCAACGAAAGGCGGAAGGAAGAATTGCGTCGAAATTGCACGAAATACTCGATTCGATTTTGGTTGTAAAGGCGTTTGGGCGAGAGCGGTACGAAGAAATACGTTTCGAGTCGCAAAGCGAGGTGATCTTGGGCGAAAGCATCCGCACGGCGCGTCTCGAAGCCGCGTCTTCTCGAGCGGTGGATATAGTCACGGCGATCGGGACATTTGCCGTATTGGTTTTCGGATCGCTGCAGGCACTAGACGGCGCAATACTGCCCGGCAGCGTGTTGGTCTTCGCCGCCTACATGAACAGCCTCAACGCTCCTATCCGCTCGCTGGCGAAGCTTTCGGCAAAGATCTCAAGAGCTTGGGTGAGTGCCCACCGCGTGAGCGAGATCCTCGCCATTCAACCGGAGATCGAAGACACGCCCGGCGCGATATCGGCGACGGATCTTCAGGGCGAGATCGTCTTTCAAAACGTCTCGTTCGATTATGGCGATGACAGGCCGATCCTGGATGATGTCTCATTTACTATTCGGCCTGGGGAAAAAGTAGCTCTTCTGGGAATGTCCGGTGCCGGTAAATCGACCATTATTAGCCTGATCCTCCGGTTCTACGAATCCACGGGTGGCGAAATATGTGTCGACGGGATCGACATCAAGAGCTACAAATCCGACTCCCTTCGCGGCCAGGTGGGCATTGTCTTGCAGGACACAATCCTTTTCGGAGCGACCGTGCGGGAAAACATCGCCTACGGCAAAGAGAACGCCGGAGACGACGAGATAATCCTGGCGGCCAAGGCCGCCAACGCTCACGAATTCATTGTCAAGCTCGACAAAGGGTACGACACGGTTTTAGGCAGTCGCGGAGGAAATCTCTCGGGCGGTCAGCGCCAGCGTCTCTCGATCGCGCGAGCATTTATACGCAACTCTCCGATCCTGATCATGGATGAGCCAATGACAGGGCTCGACGTCGAAAGCGAAAGAGCGGTAAGTGACGCGATGCAGCGGCTTTCCGCCGGAAAAACCTGTTTGCTGATCACGCATGATCTGCAGCTTGCAGCGTCCGCGGACTGGATCTTAATGCTCGAAAACGGGCGGATCGCTGACCAGGGCAGGCACGAAGATCTCGCATCGAGAAATCCAGATTATAAGCAGCTGCTCTCGTACAAGCGACATGTGCTCGACGCTTCGACTACGGTCAATTAAGGAACTATGGGCGAACCTAAACCGACGATATTGTTCTACTGCCAACATTCCCTTGGGATGGGCCATTTGGTTCGCTCGCTCGCATTGGCCGAGAGTTTAGTCTCGAAATTTCGCGTTGTATTGCTGAACGGCGGAAAGCTTCCGCGACGCATCCGCGTTCCAGCGAACGTCGAGATCGTTAATCTTCCGCCGCTCGGTTTTGACGAGCACAACCACCTCGTCAGCCGCGACGGCCGAAGGAGTCTGGAACGCGCGCACACCCTACGCGAAAAGTTGATTTTGCAAACATACAGGGCCGAAAAGCCGGAAGTCGTTCTAATAGAACTCTTTCCGTTCGGCCGAAAAAAGTTCGCCAACGAACTGATTCCTCTTCTTGAGGAAGCAAATGGCAGATCGAAGATCGTCTGCAGTCTCCGCGACATTTTGGTCGGTCAAAGAAAAGATCAGGCAAGGTTTGAAGAGCGCGCCATCGAAACCGCAAACAGATTTTTCGATGCAATCTTAGTTCATTCCGACCTGAAATTTGCCCGGATCGAGGAGTCCTTCATAACATCCAAGCCGCTGCACGTGCCTGTTTTTTACACCGGTTTCGTGACGCCGCCATCACTGCCGTTGAAGGTTAATAATCGGCAAGGCCAAATCAAGCGAATAATCATCTCGGCGGGCGGTGGGATT
>CADEGD010000057.1 GCA_902826795.1 uncultured Acidobacteriota bacterium | reverse complement strand
CAGCGCCGCAAGGCTGAGTGCGCGCCCCGTGCTGTGATGATCGGCGGCGAGGCGGTAAACGGCGTCGACCTTACGGCGAGGGCATACAACGACGTGATCCCCGGCTTCAATGCGGTGCTGACGGTTGCCGTCGTGTTGTTCGCTTTTTCGACGTTGATCTCATGGTCTTACTACGGCCTGCAAGCGTGGAAGTATCTGTTCGGCCGCTCGCCCGCTTCTGACCTGTCGTTCAAGGTGCTCTTTTGCATCTTCACCGTTATCGGCGCGGCGGCATCGCTCAACTCGGTTATCGCTTTCTCTGATGCGATGATACTCGCGATGGTATTTCCAAATATGATCGGCCTTTTCTTCCTGTTCCCTAAGGTCCGCGAAGAACTCGCACGCTATCTCAAAGCGATCGGAAAGTCATAGTCGGCCTGTAAGCCAAAACTAAGGAGTCGTTTTCGCGGCTCCTTTTTTGTTTTGGATGCCCTAAATAAGCGTCCGCCACGCTCGACAAGGGTTAGAGTAAGCGTATAATTAACGACGATTTCTTACCTTTAGCGAACTTCTAAAAAGACGGAGCATCCGGAATCGGTTTAGCCGCTGTCCCATCCGGAATCACTTATGGCAACAGACGTTGCTGGGGTCGAACAACAAACGAAAGAAGGCTTCGTACGCGGGCTCGGGCTGCTCGATTCGACGATGATCGTCGCCGGGTCGATGATCGGTTCGGGTATTTTCATCGTGTCTGCCGATATCGCCCGTCAGGTGGGCTCGCCGGGGTGGCTGCTGGTCGTGTGGATCATTACCGGCCTGCTGACGGTCGGGGCCGCATTATCGTACGGCGAGCTTGCCGCCATGATGCCGAAGGCCGGTGGGCAGTACGTTTATCTTCGCGAAGCCTATTCGCCGTTCTGGGGATTTCTTTATGGCTGGACGCTGTTTCTGGTTATCCAAACAGCGACGATAGCGGCGGTTGCCGTCGCGTTCGGCCGTTTCACCGGGTTGCTGATACCGTCGATATCCGAATCGAACTACATTATCCAGCCGACAAAGATCTCCTCCAGCTACGCCTTCTCGCTCTCTACCGCACAGCTTCTCGGCATTGTCATGATCGTCCTGCTGACGTTCATGAACACTCGCGGACTAAAGCTCGGCAAACTCGTACAGAACGTATTCACGTTTGCCAAGACCGGTTCGCTGATCGCCCTGATCGTGCTTGGCATTATCGTCGGCTTGCTGTGGCACGGCGACATCGCGGCGGCAAACTTCGGCGATCTTTGGACTGTGCGAGGAAGTTTGCAAGACGTAGGTCACGGCCTGACGGCGGCTGCGGCGTTCGGACTTTTCGTCGGCATTTGCGTTGCCCAAACGAATTCGCTCTTTTCGTCAGACGCGTGGAACAACATCACGTTCACCGCCGGCGAAGTAAAAGATCCGCAAAAGAATATCCGCCTCGCGTTGCTCTTCGGCACGGGCGGCGTGATCGTTCTTTATCTGCTCGCCAACATTGCCTATCTCGTTACGCTTCCGTTCGAGGTTATACAAAAAGTGCCGAGCGACCGCGTCGGTTCGGCGACCGCCGAAGTTATCTTCCCGGGCTTCGGTGCGGTTCTGATGGCGGCGGCGATCATGATCTCGACCTTTGGCTGCAACAACGGCCTTATCTTCGCCGGTGCACGCGCATATTACGCGATGGCCAAAGACGGCCTCTTCTTCAAAGCTGCGGGCGAGTTGAACAAGTTTCACGTTCCGGCTTGGGGATTGATCATCCAGGGCATCCTTGCTGCGTTATACGTTTTGCCCCGCACGGTCAGGGCAGACGGCAGCTACGGCAGTCTCTACAACGACCTGCTGACGTACGTTATTTCCGCCGCATTGATCTTCTATATCCTGACGATCGTCGGCATATTCGTGCTTCGGCACAAACGGCCCGACGTCGAACGGCCTTACAAAGCATTTGGTTATCCGATAGTTCCGGCCCTATACTGCGTCGGTGCAGCGATAATTCTGGTCGTACTGTTCGTATATCAAACTACCGCCACCTGGCCGGGTTTGCTCATCGTTCTGACGGGCGTTCCCGTTTATTTTATTTGGACCAGGTTGACGGGCGGCGATCCAAACGCCGAGCGGCCATAGAACTTATACTTTTTCACCTTGTAGGAGGTTTTAATGTCCCTTTTTGCGACTAAACCAATTAGCCAGATCGTCGCCGAGGCGACCGAGACCGGCGAACATACTTTCAAGAAGGCGCTAAGTGCCCTTGATCTTACGATGCTCGGCATCGGCGCGATCATCGGTACGGGTATCTTCGTCCTAACGGGCCAGGCGGCTGGTAAACACGCCGGGCCTGCGGTCGTCATATCGATGATCGTCGCCGGTATCGTCAGCGCCTGTGCGGCCTTGTGCTATTCGGAGTTTGCGGCCAGCGTTCCGATCTCCGGCTCAGCCTATGCCTATGGTTATGGAACTCTCGGCGAGTTCATCGCGTGGATCATCGGTTGGGACTTGATACTTGAATACGCGTTCGGCGCCGCTACGGTCGCGGTCGGATGGTCGGGCTATCTGGTCAGCCTCCTAAAAGACATGGGAATAACCTTCCCGGCATCATTAAGCGCGGCCCCGGGTACCGCCGTTACGATGGCGGATGGAAGTGTCGTCACGGCGATATTTAATCTGCCGGCATTTTTGATATCGGTCGCCGTCACGTTGTTATTGATTCGCGGCATTAAAGAATCGGCGAGCTTCAACTCGATGATCGTGATCATTAAGGTCGTCGTAGTTGTTTTATTCATCGTCGCCGGAATTGGCTACGTAAACATGAACAACATCGGCATCGGGTGTTCGTCGCAGATGCCCGGCTGTGCGGAATTCGCACCGTTCGGAGCTAGTGGCATTATCACCGGTGCGGCCGTCATTTTCTTTGCCTACATTGGTTTTGACGCTGTTTCAACAGCCGCCCAAGAGGCCAAGAATCCGCAGCGTGACATGCCGATCGGTATTGTCGGTTCGCTCGCGATCTGTACCGTTCTCTACATTCTCGTAGCCGGTGTTATGGTCGGGCTCGTCGATTATCGAGAGCTAACGAACGCCGCTGCCCCGATCGCGGTCGCTATCGACGCCGCTCTCTTGAAAGCACAAGGGACCACGATGGGATCGATCCTTGCCGTCTTCCCGACGATCATCAAGGTCGGAGCCGTGCTTGGCTTAAGCTCAACGATGGTCGTCATGGTTATGGGCCAGCCGCGCGTGTTCTACTCGATGTCCAAAGACGGCCTGCTGCCGGAATGGGCAGCGAAGATCCATCCGAAATTCCAGACGCCGCACATCACGACGGCGATCACCGGAACGATCGTGGCGATCCTTGCCGGATTCGTTCCGATCAGCCTGCTGGGCGAACTCGTCAGTATAGGAACGCTCTTCGCGTTCGTGATCGTCGGTACTGGCATCATCATCCTCAGGTCGTCCAACCCGGCATTGCACCGTCCTTTCAAGGTGCCGCTTTCGCCGATCATTCCGATCGTCTGTGTAGTCTCGGCTGCGTTCCTGATGAACAATTTGCCGATCGACACATGGATCCGCCTGATCGACTGGATGTCCATCGGGCTCGTCATCTACTTCCTTTACAGCTATACCAATAGCCGTCTTGCGAAGGTGACTGACGCCTCGGCTAACGATGAAGTTCCGGCGAACTATGTACCACCCGTCGCTGCGATCATCGGTGTTGGGCTGACCATACCGTTGACGATCTGGCAGGTGTACTACTTCCTGCCCAATGGCAACAACCTCGACCTTGCGGTGAGGCTATTTGCTTGGGTTGTAACCACCGTGCTCGTCGCCTTCCTGATGTACGGAAAGGGCGATAAATCTGGCGGACGAAGCTCTTCGGTTCGAATGATCGGGCTTGCCGCCTCGGTCATCAACCTCGCTGTTTGGATCGGCATCACTTACTGGTTCTTCGTGCACTATGCCGAGCTTCATGGCGGAAAGTAGACTTCGCTAGAGCAACAAAGAAGAGGGGTGTCCGAAAAGTCGATCTGAGAGGAACGAAGAAAGTAACGAGTACTCTTTGTTCCTTGTTTTCCAGTCTTTTTCTGTGTTTTCTGTGGTTTTGCCTTTAATGGCTAATTACACGCGAAACTAGAGAAAAGGAAACAGATCACCTATCGGACACCTCTTCTCTAGTTTTAAGGAGGAAGCCTTCTCCATTTTTGCGTCGTGCGAATTTTATGGTTGACTTGCTGTGCCGTCTATGGAATACTGTCCGGCCGATGCGAAATATCGCACGACTGATCTTTGATAATTAATTCGTGGATTGGCGATCAATGTCTCATCTACCGGGTGGGATACTCTCGAAGATGAAACTGAGACCGGCTGTAAGTTGTTGAAAGTTCTTGTAAGTCTTAGAACTTGTTCCGAATGGAGCAAAAACACAGACGCAAAATGGAGCGGAACAAACAACTTACCGGCATTCGCCAAATTGTTGAAAGTTCGCGTAACTCTTAGATCTTGAGTCAAATGGTTCAAAATCACCCTCGCGAAATGTTTCGACTCAAACGACTTACGGGCTAAACTGCGGAAAGGTCAACTGGGTTGAAGCAAAGAAAAGAGACTGCCCTGTTTAGGCAGCCTCTTAGTTTTGCGGAAACGAAATCGATCTACTGATTGAGAAGATCGCCGCCGATCGGAAGATCGCCCTCGTCAAGCTTCTTGACGGCGGCGTCATAGATCACGATCTCTTTCGCCTCTTCCATCTTGCGTCGGGTCGAAGCGAGATAGTCCGAGAAGATCTCGCCTTTCTTGCGGCCCGCGAGCTGCTCCATCAGGGTCGAACGCTGCTTTGCGAATTCGTCCATGTTCGCTTCTTCGCGGCTGTTGACGCCGACGATGTAATAGGCGTCGCCGATCTGTATCGGCGTCTTGGTAACCTCACCCTGGCGTAGAGCGTAGATCGCGTCTTCGAGGGCGTCGTTCGTCGTCGCGGAGGTTCCCGTGCCTAAAGGCGAGCCAAGCACGAACCCTTTCGACTCTTCTGCCTTCAAGCCTTTGCTGCTTGCGGCACCCGCTAAAGCTCCGACGTTTGCAGCACCCGAGGCGATCTCGTTTGCGATACCGGCGATGCGTTCACGTGCGAATGCATTCTTTGCATCTTCGGTAACCTTAGCCTTTACCTCGTCAAACTCGGCGTCACGCGGATCTTTCTTATCGGCGAGCATCGGGATCGCGAATCCGTTTTGTACCGGGATCTTATCGCCCACGTCCTGAGGGTTCGCAAGCATGGCGATGCCATCCTCGAACTGCGGCGAAACACCGATGTTCGGCACATCGTCGCCCGGCTTGATGTATGCGGTCTCGCGGACCATTTCAGTGACAGCCATGTTCGCTTCACCGGCAAACTGCTGGGCGGTCGCTTCGACGTTCTTGTTCGCCTTCAGCGCGTCTGTAACTTTCTGTGCGAGCTCGGCGGTCACCGCGTAAGCACGCCGGTTGCGAAGCGAAACTTCCAACTCCTTCTTCGCGTCTTCAAACGATTTCGGTACCGAATCGCCTCGACGAAGAATGAAGTAGCGTCCCTGATAGTTGATCGGCTCGGTGATCTCGCCGGGCTGCATCGCGATAAGCCGCTGATATGGATCGGTCGAATTGTTCAGGTTCTCGCGGACCGGCCCTTTCAAAGCACCGCCCAAAGCGGCCGACACCGGATTCTCTGACTGGCCTTTCGCTATCTCGGCGAATGCTTCCTGAGAAACCGTCGGGCCGTTCTTGCGAAGCTCGGCAACGAGCTGATTGGCCTTCTCAAGGATCTGGCCGTCCTGTTCCGGTTTCGGTACGCGAAGAACGATCTCCTGGCCCAACACGCCGCCGATCTTCTTATCGGCCGGAAGCTTGTCGTATTCGGCTTGCAGGTCAGCGTCCGATATCGCAAGCTTTTCGCCAACTTTTGCGGTATTCAGAAAGACGTATTTGATCTTCTTCTGCGGAGCGTTGATGTAGTAAGCCTGCTTGTTCTTCTCGAAATAATCGCGAAGTTCGGCGTCGCTCGGCGTGATCGATTTTGCAAGATCTTCCGGACTGATCAGAACGTACGAAAGGTCGAATTTTGAATTGCTTCGCTGAAAATCTTTCAGCACTTCTTCCTCAGAAACGGTCACGCCGGCCGTGATGAAAGCCCGAAGTTTCTGAGCGCTCAGCCCATCGCGAACCTGCTCTTCGTAAGCGGCTATGCTGCCGGCCTGCTGAACGGCATTCTGCTCGTAGATCTTTTGGTCAAACGGCTTGCCGTCCGGCGACTTGAACTGTTCGCGGATGACATTTGCAACTTCGGCGTCTGACGCGGTAAGGCCCAGCCTTTCTGCCTCGACGCGGGCGATTCGGCCGGTGATAATGCTGTTAATGATCGACTTTGCCGGATATGGTCGGCCCTGCATCATTTGCTGAAACTGCTGCTTCTGCCGGTAAACTTCGCCTACCGTTATCTCGTCGCCCTTTACGCTGGCTGCAGCCTCTGAACTGTTTGCCAAATTCCCGGCTTGAGGGCCTTGAGACCGCGGGATCAAAAGGACAAGGCTCAAGACCATGATTACCGCGAAACCCAACAGAACGAAATTGCGCGTCCGCTCAAGGCGTTTGAAGAAAGTTAACATCTGAAATTACCTGCAAATACTGGATTTTTCTGACAATTTAGACAAACTATGATACTAACAAAACGCCTCCGGTTGTCCAATCTTAGCTTGTTCTTACTAACGCGCGTCTTTAGCCCGGCTTCGTGTTTTTCGCGCTTTTCGTGGATAATTTTCTGACTTGCGAATCAATGGAAAAACGCCCTATAAAAAAGGTCGGCATCGTCGTAAAGCCTAACGACGCAGAGGCTTTCGGCACCGCTTGCGAACTTTCCGATTGGCTCCGCGATAACAACATCGAGCAGATCGGTGCTCCGTGCGTTTGGAGCGAAAACCCGGCGAAGAATGAGACCGAGCGGACCGACATCGCCGAAAACGCCGACTTGATCGTCGTGCTCGGTGGCGACGGAACGATGATCTCGACCGCACGGATGGTCGGCGATCATCAGGTACTCGTGCTCGGAATCAACTATGGCAGCCTTGGGTATCTCACGGATTTCCGGATTGAAGAGATGACGCCCGCGCTCGAGGCTATCCTTCGCGGCGAATACGACATCGATTCGCGCGTCATGCTACATGCCGAACATTGGCGCGGTGAAGAGATGCTCGCGAAAGGCCGCGTACTGAATGACGTTGTCATTAACAAAGCCGCCCTCGCCCGCATCATCGAGATCGAGGTTTCGCTTAACGAACTCTTCGTCAACTCATTCCGAGCCGACGGCTTGATCGTGTCAACTCCGACCGGTTCCACCGCCTATAACCTCTCGGCCGGCGGCCCGATCATATATCCGTCGATGAACGCCGTCGTGCTTACGCCTATCTGCCCGTTCACGCTCACCAACCGCCCGATCGTCATCCCGGACACGGCGACGATAGAGATGAAACTTTTAAACGAAAACGAAGGCGTGGTCCTCACACTCGATGGCCAGATCGGCCACACGCTACATTCCGGCGACTGCGTCCGCATTCGCAAAAGCCGAACGACTTTCAACCTCGTCCAGCCGCCGAACCGGAACTATTTCGATGTTTTACGGAATAAGCTGAAGTGGGGAAGATAAAGAGTTTTTCCCGCGAATCAACGCGATTATCGCGAATGAGTCTAGCAGGAAAAAGATTCGCGTTATTCGCGGGAAAAAAGGTCTATCTGCTCGTCGACAGGTTCAGTTCCCTCGGGCCACCACTTGAACGTCTTCAGATCACACTTACCCCTATCGCTGAACACGACGCCCTCCTGTTCGAGCATGTCCTGCTGAAGATTTACCGGAATGGTCAGTCGCCCGGTCGAGCATTTCCCTTGCGAATTGATAACTCGCTGCCACGGAACGTTCTCGCTTTCCGCCGCGTGCATCACGTAGCCCACGGTCCGCGGCGTATATCCATCGCCGAGGATTCCGGCGATCTGCCCATACGTCATCACCCGTCCACGCGGTATCGAGCGCACGATCTCATACACCCGAGCCTGATACTCTTTGTTGTTGGCAAAGTTCATTGATCAGAATTCTGTCGTTTCTTCTTCCTCCTATTCTGTGGTTAAAAATTCTCTACCACGGAGCAAAGATGAGGGATCGAAGATGACTAAGGTCGTTTGAAAAAGAAAGACAACAGCCTCGGCATTCCGGCTCGATCATCGTCATCGAACCATTCATCCATCCGCTCGATGCTGAACCCCGTTGACGTGGCTGCGTCCACATAGTCGCTGAAGTGATGCGTGAAGCATTCAACTACCTTCGTCCCTTTGTCAGTTTCGAATCGAGCCTTGCTACCGTGGTACTGCTTGAAAGGATGCAGCTCGCAAAGGTAAAATCGCCCGCCGGGCATGAGCGTGCGAGCCGCCTCGCGAAACACATGTTGAAGATCCTCGACGTGTTCCAATATCAAACTGCACGTGATCAGATCAAACCCAACTCCGAAATCCCACTGAACCGTTACATCGCCTATTCTAAACTCGACATTCTTCGCCGTAACCTTCCTTCTCGCAATCGCCTGCATCTCGGGCGAAAGGTCTACCGATACAAGTTCCCGAGAACGCTCCGCCAGCCAAGCCGTATTCTTCCCCGTGCCTCCGCCAAGCTCGAGCACACGACCGAATGACACTCCGCCGAGAACCGTTTCACACGCCCGTTTCTCCAGATCACGCGTCGGATTCACGACCACGTCATACGTGGCCGACCATTCATCGTATGCTTCTCGCGTAGATGTCACTGAGCCACCTTCAACCGCAAAGCTGTCACCTGCCGAACCCAGCGCCCATGTCGCTTGTCCGCTGGAGCGATCACTTGAAACTTGCCCTTCTTTTCGTCGAGCGCCTTGCCGTCCTGCTTGTCGGCAAGGATAACGGCGTCCGCGGCAAATTCCGGGTCGAGTTCGGCGATGGCATATACCGCCCGGTAACCGTCCGCCGCTTCGATCAGCAGATATTCCGCCAGCCGTTTACCACGAACGGTCTCACCGAGTTTCGCACCTGCCGCCGCCAGGATGTTGCGAATCTCAACGCCCGAAAATGTCGATTCCTTGCCATCGTTGTCCTTTCCGGTCACTTCCTTCCTCGGAAGCTTAGCCATGTCCACCGCCGAAATCTCCGTCACCTTCCCTTCAACCTCGACCTTGATCGAAGGCGTCACCGACTGAGCGAACGCGAGCGACGCGAGACTGAGCGCGAACACGAAACCAAGCAACAAAATTTTCATAACACTTTCTTTCCTTTGCGGCCTTAGCGGTCTCAGCGTTAGAAGATCTCTTATACCGAAGAGACCGCTGAGCACGCAGAGAATCTTATCCAATCAGCACTGTCCGAGCAGGTGCACCATCGCCGGTCCCACCAACATACTTCAACGGCAGGCACATGAGCTGATAATCACCCGCCGAAACCTCCCGCAGGTCGAGCCCTTCGAGGATCACGATCTCCTTCTCGAGCAGCGTCACGTGTACCGGATGACCTTCCGAACCCGGCGCTTCTATCGACAAATAATCGATACCGATAAGTTGGATGCCCTCATTCACTAGCAGCCGAGCCGTTGGGTGAGTAATGTATGTGAAATCTTTCCGAAAGCCATCTTCCGGTGTCGACCAAAACTCCGAGTTCCGCGTTTTCAGGATCAGCCGCTGGACGCCGCTGAGATCGGGCAGATGTTCCGGCTCGACCGCGACTACGTCGCTCGCGATTTCGACCACACGACACGGCCCGATCAGCTTAGCCAAATCAAGCTCATCCACGCGTCGCGTGCCTTCGATGAAGTGATTCGGAGCGTCGACGTGTGTTCCCGTGTGTGCCCCAAAACAAAGCGAAGAAACATTAGCACCGTCACCCGCCGCCAGCGCCTTTTCTCCGCGTACGACCGCCGGCGGATCGCCCTCGTATATCGGGACGCCCTCTCCGATCGCGACGGTAACGTCGTAGATCATCATTTCTGAAGGATATTTTAGAATGCAAAGGTGAACAAACTGTAGCCCGCCCAAAAGACAAAAAAGGTGCGAAGCGGCCTCGCACCTTCCAAGAAAAATGTAAGACATCTTATCCCACGATACCCTTGACGCCGCGTGATGAAGCAGCGTATTTCGGGAACAACGAACCGGTATCTTTGCTTCCGAGATGCCTCGTAGCGACCTCCGCAAACACGTCACGGAAATCTGTTGTTACCGCAAGATCGCGACCCTCGTTGAGCTGGTCAGATTTTAGGCCTTTCCAATCGCCGTAAACCTTTCCGCCGTTCACAGCGTTGCCGAGCACAAGCATCGCATTGCCATGGCCGTGGTCGGTGCCGCGGTTCCCATTCTCACGAGCCGTACGCCCGAATTCGCTCATCGTCAGAACGACGACATCGTCCATCCGCTTGCCAAGGTCGGTGGCAAATGCTGCGATCGACGACGAAAAATCTCGCAGCAGGTTCGCAAGCTGTCCGCGACCGGGCTGATTACCGACCGACTGATTCACGTGCGTATCCCAACCGCCCATCTCGGCAAACGCGACCTCAAGGCCGACACCCGCTTTGATCAACTGCGCGATCTGCTGAAGCGAACGGCCAAGCTGCGACGCCGGATAAACCGCGCCGTTCTCGGGCTTATACTGCGCCGGATTTGCCGATTTGAGAAAATTGACCGCTTCGAAAGTCTCCTTGCCGGTTTCGCTCAGGTTATCCTTTGCGTTCTGCTCGTAGATGCCTTCGAAACCGCCCTTCAGGTCGGCTGTGTAAAGGCCCGCCTTGATCGTGAAATCCGAAAGATTCGTCATCGCGACGGACGGCGCCTTGCCATACAACGATCGCGGCATTGCCTGCGTCATCGACACGGCCCTAAATGGTGAATCGCTTTTTGATGCGGCCGTTTGCACAGCACGATTCAGCCACCCATCGCGCGTTCCTTTTATGCCCGGGGTGCCGGATTCCATATAGTCCTGTGCGTCGAAATGCGACCGAGTATTATCAGGCGAACCCGACGAGTGAATGATGCCAAGCTGCTTCGACTTCCAAAACGGCTCGAGCGATCGCATCGACGGATGAAGTCCGAAGAATCCATCCAGATCGATCGCACCTTCGGCTTCGTTCGGCTTCTTGATCGCGATGGTGCGGCGAAGGTTGTAATATTCCGATTCGCCGTAGGGCACGATCATGTTCAACCCGTCGACGGCACCGCGCTGAAAAATTGTTACAAGAACCTTCTTCCTGCCGTATCCATTCTCGGTCTGAGCTGCCGCAAACTGGTGCAAAAACTCCGGTGCCGCGGCCATAAAGCCGAAACTAGCCAACCCAATACCCGTGTTCCTAAGAAATAATCGCCTGTCCATAAAACTGCTACCTCACGCGAGGCGCCCTCGCCCACACAAACTTAGACGCTACCAGACGGAAAAAGGTCAGATTTCTTTTATGGCGTTACCTGATGAAGATCTCGTCGACGAATATCCACGGGTCGCCGCCGGCGCCGGGGTGCCAGGCGGGGATCTTGCCGAAGTTGAATGCGCGGACGCGGACGTAGCGGGTTTTTACCGGTGTGATCGATCTCAGAAATTCTTTCGGCGTACCGTTCATCTCTTGTTGCGGAAAGCCGGGTTTCCAATCGGCGATGGAGGCGAAATTCGTCCCGTCGCTTGAGACCTCAAACTGCAACCGATCGGGCATCCATATCCACGATCGTGCCGACTGCAGAAAACTTCCGCCGACCTCGCGGATCTCCGTTTCACGCTGAAGGTCGATGACCGCCTCGAACGGCTTGCCCCAGAAGCCCTGCCATTCGCCCGCCGCAAAATTGTGATTGCCCCGAAGCCCGTCGATGATCGCGTCGTAACTGCTGCCGGGATATTGGCTGTTGAATTCGGAGTTGAGCTTGACCGTCCAATCGTTCGGCCTCTTCGCAAATATCGCCTCAACCTCCGGGCTTTTCCGGCCTCTGTCGTCGAGCGTGTAAGCCCGAACAGTCGTCGTTTCGCTGATGTCGAACGAAAGCGGTTCCAATTTCCAATCGCCCGAAGTTTTCCAAAACACCTTCCCGCCGAGCGGAGCCGAGACGTTGATCGCTGTCCTGTCTTTAAAGACGCGGTCGCCCTTGATAAGCGGAACGGCGTTCACGGCTACGCCGACCTCTAAGCCCGAGAAACTATCGAACCAATCCTTAACCGGCTGATCCGCCATCTCGAATTCGAGCGTGCCGCCGTTCATCAGTTCGCGATGCTGAAACTGCGTCTCGCGGAACGGCTTGCCGTTGAGTTTCAGCGAGCGGACGTAAATGTTCTTGTCCGAAACGTTCGCGGCCTTGATCGTCACCGTCTTACCGTTCTCAAGCCGGATCGTCGCTTCCTTAAAAATCGGCGTGCCGATGTCGTAAGCCGTTCGCGACGGATTCACCTGATAAAACCCGAGCGAACTCAAGATATACCAAGCCGACATCTGCCCGCAGTCTTCGTTGCCGATCAGGCCATCGGGAGCGTTCTTATAGAACTCGTTCATTATTAGCCGTAGGTATCTCTGCGTTTTCCACGGCTGATTGACGTAGTTGTAGAGATACGCCATATGATGTGAGGGCTCGTTGCCGTGAGCGTATTGGCCGATCAAGCCGGTAACGTCAGGCTGCTCGCGGCCGGTGAGCTTTTGTTCGGTCGTGAAGAGCTGGTCAATCTTTTCCGCAAACTTGATCTTCCCGCCGTGCAGCTCCGCGAGTGCCGAAACATCATGCGGGGCAAAGAACGAGTACTGCCACGAATTACCCTCCGTAAAGTGAAATGTGATCTCGTTCGGCGCGAATGGTTCGATAAAACCGCCGTTCCGCTTGGGCCGCATAAAGCCTGTCTGAGGATCGAACAGATTGCGATAGTAGACCGAGCGTTTGAAGTAATGCTCCGATTCATCTTCGAGCTGTTTGTCGCTCAAGTGTTTATACTTCGCCGGATTCTTCAGCTTCTCTCGCATTAGCGATTGGGCCATCGTCGCGATGCAGTAATCGTTATAGGCGTACTCCATCGTCTTCGAGACCGACTCGTTATCGTCCTCGCCCGAGATGTATCCGCGGTTCTTGTATGCGGCGAGTCCGTGATGATCGAGGTTCGCCGAGTGCTTCGCGGCGATGTATGCCTTTTCGTAATCGAATCCCTCGATACTCTTCGCCATCGCGTCGGCGATCACGCTCACCGAGTGGTAACCGATCATCGTGTCCGTCTCTTCGCCCCACAATTCCCAAACCGGCAGCCGTCCGCCCTGCTCGTAAATGCGGATGAACGTGTTGATGAAATCGACCGTCCGCTTCTGATCGATGATCGTATACAACGGATGTGCGGCCCGAAACGTGTCCCACAACGAGAAGACGCTGTACTGCTCAGATGGACCGCGGACGCCACCCGGACCGCGGACGCCCTCGTCCGCAATCGCCGGTTCCGCCGGCGAAGACGCCTTCGGTCTTCCTTGCCTTTGGGATGTAGATGGTTTGTTCGGGCCGAGGCGGCCCTCAATGCGGACGAGGGCGTCCGCGTTCCGTAAAGAGTGGACTTTCCCGTCGTGCCCCTTGTACTGCCCATCGACGTCGTTAAAGACGTTCGGGTGGATCATGGTGTGATACAGGGCCGAATAGAAATTCGTCGTCTGCTCGTCCGTCCCACCGGAGACGTCGATCTTGCTCAACTCCTTGTTCCACGCCGCCTTCGCGTCCGAGCGAACTTTATCGAAATCCCAATGTGGCAATTCGGCCTCGAGATTCTTCCGCGCACCTTCGATCGAGACGTAGGAGATGGCGACTTTCAGAAGAATTGGCTTGTTCTCAGTCGCTTCAAAACTCAGGGCGGCTTTCGTATGTTTCGCTTCTTCGTAAGGTGAATCATCGTTAAGCCCGCTGTTTCGAACTACAGATCGGATTGACGAAGAAAATTCCGCGGAGAAATAGACAGTTTGATTTTTCGCCCACGAGGTTGATCGTCTGTAGCCTTCGATCCTATTTCTATCGACAACTCTCAATTCAGAATCAAGATGTTTGTCTCGCCATTCGAGATCTACGACGATGATCCGGGACGAATCTTTCGGGAACGTATATTTGTGAAAACCAACTCGCTTAGTTGCTGTTAGTTCGGCGACAATTCCGTCATCCTTGAGTTTTACAGAGTAATATCCCGGTTCTGCCTTTTCATTCTCGTGGGAAAATTTCGAAGCAATACCGTTCGACGCCTTATCGCCTCCAGCTGAGAAAATGTTCGGTAAATCGTTCTCAGTGAATCGCGGCAAGCTCAACGTCGGCATGAACAAAATATCCGCGCCGTCCGGGATTCCCGTTCCGCTTAAATGCGTGTGAGAGAAGCCGTAGATGATGTCGTCGGAGTAGTGATAGCCCGAGGAACCGTCCCAGTTGTCGATGCGCGTGTCGGGCGAGAGTTGTACCATGCCGAACGGCATCGTCGCTCCGGGAAACGTGTGCCCGTGGCCGCCGGTGCCGATGAACGGATTTACCCACCGCGCGTAATCACGCGTTTGGGCAAAGATGGATGAAACGAGCGCAAGGAGGACGAGGACGATCGGTGTCGGCTTCATTTGCCGACGATTTTATCACGGGATGTCTAAGGCGTAAGGAATCTTCAACGCGGATGAAGCGGCTTGGGCGGAAAAGGCCGGATCGGAAAGACAATCCGTTCTTACCCGCTTGATCCGCCCGATCCGCGTTCAAACTGGCTGAACTTCAAGCCGTCTACTCGCTCTTCACCAAATCAAGCTTGGTCGTTTTAACATCCAGCAGCGGGCCGAGTTCGTAGACGTTGCGGTAGCCGTAGGTGTAAAGCGAGATGTACGTAGACAGATTTAGCGACGCGGCCGCTTCTTTGCGCGGAAACGCACGCTCTTCGTTTACAAAATTGTTATTGCAATATATGAGGATCTTCTGGTTCTTATCAGGAAACAGCGTCGCGAGGCTGTCGACGGTGATGTCGGGGAAGCTGAGGTTGACGGCTCCGGCGATGTGCAGTTCGTCAAACTTCTGCTTCGACCGCGCATCGAGCACGACCACACCCGATTCTTTCGCCATTGCGATGAACTCGTCTTCCGTCAACCGCCGTTTCTCTCGGTGCTCGGCCGCCTCGCCTGCAAGCTTGAGAAACCCTTTCATATCAATCGACGGGTTCGGTATCTCTTTTGCCTTCTGAGCATCTGCGAACGACGCGACGAACAACATCAAAAAGGCCGCAACTGCAAATCTTAACTTCATATGACGTACTACCTCATAGGTTGAACGCTGAATGGATGCCCGGTTTGCGGAAAAAGGTTGGTTCGGAGTAAGAGTGACGCATTTAGGCGGTTTCTTCGTTAGCTGAGGAACGCCTAAAGGCGTCACTCTTACCCTGTCGGCGTTTCCACCCTAACAGCCGGAGCGGTTAGACTATGAGAAATGGCCGAAAACCTGCACAGATCGGGGATCAACGACCTCCTGCCGTACGCCGCGTGGCTGACGGCGTTGGTCGCAATGGCGGGTAGCCTTTTCTTCAGCGAGGTGATGGATCTTCCGCCGTGCATTCTTTGTTGGTATCAGCGGATCGCGATGTATCCGCTCGTACTGGTGATCGGCGCCGGCATCGTGCTTCGAGACGCGAAGTGGAAGTATTACGCTCTGTCGCTTTCGCTCACAGGGTTAGCGATCTCGATCTATCACAACCTGCTGTATTACCACTTGATACCTGAAAGCATCACCCCATGCAAAGAGGGCATCTCATGTACGACGGTGCAGATCGAATGGCTGGGATTTATCACTATACCGCTAATGGCGCTGACGGCGTTTACCATCATTTCGGTGATGTCGTTTTTGTATCGTCCGAATAAGCATTTATGAGAAAGGAAGTCGGAATCTTGCTGGCGATCGCCGTGATCGTCATTGTCGGCGGCGTTATCGGCGCGTCCTATTATCGCGGAGAGGTTCAAAAAGCTCCGGTTGCCCCGGACAATTCAAAGGTCCTGGTACGGCCAGACAGCCCGTCGCTAGGCCCTGCGGATGCAAAGGTAACGGTGGTTGAATTTCTCGACCCCGAATGCGAATCTTGCGCGGCGTTCGCACCGCAGGTGAAGGCAATGTTGAAAGAGTATGAGGGCCGCGTCCGGTTCGTCGCTCGCTACATGCCGCTTCACCGCAATGCGAAACTCGCGGCACAGTACACTGAAGCGGCCGGCGAACAAGGCAAGTATTGGGAATTTCAGGAAAAGCTTTTTGCAATGCAGGGCGAATGGGGCGAAAAACACGGCCCAAGTGCACACGCCGCCCCGACGGCTCCAATCAGCACGCTATTTGAAAAATACGGCAAAGAGATCGGGCTTGATCCGCAAAAGCTGAATGTGGCCGCCGGCAATCCGGAGTATGCAAATAAAGCCGAACGCGATCTCAACGACGGACGAGCTCTCGGCGTAAGAGGTACGCCCACGTTCTTTGTTAACGGCCGCAAACTCGCTCGCCTTTCGATGCAAGACTTGCGGGCTTTGATCAACGAAGAGCTCGCGAAATAGGCATTTGTAACCTTACGGCTTCCGACGGCGTCTTACCCAATAAAGTGCGTTCTTTGCGGCTGCGGTTCAAGCAACCAAAGTGCTTCAACGGGGCACCAATCTACTGAATACTTCTGGGCGTTGTGGTCTCTGCCCCACGCTCGCAATAATAAAGTTGGAGGTTAGAAATGATCGGAAAGGTACTTTCTTTTGCGATATTTACGGCCGTCGCGATTCCCGCTGTGACGGAGCAAACGCCTGCTCCTGCTCCTGCTCCTGAAACACGAGCGTTCTCGTTCAGCTTCGATAGCGATGGCGGCTACCTCGGTGTTCAAACCGAAGAAGTGACGCGTGAAAATTTCGGCAAGCTTGGCTTGCGTGAGGTTCGCGGAGTTGCGATCGCTAAGGTGATCGAAGGCTCGCCGGCTGCATCTGCGGGTCTTCAGAACGGCGATGTCATCGTTCGCATCAACGGCGACGAGATCAGCAGCGGACGAAAATTGACACGGCTGATCAGCGAGATCTCGCCCGATCACACGGCTAAGGTGACCGTGCTTCGTGGCGGTTCGGAACGTGAGATCAGCGTGACACTCGGCAAACGCCCGACACCTAAGTTTGCCGAAGGCTCATTCTCATCGCCCGAGGCCTTCAAAAATTTCGAGTTCAAATTTCCTGACAAGGACTTTGAGTTCAAGCTTCCCGTATATAAATCCGAGCGGGGAGAAATCGGTGAGCCGTATTTCTTTTCGTTCGGCGACCGCCGGCAGATCGGCATAGGCCTGACACCGCTGTCCAAACAGTTGAGCGATCACTTCGGCGTCGCGGGCGGTTCGCTCGTGAACACTGTTCGTCAGGATTCGCCGGCAGCAAAGGCCGGATTGAAAGCGGGAGACGTTGTGATCGATATCGACGGGAAGCCCGTTAAGAGCGAGATGGACGTCGTACGTGCGATCGCGGAAAAGAAAGAAGGCGATGTTGCGATCACATTCCTCCGCGGCGGCCAGCGGCAGACAGTTCGGATCACGCCGGAGAAAGGCGAAGGCAATGTGTTTGAAGAATTTGAATGGGATGACAATACGCCAGAAACCGGCAAGCCCGGCATCTTTAAGATGCAGCGTCCGGGAACGCCCACGGCCCCGATGCCCTTAAATCATCTGTTTGTTCCGGGAAGGATCGTGTAGAACCGCCGTTTGAAGTTCCACCTTAAAAAACGTGGAACTTCAAACCCTCATTTCCGGGCTTCTTTGGTCGTCGCTTCCTTGGCGACCTCGTTGGCCTGAGAGCTAAAGTCTCTCGCGTCTTCCATAAGCCGGCGATACTTGTCGGTGCGGTCGTCGAATTCGATCTTTACCTTTGCGCGGATGGCGTCGTTTTGCGGGTCGTAATTATCGCGAAGCGATCGCGATGCCTGGCGGTATTGCTCGAAAGCATCGACTTGTTTCTTCAACGCAAGCTCCTTTAGATTCAGGTATTCCTTGTAGCTTTCGTGTACGTTCAACTCCTGAGCCTGCTGGATCTTTTCGATCGCTGTTTTGGCATAGTTCATTCCATCGACGATCAGATAGTTAACCTCGTCAGCTATCTTTCGAACGGCTGCCGCATCGTTTGCTTCAAGGGCCTGCTTTAACTGAGCACGTTTGCCGGGCTTGTCTTCGTTGCCTTCGTTCTCTTCGTAAAGTTTTTTGATCGCTTTCAGATCTTCGTTTGCCGATTGTACAAGAGCTTTCGCCTCTTTTGTCTCATCGCGTGGTCCGAAAAGCCCACACGACGAACCGGCCAGCAAGATGAATACTGCGAATGTGAATGTAAGCGTTCGCATTAGGTCACCGAAAGATCCGCGTTACCGCGACGACGCCAAATAAATCCGTCGAGAATATAATGCGTCAATTGCGGCACCGCTAACAAGGGAACGAGCCACATCTTCCACATCGTCCAATCCCAATTCCCGCCGAACAGCCACGTCCGCTCATGCCAAACGCCGCGGCTCCAAAGAAGTTCTTCGACGTATGCGAGAGCCCAAAGCGTAGCAAGAAATATTATCCAATGCTGCGACAGCGAGCGATAGACCTTACCCGTCTGCTCGCGACGCTTCTTCGCGTAAAACCAGATCAATGCAAAGTATGGAACGCCGTGAATGATGACGTTCGTCACGGTGAACGCGTAATCCGAATTGAACGCGACGATGCCGACGTACCAGCAAACGGATGTCGTAGCAACTACGATGTCCTTTCCGGGATTCAAGAAACCTTTGGTGTTGTAAAGATAGATCGACTTCGCCGCGTAGGCCGCGAGTGCGAGTGCGTAGATCGGGAAGAGGAGGTCTTCGACGATCGCGGGCAGCAACACAAAGTCGTTCGCGACGAACCAGTTGAACTCACGCGGCAGCGATGTCATCCAGAAAGCGAGCGGATAAACAGTAGCAAGATAAACCGCCGCCGCATCTATCCACCACGTCCACGATTCGGCTTCGCCGAGCTTTCGTCGGTACAACGCGACCCAGCCATACTGCTGCCGCACGAAATGAAAAACCGCGACGATAGCTAGCACACGCCAGAACGTCAAATCACCCTCGCTATACAACGCCACGCCGACCGCATAACCGAATACCGGCACGAGCAGATATAACCAGAACCGCCGCTTGAACTCTTCCGTATCGAAATAGACCCGAAAACTCGTTGACCAAACGTGCGCCACATCTATCAGCAGCACCGCCGAGATCCAAGTCCAGTCCGGCGAGTCTTCGTTGAGAATGCCGAGCTGATATCCGACCGCTAGCAAAAGCAGCGACACGACCGCACTCCCAAGAAAAACCGAGAGATCAGTGTTGCGGGAGAAAAGCCATTTCTCATTTGCGTCAAGGCTTGCGGACATTAGAGTTGAATTTTAACAGGATGAAGAGGATTAACAGGATGGCTTAGTCGCGCCTCTATCATGTTCATCCTCTTTATCCTGTTTGAATTGCCTTCACATTCTCTGCCGCCCTCAGCCCGTGGTAAAAGGCTTCCTCGAACAACGCGATGCCGCTCAGATCGGTATGAGCGAAATGGATATTGCGGTACGGCTCGAGAGCCTTTCGCCGTTCGCTGCCCCAGATGAAGCCCGGTCGCGGGCTGATCATCGCGTGGCCCCAGCGCATTATATCTATCCGCTCGCAGAGGTCATAGATCTCGGGATGCGCCCGCGAGATGTCGGTCAGGCAAACGTCGGCAAGATCACGCCATTCGTAGTTGAAAAGCTTCGTACGGCCATCCGGTTCGTGACACATCGGATAGTAATACGTCCAAACCGTAGGGCCGTAATCGATAGCTGCTTGATGGGTGGCGTTCACGTATCCAAGCGACGGGCTTTCATAAAGCACGTTATCCCACGCGAGCGGAAAGTCGCGCGCGAACCGCGGTTTAGGCCGGTCTTTCAGGAAAAGATTCGCGACAAACCAAGCGTTGTGGTGAAACTCGTTCGCGGCAAACGGCGCATCTTCTCGAAATCCGCGGATAACGTACGGAGCCGTAAAGATCGGCGAAGCATAGATGACCTTCTCGCATCGATAACCGCGAAGTTCGCCTTCCGCTAGACAAATCACATCAACACTCTTATCGCCCGGCACGATCGAAACGGCCATGTTCGATCTTTGGATATTGTCCTTCACGCTTTCCGCAAGATGATTCACGAACCGTCCGTTCCCCTCGGGAAAGGTAATGAACGGTTGCGACTCATCACCGCTCTTCCGCACACGCGAACAGAAGTAGAACAAACCCGCCCACGCGGATGTCTGATCAAGCTTTAAACCGTAGTCGTCACGACAGGCGTAGTCGCAATACCAAATTAGCCGCTCCGATGTTAGGCCGTTACTCGCAAGCCAATCGGCGAAGGATATCTTGTCGAGATTCGTCACTTCCGCATCGTCCGAACAATTTGCAGACGGAACGACAAACGCTCTCCGTGCCTTCGCGTCGCGCCAGTTCACCCAATAGCCGATATGCTTTTGAAACTCGGCAAACTGCCGTTTGTCATCCTCGCTCTCACCGACGTGCAAATAGAGTCCGTCGTACCAACGCCCTTTATAGAAAACCCGCTCTTCCGGATCGCGGCAAAGATATTGCTCTTTTATAACGACCGAACCATCAGCCGCCCGGCCATCAGTCAGCGACATCTCGTCGATCAGCGTTATCAACGCCGTATTCTCCTGAAACGGAACCGGCAGGTAATGAGCTCCCCAAGGATGGCTTACCGGTTGTCCTACGCCCGACCGCGACGTGCCGCCCGTTTCCTTCTCAAGCTCTAATACAACGAAGTCATTGAACCCATCCTTCGACAGTTTCCACGCGGCCGAAAGTCCCGCAACACCGCCGCCAACGATCGCAACCTTCACACTCGTCCACTTGTCCGCCGAAACCTCGAACACGCGGTTCTCTCTAAGCACGTGCCCGAGCGTCGCATTCTGCCCGACGATCTCACCTTCAGGAAATCGACGTGGCTCATTGCGACACGCCGCCCACGCAAATGGCGCGCCGAGAAAAGTCGCTAAGATGTCTCTTCGTGAAAGTTGCACTTCCGAACAAACTGAAAAGTGAAAGGTAAAAACTGAAAATGCTATTCGTTTTTTCGGGCGGTTCTAAGAGACGTTATCAAAAGTCCTTGGATTTCACCGCAATCAAACAATAAAGACTCCGCGTGGTTTTCTGCAATATATTTCGAATCACGAATTAGTCGTAAAAGCAGGTTTGATTTAAAGGCCTCTTTATTTGCAACCGAATATTTCTGGATGAAGTCTTGTCGGTTCTCGCCTTGTTTTCCCTCCTCTATAAACAGGGCGATGTTTGTGCCCGAATCCAAGATTTTGCGGGAGAGCACATACTCGTGCTTTTCGTTGTGTAGGTATTCGCTAAGCTTTACGACTCTTAAAGCAAACTTGTACGCTTTTTCTTGAAGTATGTCGGCCATCAAACGTTCTCCATTTTCAGCTATAAGTTTTCACTTTTCAGTTTGTTCGGACCCAACTATTCGAACCTCCGCCACTCACTCTCGTAGTAACGGACGAGAGCTTGGTTGTCCAAGCGGTTCACTTCAATCTCGCCGTCGGGAGCAAGCAGATCTTTTGGCAGATCAAACATAGATGCGAATGAATCGCGGTTGAGGAATTTCAGTTCGACCCCTTCCGGCGGCGATGACGGCGTTTCGAAAGGCTGAAGCTTGACGAGCGCGTATCCCCAGACCCCGAAGCTGGGCACCGTCGTTTGATACGGTTTGACGTCGAAGCCTGATGCTTCGAGAGTTCGAATGATCGACCAATACGACCGGCGGGCGATCAGCGGCGACGTACATTGGATCACGACCGCGGCGTTCGGCTGCAGTTTCTTTTTGAGCAGGGTGTAAAAGCGTGTCGAATAAAGTTTTCCGAGCGCAAAGTTGTTCGGATCGGGAAAATCGACGATCGCGATGTCGAACGGTTCGGTCTCGGTGTTGTCGAGCCAGACGAAGGCATCGCCGTTCGTCACCTTCACTCGGGGATCGTCGAATGAGTGACGATTGAGTTCGTCCAGCGCGGGAAACGCTTTCGAAAGGCCGGTCATCATCGGGTCGAGATCGACAAGCTGCACGGCTTCGACCGACTTGTACTTCAGAATTTCGCGCAGGGCCAGACCGTCACCGCCGCCGAGCACGAGCACGCGTTTAGGCTCGCCATCGAAAGCGGCGAATGCCGGATGTACGAGTGCTTCGTGATAGCGATATTCGTCAAATGAATTGAACTGCAGATTGCCGTTCAGGAAAAGTGCGTGGCCGGTCTTGCCCTTCGTGACGACAATCCGCTGATACGGCGAGCTTTTCGCGTAAACGATGTTGTCGACGAACAGTCCATCTTCTGCAAGCGTCGTAAGGCTGTCGGCCTTTATGAACGCGATCGCAAGAAGCACGATGACGACAAAGCCCTTAACCCGCAAGATCGTCAGCGTTCGGTTCTTGATCAGCGGTTCGAGCAGCCACGTCGCCCAGATCCCGACGCCCGCATTCAGCATTCCGAAAAGCAGCGACGTGCGATTCAGTCCCAATTTGGGAACGAGAAAGATCGGGAACAAGAGTGACGCGACCAAGGCTCCGACGTAATCGAGCGCGAGCACGCGAGAAACGAGTTCTTTAAAGTCGAGTTCGTCTTTCAAGATGCGCATCAGCAGCGGTATCTCGAGCCCGACGAGCGTACCGATCACAAACACCATCGAGAACAGGATGATGCTGAAATAAGAAACGTAGGCGAACGACAGGAACAAAAGCGGCGCCGAAAATCCGCCGATTACCGCGACGGCCAATTCAATATCGATGAACTTTTCGGCGACATTCTTATCGATAAACCGCGACAGATATGACCCGACGCCCATCGCCGAAAGATAGATTCCGATGATCAGTGAAAACTGCGTTACCGAGTCGCCAAGAACGTAGCTTGAGACCGTCGCCGCGAGAAGTTCGTAGATAAGTCCGCACGTGGCAATAATGACGACATTGAGGAAAAGTAGAGGAACTCGCTTCATTGCAGAAACTCAAACAGGATAAACAGGATGCACCAGATAGAAACCGCGCGTATCCTGAACGTCCTGTCTATCCTGTTTGAATCGCAAAACTAGCCTTGAATAGCCGCTGCAATTATCATCGCCAGTCCGATCATGATCGACCCTATCACGATCCCAAGCGCGGTGTTGTGATCTTCCTCGATCTCTTTCTTAATCGGGTACATGAAACTCAGCACGCCATAGGCGACCGAAAAAATTACCAGGCCGATAAAAACATAGATCAGCGTGGTCACCAAAACCTCCAGCAGCTGATCGAGCTTCACGATCATTGCAAACGTCTGCATCAACATTTACTTTCCTCCACGAAATCCGGTATAGATGAACGGCACGCCGAGCCGCGATTTACTGCCTGAGTTCGCGAGTTCCCAGCCGAACCACGCGGCGGTCGAATATGTAAGCAGCACGCCGCCTGCAAATAGTGCGTATACGATC
>CADEGD010000056.1 GCA_902826795.1 uncultured Acidobacteriota bacterium | reverse complement strand
ACCAGATCGTCACGTCGACATAGCCGCGGCCCGATTACACACTCGGAGACGACCACGCACAGCGCGTGTGGATCGCCGATCCGGACGGAAACGTCTTTCTCGATTGCAACGCACGAGTGGCCGTGTGCTCGACCGGCCACTGCCATCCCGAGGTCGTCGAAGCCCTGCAAAAACAGGTCAGCGAACTCATACATCTCTGCGGCACCGACTTTTATTATCGCCACATGCCGGAGCTTGGCAGGAAGCTCGACGAGATTGTGCCGATCGACGGTCCGACGAAGACTCACTTTGCAAACTCAGGCGCCGAGGCGATCGAAACGGCGCTCAAGCTCGCGATGTATCACACGCGGCGACAAAAATTCATATCGTTCTTTGGTTCCTTTCACGGCCGTACGCTCGGGGCACTTTCGCTTACATCCAGCAAGCGTGCACAACGCCTCGGCTTCATGCGTCAGGCTCTCGACGTCGTTCACGTGCCATATCCAAACTGCTTCCGCTGCCCTTTCAACAAGGGGAGATGCGATGACGGTTCGTGCTGCATGGGCACGACCGATTGGATCGAGCAGACGCTTTTCAGTACCACGACGCCGCCTGAAGAGGTCGCCGGAATCATTCTCGAAGTCGTTCAGGGCGAGGGCGGATACGTTCCCGCTCCGACCGAAGTAGTTAAGAAGATCCGCGAGATCTGCGACAAACACGGCATCATGCTTATCGTCGACGAAGTGCAATCCGGCATGGGCCGCACCGGCAAGATGTTCGCGCTCGACCATCACGAAGGCGTCAAGGCCGACATTGTTTGCATGGCAAAAGGCCTCGGATCCGGAATGCCGATCGGCGCGTGTACCGCCCGTGCCGATATCATGGACTGGCACAAAGGCGCCCACGCCTCGACCTTCGGCGGAAACCCGGTCGCACTCACGGCAGCGTTGAAAACCATCGAACTTCTTGAACGCGAACTCGTTGAAAATTCGAAAACCGTCGGAGCATATCTCGAAGCCGGTCTGAACAAGCTAAAGGAAAAATACGGCTGCATCGGCGACGTTCGCGGCTACGGGATGATGCTCGGCGTCGAATTCGTTAAGCCGACTGGAGCCGTGGGCGTCCCGCCCACCAATCCCCCAGACCCGGAACTCCGCGACCGCGTCGAGATGGCCTGCTACCAAAAAGGACTCATCATCCTCGGCTGCGGCTCAAACTCGATCCGCTGGTCGCCGCCGCTCATCCTGACCAAAGAAAACGTCGACGTAGCCCTCGAGATATTCGACCAGGCGATCGCTGAATCGATCTAACCGAACGCGGAAATTCTTTATACGCAATGAAAGAGCCGGACCAGCGTCCGGCTCTCTTCGTCTTCTCAGATCACTATGGTTTGAGAACAATATCTCCCCATTTAAGATCACCGCTTCTTCGTCTGAATAAGATTTCAATAATTGCTACAAACATCTTCGTGTCCTCCTAAATCCTGGTCTCTTTGCCGAGTCTCAGATCTATGCGTCGTTATCTGCCGTCGGTAAGGACGATCCGATAGTGTAAAGATTCCGTTCCGACGCCGCCAAAAACTGCTTGTATTATTGCTGCTAACATTTTTAATTTCTCCTAAGGAAGCCCGCCAATCTTGACGCTAAAGTTGGTCGGGTGATAGATCTTCTGGCCAAATAGCATTTCTATAATTATTGCCAACATCTCAATTTCCTCCGTCTCCGAGACGCTTCAGGTCATCCCTTTTGCGTAGAACCGTGTTCGTGGCAGGAGCGAATCCGCACTTTAGTCGGTCGTGAAAATATTTTGTAATTTACTATTGACTTAATTAAGTGAATACTTTATTATAATCCACATGGACGCATTCACGGCACTGGCGGAACCTACGCGACGAAGCATTTTGGAAATGCTCGCAACGAGCGGAAGCCTGAGTGCCTCAGACATTTACAAGAATTTTACGGCGACGCCTCCAGCCATTTCCCAGCACCTGAAAGTCTTGAAAACGGCAAACCTCGTCCGCGTAGAAAAGCGGGCACAGCAGCGTATCTACTACGTAAACCCTGAACCTATGAAAGAACTAGAAAAGTGGATACAGATCTTCACCGAGCAGATGCAAGACAGCCACGACCGGCTTGAGGCGCTTCTGCAGAAACAAATGTCAGAACCGCCGGCGTAAGCAGGCGGCCAGATCGCCATAGCGAATAAGAACAGAGTAAAAACCAGTCGCGGATATTCGCGTTATTCGCGGGCAAAAAGAAAAAGGAGAAATACGATGGCAAATAAAACAGTAGTAACAGCAGAACCCGGCAAACAAGAACTTTTCATCACCCGTGAATTCGACGCTCCGCGTGAGTTCGTTTATAGGGCGCATATCGATCCGGATCAGTACGTACAATGGGTTGGCCCGAAAGATCTAGAAATGGCCATCCAACAGCTGGACGCGAGAGACGGCGGAACCTTCGAATTCACGCACAAACGCGACGGACACACGTATCGATTCTTCGGCTCATATCACGAGGTGCTCGAGAACGAACGGATCATCGGCACGTTTGAGTTTGACGGACTGCCAGAGCGAGGCCACGTCATTATGGGGAAGACATTGTTCGAGGAGCTGCCGAACAACCGCTGTCGGCTGACGCATCAATCGGTGTTCTTCTCGGTTGCCGACCGCGACGGTATGGTGCAGTCAGGCATGGAACGCGGCGTCCGCGAAGGCTACGAAAAGCTCGACGAACTTCTTGTTACGAAGCGGGAACCAAATACAGCAAAAGCCTAACACTGCGATCTGGACAAGGTCGGGCTTTTGCCCGACTTGTCTCTGACCGCATTGACACTCCCGGCGAGCCAATATACTATCCTCTCGGCGTACAGGACGCCGCCCGTCCGCGGAGAGGACCGAGTCCACCTGTGAGAAAGCTTGAATTCAGGTTCCGAAGCGAACCTCCTTTCCCGAACGAGCGGACGACGGGACAGCACTCGAAGGAGGCTCGTAATGTCAGATCTGCACATCCCCGTCCGTCCGGACCTCGAACAACTCAGGCACCAGGCAAAAGATTTTCTGCGCGACATTCATAACAGTGATGCCGAAGCCATCGCAAAGTTCATCGAATATCATCCGTCGCATATCGATCCGGTCAACGCAAAGCTAGCGGACGCACAACTCGTGCTGGCTCGCCGTTACGGCGTCGCGAGCTGGCCGAGATTGAAGCAGGCTTGTGACCTGATCGACGCGATCTGCCGTGACGATGTCAACGCAGTCCGAACTCTAGTAACTAAGCATCCGAACCTCATCCGCGAAGAGGCTAACGGAAGAGCCAGCAGCAATTGGGGGCCGCCGATGAGCTACGCCGCGAACCTTGGCCGCAACGGGATCATCAAGATGCTCGCCGATCTTGGCGCGACCGATTTCGAACGTGCGCTCGATCGCGCCGCGTTACAGTCTAAGATCGACACGGCAGAACTGCTGCACGAATTCATGGGCGCACCGCTCCCGCCCGACGGAGCTTTGGGCGGAACTGCGTACACGCTGAGTGCTTCGGGCACCGCGTTCGCGCTTCGAGCCGGTGCAAAAGTTGTCGATGAGAATGGAAAGAACAGCGCTCCGGTCGATGTTGTGCTCGAAACCGACAGCCGCAAGCCGGCGGAGAAGCACGCGATTCTCGAAATGTACGCGGCAAACGGATACGTATTTGAGGACACCCCTATAATGGCGATGCATCGCGGACGCATCGATCTGCTCGAAGAACATCTTCGCCGCGATCCGCAGCTTCTATCTCGAAGATTCTCGCACGAAGAGATCTTTCCGCCTGAGATCGGATGTCATGACGAAGTTCTCGCAACTCAAGGCACGCCACTCGGCGGAACGACGCTGCTGCATATGGCGATCGAGTTTGATGAAGACGAGATATTCGAATGGCTGATCGCGAACGGTGCCGATGCAAATGCCCGATCCTCGATCGATGAAAATGGATTCGGCGGTTACACGCCGCTGTTCAGCAGCGTGATGTCTCAGCCGAATTTCTGGCTGAACTACTCGGGCGGCCGCGGTTCGACGCGGTTCACACGGCGGCTGCTCGAACTCGGCGCTGATGCAACCATTTGCGGTTCGATACGTAAGAAACTTCACCCGGGCTACGCGCCGAAGTACGACACCGAGAATTGGTACGAATACCGGGATTTGACCGCTCTAGAATTCGGTGAGCAGTTTCACGCTAAGGTTTTTGTCAGCGAGCCGTCTTTAAAACTGATCCGCGAACATCTGTCGGAAAAGGAGTAACCCGCATATGCGTCTTGTCATTCTTCTCGTCATCAGTATCTCGTTTTCGACCGGGCTGATCGCTCAGACGCCGGCTCGTGTCGAGATCCCGACCGTTCCGGTCAATCCCGCCGACGTGGCCTCGATAGACGCGATCATGAAGGCGTTTTATGAGGCCATTTCAGGGCCGGCGGGACAACCGCGACAATGGGGACGCGACAAGACCCTATACATTGACGGAGTGCGGTTTGTATCGATGAGTGAGCAGAACGGAAAGATCGCAATGCTCGTCAGAGATCACCAGCAGTTCGTCGATTCGAGCAATGCGGGGTTGGTTCGCGATGGGTTTTACGAGACCGAGCTCGCGAGGATCGAACGTCGCTTTGGCAATACCGCCCACGTTCTGTCTTCCTATGAATACAAGGCAAAACTCGACGGCCCGGTCTTAGGTCGTGGCGTGAACAGCATTCATCTTGTGTTCGACGGTAAACGATGGTGGATCACACACGCTATCTGGGACGACGAACGGTCCAACAACCCGATCCCATCTGATCTTCTGCCGGCGAAGAAGTAGTCTTCAACCGACTTTCTTCATCTTCTGGAAGGACCATCGAAATCGTTGCGTCTCATTCCTGACATGATGTATCATTTCAATCTCGGATGAAAAACGACGGCGCGATAGGCATTTTGGACTGCAACAATTTTTTCGTCTCTTGCGAGCGGGCGGTGAATCCTGCGCTGAACGAACGTCCGGTGGTCGTGCTTTCGCATAACGATGGCTGTGTTATTTCTCGCAGCGACGAGGTGAAGGCGATGGGCGTGAAGATGGCTCAGCCACTGTTTCAGGTCCGTAAGATGCTCGATCAACACAACACGGCGATCATCTCAAGCAACCATTCACTGTATCGCCAGTATGCGGAGCAGATTCACGATTTACTCATCGAGGATCTGGGCAATAAAGTAGTCGAGCTTTATTCAATAGACGAGGCCTTCCTCGATCTTGGCTCACCGGACAAGCTCGTGATGCTGGGAAAGCATTTGAAAAGACTGATCTTCGAGAAAACGAAGATTCCCGTATCGGTCGGCCTTGCGGAAACAAAGACGCTCGCCAAGGTTGCCAACCACATCGCCAAGAAATCTGCGAAGACCCAAGGAGTTTTAAATCTTTATGGATCTAAATTCACCGACCTCGCACTTCAGCAGACGCCGATCGGCGACGTGTGGGGCGTCGGCCCGCGATCTGCCATAAAGCTGAAAGCAAAGGGACTGAATACCGCCCTCGACCTCAAGAAAACGAAGCCGGAAAAGGTGCGTGGTGACATGACGATCTTCGGATCGCGAACCGTGCTCGAGCTTAACGGTATCAAGTGTCTGCCGCTTGAGGTGAGCGAACACCTCGCGAAATCGATCGCACACACTCGCACGTTCGGCCGACCGATCCGGAGTTTTGAAGAAGTGAAAAAAGCGATCTTCTTTTTCACGACCCGCGCGCTCGAAAAGATGCGTTGGAACGAGCTGCAAACTCGCAACGTTGCCGTATTCCTGCAAACCGACCGGTTCCGTCCGAATTTTTACGCTAAGGCATTCGCTTACCGCTCGATCTATCACTCGGACGTGACGAGCGAGATCTACGATTGGGTCGATCGGTGTCTTGCAGAGGTTTTTGTCGAAGGAATGGAGTTTAAGAAAGCCGGTGTGATCTTGAGTGAGCTACAGCGGTCGTCGGTAGTCGCTCCGCGGCTTTTCGGGGAGCATGATTTTAACCGTCGTCATGAGCTAGTCAGATCGATGGACGAGCTGAATATGCGCTATGGCCGCGATGTCGTTTACTTTGCCGCGCTGAATACCGATGGGAAGTGGCAAGGGCAGAGCGAACATCGCATTAACGACGAAAATCACGATATCGGCCGCGACGCGATCGGCAAAGGCAAGATGTTCAAACGGTCGATCAGGTTTATGTAAAAATTTCGCCCCGATCGCGAGCCATGGACCGCAGGCAACATCACTTTTCGTAAACGACCTTGCCGCTTACGATCGTTGTTGTGACATTGATCTTGAAGAGATCGGCGGACGAGATGGTCAGCGGGTCGCGGTCTAGGACGATGATATCGGCAAGCATTCCCGCGGCGATCCTTCCTTTCGTTTTCTCTTCGAATGAGGCGTAGGCGCCGTTTGCGGTGTACGCCGTCAAAGCGGTCGACACCGAAACGCTCCATTGCTTGAGCCATCCGTTCGCCGGCTTCCCGTCGATCGTCTGGCGGTTGACGGCGTTGTGCAGGCCACGCCAAGGGCTCATTGAGATTGCGGCGGGAAAGTCACTGGAGAAGATCAGCTTGACGCCGGAATTCTCAAACGCTTTCCACGCGAAGGCACGGCTCGTCCGGTCAAAACCGATGTTGTCCGACCAGACATTGATCGTCGCCGGATCGGCGTGTATCGGCTCCATCGAGGCGATCACTCCAAGTTCTTTGAACCGTTCGATATCTGCCGCCTGAATCGTCTCGATATGCTCGATCCGGAATCGCGAATCACGACGGCCGTTGATCTTGATCGCGTTTTCGAACGCGTCCAGCGCCATTCGCACGCCGCGGTCGCCGATCGCGTGGATGTAGATCTGCAGCCCGGCTTTATCGGCCATTCGAACTACGTTGTTGAGCTGGTCTTGAGTGTATGACGGTGAGCCGGACGTCTCTGATTTGTTCGTGTACGGCTCGAGCATCGCCGCCGTGTATGATTCGATAACTCCATCGACGGCGATCTTGATCGCCCCGACACGCAGCATTGGCGAAGTGTATTTCTTTGCTTCCAAGGCTATCTTGTCGATGTCAGCTTGCGTCGTTTGTGGACCGACGCTATAGGCGAATGACGTCCGCACTCCCAGCTCGTTCTTTGACAACAATCCGGCGAACAGTTCTGTTTCGCTCTCGCTGCCATGAGCGTTTTGGATGCTTGTTATTCCGAGTGTCCAGGCGTTTTGAAACCCTCGTCTCAGAGCTTCAGTCCGCTGCTGATCGGTCGTTGCCGGAACTTTTCTTCGGACCAGTCCCATCGCACCTTCTTTGAATGCTCCCGTCGGTTCGCCATCAGCATCGCGAACGATCTCGCCAAATCCGTTGAACTGTGTCGCCTTCGTCACCTCGGCTATCTCCAATGCTTTACTGTTTGCCCACGCCGAATGTCCGTCGTATGCCGACAGAAACACCGGCCGATCTTTTACCACCGAATCGATGTCGTTTCGATGCGGCAGCCTCGCGTTTGGGAAGATGCTGTACTGCCATCCAAACCCGACGATCCACGGAGCGTTCGGATTCTCGTCGGCGAACTTCTTGATCGCGGCTTGAGCTTCTTCAACGGTTTTTGCTGTCGTGAGGTCGACTTGAGTCGTCGTCAGCGAGGCCCCTAGAAAGTGAACGTGCGAATCGTTTATTCCGGGCATTGCGAAACGACCGCCGAGATCGACAACTCGAGTGCCTGGTCCGCGATGCTTGTCGATCTCCTTTCCGTCACCAGCCGCGATTATTTTGTCGCCCTTGATGGCAACGGCTGTCACCGTTTTGGTATCCGACTCGCCGCTCCAGATCTTACCGTTCGTAAGGATGAGATCGGCCTTCTGAGCCGATGCGGTTCCAAGCAAGGCTAGGCCGATGAAAAGCAATGCGTGAGCTATCTTCATAAAAAATAAGGGACCGGCGAGCGCCGATCCCTTGCATGATAACCGAAACCGATCGTTCGACGTTAGCCCTTCGCCTTTTTCACTTCTTCGATGATTACCGGTACCGCGTCGAAAAGATCGCCGACGATTCCGTAATCAGCGATATCGAAGATCGGAGCTCCCGAATCCTTGTTGACCGCCACGATCGTCCCGGCATTCTTCATCCCGACGATGTGTTGGATCGCACCCGAGATACCGAGGGCGATGTAGAGCTTTGGAGCAACGGTCTGGCCGGATGACCCGATCTGACGGTCGATCGGCAGCCATTCGCTGTCGCAGATCGGGCGTGATGCGGCGAGGTCGGCTCCAAGTACGTCGGCGAGCTGCTGGGCAACGGCGATGTTCTCCTGCGACTTGATTCCGCGGCCGATAGCGACGATGATCTCGCTCTTTGTGAGATCGACCGAAGCCTTCGCTTCCTGAAACGGTTCCTCAGGAGTCATGCGAATATCGCCGACGGTGACGTCGATCGTTTCGACCGACGCCGACCCTTTTGCTGCGTTGTCGCCGCGGAACGATCCGGACTGGAACGTGACGAAATACGGTGCGTCGCCGCCGATCGTTACATCAGCATCGAGCTTGCCAAGGAAGATGCGTCGAGTGAGAACGAGCTTTCCGCCGTCGGCCTTATATCGAATACAATCGCCGACGACTTCCCTGCCGAGCCTCGCCGCAACTTTCGGAGCAAAGTCGCGAACCTGATATGTGTGTGACATTACGACGTATTGCGGATTCGTCGCTTTGATCACCTGCTCCCACGCGTCGGCATAACCGTCGGGCGTATAGGTTCCGAGTTTGTCGCTCTTCGCGACGATGACCTTTTCGAGATCGTATCCTGCAATCTCCTGAGCCAACGCACAATCCTTATCGCAAGGAAGTACGGCCGAAACCTTCAGCCCCAGATCCTTCCCGATCGATTGTGCGGCAGTTACCGCCTCGAGCGAGGTCTTATTGAGTACGCAATTTTTATGTTCGATGAATACGAGGATCATATTACCCGCACCTCCGACTTCAATTTCTCGACCAGTTCAACCGCACCGGCCTTGGCATCGCCGTTACCGAGTATTTGCGTCTGCTTGGTCTTCAGAGGCATGTAAACCTTCTCGATCGTTTGTGCTCCCGCGAATGCTTCGATCGACGGCGTCACGTCTTTGATCTCTTTCTTCTTCGCCGCCATGATGCCCTTAAGCGAAGCGTATCGGATCTGCGAGATGCCGGACTGGATCGTCATCAGCGCGGGAAGCTTATAGGTGAACCATTGATACCAACCGCTCTCCAATTCACGTTTCACGCGCAATGTTTCGCCAAGCGATGCGCGGTCGACCTCGATCACGATCGTCGCGTGCGGTATGCCCAGAAGTTCGGCGAGAACAACGCCCGTCTGGCCGTAGCTCGCATCGTCGGACTGCAATCCGGTGAATACAAGATCGGCATTCTCCTCTCGAATCGCATCTGCAATGGCCTTTGCGATCTGATACGGCGAGAGTTTGTTCGACGTGTCGTGAACGATGTGGATAGCGCGATCGGCACCGCGTGCGAGTGCATCTTTGATAACTGTCTTCGAGGACTGCGGCCCGAGCGAACAAACGACGACCTCGCCTTCGCCCTTCGCCTCTTTCACGCGAAGAGCTTCCTCAAGCGCGTAACCGTCGGACTCGTTCGTCTGCTGCGAGACATCGGCCTCGTTGATCCACTTTTCGTCAGGCCCGATGCGAAGGACGGCGTCCTTGTTCGCGACCTGTTTCATTAAAACTATGATCTTCATACCAAATTTGTTAAAAATGAATGACTATTCATTCATATGATACAAAAAGAGCGTCTTAACCTCCAATCGGCTAAGACGCTCCAGATTATTCAGAGTAACGCTTAAAGATCAACGAAGCATTGGTACCGCCGAAACCAAAGCTGTTCGACAATGCATACTCGACCTCGGCATCACGTGCTTCGTTCGGAACGTAATCGAGATCGCATTCCGGATCGGGCACCTGATAATTGATCGTCGGCGGCAGTTTTTTCTCGTGGATCGCCTTCACAGAGAACACGGCTTCGATACCGCCGGCAGCACCGAGAGCGTGTCCGGTCATCGACTTTGTCGAGCTCACTGCTAGTCCGTTTTTCGCGTGGTCGCCGAAAACAGTCTTGATCGCAAGCGATTCGAACTTGTCGTTATAAGGCGTCGACGTTCCATGTGCGTTCACATAGCCGATCTGCGACGGATCGATCCCAGCGTCCTTGATCGCACGCTGCATTACACGGATGGCTCCCGAACCTGTCTCGTCCGGCATCGTGACGTGAAAAGCGTCACCGCTCATCCCGTAGCCGACGATCTCTGCGAGGATGTTCGCACCGCGAGCCTTCGCGAATTCGAGTTCTTCAAGGATCAGAATGCCTGCGCCTTCGCCGATCACGAATCCATCGCGTTCGAGATCGAACGGACGCGAAGCACGCTTCGGATCGTCGTTGCGAGTCGAAAGAGCACGCATCGACGCGAATCCGGCAACCGACATCGGCGTGATCGCACTCTCGGCACCGCCGCATATCATCGCATCGGCATCGCCGCGTTCTATAAGCCTGAAACTGTCGCCGATCGCGTGAGCACCCGCCGAACAAGCGGTCGCGGTAGCCGAGTTCGGCCCTTTTGCTCCATGCCTGATCGACACGTTACCCGCCGCGAGATTCACGATCGCCGAGACGATAAAGAACGGCGAAACGCGATCAGGCCCCGAGTTGAGAAGTTTCTCGTGCTCGCGCTCGATCGCCCAGAAATCGCCGATGCCGGAACTGATATAAGTCCCGACCATCTCGGCATTCGACTCATCGATCACAAGTCCGCTGTGCTTGACCGCTTCATCTGAGGCGGCAAGTGCAAAATGTGTAAAGGCTCCCATCCGCCTCGCTTCCTTCTTATCAAGGAAGTTGAGCGGATCGAAATCTTTAACCTCACAGGCGAACTTTACAGAGAACTTCTCCGTGTCGAATTTCTTGATGTAGTCGGCACCGTTGGCACCCGTCATCAGGCCGTTCCAAGTCGTCGGCACATCGTTTCCGATGGCCGTGACCGATCCGAGCCCTGTTACTACTACGCGTCTTTTCATAAGTTTAGAGTGCGGGCTTTAGCCCGTAATTTACATACGCGATAAATCGCGCACTCTGAACACTAGCCCTTGTGCTGCTCGACGTAAGCGTAAGCGTCGCGAACCGCCTGGATCTTTTCGGCATCCTCGTCAGGGATCTCGATATCGAATTCCTCTTCGAACCGCATCACGAGTTCTACGAGGTCGAGCGAATCCGCACCGAGGTCTTCGATGAAGCGGGCATTTTCCGTAACTTCCGCCTCGTCAACACCCAATTCATCAACGATGATCTGTTTGATCTTATCCTGAACTTCTGACATATGTTTTCCTCTCTTTATAGCGAGTCTAAAGTATTTCTTAAGCTTTCTGAATTTTCGACGTTCAAGCCGCGAACATCACGATTTATTTGCCTTACCAAACCGGACAAAACTTTACCGCTCCCGACTTCGATGACGGTATCGACTCCTTCGCTTACCAGAGTTTCGACACTCTGCAGCCATCTTACAGGCGACGAAACCTGACGCGTCAGCGCATCGCTAACCTTTGCGGAATCGGAGCTCACAAAGGCATCCACATTGTGCACGATCGGAAAATCGAACGAACCGTATGACAACGCATTCAGGTCTTCCGCAAGCCGCTCTTGTGCCGGCATCATCAGTGCACAGTGAAAAGGCGCGGAAACATTGAGTTTCACCGCCCTCTTTGCTCCGCGTTCTTTCAATAACTCACAAGCCCGATCAACAGCATCGGCATCACCGGCGATAACTACCTGACCGGGCGAATTAATGTTTGCAGGGCTGCAAACTTTGCCGTCGGCTGCATCGTCACACGATTTCTCGATCGTTGCGAGATCCGCACCAAGGATCGCGGCCATGGCTCCGACCCCGACCGGAACCGCTTCCTGCATGTACGTTCCGCGTTTGCGAACGGTGCGAACCGCGTCGGCAAAATCGAGAACTCCTGTAGCGACCAATGCCGAATACTCCCCCAAACTATGACCCGCAACGAAGTCAGGATCCGCAAAACCCTCCGACTTCATCGCACGAAATGCAGCAACTGACGTCGTCAAGATCGCAGGCTGCGTGTTCGCGGTCATTGCGAGGTCTTCGTCCGTTCCCGAAAAACACATTTCGGAAAGCGAGAATCCAAGCGCATCGTCAGCCTGCTCAAACACCTCGCGGGCGGGCGCGAAATTATCAAACAAATCCTTTCCCATTCCGACGGATTGCGATCCTTGCCCAGGAAAGATAAACGCGATCTTCGACATCTTTTCTTGCGGAAGCCCGCACGAAGTAAGGGCATTTCCCAGCGAATCTTCAGGCCCTAACTTCGTGCGGGCTTTTGCACTAAAACTGAATTACCGTTCCGCCCCAAGTAACGCCGCCGCCGAAAGCAGTAAGCAACACGGTCGAGCCTTCTTTAATACGGCCAGACTGGATGCATTCGTCCATCGCGATCGGGATCGACGCCGACGAAGTGTTTCCATGCTCCGCAATATTGGAATAAACCTTTTCCTCTGGAACGCCGAGCCGCGAAGCGACGGCATCCGTGATCCTTTGATTCGCCTGATGCGGTATCACGATATCAACGTCATCGACCGTCAGATTCGCCTGAGCCAACATCTCAGCCGAAATCTCGGCCATCGAGCGCACTGCAACCTTGAAAAGCTCATTGCCTTTCATCTTGAAAAAGTGCATCCGGTTGTCGATGGTTTCGTGCGTCGTTCCGAGTTTTGTACCGCCGGCCGGGCAATAGAGCTGCTCTTCGTAACGGCCATCGGATTTGATCTTGGTCGCGAGAATTCCCTTGCCGGAATTAACAGGTCCAAGCACAGCGGCTCCAGCTCCATCGCCAAAGATCACACACGTTCCGCGATCTGTGTAGTCGACGTATTTCGTCAGAACCTCAGCTCCGATTACAACTGCATGCTTGATCGCACCGGTGCGGATCATCGACTCGACCATCGTGATGCCGTAGAGGAACCCCGAGCACGCGGCGAAAACATCCATGCCCGCCGCATTCGTCGCACCGAGCTGGGCCTGAATCAGAGCTCCAGTCGACGGCATGATCTGGTCCGGCGTGGTAGTCGCGCAGACGATAATGTCGATGTCCTCAGGCTTCAGTCCGGCCCGCTCGATCGCCTGCTTGGCGGCGGCAGTTCCGAACTGCGACGTGTACTCGTTATCGGCAGCTTTATGCCGCTGTTTGATCCCTGTGCGCGTAGTTATCCAGTCATCTGACGTCTCCACGATCTTCTCCAGATCGGCATTCGTTAAAATGCCCTCCGGATACGAGTGGCCCATCCCGATGATGCCCGCGTTGAGTTGAGTCATTGATGAAATTAGAACCTAATCAATTTGAAAATTCAAAAGCCTATTCGGCGTCTTTAACGTCGATTATCTGTCGGCCTTTGTAGGTTCCGGTTTTCGGGTCAATTCGGTGCGGCACTTTCGCTTCGCCCGTGTCCTTGTCCAAATAGAACTGCGGAGTCGTCAGGGCATCATGCGCTCTGCGCTCACGGGTACGTGCTTTCGAGTGTCGTCGTTTAGGATTTGGCATTTTAAACTCCTGAGATCTTTTGATCTCGCTACTAAAATTCTAGTTCAGATTCTTGAGGGCCGCCCAACGCGGATCGATCTCATCTTCTTCACAATCGCAATCTTTCAAATTCAGGTTCGTGCCGCATTTTTCGCACAAACCTTTGCAATCGTCTTTGCAAAAAAACTGTTGCGGCAGATCTAGCAAAATCTGCTCTCTGGCGACCTCGGCCAGGTCGATCTCGCTGCCTTCGATCGCGTCGAGCTTCATATCGCCGGCGTGAAGCTCAAGACTTGTTTCGCCTTGATGTTGCTTACTCGGAGCGAATTCAAGGTCGAGGTTAATATTGACCGCCGTCCTGACCGGCTCAAGGCATCGATCACAAGTGATCTCGACGCTGCCCGACAGTCGTCCGGAAAGCTCAAAGCCGGCGGAAAACTTTCTCACCTCGGCTTTTATGTCGAGCGGGCCAACAACCCTCGCATTCTCGACCTCAAGGTCGATCGTATCGGCCGCAAGCGTCACATCGATCGCTTTCTCCCCGTCAAAGCTGTTGAGATCGATCTTCATTTCAATAGTATGAAACGGCCCGAAAGCCGTTCGCAGGGACAAACTTTGTATTATATCGGCTGGCCAACGATAGTCAACCAATCGTCAGGCCGTTTAAGCCGCTCGAAGGTCGGTTCCGACCGCTTCATCTACGCTGGAGAATCCGCGTTCCTTCAATATCTCGGCGAGACGAATGTTCACATCCCTGGCGAACGCCGGACCGCCATATACGAATCCGGTATATGCCTGAACAAGCGACGCTCCGGCCGCGACCTTTTCGAACGCGTCGTCGCCGGTGAGGATTCCACCGACTCCGATGATCGGCAGCTTCCCGTTCGAATAGCGATACAGGGTTCTAATCACCTCAGCGGCCCTCGGCCGAAGTGGTTCTCCACTCAGTCCTCCGGTCTCGTCTGCTCGCCGAGACTTTAGACCTCCTCGCTCGATTGTTGTATTCGTCGCAATAATTCCGGCAATACCGTATTTCAAACAAATATCGACGACGGCTTCTATCTCGACCTCACTCAGATTCGGCGCGATCTTTACAAGCAAAGGAACCTTGTTTTCCGCTGCCTCTGAAATAGATTTCAGCAATTCGTCGAGATTCTCGGATCTCTGCAGTTCCCTCAGATTCGGAGTGTTTGGTGACGATATGTTTATTGCGACGTAGTCAGCGTTGGGAGCGAGCAACTTAAAACTCGCCAGATAATTCTCGGTCGCCTCTTCATTTGGAACGTCTTTGTTTTTTCCGATATTTACGCCGACGATACATTTTCGCTTCAGCATCGAGAGCCTCTCAGCCACTGCTTCCGCTCCATCGTTGTTGAAGCCGAGCCGGTTGATGAGCGCTCGATCCTCAGCGAGACGAAACATTCGCGGTTTCGGATTTCCAAGCTGCGGCATTAACGTGACCGTTCCGATCTCGACGAATCCGAATCCTAGAGAGGCAAGCTGATTTATCGCCAAAGCATTCTTGTCGAATCCAGCCGCGATGCCGACCGGATTTGGGAAAGTCAGGCCAAACCGTTCGATCGGGCCTAAGCCGAAGCTCGTCGGCTCCGAATAGAACGGCGACGCGAGCCCAGATCGAAGCGCTTTCATCCCGATCTCGTGAGCCGCTTCGGCGTCCAGTCGAAACAGTGCCGGTCGAACTAATTTCTCCCAAAAAAATGACATGCGGAAAGGCTAAATACTAGATCACCGATTCGATTCCCGGAAGCTAACAGCCCCTAATTTTGATAATCGCACTTCGTTTGCTACGATTTGCAGTCGAATGGCTGACGAAGCAACCCTTGTTGAGAAGTCGCGAATAATGGATCAAACCCGCATGGAGCGGGCTCTTTCGCGTTTGGCGACCGAGATCGTGGAATCAAACCACGGTGCAGAAAACATTTACCTAGTGGGCATCCGTCGCCGCGGAGTTCCTCTCGCCGAGCGGCTTCGAGATAAAATTGAGGCACTTGAAGGAACCAAGCCTCTCTACGGGATTATCGACATAACCCTTTATCGTGACGATCTTTCCACGGTCGGGGCAAACCCGATCGTGAATCGCACCGAGCTCTCGGCAGACATCGAAGCGAAGTCTATCGTATTGGTTGATGACGTGCTCTATACAGGCCGGACGATTCGAGCGGCCCTGGATCAACTGATGGATTTTGGCCGCCCTCGAAAGGTCCAGCTCGCCGTCCTGATCGATCGCGGGAAGGAGCACCGGGAATTACCCATTCAGGCAGATTTTATCGGTAAGGTCGTTCCGACGAAGCAGACGGAGATCGTTAAAGTGATGCTCAAAGAGTTTGACGATATCGAAGCCGTGGGAATCTTCGAGCGTCCCAGCGAATGATTTGAAAAGCAAGGTCGATGCCTTGCTTTTTTTGTAAGGTAAATGGAAAAGCCCTTTAGAAGGAGAGACTTGCTCGGGATCCGCGATCTGAACGCCGCGGAAGTCCGGGGCATCCTCGACACGGCTGAGAACTTCCGCGAGATCAATTCCCGCGAGATCAAGAAAGTTCCGACTCTGCGGGGTAAGACGGTCATCAATCTCTTCTTTGAAAACTCTACACGCACACGTACAAGCTTTGAACTCGCGGCCAAGCGGTTATCCGCTGATGCGGTCAACATCAGCGTTTCTTCGTCGAGCGTGACGAAGGGCGAGACCCTGGTGGACACGGCTCTCAATCTGGACGCGATGGATCCCGACTGCATCGTTGTCCGGCATGGATCGGCGGGCGTGCCGCATCAACTCGCAAAAGTGAGTCGAGCGGCAATCGTTAATGCCGGTGACGGTGCCAACGAGCATGCGACTCAGGCCTTGCTCGACGCGATGACGATCCGCGATCACAACGGCAAGATCGAAGGACTAAAGGTCGCTATCGTCGGCGATATTCTGCATAGCCGCGTAGCACGGTCGAACATCCATTTGCTCACCAAGCTTGGGGCGACGGTCAAAGTCGCGGGTCCAGGAACGCTGGTTCCGAGCGACTTCGGACACCTCGTCGAAAGCGGTTTGACTATGTGTCCGCATGTAGAAGACGCGATCGAGGGTGCGGACGTGGTCATGATCCTTCGCATACAACGCGAGCGGCAGGATTCGGCCTATTTCCCAACGCTCCGCGAATATTCGATCCATTACGGCCTGACGACCGCCCGACTCGAACTCGCGAAAAAAGACGCGATCGTGCTGCATCCCGGACCTATGAACCGCGGCATCGAGATCGCCTCCGACGTCGCCGACAGCTCCCGTTCGCTTATCCTCGACCAGGTCAAATACGGCGTCGCGGTCCGCATGGCTGTCCTCTATCTCTCGACCGGCGGGAGCATGGGCAGCAGCTAGTTTCATGAAGTTACTTATTTCCAACGGACATCTTATTGATCCTCAGGCTCCTGAAAACACCGGCATGAGCGTGTTAATTGAAGACGGAATCGTCAAGGGCTGGCTCAGGAATGGCGAGGCTCCGCCGGAAGGGACAGAGGTTTTCGACGCCAGCGGACTCCTTATCGCACCGGGATTTATCGACCTTCACGTGCACCTTCGCGAGCCGGGACAGGAGCATAAGGAGACGATCGCGAGCGGGTGTGCGGCGGCGGTGGCGGGCGGTTGGACGAGCGTCTGTCCGATGCCGAACACGACTCCCGTTAACGACAACGCTGCGATCACGCGTTACATGATCGAGCAGGCCGAGCGGGCGGGCCTGGCGAATGTCTTTCCTATCGGTGCTATCACTAAGTCAAGCGACGGCAGTGAGTTAGCGGAAATGGGCGAGATGAAAGCTGCCGGAGCGGTCGCCGTGTCCGATGACGGACGGCCGGTGCCGAACGCGGGAATGATGCGTCGGGCGATGCAGTACGCAAAGGATTTCGACTTGCCTGTCGTCGACCATTGCGAAGACAAATCGTTGTCGTCCGGCGGCGTTATGCACGAGGGCAAGGTCTCTCTGCTGCTCGGCCTCAAAGGAATGCCTGCACTTGCCGAAGACCTCGACGCCGTCCGCGACATCATCTTGGCGAAGGAGACCGGTTCGCACATCCACATCGCTCACGTATCGACCGCCGGCGCTATCGAAGCCGTCCGCCGTGCGAAGAACGAGGGCGTCAACGTTACCTGCGAGGTAACGCCGCATCACTTTACACTGACGGACAAGGTGGTGGAAGGCTACGACACCAATACCAAGATGGCACCGCCGCTGCGGTCAGAGGAACATCTCGCGGCGATCATCGAAGGTATAAAAGATGGAACGATCGACGCGATTGCGACCGACCACGCACCGCATCACGCCGACGAGAAGGCGCTCGAATACGACCGCGCTCCGTTCGGCATTACGGGCCTCGAAACCGCCGTCGGCCTGGCATTTAACGAGCTTGTTCACAAAGGCGTGATCGGGCTGGAACGGCTCGTGGAGATGTGTTCGGCTAACCCTGCACGGATCTTCAATTTGCAAGGCCGCGGCACGCTGAAGCCCGGCTCGATCGCCGACATCACGATCATCGATCCGCAGCGGACCTGGACCTATCGCGGAGCCGATTCCCGCTCCAAATCTCGCAATTCCCCGTTCGAAGGCTGGCAGTTCACCGGCCGTGCCGTAACAACGATAGTCGGCGGAAAGATCGTGTATCAGGCATAACTTGAATGCCAGGATTCCAGCTATAGGATCTTTAGCCACGAATTAACGCGAACCGACACGAATTTTGTCCGGGACTTCATATCTCGAATTCGTGCAATTCGTGAAATTCGTGGCTAATTTCTTAACGCCGTGAATCCCGCCGGCTTGTTGATGGACCTTTCCAATTCCTCGAGCTTCAGATAGACGGCGCGGAGGCCGGTCGCCATCTCCTGCATCGCCTGAGCCTGCTGCTCCAAGCCGAGGGCGATCAGCGAGATCGAATTATTCATCCTCGCATTACGGAAATTTGTAACGGACCCATCCAGGAACCACTTCGCTCTTTCAGTCGGTGTCATATTTCATCTCCTCCGCGCACCGTTCAGATACGCTAACCAAGAGACGCGAGACTCTCCCAACATCGGACATCAGCGGTTCTCACATCTCATCCCTCACTTCTCAATTCGCCGGTTTCCGTGTATCATTTCCCAAACTTTTCAACCGGCACTAACTCTTAACCCACAGGAGGATCTTCCAGCAATTCCAACGACGCGGAACCATTTACCACGGCGATTGAGCCTGCGCGCACACGTTTGAAGGTCAGTAATTGGCAAAAATGAAACGGTTCACAAAACGGGGGTTTCTCGCATTTTTCGGTGACAGTGCATCTGATTGGCTCAGTGCTAAGAGAGAGCTAGTCGCCGAAGAAATACGGTCGTACTCCGATGAATACCTGCTGAACGTCAACGAAACAGAATTCGTCAACTTCCTCGTCGAAAAGCTAACAATCGTACCAATAGAATTTGATACGGGGGCTGCGTACTATACCGAGGAAGAAATGCTGGTCTCTGGTGAAATGTTCGGGGGCGGTTACTTTGTAGAGCGAAGTAACTTCTATCCCCGCAACGTCCTGACCTGCCACATTCCATTCTCTGGGAGCCCAGATCACCTCCGACGACAACCGAACACTTACACCCTCTCTCCTCCTACAATTGACGTTGATGGGAACGAGGTAACTTTTCGAATAATTCATTTTGATCAAGATGCGGAAGGCCTTAATGCAACCGCATCTCGGATTATCGAGCAACTTGTGTCGGGCTCTAGTTACTTAGGCAGTCAGATTAGATCTTTCAACGCATCGCTAGAAGTCGCGGTTAGAAATTGTTTTGAGGAAAGAAAAAAGGAGCTTCTCGCAAAAAGGAACCTTCTATCCTCATTGGCAATTCCGGTGCGTAGATCTCGTCAGACATCCCCGACTTTTTCAGTACCGCTGAAGCGAACCCCGGTGATAGTCAGACGGGAAAAACCCGCAATTACTAAAGCGAACTTCAGGCCCGAACCGACTCTAGACTCAGGCATATACGAACAGATACTGCGGATAACGTTTGATTTGGGAAAACAGTTTGAACGCCTTCCAGCCACATACTCGGGGAAGGCTGAGGAGGAGTTGCGAGATCACTTTCTTCTATTCCTGGAACCAAACTTTGAAGGGAGTGCGACGGGTGAAACCTTCAATCGGTGTGGTAAGACGGACATTTTGCTTCGTTTCGAGGGCTCAAATGTCTTTGTTGCCGAACTAAAATTTTGGAGCGGTGAAAAAGCGTTCCTCGGGGCGATTTCGCAACTACTTTCGTATCTGACGTGGCGCGATTCAAAAGCCGCACTAATTCTCTTCGTTAGGAACAGGGAACTTTCTAGCGTTCTGACTACTGTCAGAAGCAGTGCGGAAAAGCATGCCAATTTCTTAGGCTTTGAAGGTGAGATAGAAAGAGGTTGGAACAAATTCCGTTTTCACATCAATGACGATCGTTCTAGGGAGGTCCAGTTGGCAGTTCAGCTGTTCCACATCCCACCGACGACCTAGGTACCTTGGGCATTGTTAGTGATTCTTTAGAACTTCGTTCTTAAACATATGGCCAGATTTCTTGTAACTATTTTTATCACGTACACATTAGCGACTGCGATGTTTGGTCAAGGTGAGCCTTCAACAGAAGCTAACCTAACTGAAGTTCAAAAGCTGATAGTTGCGTCTCGGCCGCTTTTTCAGGCGAAGAAGTATGACGAGGCCCTTGCGACGCTAAAGAAGGCCCTTGAACTTCAGCCTGACAATCACGGCGTGCTCGCGATGATGGGTAGCATTTATTTGGTGCAGGAGAAGCTAGACCTCGCGTCGGAACAGTTCGCTAAAGCTATCGCGCTTAGCCCAAATGACGAGCAGTACAATTTCTTCAAAGCGACCGTTGACAAGTATCGTGGCGCTCGGGAAGAGGGACTGGTCGCTGTACGTAAGGTAATCGAATTGTCGCCGTCGAACGCGGATGCCTACTACCTCCTGGGTGAACTACTGGGCATTGGCGGCGGGAATTTAGGAGAACGAATTGAAGCCTTTCGAAAAGCTGTTGGGCTCAAGCCCGAATTGCTCCCTGAATTTAAATACGTCGCAATGCGGTTGGAAAGTATAGCTAAGGATAAAAAGGCGGCGGAAGAGGTGTATCGGATCGCGATGGAGGTCGACCCAAAGAAAATGGAGGGTAGATTCGACCTTGGAAGAATGCTCGTCGAGCAGGGTCGATTGGCCGAAGCTCGTGAGATATGGACCGGCCGAACGTCTGATGAAGACAAGACATTTCCGAACTTCATTGACGTTTTGAAGCGTGCCGAGAACCTTGCCGTAGCGAAGCAAGCGTACGAGAAGAACCCGAACGATGTTGAAGTAATTCTCCAGCTGGGATTGGCTACGATGGACGGCGATCATTGGGTAGTCAACGGTCGACAAGAGAAAGCGATCATCCTGTTTAAGAAAGCACTTGAGATCAAACCCAACTTTACCAAGGCCCAGCACGCCATTTGTAAGGCGTTTGTTCAAATCGCCGATACCTTCAAGTCCAAGAACAAGGAACTCGACGAAGAACTGGCAAAGTTGAGAACCATGGATGCGAAACTTGCAGACGACATCGTCGAATATAGGAAGTCATATTCGGGCGGGCTCAAAATGGTTGGCCCGCCCCCGCCAGCGAAGAAACCCTAAATCTGAAATGGCTTGAGGTGGGAAATGTTCCGGGGCTTGGGCAGTCATTCCAGTTTCACAAACTTCCCAAACACCTCCGCATCTGCGCGGGTGCGGCTGATGCCGGTGGGGTCGCGTTCGTAGCGGAAGAGCGAGTCGTTTTCGTACTTGTACCAGACGCGCGGTTTGCCGTCTTCTAAAGAATCTTCTACATAGATCAAGTGACGGCGAGCGTCGAACTCGGTTCGCATACCGGCGAGCGGATTCTCCGGTTCGGTAGCAAGACCGGGCGGGCCGCATGACGACTCGACGGCTGGTGATACAGGATCGTCAGCTGACGGATAGAACCTCCGCACGATATACGCGATCGGTTCCTGAACGACCTCACCGCCGCTGTCGTTGTATTTACGCACAGCCTTCTTGAACGCCTTATATTCGGCGTACTCGCTGAGTTTCGGAGCGGTTCCCTTGCTGAGGTATTTCTGCCTCGCCTCTGAACGGGCCGTTTCGACCAGCCAGCCTTCGCGGTCTCGAAATGCACGATCTACATCGGTCTCTTGGTCGTCATAGGACTCGTCCAGTTCGCAAAGCTCGTCGGTCGCCGCGTCGTACTCCTCGCAACCCGGAAAGTAATGTACATGCGTCGTCGGATCGAATGAACGTTCGGCCACTTCTTCTTCCGCAGCCTCCTCGGTCGGGTGCCACATCTGCAGATGCCTGTGTACGCCGGTCTTCGACATCCCAAGCTTTTCCGCGATCGCACGGATCGAGCTTCCATCGTCGTGCATCTGCTTTATCTGCTCTATCAGCGGCCAGTTCGCGCCGTCCTTCGGCTCGGCCAGAAGCGAGCGTTCGGACGAAAACCTCGCAAACTCAAACCCTAGAAAATTCCCGCCGATCTTCCCTAAGCGGAATACCGGCACATGAGCTCCGTCGTAGAGAGCCTCGGCATTTCGCGGCTTTAGATGTTTTATATACCGTTCCGCCGAATCGCCCCTGCTCTGGCCGATCGCAAAGATGTTGTCCACGCTGTTCGCGAGCATTCCCGCACTCTGCAGATCGTTTATCGAGATCGCCCGCCGAGCATCGCGCTTTCGCGTGTGTGCGATCACCAGTATAGACAGGCCAAACCGTCGTTTAAGACGCAAAAGCTCCTTCATCAGCGGCACCGTCTCGCGATGGCTGTCCGCCGTCCGCTTCATATGCGTGATGTTGTCGATGATCAGCACGGATGCACGCGTCTTCACTATCAGCGGCTGCAAAAGCTCCCGCAAAACTTCCTCGATCGGCCGGCCATCGTTGCGGTAAAGCACTTCGGGCTTCACGACAAGTCGGTGAAACCGCTTCGAAAATCCGTACTTCTTTTTCAGCACGTCGCCCTTCGACGGTTCGTGGTCGGCGGAATACCGCATCTCGATCTGCTTTTCTGACATCTCGAAATCCAGGAGCAGCACGTCCTTCGGCTTTGCCGTCAGCCCAAACGGATATATCGCCCGCCCGCGTGCGATCGATTCGCCGATCTGCACCGCCAACGCACTCTTGCCCTTGCCCGTATCGCCGAACAAGACTGCCAATTCGCCCTCCCGCCACAGGTCGTCGAACAACTGTTTAGGCACGGGCTGACCGCTCGCCTCCCGCATCCATTCGTTCATCGGCCTGATCTCAACGTATTCATCTACGTCAAGCGCTGCAGTTTGAAGGGCTTCCATACCTTGTCTCCATCCAACGGGAAATTTCTTGACCATCCCGCCCGTTCGATGTAAAGTAACATTCGTGCCGTCGCTTGTAAAGCGTTTTATGCATAAGACGACAGACTTTATGTTCGCGGGACACTGGGACAACGGGACGCGGGACAAGCTGGAAATCACAGAACCGAGCCTGCGGCGGAGCCGCGGAAATCGAAATGCACGAAACAAGAACGCAGGTTTGTGCAATAATGCGTGTTATGAAAACGCTCACGTTGCTCGCATTTCTCTTTGTTGTGTCCTTCACTGTTCGAGCCCAGGTGGCGAGCGTTTACACGCCGCTGGACGACAGGAAGTGTAAGACGCTTGAGATGAATGCAGACGAGGGTGGGTCGTACAAGGGCGAGTGTAAGGGCGTTGGCGGATATAAGCTGCACGTGATCGAGGGCGACCTGCGGCAGACGGTGACGATCGTCGATCCGAAAGGCACAGAGCATCCGCTGGAGTTTTGGAATCTCACCGGCGCGTTTTCGGCGGTCGGCGAGCAGGCCGAGTGGCGGATGCGTGGTAAGCAGCCGATCGCGTTGATCGTCAGGCTCAACGTGAACGAAGACATGGAAAACATCGAGAAGCGAAAGTCGTATCTGATCGTCGCGAAGATCACGCGTGAAGCGACGTGCGTAACGCACTTCCTGGCACCGACACGCTCACACAATTACGAAGCTCGGCGTGCAGCGGACAAGTCCGCCACTCGACCGTGCCTGTCACCCAAGTAAAACCTTCAATCACCATGAGCGGCGATCGCGGGCGGAATGATCGGGGTGAGAAGCGGCTGCGTCACTCCCCCGCCGATCACCGGTTGAAAGCCGGTCCAAGTTCCGCCGATGTTGCGATTGATATAAAACCGTCCTTCCTT
>CADEGD010000055.1 GCA_902826795.1 uncultured Acidobacteriota bacterium | reverse complement strand
CGTCCGCCGAAAACAATCGCCGGTCAAACCGAAACGAATCGTTAAACTCTGCAAAAGTTTCGTGCGGCTTCTCCGTAAATCGCCCGCCCCATAAATTTTCGGTTTTTTCCATCCGAGGTTAGATCCAGCTTTTATACCGGGCAACAGCGGCAATACAGACAGCCAAAATGAACAGGCCGGCAACCGTTACCCAAAACCCGTATTCTAGTTCAAAAATCTCGGCTTTGAAATTCATTCCCAGAATTCCGGCGAAAACGGCGAGCGAGCCGGTTATCAAAGTGAGAAAGGTGAGACGTTGCACGAGTGTGTTGGTCATGTGGGTCGATTTGGTCGCATATAGTTCGAATACGCTTATCACTATCTCTCGCGCGTGTTCGATCGCATCGACCGCGCTTTCGAAATGCTGATTGAGCGTTTTGTATTGCTCCGCCGAATCGGACTCGGATATTTGCCGAAAATCGGCTCGCGACAGCGCATAGTAGACTTCACGTTGCGGTGTCAGCCACCGACGCAGCTTCGAGGCGTCTCGCCGTAGGTTCACCATGTGCTCGAGAAAGTCGTTCGTCTCGATGTCCTCTTTCAAAACCCGCTCATCGATCTTGTCGACCTTTCGTTCGAGGGCGTCCAGGGCGTTGAAATAAGTAACGATGTTTAGGTCCAGCAGTGTGGCGACGAAGCTTTCCGCATCAAGCTCGCCGATCTGAGATTCGTCTTTTTCGCGCTTTCGAAATTCGTCGAGATACGCGACGTCGCCCTCGTGAATCGTAACCACATAGTTTGTGCCGACGACATAATCGATCATCAGCTTGACGGGCGATTCATCCCCTTCGTTAACGACGGATTCCACACAGAAACGGAAAAAATCTTCAAATTTATCGATCTCGGGCCGTCCCGTGTCATCGATGACCGATTTGCAGGGAAGGTTTTTCACACCGAGGCTAGCGGTTATGCGGTTGAGCAGCTTTTCGTCACGTTTAGAAACATTCACCCAAAGCATCTGGTTTTCGTCCAGACCGTTTACGTCGATATCGTCGATATCGATCTCATCGTCATTTCCTGAGGCGTCGTAAAGATATGCTTTAACGTATTCCATGGTTCGGCGGAATCATATCTGAGTGGAGCTGTTTCGTATCGTACCCGTCCGTACAAAGCCGAAACTGCTTGTCTCACAGTTACTGCTCTGGACGACTTTTCCGACCACGACTTTAAAGCGTAAATTATTGGTTCGGACATAATTGAAAAAGACTGATGAAGGAAATCAAAAAAATCGTTTTGGCATATTCAGGCGGCTTGGATACATCCGCGATGCTGCTTTGGCTAAAGGAAACTTACAACTGCGAGGTCGTGTGCTATTGCGCCGACGTCGGCCAGGGCGAAGAGCTTTCCGGCCTCGATGAAAAGGCGAAAGCGACAGGAGCTTCGAAGCTTTACGTCGAAGACCTTCGCGAAGAGTTCGTCAAGGATTTCGTATGGACGGCCGTTAAGGCAAACGCGCTTTATGAGGGCGTTTATCTACTCGGCACATCGCTCGCACGGCCCGTGATCGCAAAACGCCAGATCGAGATCGCCCAAAAAGAAGGAGCCGACGCAGTTGCCCACGGTGCGACCGGAAAGGGCAACGACCAAGTGCGCTTTGAGTTGACTTACTACGCACTGCAGCCAGACATCAAGGTCGTGGCACCGTGGCGTCATTGGGAATTTAAGGGCCGTGCAGACCTGATCGCATATTGCCAAAAGCACGGCATTCCCGTGACCGCGACGGCCGATAAGCCCTACTCGATGGACCGCAATCTGATGCACATTTCCTACGAAGGCGGCATTCTCGAAGACCCGTGGGCTGCCCCGCCGGAAGACATTTTCCTCCTAACCAAATCGCCGGAGAACGCCTCCGAGAAAGCTCAGGAGATCACGCTCACGTTCGATAAAGGCGAGCCGGTCGCAATCGACGGCGAGAAATATGGCCCGGTCGATATGCTCTCGATGCTGAACCACCTCGGCGGCGGACACGGCATCGGCCGCGTCGATCTGGTCGAGAACCGATTCGTGGGAATGAAGTCTCGAGGCATTTACGAAACTCCCGGCGTCACCATTCTGATGGCCGCTCACCGTGCCCTCGAATCGATCACGATCGACCGCGAAGTGATGCGCCTCCGCGATTCCTTGGGCACCAAGTTCGCGGAATCGGTGTATTACGGATTCTGGTTCGCCCCCGAGTTTGCCATCCTGCGAAACCTTATCGATCAAACGCAAGAAACCGTCAACGGCGATGTCCGCCTGAAACTCTATAAAGGCAACGTGATCGTCACCGGCCGCAAATCGCCAAACTCGCTCTATCGCGAACGCGTCGTAACCTTCGAAGACGACGCCGGCGCCTACGACCAACACGACGCCGAAGGCTTCATCAAGCTTCAGGCTTTGCGTTTACGCTTGAGGAATATGGAGTAGTGTTGCGTGTTGTGCAACACGCTCCACATTTATGATAAGATCTTTTCGGCACAAAGGGCTCGCTAAGTTTTTTGAAACCGGCAGCCGAGCGGGCATTCAACCGGCTCATGCAAAGAGGCTTAGGATGCAGTTGACGGCCCTTGATACCGCGAATGTCCTGGACGATATAGATATCCCGGGCTTCAGGCTCCATCCGTTGAAAGGTGGCGAGCGGGGCCGCTGGTCGATCTGGGTCAACGGGAACTGGCGGCTTACATTCGAGTTCGTCGATGGCGACGTGCACATCGTAGATTACGAGGACTATCACAAATGACGATGTACAACCCTCCACACCCGGGTGAGTTCATCACCGAAGTTTATCTTGAGCCTAATGCACTCTCTGGACGCGAGCTTGCCATTTCGTTAGGAGTTTCGGCTTCCACGTTGAGTCGGGTTCTTAACGGCTCGACCGGTATTAGTCCAGCAATGGCTTTGCGTCTATCGAAAGTGCTGGGTCGGTCGGCCGAAAGCTGGCTCGCGATGCAAACTAACTACGACTTGTGGCAAGCCCGTAAAACGGTAAAGCTTGGACGGATCAAGAAGATCGAGCTGTCGGCGGCATAGATTTTGAGACTGGATGAAGTGTTTAGCATGCGGAAGTGGGTCGCTGGTCGGTGGAACCATCGTCGATTCGAACGGCGGAAGGCCTAATTTCAAACTCGACGACGCACCGGTTTGGAAGAGCCTGTTCGGCGTCGGCACACGAAGCATCCGCGGCCTCGGCTGCGTCCATTGCGGCCACCTCCAACTCGCCGTCGACTTCACCGAAAAAGACCTTCAACGTTATCAACAATTTGAAGGCGAACAACCCGGCGTGATCGAACGAATAAATTCAGGGCCTGAGAGGTTAGAGCCGTAGATGACTCCAATTGTTATCGAGAAATGGCACAACATCGTCCGCACTCGCGATGCGAGCGGGCTTGGCGAGCTCTTGGCCGACGATGTCGTTTTCCACTCGCCCGTCGTTCACACGCCGCAGGTTGGTAAGGCGATCACGAGCGTTTACCTCGCGGCGGCAGTGCAGGTGTTCGGAAATGAGGGCTTCAGATACGTCCGCGAGATCGTAGGTGAGAGTGACGCAGTGCTGGAGTTCGAGACTGAGATCGACGGCATCGTTATCAACGGCGTCGATATGATTACGTGGAACGAAAACGGGCAGATCACCGAGTTCAAAGTGATGATCCGCCCGCTCAAAGCCGTAAATCTCATCCATCAAAAGATGGGCGAGATGCTTGCCGGAAAGACTCGCCCCGCGCAATAAAATTGCCCCTCATTCGCGGTTCTGCTATCCTCAAAACTTACCTTACCATTAGATTTATTTATTAGAAGGATCATTTTAAAGATGTCTACGTCCGCAAAAAAGACCGATTTGAAAAGCAATAATAAGGAAGCAAAGCAGGTAGTTATAGAAGAGGCTAAGACGACCGTCGCTGACGGATACGTCGCTGAGGACATCGTTCAAGACACGGCGAAAGGCGTGGCCGAAGATCGCGAATCGCCGCGCTCGCGAGATCGGCATGGCTTGGATGAGAAGGCACTCGTCGGCATTTATAAGACGATGTATTTGTCGCGGCGGATCGACGATAAAGAGATCCAGCTAAAGGGGCAGAACAAGATCTTCTTTCAGATCTCCGGCGCGGGACACGAAGGGATACTCACCGCCGCCGCGCTTGCAATGAAGCCGGCTTACGACTGGTTCTTTCCTTATTATCGCGACCGCGCGTTGATGATCGGACTTGGGATGACCGCGCAGGAGATGTTGTGGTCGGCGGTCGGTGCCGAAAAAGACCCCAACTCGCACGGACGCCAGATGCCGTCTCACTGGGGTCACAAAGATCTCAACGTCCCGTCGCAATCATCCTGCACCGGCTCGCAATCGCTCCACGCCGTCGGTGCCGCCGAGGCGAGCTATCGCGCATCGATCATCAAAGAGCTGCAGGATAAAGTCACCGGATTCAAAGGCGACGAGGTCGTCTATATGTCGGTCGGCGACGGCACCACGAGCGAGGGCGAATGGTGGGAAGCCCTGAACTCCGCCAGCAATCTCAAACTGCCTGTGATCTTCCTCGTCGAAGATAACGGTTACGCGATCTCGACTCCGGTTGAGGTGAATACCGCGGGCGGCGATATATCAAAACTCGTCGCGGGTTTCCCTGATCTCTATATCCAAAAGGTTGACGGGACCGATCCTCTCGCGTCATACGCGGTAATGAAAAGCGCCGTCGAATATTGCCGAGCACGCAAGGGCCCGGCGTTCGTCCACGCGAAAGTCGTTCGGCCGTATTCCCACTCGCTGTCGGACGACGAAAAACTCTATCGTATTGATGAAGAACGCGAGGCAGACGCCGCGATCGACCCGATTAAGACCTACGCAGAATTTCTGATGACCGAGGGCATCGCATCGAGCGAGCAGCTTGAGGCGATCCGTAAGGACATCGACGATGAGGTCAACAAGGCCGCAGACATCGCGATCGAAACGCCGCAGCCCGCGCCCGAATCAGCCTTTCGTAACGTCTATTCGCCGGACGTTGATCCGACCGACCGCCAGCTCTTCGATACGGAGAACGGTGCGGAACTTTCCGGCAACGCGGGCACGATGGTCGACCTCATCAACCGCTGCATGCACGAAGAGATGGAACGCGATCCGCGAATCGTCGTTTTTGGTGAAGACGTTGCCGACTGCTCTCGCGAGGAATATCTCGACCAGGTCAAGGGTAAGGGCGGCGTGTTCAAAGTGACTGCGAACCTGCAGCGAAAGTTTGGCGGGACGCGCGTGTTCAATTCGCCGCTCGCCGAGGCGAACATCGTCGGCCGCGCGGTCGGCTTATCGCTTCGCGGTCTGAAGCCGGTCGTCGAGATCCAGTTTTTCGACTACATCTTTCCGGCGATGATGCAGATCCGCAACGAGGTCGCGGTAATGCGCTGGCGTTCGGATGGCGATGCGAAATGCCCGATGGTCATGCGCGTTCCAGTCGGCGGATACTTAAAGGGCGGCGCCGTCTATCACTCGCAATCGGGCACGACACTTTTTGCTCACACGCCCGGACTGCGGATTGTCTATCCGTCAACCGCGCTCGATGCGAACGGATTGTTGAGAACCTCCATTCGCTGTGACGATCCGGTCCTATTCCTCGAACACAAGCATCTCTATCGACAGGTCTACAACAAGTCCCAGTACCCGTCGAGCGATTTCCTCATCCCGTTCGGCAAGGCGAAGAAGGTCCGCGAAGGCAGCGACGTAACGATCGTCACCTTCGGCGCATTGGTCGAGCGATCTAACCAGGCCGCCAAGCGTCTCGAACAGCAGGGCATCACCGTCGATCTCATCGACCTCCGCACGCTCGTCCCTTACGACTGGGAAGCGATCGCCGAATCCGTCAAAAAGACCTCGCGCGTCATCGTCGCTCACGAAGATCCAATCTCCTACGGCTACGGAGCCGAGATCGCCGCCCGCATCTCAAATGAACTCTTTGAATACCTCGACGCCCCCGTCCGCCGCGTCGGCGCCACCGACACCTTCGTCGCCTACGCCCCGCAAGTCGAAGATTTTATTCTTCCGCAGAGCGAGGATGTCGAGAAAGCCGTGCAGGAATTGATCAAGTATTAACAGAGGATTAACCGCAGATGGACGCAGATAAACGCAGATATTTTAGAGTGGCAGTTTCGAGAAATCTCAGTGAACCGCTCGCAGCGATTCTACCCGATCTGGTTAGTTCTTATCTGCGTCCATTTGCGTTTATCTGCGGTTAAAATTTCTCACGACCCTATGACTGAAGCAGAACTTAACTCCCTCTCCGAGAAAGTTATCGGATGCTGCTACGCAATCAGCAACGCTCTCGGAAGCGGTTTCCTAGAAAAGGTCTACCAGAACGCACTCGCGCACGAACTTCGAAAACTCGGACTTAAGGTAGAGATTCAAAAGCCTCTTTACGTCATATACGACGGAGTCGTTGTTGGCGAGTATTTTGCTGATCTGTTGATCGAAGACGTGCTGTTTATCGAACTAAAAGCTTGCGACGGCTTCAACGACGTACACAAAGCTCAGTGTATTAACTATCTAAACTCGACCCGGCTTCCGCTCTGCCTCCTCATCAACTTTGGCCGGCCGCGAGTCGAGATCAAGCGAATCTTCCAATCACAATTTCTCCAAAACATCGCCTAGAGATCAACCGCAGATGAACGCTGATGGACGCAGATTCTATTTCAGACAGCTCTCGGTCTAGGCGTATCTAAAAAGTGGTCGTATTGAACAGTTCCTATCTGCGTTTATTTGCGTTAATCTGCGGTTATTCTTCTCCGACCGTCGAGCCGGAAATATGACACGATTCAAAATTTTCGCATGTCTTGGAATACTGCTTCTGAGCAACTCTGCATATACCCAAGGTGAACCGGTTCGCCTATACCGTCAAGCTAACGAGTACCGGCTTCTGAGCGATTTCATGGAGTTGCTCAAGCTTCCGAATGTTGCTTCGGACACGGAGAATATCCGGCTGAATTCACGGTACATCGTGGCGGAGATGGACAAGCGTGGATTCAAGCCGCGGTTGTTGGAGGCGGTGGATAAGAAGGTTCCGCCGGTGGTCTATGGCGAATGGATGACGCCGGGTGCGACGAAGACGGTGATCTTTTACGCGCATTACGACGGGCAGCCGACCGATCCGAGTGATTGGACCGGGAGTAAGCCGTGGGAACCGGTGCTGAGAACGGCGTCGCTTGAGAAGGGCGGGGCGATCATTCCTTTTCCTAATGCTGGCGAGAAGATCGATCCGGAATGGCGTTTGTATGCCCGATCGGCTTCGGATGATAAGGCAGGCGTATTCGCGATACTTACCGCGTTCGACGCCCTCAAAGCCAGCGGAATAAAGCCGACAGTCAACATCAAATTCTTCTTCGAGGGAGAAGAGGAGGCGGGTTCGGGCAATCTCAAAGAGATCCTCGAAAAGAACAAAGATCTGCTCAAGGCCGATGCGTTTATCGTGTGCGACGGGCCTGTGCATCAGTCGGGACGCAAGCAGGTCGTATTCGGCGTCCGGGGCGATGTGAACGTCGACCTGACGGTTTACGGAGCAAAGCGGCCGCTGCACAGCGGGCATTACGGCAACTGGTCGCCGAACCCCGCGATGACGCTGGCCCGGCTGCTCGCCTCGATGAAGGACGCGTCCGGCAATATCATCGTAAAAGGATGGGCTGACGATGTCGAGCCTCTCGGAAGCGAGGAACTCCAGGCCATAAAGGACGCTCCGCAGATCGACAACGAGGTTAAAAAGCAGCTTGCGATCGCGTTTACCGAAGGCGGCGGCAAAAGCCTGCTCGAACGCATAAATCAGCCTTCGCTGAATGTTAACGGCTTCAAGAGCGGCGATGTCGGCGAGTTTGCGAGAAACATTATTCCAACTACCGCGTCCGCCGTTCTCGATCTGCGGCTCGTTAAGGGAAATGATGTCGCCCGCCAGATCGCCAAACTCCGAAAACACATCGAATCGCAAGGCTTCCACGTCATCGACCGCGACCCGACGGACGCAGAACGTCTGCAGCATCTTTTTATCGCAAAACTCACTCAACGCGACGGCGGCTACAACGCCCAGCGCACGAAGATGGACCTGCCGGTTTCGATCGCGGTCATTGCCGCCGTCCGGAAAACTTCGACGCAGCCGATCGTCCGAATGCCGTCTCTCGGCGGCAGCCTTCCTCTGTCGATAATCGCCGACACGCTCGGCCAGCCGACGATCACCGTCCCCATCGCCAATCACGATAATAACCAACACGCCGAGAACGAGAACATCCGAATTCAGAACTTATGGGATGGCATCGAGACCTTCGCCAGCCTGATGACGATGGATCTCAAATAAAGCTTGACACAATGTTGCGGCTATGGGATTATACTCGGCCGGGTTTTGTCGCCCGCCGTTATTTGACAATCTGACGGAGACAGTCCCGAACCTAGGCCCTTATGGAAAAGTAAGATAATGAGACCGGCCGTAAGTTGTTGAAAGTTCTTGTAAGTCTTAGAACTTGTTCCGAATGGAGCAAAAGTACGGACGCAGAATGGAACGGAACAAACAACTTACCGGCATTCGCCAAGTTGTTGAAAGTTCGCGTAAGTCTTAGATCTTGAGTCAAATGGTTCAAAATCACCGTCGCGAAATGTTTCGACTCAAACAACCTACGGCAAAAGAAAATGGTCGCACACGTCAATACCTTTCGGTGGTAAAATACGCGAGCATTTAGAAGCGCTATGAATACCGGCGATTATCTAGGGCGTTATCGGATTGTCCGCAAGATCGGCGAAGGCGGCATGGGCGAGGTGTTCCTTGCCGAAGACCCCAAATTGACGCGGCAGATCGCCGTTAAGGTGCTTTCTGCCGATTTTGCTGCCGATTCCGACCGGATGGCTCGCTTCGTCTACGAGGCTATCTCGGCATCTTCGCTAAATCATCCGAACATCATCACGATCCATGAGATCAACGATGAACACGAACCGCCATTCATAGCGATGGAATTTGTCGAAGGTGATACGCTCGGCCGCCGGATGAAGCGTTCGCCGCTCGAGGTTCACGAAACGCTCGATGTCGCTATCCAGATCGCAACTGCCCTGGCGGCGGCCCACGAAGCATCGGTCGTCCACCGCGACGTTAAGCCCGACAACGTGATCCTTCGGCCCGACGGCCTCGTTAAGGTGCTGGATTTCGGCCTTGCGAAACAGATCGAACCCCGCTCAATTTCCTCATTCGAAGAGGCCTACGCCGTTCCGGAGGTCAAGACGCATCCGGGACTTGTGATGGGAACGGTTGCCTATATGTCGCCCGAGCAGGCTCGCGGCAAGCTGGTCGACGCTCGGTCCGATATCTTTAGTTTCGGAGCGATGCTCTATCAGATGACGTCGGGCAGGCTGCCGTTCATCGGTGAAAACGATATCGACGTAGTTGGGTCGATCTTGCATAAAGAGCCGCGGCCGCTTAGCCAGTCAGCCCGGCAGATACCGCACGACGTCGAACTTCTTATAAAGAAGGCCCTTCGCAAGAACCGCGACGAGCGATATCAGACGATGCGTGAGCTGCTGGCCGATCTGAAGGAGATTCGCGAAGAGCTTCGCTTCGACAGCAAGAACGGCCATCGAAGCAACGGCAGCAATAACGGCCACTCTTCCGAAGAGCTGAGCGATGCCGAACGCGTTATGCCGACTGAAAGGATGCACGCCGCCGGGTTTGTCTCGACCCAAGAGTTGAGCATGCCGCCGAGTACGCTCAGCGGAATCCTCTTCAGCGAGATCAAGCAGCACCCCATCCGCTCGCTCAGCTATTCGCTGCTTTTTGCCGTATTGCTTACGAGCCTGTTCTACGGCGTCTACTGGCTTGCCGAATCGTGGCGGCGGCCGGAAGCCTTCCAAACCATGCGGCTTTCGAAGCTGACGTATTCCGGCAACGTCGAGTCATTCAACGCCGCGATCTCGCCCGACGGAAAGTATCTCGCTTACGTAGTAACGGACGCCGGCGAGGAAGGGCTTCTGATAAAACAAACGGCGGCCGACAGCGGCATAACTATCGTGCCGCAGGGTGCGAATAACGTAACCGGGGTCGCATTCTCGCCGGACTCGAACTTCGTCTACTACTCGATGTCGGAAAAGGGCGGACCTTCGGCTCTTTATCAGGCTCCGGCGATGGGCGGCCCTTCGCGAAAACTGATCGCCGATGCCGAGAAACCGGTCACCTTTTCGCCTGACGGAAAGACGGTGGCGTTTATCAGAGCGTCCACGCAAATCATGCTGGCCGATGCGATCGACGGCGGAAACATACGTGAGCTCGCCAAGGGAGGCGAGGGAAATCGATACATCAACCTTTCCTGGTCACCAAAAGGCGAAGTCATCGCCGCTGTTTATTTTTCCCAAAACGACAGCAACGATCACCTCTCAAAGATATCGATCGCGGATGGCGCCGAAACTCCCGTCGATTCAGCCGTACCCTGGCTTCGGCTGAGAGGAGTTTCATGGCTTCCTGACGCAAGTGCCATCATCGTTAGCGGAAGGGATCGTGAGATACAAACTTCGCAGCTGTGGGAGATCGGATTCCCTGGTGGATATACCAGACGGATAACGAACGACTTGACCAGCTATCAGGGAGCCACGTTGACACGCGACGGCCGGTCGATCTTGAGCGTTCAAGAGAATTACCGGTCGAACCTGTGGACCGGCGTCGGTGGAAATGCTCCGCGACAGATCTCGACCGAAATGGGCCGAGACGAAGGAATGTCCGGCGTCGCTATCGCCGCGAATGGCAAGATCGCCTATACGGTTAGGATCAAGGGCGATCAAGACATCTGGACCGCCAACACCGATGGTAAGGACAATCGCCAGTTAACCTTCAATGCAAAGGCAAATTTTTCACCGACGTTCTCGCCGGACTCGCGCTATATCGTGTTCGTATCGACACGAGGCGGAAACTTTGACATCTGGCGGATGGACGCGGACGGGGGAAACGCCCTACAGCTTACCAATAGCACCGAGCAAGATAGCGATCCGTACGTTTCACCCGACGGCAAATTCGTCGTCTTCTCAGCTCTTGACGGCGATGGGAAGGAAGTCATAAAGCGCGTGTCTATTGATGGCGGCTCAGCCCAAACGCTTACCAGTTTTGGTGCCCGCCGCCCCGTAATTTCGCCGGACGGTAAGACCTTCATCTGCGAAAGTCGAGAGTCGCTCAACGATTCTTCGCCAAAGCTGGTCGTCGTCAGCACCTCTGGCGGCCCGGTTATCTCGATTCTGAATGCCCCGACAGCCGTTCGGTCGCGAACGATTCGCTGGACGGCGGACGGCAAGTCGTTGGTCTTCATCGAATCTCGGAATCGAGTGGATAATCTCTGGCTGCAACCGATCGACGGCGGGGCGGCCCGATCACTGACCAATTTCGAAGCCGACCGGATATTCCGGTTCGACGTCACCCGCGACGGCACCGGATTCGTAATGGCACGAGGCAGTGAAGATTCCGATGTAGTAATGGTGAGCGATTTCCGCTAGCTACCCGCTCAGCGTTATAATCCTCACGAGATAAAGCTTCTCACCTTATCGGACCACAATTTTCAACTGATCGGACGGAGGTTCTATGTCGAGCTTAGATGTTGGTATGGATTGCAGTGGCCGCCAATGCGGCTATGGTGAATTCGAGGGCGACCTTGGGTGTACAGACGGTGGAAGCTGCTTTCACGCTCAGATGCTGACAGCGGAAGAAACTAAGTTTCACGACGCCGTGCTTGCAAAAGCGACGAGCCAAATAAACGAAGTCCTCTCATCTATCCCGGTCGATTCCGACGGCCGTCAGCTTTCGTTTCTTCACACTCCGTTCGGAACAATGCTGGCTTGGGTACGGCACGATATAAAAGTACCGATGACCGCCGTGACCTGCACCAGCTCGAAAGACGATCTGATTTGCTCGCTCAAGCTGATCGATCCGCCGCTTAGAGATTAGTGAGGGGATGTCCATTTACTTCTTACTCGTTCGTTTATGGATCGGAGCCCCATTGGGTTTCGATCCATTAATTGACTAGAAAGGAGATTTTGAAAATGCCAAATTATTTATTACTGCTTCACGAAAAGCCTTCGGATTTTTCTGCACTTTCACCGGATGCTATCCAAGCCGTTATTGCGGAATATGTAGCGTGGTCCGAGAAAGTCGCAGGCCAGGGAAAACTCGTCGGAGGACAAAAGCTGAAAGACGAAGGAGGGAAACATTTGCACGGTTACGCTGGTGAATTCCGCTCGAGCGACGGGCCGTTCGCCGAGGCTAAAGAGGTTGTCGGCGGAGTGTTTACGATCGACGCCGTAGATTATGACGAAGCCGTCGAGATATCGAAAGACTGTCCTCATCTGAAATACGGAGGATGGATAGAGCTTCGCGAGATAGAGCCGACGAATTGATATGCACGCGCAAGAACAAGTTCGCGAATCGATCGACCATCTGTTCAGGCATCGGGCCGGACAGATGGTTTCGATCTTAACGCGAAAGTTCGGGGTCGCGAATATAGAGCTCATCGAAGACGCGGTTCAGGATTCGATGATCGCCGCGATGAAGAGCTGGTCCTATTCCGGCGTTCCGCAGAACGAATCCGCATGGCTGATCCAAACGGCTAAGAATCGCGTTATCGATCAGCTTCGGCGGTGTTCAAAGAGTGAGTCCATCGACAATGGCGTTGACCTGCCCGAAGAGCGATCCAATGACGTTAGATTCGAAAGTGAACTCACCGAAGATCAGGTGCGGATGATGTTCGCGTGTTGTCATCCAGAAGTTCCGGCTGATTCGCGGGTCGCATTGACACTGAAGATCGTAGGAGGTTTCAGTGTGGGAGAGATAGCCCGAGCATATCTCGCAAAAGACGAGGCGATCGCCAAGATGCTTACACGGGCGAAGCAAAAACTGCGGACGCTCGATCTGGAAATTCCCGCGGGAAACGAACTCGGTTTTAGGCTCGATTCGGTCCTGCGTGTTCTGTATCTGATGTATAACGAAGGCTATTCGGCTTCAGAGGGCGGCAACCTTATCCGTCGCGACCTTTGTGACGAGGCCATCCGGCTCGCCAGTATTTTGCTCGACCATCCACTAACGTCGCTGCCGAAAGTCCACGCTTTGACAGCGCTCTTCCTTTTCCAAGCTGCCCGAATTTCAACCCGGACCGACGATCAAGGTAACCTGCTACTGCTGGCTGATCAAGATAGATCTCAATGGGACCGCGGAATGCTCGCGGCGGGTCTTGAGCATTTCCGACTTGCCGCAAGCGGCGATGAGGTAACGGACTATCACGTTGAGGCCGAGATCGCTTCGATCCACGGATTGGCTCAAGATTTTGCCGCCACCGATTGGAAACGGATCATTCGTTGTTATGACCGTCTGTTGGAACAAAACTTCTCACCGGTTGCCGCGTTGAACCGCGTCGTTGCGTTAGGCGAGCATCAAGGTCCTCACAGTGCCGCTGAAGAAATCTCGAAACTCGCCTCAAATTATCTGATGACTTCTTACAACCTTTATCACGTCATTCGCGGCCACGTGTCGGAGAGGCTCGGCAACGCAGCCGAGGCCCGACAAGCTTACCAACGCGCCGCGGAACTTACGCGAAACGAGTCGGTGCTTCGATTTATTCGTAAAAAGAGCGAGATGCTAATATCGGAACAATGAGACTAAAAGTTTTACCGCTTATTTCCACGATCTTTCTTCTCGTTATCAATGCGGCTTCGCAGGCATCCGAAACGGATCGTTCGTGGAACCAGTCCGTCGAGCCCTTCAAAATTGCCGGCAATGTTTATTACGTTGGGGCGAACGAGATCACCTCGTATCTGATAACCACTCCGAAAGGACATATCCTGATCGATGGCGGGTTCAAAGAAACCGTTCCGCAGATCACGGCCAACATCGTGAAGCTCGGATTCAAGGTCAAGGATGTAAAGTATCTGCTGAACAGCCAGGCACATTACGATCACGCCGCGGGGCTTGCAGACCTGAAAAAGCTGACCGGAGCGAAGATGCTCGCCAGCGTTGAAGACGCAAAGCTCCTTGCCCGCGGCGGCAAAGGCGATCCAAATTTCGGGGACCAATATCTTTTCGATCCGGTGATAACAGACAAAACGTTTTCTGACGGTTGGGAGCTGAAGCTTGGTGGTATAACGATGACCGCCAATGTCACTGCGGGCCACACGAAAGGATGCACGACGTGGACTACCACGACGGAGGATGCCGGCAAGAAGCTCAATGTCATCTTCGTCTGCAGCACGACGGCTCCGGGTTACAAACTCGTCGGAAATGAAAAGTATCCGGAGATCGTTGCCGATTTTGAGCAGACCTTTAAGCGAATGAAAACCTTCAAAGTCGACATCTTTCTATCGGCGCACGCAAGCCAGTTCGGAATGGAGGATAAACTTGCGCTCCTCCGCAACGGAGCACGAACCAATCCGTTCATAGATCCGGATGGGTATCTCGAGTTTGTGAATGCGACCGAAAAAGCGTTTCGCGATCGCCTCGCAAGCCAGTCCGCTAAGCCCTGACAGCTTGTTACCAATTCGTGACTTTGGATCGTGTCGAGTGGTCAGTTGCTATTTACGTCGGATAATATAGTTGATTGCCCGTCATCCAAAGTATTGCAATGAAGAGAATAATTGTCGTCGGTTTTATCGGAATCTTTTGTGCGGCTGGCTGGCTGATCGGCTCGCGTGCGTCTGCTCAAACGGACTCGCTGATAGTTTCTCCGCACCTTGTTATTTCGCAGTTTCAGCCGGGAACGACTGCCGACCCAAACGATGAGTTTGTCGAGATACACAACACAAGCTCGACACCGATCGATCTAAACGGATTCCGGCTCGTCTATCGCTCGCAAAACGGATCAAATGACGTTGGGCCGCTCGCCGCATGGACCTCAACGACGATACTACAACCCGGACAGTTCTATCTGATTGCGTCAAACTCCTACACAGGTGGATTGACGCCGGACCTGACGTATACCCCGTCCGTGTGCCAGTGTTCGCTCTCCGCGGCAAACGGCGGCCTCGCTATCCGTCAGGGCGCTCAGAACACTGGCGCCATTATTGACGCAGTAGGTTGGGGTACGGGAACAAACATTTTTGCTGAGGGAACGCGGACGACGGCACCTGGCAGCGGAAGCAGTAAGGCGAGACTACAGTCAGGATGTCAGGATACGGATAATAATGCGTCGGATTTTGCAACGCTGACCCCATGGGCTCCCCGAAATTCATCTAATCCCGTTGCAACGTGCTCGGGCAGCGGAACAACCCTGTTCGCGGCAATGAATGCGAGCCCGTCGTCAGTCTCGCCGGGCCAGACGACGCTGCTGACGGTGACCGTTATTCCCGCAACCACACCGCCGAGTACTGCAATCGGAGTCGCCGCCGATCTGCAGCCCATCGGCGAAGCGGCGAGCCAGCAGTTTTTTGACAACGGAACTAACGGAGACGTGACTGCGGGAGATAACGTATTTTCGTATCTGGCTACGGTTGCCCCGTCTACGACGGGAGGAACGAAGCTTATTGTTGGCGTTGCCGCTGACATCCAGGGCCGTACCGCCATCGCCCAAACGATCATTACGGTTAACGCGCCGTTACCTAATGACGACCCATTGCTGCTCGGTAACCCTAGCAACGCTACGCCAAATGTCGCGAACGAGAACAATTATCTGATGCAAAAGCCTCAGTATTCGCTTTCATATAGCCGCCAAAAAGCGACTCCGAATTGGGTCGCCTGGCGGCTCGATAGTTCATGGCTGGGGAGTACCCAAAGACAGGACGATTATCGACCTGACCCGGCTCTGCCGGCGGGCTGGTATCAAGTAGTCGACAGCGACTACAGCGGGTCGGGTTACACTCGCGGACACATGACACCCTCGGGTGACAGGACACGGTCGATACCGGACAACTCTGCGACCTTTCTGATGACTAACTTTGTTCCGCAGATAACAGACAACAACTCTGGACCTTGGGAGGAATTTGAAACGTATTGCCGAACTCTCGCGAATCAAGGTAACGAACTGTATATTTTCTCCGGGCCGCTCGGCTCGCTTGGAACTATAGCTCAGGGCCGGATCACCGCTCCTCAGTATACCTGGAAGGTAGTTCTGATAATGCCGAACGGTGACAACGACCGAACCCGAGTAACAAAAGCGACGCGGGCGTTTGGAATCATCGTTCCGAACTTCGAGCCGCTCGATCCTAATACACCGTGGCGAAACTTTCGCGTGACGGTCGACGAAGTAGAGCGTCAAACTGGCTACGACTTTTTCAGTAATGTCGGCGCTATGACTCAGCTGTTTATCGAAAGACAACGCGATAGATTATGAAGTGCCTTACCCGGACGCTGTTTCTCCTCTTCGCGGTCATTACCACCTCGTCTGTAGTTTTTGCGCAGAAAGATTTGACGGTCGCGCAGATACAGGGGATCAAGAACGTCTCGGAACATATCGGCACTTCCGTCAGAACAACTGGTATCGTTACGGCGCGTATTCGCAGCGGATTTTTCTTACAGACCCCAGACGGCAAGACCGACTCCGACCCGCTCTCTTCCGAAGGCATTTATGTATTCACCAAAGACGAACCGCCTGCGGAGGCCGCCATCGGAAACGAGATAACGGTGACTGGCAAGGTCGAAGAGTTTCGCCCCCGTAACGAAAATTACGGACTAACCATAACTGAGATCAGTCACTTCATAGGCCGCGACACGATTCGCGTCGTATCGCAGAACAATCCGCTGCCCAAACCGTTCACGCTGACAAATCTCGACTTCAAGGCGAACTCCGTCGATCAGCTCGAAAGGTATGAAGGCATGCGCGTGACGGTTCCCGCTTTAGCGGCGGTCGCTCCGACTGGCGGACGAGTAGACGCCAAGACAGAGAGCGTAGTTTCGGATGGCGTTTTTTATGCCGTGATCAAAGGCACGCCAAGGCCTTTCCGTGAACCGGGATTGAGCGCCATGCAACTGCTCGGAACAGAAGAGCGGGAGCGTAATAAATGGAAGAGTGAACTTCCACGGTTGCCTATCTTTGATCACAATCCAGAGGTGATACGGATTGAGACACTAGCCCAGATCGGCTCGTCGGTGTTGAACGTAGCCTCCAGGGCTGAAGTAAAGGAGGTTGTTGGCGTCGTCCACTACGGCTTCAGCCGATACGCGATTCTGACAGACGCCGGCTCACCACCGACCGTTGCCAACACTATCAAGCCCATCGCGATGCCGGCGACTACCGATAGACAATTCTCGATAGCCGCGGCAAATATCGAGACCTTCGTAGATGACGATGACGATTCCGGAATTCGCGAGGAGGTTGCAACTCCTGAAGCTTTTCAAAGACGGATCGGCAAAGTTTCGATGGCCGTCCGCGAATATTTGCAGCTGCCCGACGTCTTCGCGGTTATCGAAGCCGAGAATCTGAACGTTCTGAAAAAGCTTGCATCCAAGATCAACGCAGATGCAGTCGCTGCGGGCAAGCCGGATCCTAGGTATGAGGCGTATCTTTTCGACGGCAACGACCCTAGAGGAATCGATTGCGGTTTTCTCGTCAAGACTTCCCGCGTTAAGGTCGTGTCTGCAAAGCAGTTCGGCAAGGAAGAAACGTTCCGCAGCCCGGGAACAGGCAAAGAGATCTCGCTGAACGACCGGCCTCCGATAATGATTGAACTTACGGTGGAAGATCCTAAGACCGGCCAGCCTTTTGCCTTTACCATAGTTAACAATCACTTAAAATCTTTTCGCGGAATCGATGATCCGGAAGATGGACAAAACGTTCGGATGAAGAAGAAGCTTCAGGCTGAATTTCTCGCCAAGTGGGTGAATGAGCGGCAAAAAACGAACCCGAATGAGAGGATCTTGCTCGTCGGTGACTTTAACGCGTTCCAATTCAACGATGGCCTCGTTGATCAGATCGGCACGATCATCGGAAAGCCTGCTCCGAAAGACGCGGTGCTCGAATCATCGCCGGATCTTGTAGAGACCGATCTGATCGATCTCGTAAATCTCATTAAGGTCGACCAGCAATATTCGTATACGTTCGACGGCAACGCTCAGGTGCTCGATCATTTCATCGCCAATGTTCCGATGCGAAAGCACCTTGCCGGTTTCGGATATCTACGCATCAACGCAGACTTTCCTCAGGTGCTGCGTGCCGCCGCTGACCGCCCGGAACGGTTTTCCGACCATGACGTAGCAGTCGGATATTTCACGCTGGATGCTCCGGCCAATTAACGCTCGAGTATCACATGGGCAACCGCGTGCTCAGCCGTGTGTGAGATCGAAAGGTGAGCGATCTCGGCTCCGCGATCCGCCAAGATGCTAGCCGCCTCGCCTTTTACGTTCAGCGAAGGAACGCCATCTGCGTCGTTCAAGATCTCGATGTCGTGCCAGGAGATCTTTCCCCGCCACCCGGTTTTGATCGCTTTCAAAAAAGCTTCCTTGGCCGCAAACCTTCCGGCATAGCTCTGAGCCGCGGCCGCACCTTTCGCGTCGCAATATTCTCTTTCAGCGGGCGTAAAAACTCTCTCGGCAAACCGAGGAGTTCTCGTCATCGTTTCGGCGATGCGATAGACTTCAACGATGTCGATGCCTGTTGAAATGATCATGGATGATGCTGAGACTTTAGCAAACTCGGACTTCTATTGGCGAGAACGCGACGGCGTTAACATACTCGTCTGCAGGCCGCTGGAAGATGCCGGATTTGTGAATGCATTTTCTACTCGCGGCGGAGGCGTCTCGGATTTTCCTAAGGATTCTCTCAATCTCGCCGGCTTTGATGAAGATTCTGCCGACAACATCTACGAAAACCGGCGGAGGTTTCTTCACACTATTGGCGGCGAATATCAACTTGCGACCGCGTGGCAAGTTCATGGCGACGGGGTAAAGATCGTCAACACGCAAGCAGATGTCGACGACAGCGAAGAGCGTTTTGACGGGCTGGTTTCTCAGATGCCCGGTGTACTTGTCGGCGTAAAGACGGCTGACTGTGTTCCGGTGTTGATCGGTGACACGAAGACTAGATCTTTCGCGGCTATACATGCGGGCTGGCGCGGCACTGTCAGCTCGATAGTTGTCCGGGCGATCGAAAAGCTGCAGAAGGAATACGGCAGCGAGCCCCAGAATATGATCGCGGCGATCGGCCCAGCGGCGGGCTGCGAAAACTATGAGATCGGTCAGGACGTGATCGAAGCCTTCGCTGCAAATTTTGAAGGAAGCGCGAAGTATTTCGCACCGACAAAGGAAGGTCACGCGCGCGTTAATCTGCATCTTGCTAATAAAGACCAACTGATCTCCTGCGGAGTTCCGCTCGATTCGATCCACACCGCTCCCTATTGCACAATGGACCGGCCGGACCTCTTTTTTTCTTACCGCCTTGAGAAAAAGAAGTATGGCAAGACGGGACGGCTTTTGTCGGTAATAGGCCGCGTACGGTAGAAAAATATTGACCGCGGAACGCGACTTCACCTACACTTCCTTTACACACCCCTCGGAGGTAATTACACAATTGAAGATCCATCGCCCACTCGTTGCCGTCATTTGCGCGCTTTTGTTTTCGACCGTCTCGGCCCAGGTCAAACCTGGTGACGACTGGATCAAGATCACGACGCCGAATTTTACGATCGTAAGTAATTCCAGCGAGAAGGATGCGAGGCTGGTCGCGACGAAGCTCGAACAATTCCGAACGGCTTTCGGAGCCCTTTTCCCGAATGCCAGGTTGACGGACGCGATCCCGACTAATGTCGTCGTATTCAAAAGCTCCGGTTCTTACAAGCCGTACAAACCCAAGCGCGGCGATGGCAAGGCGGATGAGTGGATCGCTGGCTACTTTCAGCCAGGAGAAGACGTCAACTACATCACGCTTTCGACCGAGGGCGAGAATGAAGAAACGTTCGGCACGATCTTTCACGAATACGTCCACTCGCTTTTGAACACTACGTTCGGCAAATCTCAGGTGCCGCCGTGGTTTAACGAAGGTCTCGCCGAGTATTACCAAATGTTCGCCATCGAAGACGATCAAAAGGTTCAGTTGGGCCGTCTTCAAAATGGACACCTCCAGCTTCTTCAACAATCGAAACTGATACCGCTGAAGGATTTTTTTGCGATCACCAATTTTTCGCTTCATCAAAACGGCAATCATTCGCGAAGCATCTTTTATGCTCAGGCGTGGGCGCTGATTCATTACCTGATCCAGGGTAATGGCGGGGTGAATGTTGATGGCCTCGGCCGGTTTTTGCAGCAGGTGATGAGTAACGTAGATCAGGAGAAAGCTTTTCAAGCGTCCTTCGGCGTCGATTATGCGACGATGGAGAAAGCCCTCAAGAAATACGTCGAACAGCGAACATTCCGCGGCACGATCGTAACTCTCAAAAACAAGCTTGTCTTCGACGATAAGTTCACCGTCTCGCCGATCACGGAGGCCGTCGCAAATGCTTATCTGGGTGATCTGCTTTATCACACCAATGAATATCCGGCTGCGGACGCGCACCTTCAAAAGGCCCTTCAGGCCGAGCCCAATCTCAGCATGGCGCATACCTCGCTTGGGCTGGTAAAGATGAGGCAGCGTGACTTTGCCGCCGCCAAACGCCACCTCGAACATGCGATGGCAGACGACCAAAAGAATCACTATGCTCACTATAATTACGCCTACGTTCTGAGCCGCGAAAGCATGGACGAATTCGGTTACGTTCGTTCGTACCCGCCGGACGTAGCTACGAAGATGAAAAACGCTTTTCGGAAGTCGATCGAGCTCAACCCCGAGTTTTCCGAAAGTTACCGAATGCTCGCCTTCGTCTTGATGATCGAAAATTCGGATCTCGACGAAGCGATCGCGGTTCTCAAGAAAGGGCTTCAGTACCAGCCGGGCAGCCAGCATTACGCGATGCTGCTCGCCCAGATCTACTTGCGGCAAGAGAAGTTTGCCGAAGCAAAGGTAATCGCCGAACGCCTCTCGAAAACGGCCGAGGACGAAACGATGAGGCGCAATGCCGAGCAGATCTCGAGCACCATCGCGCAATACGAGGAAGCGAAAAAGAACTCGGAAATGGTGCTCTCCGTAGACGGCGATGGATCTCCGAGAAGCCGTCCTACTTTCGTGCGACGCGAAGCTATTTCCGAAGAACAAATTGCGAAGATCGAAAAAGACCGCGAGATCCGTAACATCAACGTCGCGATCGGCCAGCCTGCGGAAGGAGAAAAGCGAACGCTCGGAAAGCTCACGAAGATCAACTGCGCTAAGAGCGAGGTCGTTTACGACGCGACCGTTGACGGAGCAAACATCCGCTTTGCGAGCAAGGATTTTCAAAGTCTCGATCTGCAGGTGATGCATGAGGGAACGACGGATATTTCGGTCGGGTGCGAAGCTAATATTTCGAACGAACTTGTTGTCATTACATATAAACAAGAGCCGACTAAAAACATGCTTACTTCGCTTCATTTTGTTCCTGCCGATTTCCGGTTGATGACGAAGGATGAGATCGCAAATGCACCGAACCTGATAATTCAAGGCGGGCCGCCGAGCGATACTGCAAAGAATGCCGAGATCGCGGCAGAACAGATGGCCGACTTTGAGAAGCGGCGAGAGCAAATGATGATGCAGCAGTTGGAACGTGCGCTGCGAAAGACTCAGGATGGCGAGGTCCGTCTGATGGGCAGCGTCGAGAAGATCGAGTGTAACAATAAAGACGCATTCTATTTGATCAAGCACGCCGGTGGAACGCTTAGGCTGAAGTCGCCGCCGCCGGACCGGCTGCATTTGATGACCTTTACGCAGGATGCGGGCGGGTTGCAGTTCGGCTGCGGGACGGGATATCCGGCCTTGCAAGCGATAGTTACTTATCGCCCATCGGCGGACAAGAAAGGAAAGAACAACGGAGATCTGGTCGCTCTCGAATACGTTCCGAAATCGTACCAATTGCCAACGGCAAACTAGCGAACACGCGCCGTGATCGTGATCTCTTTCGATCGCGGCGGATAGCAAACTTCATCGGTACAGGCCTGATAGCGAACGACGGCTCGGACCGAAACCGTATTGCCGCGAAAGCCTGCCGGAACCGTCACCGTAAAGGGGAAACGCACGGTACCCTCATAAACGTTTATCGTTGTTTCGGAGAATTGAAATTTCCGGTTGATGCCACGCGGATAGCTTGGCCCGCTAACTCGTGCTCCGGCCGCCGAAAGGCGAACCGACGTAGGTATCTGATAACGGTTCCCGGGCCGACTCGAATTGACATGAAGGCCCCCGGGAATGCTGAGCACGACCGAGCCGCGAGCGGCTTTCCCTTTGCTGGCCGTTCCGCCGGTGATCGAGCCGGTCAGGGTTTGCCCACTTGCCGCCGTGGCTAACAGAAAACTTCCAAGCACCAAACCTAAAAATTTCATTTTCATAGCAAGCTCGTCTGTGATGATTTCCGGCCGGGCCGGGATGTTCCTATTTTATCCGAACGCTTTCGAGTGCGAATTCGATCGTCTCGATCACGTCGTCTCGATGCTCCGTCAGCACCTTTCCGCGTGCCTCCCACACGTAAGGGCCGCGGCTGACCAGCTTCCGATGTACCTCGAACTCGCCGCCGTCGACAATCTCCGTCGATGTCATCCACGCCGCTTTCTCTTCGGCGTCGAGGTAACTTTCAAACGAAACAACTCGTTCGGCGTCGGCTTCGATCGTACTTTTCAGCGCGTCGATATTCGTCGCAACATGACGCTCTATTTCAATTATCGCCCGCCTCACGTCTTTATTCCCGACCTTTCCGAACTCTTTCGAGTATGAACGAAATGCGAGGCCCGAGTCGTCGTTTAATACGTGGAGAAAGCCCTCGGGTTTTCGAATAAAGAATTCATCCGTATCGATGGACTCCGCGTCGAAGGCCGCGGCCGCATTTTTTTTGATGCGGGTCGACACCCACACCATTAGTGCGACGAGGATGAGTCCGGGAATAAGAAGTTCCATAATCTAGGCAAGAGTGACGCCTTTAGCCGTTTCTTCGGTCGAGACAACTTCTCGAAAACGCCTAAAGGCATCACTCTTACTGTCGTCCATCGCGGCAAGCTGGCCGCAGGCGGCGTAGATATCGCGGCCGCGAGGTGTGCGGATGTAGGCCGAAACACCGCGAGATTCGAGCACCTGTTTGAATCGCTTCACTTGCTCCGGCGTCGAAGGCCGATAATCAAGCTGTTCCGCCGGATTATGCGGGATCAGGTTGATCTTCGCTTTTCGTAAGCGGTGTTTCTCAAGCAAGTCCGCCAATTCTTCCGCCTGCTCGTCAGAATCATTCACGCCGCCGAGTAGCACGTATTCAAACGTGAACCGCTCACCGCGTTTCAGGGTTTTCTCGAACGCCTTCGCTGCCGCGAGAAGCTCGTCGATCGGCCAGCGTTTGTTGATCGGCATCAGCTTGTTGCGAAGCTCATCGTTTGCCGATGACAGTGAGATCGCAAGGTTCGGCCGACGTTCGAGAGCGGCAAAGTCGTAGATCTTCGGCACAATTCCGGCCGTCGACACGGTCACGCGGCCGGGAACGATATTAAGGCCGTTTTCGTCCGACATGATATCGAGAGCCCTGATGAGGTTGTCGAAGTTCAAGAACGGTTCGCCCTCGCCCATTGCCACGAGATTTGTGCCATGCGGCGTCTCGTTACCGATGCCGTAAACATCATTAAGGACGATGATGATCTGCTCGATTATCTCGCCGGCGGTCATGTTTCTGAGGAATCCGAGTTTTGCGGTAAGGCAAAAATCGCACTTTAACGCACAGCCCGATTGAGACGAAAAACATATGGTGTCTCGACTCTCGGTCGGGATGAAGACCGTCTCGACCGGATTGCCGTCAGCGGTCCGCATCAAAAATCGACGTGTGCCATCGATCGATGTGTATTTTGACTCAACACGGAGGACGGACGAGGTCGCGTTTTCTTTCAGTTTCTCGCGAAGGCTTTTCGGAAGGTCGGTCATCTCGTCAAAGTTGATAAGCCGCCTATCGTGAAGACCTCGAAAAACCTGATCGGCACGAAAGCGAGGCTCGCCGATCTCGCCAAAGAACTCAACGAGCTCAGCCCGGGAACAGCCTGTCAGATGCCGCAATTCGCTCACATTAAGGATTTTATCCCACATCCAGCCTCATATCGAACGACCTGTTTCATTTCGCGACACACAGAATTTGTTGCATTTGAAACGCGGACCGAGACTTACGCCAACTTTCAACATTTAAAGGCCTTCCCGTAAGTTGTTTGTTCCGCTCCATTTTGCGTCTGCGTTTTTGCTCCATTCGGAACAAGTTCTAAGACTTACAAGAACTTTCAACAACTTA
>CADEGD010000054.1:9296-24615 GCA_902826795.1 uncultured Acidobacteriota bacterium | reverse complement strand
ATCCCCGCCGTGTATCGCGAATAAGCGATCCCAGTCATCAGGGCTAAAAGCTCCGCCGTCTCCTGCTTTTGCCTATCGGTCATCTTTTTGACTTCGGGCCGAGCGGAAAGCACTTGCACGAACTGGCCGTAAACAGCCCGCTCACCGGTGATCGTGACCTGCTGCAGCTTCTTTTCGCTGTACGCCTGAAGCCGCGCGTAAGGATCGGCGATCGCAGCTATCTTCGGGTCGGCATACACGTCCATGAGATCGTTGGCGTAGATGTAATTGTTTACGACGAAGTACTCAAAAGCATAGGCAAGATCGTTTGACGGAAATCCGTCTTTCTTGGCAGTGCTATGATACAGATCCAGCAGGCCTGTCGCCGCTTGCTTTATCTCCGCTTTTGCGTTGGCGTCTCCTTGCTCAAGTCCGGCAATCACGCCCGGCAAAACGTATCCCGACGGACGGAATTGCGTCGGCCCAAGTTGAGCCGGAGCGTTCGGCCTGCCCGCTGTCGATCCTGACCTGACGCCCGCCCGACGCTTGGCGGCATCCATGAACATCTGGCTCGACAAGGTGGAGGAGATGACTTGGTTCGTCGTCCACGTTCGGCTTAGATAATCTCCTACGGGATCGATATGCGGATAGTTAGAGTTAAGCCAGGGATTCTGGCCCCACACCTGCACGCTCAGTGCTACGATGGCCGAGACAACTACAACAATGTTCCGGACCGCGTACTTCATATCGCAAAAGGGATGCCCATTGTGAAAGGACATCCCTCATTATACCCCTAGGGCTGTCAAACAAAGGCCTGAGCCTTATGAGACGGCCGTGTTGCGGATGACCGACTTGGCCGTGTCGTGTCCGTTCTTGAGCGTCGTACTCAATGACTCGATAGCACGATTCTGTTTCTGCTGCTCATTTTGGAGCCGCATCTGCGCCATGCTGTCCGCCATGTTCTGAGCCTGCATTTGCTGCTGAGCCTGTATTTGAGCCTTAGCTTCCGGAGTCAAATTAGGGATGTCAGCCGGATTCTGGTAGCCGTTGTTTACTGGTGGTATCGTCGCCATGGTATTTTTCTCCTTTGTTCCTTAGTTGATTCTGTCCGATGCTTCTAGAACTTCCGGGTTTTGCCCGTTTTCCAATTGGATAAGCTGGTAAATTCCCAAAACCATTGCCCTCGCCCGGTTCGCTCCGGGATCTTTTTCCTGCGGATCAAGCTCGATCGCCTTCTTCAGATTCGCAAGAGCGGCTTCTATACGCTGCTGCCGAATGTAAACTTCACCGAGGTTTACGTATGCCGCGATCTCACTCGGGTCGAGCTCAACGGCTTTGGTCAGGTGGGCTTCAGCGAGGCCGTCTTCCTGATTCAGCGTCAGCAGGGCACCTAGTGCCGCGTGTGCATCCGCGCTTTCGGGATCGAGCTCGACCAATCCGTCAAATATCGTGCGGGCTTTCTCAAGATTGCCCTGCTGGTAGTACAACGCTCCGACGCGACCCATCTCGGCAAACTCCTGCCGGCTTATCGAAAGCTTTTCCCTCATTGTCGTCGTCGCGTTCGTCATGTCGGTAATTCGTTACTACGATCGAATGTAAGAGTAATGAGCTCTCGAAAAATTATTCGACGCAACAAGCTCTTCAGAGTATGACTCTTTCACCGTCTGAAGCATTCGAAGGGTTGCGGAGCTGGTTTCATCCGAATATTGGTCGATAAGCTGATCGAGCCTCGCGTTTACGGCTGCCGGCTGACGCTGAGCCGTCTTGCGAGTGTCGGCAAATCCTCCGAGCGGCGGTCGTTTGGCTGCACGATCTACGTAATCGCTGCTCTTGAAACTCGAGACGAGATTGAAAACGTCTTCGGCAACACCCAGCCAGTTGCCGGTCAACATATTCAGGCCGAGCTTTACGAACGGGGCGATCTTGCCGAGCCCGATGCTTTCAAGCACTCCGCCAACTACGTTTCCTAAGAGTTTTCCTAAACCAAACATGGCGTCACCTTAAATCTTTACCTGCCGTTGCCGTGAGAAAAATGCTTATTCCGGCCTTTCTGGATACATTATCGGCGCAAATATTTTTATGTTTCCTGTTTTTTGCGTTTTAAAAAGAAAAAAGGCCGGACGATCGCCCGGCCTTTGGTCCCCTACAACTTACGCTTGTATTCGAGTGTATTGAGACCTTGAAAATTGAAAACTCACCTGGCTCTGGCTGTTGGTCGAATCCAGGAAGCTTCGCAGTAGGTCGCGGATCGTGTTGCCGCTGCCGTTGTTATTGTTGCCGCAGCAGCTGTTGCTTCCATTTGTGCCGTTGTCTTGATTGCGAAGTCCTTCGAGCCGGTTCAGCAGATTCTCGATCCGGCCGACGAGTTGATCGAGTCCGCGGTTCGCTTGTTGCGGTCCCCCGAAACCTCGGCCAAATCCGCCGACAGGCGGCTGCTGATCCGCCCCTCCGACAAGACTCTTGAATTTCGAGACCATGTCGAAGATCTCTTTCGCCGGGCCGCCCTTGAATAGGCTGCTGAGGATTCCGCCACCGCCCGCCTTGAACAAGCCGCCAAGAATGCCGCCGGCACCGCCCGCTGCCGCACCGCCGCCAATAAATTTTGCTGCAATTCCGATGATCGCTCCAAACATATTCATTCCCTCCAATTGATAGATCTTCGATTCTGGATTCCAGTTGTTACAGCTAGATTATCCGTCGATCGGAAAACTTGTTTCGTGTTTTCTTTCTACCTTTCAATTTTCTCGGGACCGATCTTGTTGCGGATGACAGTCGACTTGATGTAGTTTCTGAAAAGAGTCAACACACAGGTTATGTACGACGAGAGGGATTGGGTTTCCGGAAATGTCTCTTTAGGTGCCGCGTCCGGTTGGGCGGCGGACGAGATCCGCCTGGTCGCCGAACTCGGATTTGCGCTGGCACAGAACGGACGAAACCACGAAGCGATCACTGTGTTCGAAGGACTCAATACGCTTGCTCCTGCAACGCCCTATTTCGAAGCCGCCCTCGGCTCTCTCTGGCTACGCGAAAACCATCCGCTTCGGGCACTTGTCCATATCAACGCGGCGATATCGGGGAACCCGGAAGACCTGATGTCTTACGTCAATCGCGGCGAGGCGTTTATTCGGCTGGAAAAATACGACGACGCCAGACGGGACCTTGAAGTGGTCCTCGAACGCTCACGAAACGATCCTGCCGACGCCCCGCACGACAAGCAGATCCACGTCCGAGCGGTGGCTTTGCACCGGGCCGCAAGCCGCCTTTCGCAGTCGCGAATGCTGAATTCATCGAACGGCGAAAAAAAATAGGAAACATTTCTCGAAGAGCGGCGATAACGTGATATACGGGGCTTTGTATCCTGTTTTAAAAGGTATCTTTCGGGAAAGGAGATGTGGGCCATGAGTGAGTTAATTTCGGCAGTAGTATCGCAACACCTTCAACAAGTTCAGCAGAATCAACCGGTCAAACAAGATCCAGCGCAAAAAACCGGCGGCAAGTCGTTCGAGTCTCACCTTCAGGACCAAATGAAGACGGATGGCGACAAGGGAAAGACGAATGCCCCAAAAGATGTTCCGGCTACCGACGAACTTGAGCGGATACAGGCCGAGCTTCAAAAGAAGATCAGCTCGCCGGACACCGACCCGGCAAAGACGAACCAGTTGTTGAAGGATATCCTGGGTGAGAGCGGCGGACGGATGTCGATGTTGAAAGACGCCTACAACAACCTAAGCCGGACCAGTAAAGTCCCAAGCGATCTCCGCGGCAATCTGGTCAACGCCGAGGGCGAATGGAATGCGGTTCAGGGAATAATGAACTCGAACAAAAATCTTACCCAAGGCGAACTTTTGGCCCTGCAGCAGAGGCTGTACATGGTCTCTCAGCACGTTGAAGTGATGAGCAAGGTCGTAGACCAAATGGCTGGCGGTATCAAGACCGTTTTGAATACTAATATTTAACGCTGGTAACCGGAGTAAGAAATGGCGGGAAACGACATAAGAGTACAGAACGTGCCGGTTCAGCGGATCGATCGTCCGACCGACCGGATAAAAAGCGAAACGCGTTCCGGCCGCAGTTTCGAGATCGAAAAAGACCTTGCGCGTGTTGAGAGCCGGTATGACGGGAGCGCCGGTCGGCAAGGCGATGTTCGCCCGGACATAGGCGACGAACAATGGCTGCGAAGCCGAACGGTCGAGGAACTCAAGGCGATCATCCAGGCAATACAGATCGGCGTTACCGATCCGTGGCAGCTTACGGACCTGATCTTCTACGCCCGTCATCCGGAGATGAAAGGCCAGCCGATGACTGCCGAGCATCGGGATCTTCTGGACGAATGGAATTCGATCAGCGCTTTGCTCGTGCATCCTACGTTGAACGAAATCAAGGATGTCATCGGAGCCGAAGATCTAAATAGCCTCGTCAACGACCGAGCCGGCCTCGACAAAGCGTTTGCGAATGCCAGCCACTTTAAGATCAACGCTGGCAGCCTTGAAAACTATACGACGCGTTACGACTCGATCATTGCCGACGCAGTGGAATGGTGTCCGGGGCTTTCGCCGGCGGTTTTGAAAAGCCTGCTCGCTCAGGAATCGAAGTTTCACCCAACCGTCATTAACCAGTACGGGTACGCCGGAATCGCTCAATTCGGCCGGCCGGCGGCGAGGGAAGTCGGGTTGAATGTCGGGGTCGCGGGATCGGCTTCGGACGAGCGACTCGATCCTTCAAAGGCTATTCCTGGAGCCGCCCGTTTGCTGAACATAAAAGCGAAACGGCTTGGCGAGATCGCGTTTTCCAAGTACGGCCAGCCGGACGGCGTTGAGTTTTGGAAGTTTGTCACGGCGGCATACAACGGCGGAGAGGGAACCGTCGCGCTTGCGATGGGAAATGCGTATCGCGTTGGGCTTTCAAGGGCGGGTTCTCAAGGTCTGTTTGGCGTTGAGGCGGTGAGTTTTGCCCGTCAATATGCGTCGAAATGGGAAAATCTGAAAATCGGCGGAAGCGACTCACCGCTCGCTTTGGCCGCGGCCCGCTATTTTCCGAAGATCGCGGAACAAAAATTTAATGAGATCGGAAACTATCCGACTCAGATAGTTGCCCGCGTCGCGGGAACCTTTAAATAGAATTCGATCGTAGGTCGTCCGAGTTCGCGTTTGATTGACGCTCCTCGGGCAGCGCGACTTTTACTTTTAACTCGTCAAACTTGATTGAGCGGTCTTTAAGTACGGACTCCAGCTCAGCCTTTCGAGCGTCGATCTGCTTTTTCACCTGATCGCTAAAGGCCAGCAGCTCAACCTTCAACTCGCCTCCTTCCGCGATCTTCATATGGATCCGAAGCCCTTCAAGCACTGAGTTCTTTAGTTCTATCGTTACCTCTTTCGCCGCCGCGAACGAATCGGCTCGAACCGCGGAGACGATGCGCTCAAGATCGGCAACATGAAGGATCGAGCGGGCAGGCGGTGCCGTAACCGATGCCTCGCTGGTCGGTTCAGCCAAGGCGGCATGAAAAGCGAATCCGCCCGTGCTATCGCCATCGCTGCTCTCGCCTGACGATTCACGATCATCATCACGAGCGACCGTTTTTACGTCTGCATCCTTTCTGTCGGAAGTCTCGCTGTCACGCTCGACTGACGCATCACTTTCAGTTTCGGATCGCGGCTTGTCTTTTTTTTCAGAGTCGAGATTCGCGCGTCTGGCGTCCATGAGCGTGGCGAAAGCACCTTGATTTGGGCTTGTCGGAGTCGACGTTTTTTGAAGCGCAGCGGCTGTCGATGCAGACTCTATTTGGCTGCTAACCTTGGATTCATCCGGCTTGGCTCGTTCTGTTCTCATAAAACCTCACTTTGAGTCCTTGATTCGCATTAGTGCGCTTGATCGCTTTAGCGCGGCGTCTTTGCGCGAGAATGTGTTTTGTTCACCATCCAGCTCGATCGCCGCGTCAAAGCCTTTTACAGCTTTTTCATATTCCCGCTGCTCGTAATAAACAAGAGCCAACCTGTACTGGGCGATGGCCGATTTCGGGTCGATATCGACAGCTTTTCGAAAGTTATCTAATGCGGCGACGTCGCGTTTCAACATTTCGTAAGCCTCGCCGAGCGAAAAATACACTTCCGCACGCGGGTTTTCCGGCAAAAGCTCTTCAAGCATTGGAATAGCCGCGAGCGGTTTATCGGCCTCTATCGTTGCTCGAGCTCTGAAGAATTTGGTCTCATACCTCGTATCGCCGAGGCGGATGGCTTCGGAATATGCTTCGATGGCTTCTTTACGTTGCTTCAGCAGCCGGTAGGTGTCGCCGAGGCGCCTGTGAATGATCGCGAGGTGCTTGCCGCGAAGCTTTGCCTGCTCATAAGATTTCCGAGCATCATCCATTTGCTGAGAGAAGGCATAGGCATCTCCGAGTCCGACATAGGGAAGCGGTGAGGTTGGGAAACTGCGGATCGCAAGGCTAAACGAATCAAACGCTTTCTTGGGGTCTTTGTTGGCCATCGCAACCTGGCCCGCGGCGAACGCCCGTTGAGCCTCGATCTGCTGCGTGCTGAGATTTTGAAATCCGCCAAGTACAGCGGCATCCGAGGCAAACTGCCATTCGCCGATCGAGACGCGGTCAGACTTCAACGGATCCAGGTAATCGGAGAAGATCTGGAGGACCTTCGCGCTCATCTCGCGGGCAGCGGCCATCTCAAGCTCAGCCTGAGTCGGTTTGATAGCCAACGCCTCTCTTGCTTTTTGCTCGGTCATGACGACAGGCACGGGTTCTTCGTAAAGGCGGACTTTCGGGCTGTCGCCGTTCAAAAACATCAGCTTTTCGGGATATACAACGTCACCTTTGAGTTTTCCCGTGACCCGATAGGTTCCGGGCGTCATTATCCACTTCATCGTTCGTTCGCTATTTGTCGTCCCGATCAGATTCCCGTTAAGAAATACCTGCGTACCAGGCATTTTCGACTCGAAAAATATCGCGACCATTCCGGGGCGTTTGCCGGATCGCTTTGCGGTTGCGGAGGTAGTTACCGAGGCTTTTCCAGGCGCGGCCTTTCGGGTATTCACAGCTGCGGATCTTTTGACCGGAGCGGCTTTCTTCGGCGCGGGCGGCTTGGCTGTGGTTTTTCGTTCGGCAGCAGGCTTCTTACTTTCGGCCGTCGGAGGTTCGCCGTACACCGCCTTCCGCAGGCTGTCCTGAGCAAGAATCGACTGAAAAGATGCGGCAAGAATGATCCCGCAGAAGATGGTCACGGGAGCAAGCCTAAAAGGAGGGCCGACAGACTTAGTTGAAAACATAACAGCTACCTTCAGTTCTTTAGCGATACAACGTAACGAAAACCGATGACCTTTACCTTGGTAGATTGCGGTACTTCATACCGCGAACGAGCGCTCATGTCGCTTGAAGATTCTTCCGCGGAGCCGCCTTTGACCAGCTTTAGCGTCCTGCCCTGTTTTCGGGCCGATTCTACCTGGTCGTCCGTCACCGCGACATCGGTCCCGACCTCGTCGGATACCCATTCCCACACATTGCCGACCATGTCATAGGCTCCGAAAGGCGAGCGATTTACCGGACGGCTTTTCACCAGCGAGACTTTTCCACCGGTCTCTTTGCTTACCGCGGCTTCGTTGCTCCATTCGTTGCCCCACGGATACTTTGAATCGCCGGTTCCGCGAGCAGCGAGCTCCCACTCGGCTTCCGTCGGCAGCCGCACGGGAACGCCGGTTTTCGTGCTCTTCCATTTACAAAAATCGTTCGCGTCTTTCCAGGAAACGTTGACCACCGGAAGGTTATCTGTCCCTCTCGGGAACTGATGGCCATTCCATCCCGGCGGCGGTTCGTGACCTGTTTCGCGAACGAAATTGGAATACTCTGCGTTGGTTACTTCGGTTTCGCCGACCGCAAACCGCTCGACCATGAAGCGCTGCAACGGCCTTTTCTCATCTCCGGCAAGAACAACCTCACCGCCCGGGACCTCGACAGTTCCGTCCGGCAAAGAAGGAGCAGGTGCGGGGGCAGGATTTGGTAGTTCATTTGCTCCGCCCGCCTTCGTGTTCGTGTTGTCGTTTGAAGTTTCGGCGACATTCACCTCGGGCGTGGTTTCGGGAACATTACTAATGGCAGCAAGAGCCGGCTTTTTGAGCATCCGGAAAATGTATCCGGCAGTCGAACCCATCATGATCGCGAGTAGAAAACATAGTAAGCCCGCGATCGCAAGAGGAATGATTCGCGAAGATCTGTCAGACCCACTCAATCTCTGCGGCGACGACTTCACGAGCTGTGTCGGTCTATCGGTCATAGGATAATTACGGCCAATTACACTTCCACTCCTAGAGATCTAGCAACAAATTTTTTGAGGGATTACTCTTGTCTTCGACGGCCGGCGAGAATTCCGCCGAGCTCGTCACTCAGTTTCTGCTCTATGCGAAGCTTACCGGTACGCTGTGCAGTCAGCCATTGCGATCGGTGGGTCTCGATCGCCTTGTGATCCTTGACCGCAGCGATCAGGATATCTTTGGCCGCATCGACTTCGTTTTCAGCTCTTTCTACAACCCTTCTCTGTTTTTCCGCAGACCTTTTTAGTTCGTTCTCACGCTCACGAAGATCGTTGAGGTAGGAGCGATAGCCCAATACGCTTCGGGCACGGGCACCGTCATTCAAGATCCTGTCGACGGCCGACTGATTCTGATCCTGCTGTTCGTAACAGGCCAAAAGATCACTCTGCTTTCGCGTAAGTTCCTGTTCGGCTTCGTCCAGCTCTTCAAGTCGGCGGGCAACTGTGCTGCCAGCTTCATCCTCGGCATTTTCACGAATCTTAAGAACAGTTTTGAGTCTGTAGTCCTTAAGTTTCATGAGCATTCATCTCATCGAGAGCCGTCTCACGTTCAGGAAAGAAAGATTATTTACGGAAAGTATAATATATCGAACGGCGACAAGCGAGGATTATTTGCCTTGGTTACCGCCATTCCGTTCAACGTTTAAACTCCTCGTAAAGCGTTGGCATATTTTGGTTGAAGCGATCGGTCGAATAAGTTAACGTAAGTCAATTCTTACGCAAAACTGAACAAGGTGGCGGAACAAACTTCCCAACAGCGGGCTGAGATCTCACAATCATTACCGGATCGAGACGAGCTACTTGAGCGGTATCGGCCGCTCGTTGTTTCTATCGTCGGCCGCATTCTTCGATCGCTGCCGGTGAGGGTCGAATTCGAAGAAGCGGTGAGCTACGGAATCATCGGCCTGCTCGAGGCTGCCGACAGGTTTGATCCACGACGGAAAGTTTCTTTCGTCACGTTTTCTTACTACCGGATCCGCGGGTCAGTTTTCGACGGACTTCGCGAGATGGGAATTCTTACCCGAACGCCCAACGACAACTGGGTTCGCCGAGAAGCCGCGTTGAACAACTTGGTTCAAACGGCGATGGATGACGAGCCCGATGGTGCCCCGGGCAGCGTGGACGACGAGATGCGTGGCGTGGTGAAGTATGTCGATTCGTTGATCCCCGCGTATTTGCTTTCGTTGAGCGCGGAAAATGCACCCGATATCGCCGATGAACGTGAGCCCGCGGGTGTGGATGTTGAGTTCAAGGAAATGATCGACGTGGTCTCAGAAGCAGTGCAGGGCCTTCCCGAAAAAGAGCGCGACATCCTGGAAGCGCTCTACTTCAAGCAGATAAGCACGACCGACCTTGCGACGCAGATGGGCGTAAATAAATCGTGGGTGTCCAGACTTCATTCAAAAGCGATCCAGCGCCTTCGTCAGCGCCTTGCGATGAAGGGGATCTTCAATGCGACTGAGTGAATTTTCGGGAAACATTGAGAATTAGTGGCCGATAATCCATACAAAGAGATCGAAATCACATCTTGAGTTCGACAAAATTTGGAGGAATTGAGGCTTATCATGGGACACAATACAGTCAACGTAAATGTTATCAATCTGTGGGAAGGAACTTTCGCTGCCAGTGACACATTCCTTCGAAGCAATGGGTCGGCCCTCGACCGGTTAGACGACCGCCTGACCAGCATCTTTTCGACGGCAAAGCTCGATATCCGCTTTGATTCGGGGTCAAGTAATATTTGGGCCGGCCCGGACGGCAGCGGATGCGTCCTCCCGCCAAGGCAGGAAGACTGTTGTCATCCGCAGGGAAGTCTCAAGACCGAAGGGGGTAAGGTAACCACGCCTGGCGGATACACGATCGAAGCCACCAAGCAGCACGAATGGATAATCACCGGCCCGGACGGCAAGACAACGCGAATATGGGGCGATCCGCACGTGGCCGAGGGAGACGGGGGAAAATGGGATTTCAAACGCGACTCCACGTTTGTGCTGGGCGACGGAACCAAGATCAATGTGACTACAGCTCCGTGGAAAGACGGTAAAATGACGGTTACCTCCGGCCTTGAGATTATCAGCGGCAACGACCGCGTCAACATTACCGGCATCGACAAGGGTAAAGGCGAGATCGGAACGGTTACGCAGGATGGCTACGCCCATTCGAATTGCTTCGGCGGGAAGGATGTTTTCGTGATGGGACGCGAGAGCGACGACTGGTCGCATCAAGGCAGAGAGGTCATTGGCAGCAAAAACGGTGGTGAGTCTTTCGAACTCGGCGGCAATCTGGAGCCAGGAAATACTCGACCGAATTATCCGCAGGACAATTGGGATCAACCGCGTCAATGGATCAGAGACCTGCTCGGTTTTACGGATGGACCGGGCTGGCGAAACTTTGATCGAAACAACGGTCCGCGAAACGACTTCGCCTACAACCCATATGGCGGTAGAAATGGCAACGACTTCGATTTCCTGCGTGATTCATTTCGATTGGTCTCACGCATGATGAACCTGATGGAGCGGCTATTTGGTATGGGCGACCAGTTCTATGCGAATCGAAGCAGATCAATTTACGCGTAGCCTTTTCTTTTGAGGCAGCGATATCTACCGGGTGCGCTTGAGTTTTTGGCTTGAGGTGCCCGGTTCGCATCTTATCAACTAAACGTAACGAACGGTTTATGAGCGGAATGAGTGAAACCACGAGAGAGAGAGAGGTCGTCCTAGCGGATCGTATCGAAAAGGTCGCAACCGGACAGGCAACGATTGCCGATGCTGCGGGCATCACCAAAAAACAGCTTTACGAGATCGCCGAAAAAGGTCATTCTTTATTTAATCAGGGACGGCTGGAAGATGCTCGGGGAATATTTGAAGGACTGGTCGCGGCTAGTCCGTTTGACAGTGTCTTTCATTGTCATTTGGGAGCGATCTTGTGGCGGTCGGGAGATTTGGAAGGAGCGTTACGCGAATACGACGCGTCGGTTCGATTCAATGTTGCAAACGTCGATGCCCTTGCCGGGCGGGGAGAATTGCTCATCGCTCGCGGCGAACTTGAGAAAGGCGTTGACGATCTGAGTCGGGCGCTCGAGTTCGATCCGGACGGCGCAAGGCCAGCAACAAAGCGGGTGCGTGTGTTGCTTGTTTCGTTGCACGAGTCGGCAAAACGCCGAAAGGCGGCGTAGTATTTTTTGATTATGGGCCGATCAAAAACATTATCAGTTCTGCTTTTCGCTATCCTGATCGGTAGTTTTTCCTCTAACGCCTGTTCGCAGATAAAGGGAGATTCGGTCCGGATAACGAATAGTCAGGCCGAGACTGATCGCGACAAAAACGGTAAATGGGTGACGGTCGACGGGGAGCGCGTGTTTGTTCCCCAGTTCTACCTGGAAGCCGGTAATCCGTTGAGGAGCCCTGAAAAAGTCGCGAGAGACATCTTACGAGGCCGAAAGGTCATACGGGATGGTAAAGCAACTTCGTCCTTCGCTCCGTCGGTGGCAGGCACCGAAATGGCCGTCGACATGATCGAGTTCGAACCTCATGAGCCGCAAACGCGTCCGGCCCAGATCGCTTATGTTCAGGAGAGGGTAAAGGTATTTAATTCCTTGATACGCGACAGCCAATTGCCTGTGAACGATACGGTCGCCGGAGTTTCGACGGCATCGCTTATTGCCCTGAAAATGCTCGGTGACGGCAATGCCCTTGCGGAAGCAAAGCGCAGGCAGCAGCAGTTTCAGGAACGTATTTTCACTGACGAAGCCTATCAAGGACGTGCCGATGCCGAGAAGCAATCAACCTATGAGTGGGTCGCATTCTTTGCTGTTGAAGCGATGAATGAGCTAAAGAGAGCGAAATCTGCGCGAACGCCCGGTGAGCGGGATGCAGCTCAAAAGAAATCACGAGATTACGCAGAGATCGTGAATGCTTTTGCTTTGACCGGTCAGCTTCCGCAAGGGCAATAGGATAAGTGTAGGAGAAAGCTCGATGGCAACACCAAAAGTCGCAGCGCCGCCAGCACCACAGATACCCCCGCCCGCCGCGGAGAATCCTGTGCCGGTCAATCCTGTCCCGGACGTTACGCCGCAAGAGGTAGGCGGATTGCGAAATCCAAACGCGGCGGAAGGCGGCGGAGGACTGCAGGTCGCGGAGGCGGTCGAGCGGCCGGCGAACACTCCCTTACCGCCTACGACACCTCCGGGTAATCCGGCATGGACGCCTGGCGGCGGAAGGAACGGCAACATCGACCGGGGAAACGCCGCATGGAAGATAGCCGCAAGGGAGGGGCAAGGCCCAACCCAGCCGCAGATTCAGGGTCCATTAATTCCGGTCGTAAATCTTAATCGAGATCAGCGAACTGGAGACGATTTCGAATACCAACCGCGTCTTCCGCACAACGATGCCGACGTTGACGACCGATTCTGGCAGCAGCGATTGAACGGCAACAACCGTAACGACCTACGCCGGGGCATGGTCCGGGAATACCTTCAAGAGAATCTGAGGAACGCCGTGCTCCAAAATGCGGCACAGTTCAACGATCGAAGCGGCTTACAGCAATTCAGCCGAGGCGTTGCCGAGACGCTTTCAAGAACCTTGAATGACACCGCGATCCTGACCGATAAGACCGTTAACATGGTCATGAAAGAGGTAGTGCATCTTCTCGGAAAAGATTTCAAAGGTGACTTTGCAAGGCCGTCGGTAATACCGATCGACCAGGCGACACAGATCGCAAATCTGCTGGTCCGCAACATTGGGAACAAGATGGATCCGATCTTGCGCGATAACCCGCAAAAGGTTATTGACGGGCTTCTTTTGCTCCAGCTTTGTGCAAATCCGGGTAGGTATATCGACGACATGCGCTCGATAACGGGCCACAAGCCGTGCATTCTTCCGGAAGGAGTGCCGTGGTCGGCATTTAGAAATATCGGGGTGCTCGCCGCAGTTCTGATGAAGGAAGGCGCGGCGGCCAAAACGCCTGCGGAACTTGACGCCGCCGTTCAGAGATTTGTGAAGATCCTCATCGCCGGCAACCAGCTAGGGATACTTCTCGCCGCGATCAAGTTGACTGCCGATGCCCGATCCGGGGCGATGTCGGCCAGTCGCGTCATGGCTCTCGTACAGATCTATGAGTTGATCGCTCAACTGATGGTGAAGGCGGAGAAGGCTATGGTCGAAGCCGCGGTGAACACGAAACCGGCTGAATTGACAAAGACCGATCGCGGACTGGCTTTTTCCGAAGCGAAGTCCGTGGGTGAAGCTGAAACTGCGTTACGCAACTATATTGATTTCAATCCGGCAGCGAGAGCCGATACTTCGGCTTCTGCTTTTTTCTCCGAAGATATCGCTGAAAATGCTTCGCGTATCGCGGTCGATTCCTCGAGAGGGGCGATGGAAGAATGGTTGAACAGCGGACGGCATCGCTTCGTCAACGATGTCGATCTAGGAAAGCCGCTCGGCATCGTTATCGATAAAGCTTCCGATGAATGTTTTACGGCATCGGCGATCAGGATCGTGCTTGTCCGCGACACGTCCGTTCTCGGATGGCGGATGTTTAGGTCGTTTCTAGTTTGATGAACGCTCTCGCTTCAGTAAGTAATAACACCCGCAAAGGTTATCCTGAACTGTATCAGTTTTTTGCGGGTTATTTTTACCAGGGCTGGAGCGAAGATTACAGATGGGATGGCGATGAGCCGTCATTCGACGCAGTCATTCGCCATTTTCGGGCGATAAATCCACCATTGTTGATCAACTCGGTTCGCGATCAGATATCGCAGCTTCTCTCGTCCACACGCGATAGATCACATGTTGCGATCGCGTTGTCTGAACTGGGCAACGGGTTTGATCCGGCGTTTGAAGGGTTAAGCGAGTTTGAATGGTTGGAGCAGATCTTGGAAGTGCTCTCCGAATCCGCGTCGACCGCGATTGTACTGCGCGAGCGCGGCTAACTTATTGATCGGTGTTTGGGGCGATGATGTTCGCTGCGTCCACGAGGGCCTGAGCGGTTCGGGCGTGTGGCGAATCAGGGTTTTTTCTTAAGATCTCCGACAGTTCCGCTTCAGCCTTTTCACGCTGCTTCCCGAACAACAGAGCCTCGCCATAGTGTACTCGTGCGTAATCGCTGTCGGGGTGATCTTCAAATGCTTGTCTGCAGATCGCTTCGGCCTCGGCAAAATCTCCTCGTTGAAGGAACACAGTTCCTAACCCGATCCGAGGAATTTCCGATTGCGGCATCAGTTCGATCACGCCTCGAAAGACTGCTTCAGCTTCGTCAAATCTTGCCGCTTCCCGCAAGATATAGCCGGTTTCCAGCAGTACACGAAGCTGCTCGGGATCGACAGAAATTTCACTAACGTTCATACAAAACCAAATTGACGCCCGTGAGGTAATTCTCGCGAGCGTCAGGCCTAAATTTCCATTACACCAAGACCTAAGACTTAATATTGTTCACGGCCGTCATTTCGCTGTCGTGACGCGACTTCAGTAAGTTCGAAACGGTCGAAAACTCTTGAGACTGCATGCTCGACCTTTGCTGGACCGCTATAAGCTGCATCGACTGCTGCTGCTGTTGGTTAAGCATCTGGCTTTGATTTTGCTGGTTCAACATGTTCGAGACCTGGTTGTACCGCATCATCTCCTGCATCTGCCGTTGCTGGTCCATCAAGCCAACATATGATCCGGCACTAGAACCGCTTCCGCCGATCACGCTGCCCAATATCCCGCCAAGGCCGGGAATCATAAAATTAAGAGCTCCGCCCGCGACGCCCCCAAGAATTTGCAGAAATTTGTTTGGAGTTTTTGCTCTTTCCTGCAAACCCGCATCCGGATAAACGTTTGTAACAGTGGGTAGCCTGTCGGGGTTTACCGGAGAGATTAACGGATCGTTATTCAGCATTGGTTATTGTTCTCCCGTATTTAATTCGCCGTAAAAATGAGGCTCCGGCGTAAATAACCGTGGGGCTTCGGTCTGCTTGGTTGCTTGCATGATAGCATTATCGGCAAAAAGGGCAAATACTTTCGCGATAATTAACATTTTTTTAGGGGGAA
>CADEGD010000054.1:0-9196 GCA_902826795.1 uncultured Acidobacteriota bacterium | reverse complement strand
CGCTTCGTCGCGGCTGCCGAGTCGGACGACCTTTTCCAAGTTGTCACGGGTAGAGATCAGCCGCGAGCGAAAATCTTCAAAAGCGGACGCGTTCGACTCGGTAAATAGTTGCCCGATCGAGGGGTAATTGAAAATCTTGGCGAGATCTTCCGCGCTGAAGCCCGGTTCTTCGTCGGAAGCTTTTTGTCCCGCCAATTTACTTTCAGTGCTCATTGTTTTAGTGCGGGCCGATCTAAACCCCGGATAATGAGCGGCCGCAGGTGTTCGAACGAAACCTTTCGACAGCTAGTAGTGATATGCTACTATCATCTCATCTCGCAAGCTTAGTGCCGAACGTTACGACGATATCTTAATGACTGGAAAGGTGTTGGTCAAACAAGGGGGACGGTTATTGGCTGACCTCGCAACGGGCATTCCTTCCAACGGGATCATATCGGTTGGCAGTGATGCGTCTTCAACGATAAGGCTTGAAAACGGGTCGATCGCGCCGGAGCAATTCGTTATTGCGTGCGACGGCGGGCGATTGACATTGCTGGCCCGTTCGGATGGCTCCGCCATCAATGGAGAGATGCTTCCGGCCGGATCCATTCGCGATATCCGTCCGGGAGATGTCGTTACGGCTGGCGATTATTCATTCATACAGGAATCCGAAGAACGGGCGGCTCAGCTGCTCGCGGTCGATTCCGCTCCTGCCGCTTCGCCTATGAATGAGGACGTTTTCCGCGTCGATCGCCCTCAGGCTTTCGAGGGCGGGCTGAGCGAGGTGCTCAGCAATCTGCGAGCGGAGGAACGGTTTTATTTTCAGATCGAGAACGGAACTCCAGAACCTCAACGGATACACGTCGAAAAAGAAGAGATGTGGCTCGGCTGGAGTCAGCGAGGCAAATGCGTGCTGTCCGTCGATACGTCAGACATTGCGGTGCCTCGAGCTCAGATACGCAAGGATTGGAGCGGCGTGGTGCTTTATCCGCTGCAAACACGCGGGATTTGGCTTGACGATCAGTTTTTGGCCAAGCCCCATCGGTTAAAGAATGACGATCTTTTTTCCTTATTGACCGCGGATGGAAAGAAGGTTTCGCACGACGTTGTAGTTCGATTTCATGAACCGACTGCCCTATTGGTGCTCAACTCGATCCTGCCGAAAGAGTTGCCGCCGCCGGTTCCGATGGAAAGCTCGATAGGCCTCCCCCTGGCCGTGAATACCGGATCCGTCGCACAGGTCCCAGCGCAGCCCAAGGAAAAGTTTCTGCTGTTCGGATACTTTTCTATTGGCGAGATATTGATCCTTGCGGCCGGGACGATATTGACGGCGATCATTACATTTCTTGTACTTGTCTTTTTTTAGACGGCAAACTTTATTTTAAGCCCAACTTAGACGTAGGCGGTTTATGGCGGCGACGACCATAGGTAAATCGACGGGGTTCCTAAGTAATTTGCAGACCGAGAGGATAACTGCGCTTCTTGCGACGCACAAGGACCTCGTGCTTCCCGCAGCGTTGCTTTTCGTTATAGGCACGCTCTTCATACCGCTGCCGGCAGAGGTCATTTCAGTTCTGATCCTGGTAAACATTGCCATTTCGATCACGGTTCTCGTCACCTCGGTTTTCATCAATTCACCGGTCCAGCTTACGTCCTATCCGACGATACTGCTGCTCACGACGATCTTCCGGCTGACGTTAACGGTCTCGGTTGCGCGAAGCATTATTACAGACGGTAATCCGGGATCGGTTGTTCAAGCCCTCGGCAACATTACGGCGCAAGGAGATATCGTTACGGGAGCGGTGATCTTTATCATCATTCTTGTCGTTCAGTTTCTGGTCGTAAGCAAGGGAGCCGAGCGCGTCGCCGAGGTCGCCGCCCGCTTCACGCTTGATGCGATGCCCGGCAAGCAGATGGCGATCGACGCCGACCTGCGATCAGGCCTTATTACGCAAGACCAGGCGAGAAACATGCGAAGCGAGCTGCAGCGTGAGTCGCAGCTTCACGGAGCCATGGATGGTGCGATGAAGTTCGTCAAAGGCGATTCTATCTGTACGATCATCATTGCCGTGGTCAACATCGTAGCGGGACTTACCGCGGGAGTTTTCGTCCACGGAATGCGATTTTCCGAAGCGGCGCACAAATATACGATCGCGACCTTCGGTGACGGCCTGGCGGCGATAGTTTCGTCGCTGATGATAACCCTTTCGGCCGGTATTGTCGTCACGCGCGTCTCTTCAATGGACGAGCGGTCCACCGTCGGAGCCGACATCGGCGAACAGGTATTCACGTCTCCAAAGCCGTTGTATATAACGGGCGCCGTGATGGTGTGTCTTACACCGCTTAACTGGCTGTTCGCCCCGGTCGGGCTTGCCGCGGCAGGTGCCGGATATTTTCTTCAAAGAAAACAAAAGAGCGACATTAAGAAGGGAATCTTACCTGGGACCGGAGTCGATGCTGCGCTGGCTTCTGACGAAGTTGAGTTAAGCTTCACGGTTCCGATGGCGATCGTCGCGAGCGAAAGTTTAACGCATCTCGTAGATCCAAAGACCGCCGAGGGAGCACGGTTCCGCGCCGAGGTTCCGAAGCTTCGCAACGCGTTGTATTACGACCTTGGCGTGATGGTTCCGTTTTGCTACATCGGGGGCGATGCTCCGCTTCCGGCAAACGAATACTACATTGCGGTGAAAGAGGTGCCCGTTGCGACCGGAACGCTTCGCCCAAACTGCGTTTACGTCAATGATTCCGCCGATAATATTCGGGTATTCGGCATCGACGGCGAGGACGTGTCAAACCCGGCCGACCTCCGGCCCGGAGCGTGGATCCCAGCCGAGCAGCGGTACATTGCGGAAGCGGCCGGCCTCAAAGTATGGGAGCCAACGGATGTGATGCTGCTCCACTTGTCGCGCGTGATGCGCCGATACGCTCACGACTTTTTGGGCATTCAGGAAGCTCAGGGTTATCTGGATTTTGTCTCGCGCGGAATGCCGAAACTGGTCGAAGAAACTGTCGGCAAGGTCGTCACTATCCACCAATTTACAGACGTCCTTCAGCGGTTGGTTCAAGAAGGACTTTCCATTCGGGACACCAAGTCCATTTTGGACGCGCTGAGCGAATGGGGACGGATCGAGAAAGATCCGGTGATGCTTACCGAGCACATCAGGGCGGCGCTCAAGCGATACATCTCGTTTCGTTACACGATCGGTAGCGACACGCTTTTTGTTTATCTACTTGATCCTGAAATCGAAGACGTAATTCGCGGAGCTATCCGGCGAACCTCGACGGGATCATTCCTTTCGCTCGACCCGACGATAGCCCACGAGATACTTGAGGCGATACGTCGGGAAATAAAAGATCAGCCGGCTACGTCACAGCCGCCGGTGATCGTTACCGATATGGAGCTTCGGCGGTTTACGAGGAAGATGGTTGAGCTTGAATTCGAGAATCTGGCGGTGCTTTCCTACCAGGAATTGACGCCCGAGCTAAACATTCAGCCGATAGGCCGGATATCGATGCGTTCGAGTTCTATGCAGCCAGACTTCGGCAGATTCGAAACGGACTTTGGCGATTTCGGAGGATCTCCGCAGTTGGTTCCGGCTGAGTCTGTCGGGTGATCCCGATACTATTTTTATGGTTTTGTCGATACATCGAAATGCCGTCGTCGTTACTGCACTAGCACTGACTGTTCTGCTTGCCTCATCGTGCGGCCAACGGAAGATCCAGAACGTCGAGCACGAATCGGAAGCGAACCGGATCATCGACGTTCTCGGCGAAGCCGGCATTCGTGCTTCGAAACGTGAGGCTGGCGAAGGCGAGCGTAAATTTTTTGAGATCCTGATCGACGGAAACGAAGACGTAGCGGCCTCGGCGATCCAGGTGATGAGGGACCATTGCCTTGCGGAATCGCCGCCCGAGATGCCGGAAGGTTCGAGTGTTATCACGACAACCCAAGTTGAAAAGGAGCGTGAAGCCCGTCGCCGAAAACTTAACATCGAATCGCAGCTTCGCGATATTCCAGGCGTCACCTGCGTGCGAGTCAATTTCGTAATGCCTGAGGATTCGTCGATCGCCATCGACCGGTATCCATCAACTGCCACTGCGCTCGTCACGTATAAGACCGCGACATTTCCATTATCGAGAGAACGAGTGGCGGAAATGATCGCCAAAGGCGTGCCGGCGTTAAAGGCGGAGAATGTTTCGGTTGATTTGCTCCAGAAAAACGTCCGGCCGCTGCCCGACTACCGGGCTGGCTACAATGTTGCCCAGATCGCGATCATCTCACTGATCGGATTTCTTACCGTGCTGGCTACGGTTTCTTTGGTGTTCATCCTCCAGAAAAGAAGACAGCAGGTCTTAAAAGATGGCCCGATCGAGGAATTCGGGCCTATCGATCAAGATGCAGGAATGGGCGATACGTCGCTGCTGCACGGTGATCGAACGGATGATCGAGTGAGTATGAACTAACGCCGCGCAGTGGAATGATGAATTCACTCCTATTCGATGAAAGGGCAGACGCGCTGATCGCACTCGCGATCGTGTTCGAGGGGCGCTTTCCGGATGAACGGACCGAGCCAGGCCTTCCTCTTTCTGATAATGTGCGCAGGTCTTTCGACGCATTTGACGAGAGTCGCCTGAAGCCGCTGTTGAGTCGATCGGCTAAGATCGCATTGCTTAGTGATAGTAAGCGAAAAGAATGGCTGGGGCGATGGATCGATAATATCCGGCGTCGCGGGCGGGCCGTAAAACTTGATCCGAACGTTCATCCCGAACAGGTCGCAAAGATTCTCAGGAAAGAGCCACATGCGATTCGCCGCCACATCTTTGATTCGCTGCCGCCCGAACTCAGGGACGAGGCCGCATTTCTGCTGCACGATGACGAGGATATCCACGATACGAGTAGTGAATACTCGTCAGCGATACCGCCGGACGAGATAATTGAGCTCGTCAAAGACCGCTTCTTGAGCAATTTCGTCCAGACGGAATCGATTCACGACGCAGATTCGATCGACCAGCTTTCGAGCACGGACTTGCCCGAATTTATCCACCAACTCGGCCTTCGCGAGATAGCCGTTGCCTGTCGCGGGATAAATTCGAAGGAAGCTCTCGCCTCGTTCTTTTGCCGTTTTGCCGAAGACGACGCGAAGGCGATCGCGATATATCTTTCGACGATGGAAAAAGTAGACTCGGCTTGGGTTGCTTCGGCTGACGGCTTGGTAAAGCGAGCATGGAATCGCAGGCTAAGGACGCGGCAAATCCTGCATATGATCGGGCTCGAACTTCTCGCGTCCGCATTTGCGCAAAGAACGGATACAGCCATACGCAACACGGCTCAAAAGCTGCCGTACAGAGATTCCGTAAGGTGGGGGAAAATGATATCCGCGTGGAGAGAACGTTTGGCGGACGGCGATGAAAGATCGAATACGATCGAAAGAAAGCGGGCAAAAATGATCAAGCTCATGGCGAGCAAATTCAGAGACAGCGGTAACGTATGAGTGCAGACCAGGCCGTGCAGGCAAACGTCATAAAACGAGTCGGCGATGGACGGCGCGTGCTCGTAAAAAACCAGATCCTCACGGCAGAGCATCAGGCCGAAGACATCGTTTCCTCAGCTCGACGCGAAGCGGAATCCATTATTCAACAGGCTCACGCAGATTCCGCGAGCATCCGCGAAGAGGCATATAACGACGGATATCAAACTTCGCTGGCTGAATTTCAAGCACGACTCGTCGAAGTCCGCGAGATCAAGCTGAACGCACTCCGCGATGCCGAGGCCGATCTGCTCAAACTGTCCGTCAAGATCGCCGAGAAAATACTCGGCAAGGAACTTTCGGTCAATAAAAGGGCGATCGTCGATATCGTATCCAAGGCGATTCAGAACGCCCGCCAGCGAGAGAACATCACTGTCCACGTAAATCCATCGGATATTGAAACGGTCTCCAATAACCGTGAAAACTTCGTCATAGGCGAGCGTGCCCAAATTTTCGATTTTGTTGCGGATCCTTCGGTTTCGGCCGGCGGCTGCGTCATCGAGACTGAGATCGGACGCATCGACGCTCGGCTCGAGACTCAGTTCAATGCATTGGAAGAAGCTCTGCTGGGGCGAAGCATGGGCGTTGAAGAATCGAGTAGTTTACAGACACCATGACAGCGGCTGCCGCCAAAACGATAGACCTCACCCAGTATATAACCGCGCTCGACTGGATCTCGTCGGTCAAAGTGAGCGGGCGAGTTACCGAACTCACGGGCCTTCTGATCAAGGCGGCGGTTCCGGGAGCTCGCGTCGGTGAAGTCTGCCTGATCCGCTCGCCAAAACGGTCGCGTGTACTTCGTGCTGAAGTTGTCGGATTTCGCGGCAGCGAAGTTCTTCTGATGCCGCTAGGCGAAGTTTCCGATATCGCGATGGGAGCGGAAGTGATCCCGACGGGTTCGTCTCTGACCGTTCGCGTGGGCGACGATCTGCTCGGCCGTGTTCTCGACGGGCTTGGCGAATCTCTGGAAGGTTATCTCGACCCCAAAACACTCACAGAGGTTTCGGTTTCCCGGCGTCCGCCCGACCCAATGAAACGAACTCGCGTCATGGAGAAGTTGGAGACTGGCGTGCGTTCGATAGACGGCCTGCTTACCGTTGGAGAAGGCCAGCGATTCGGGATCTTTGCGGCGGCAGGCGTAGGTAAATCAAGCTTGCTCGGCATGTTAGCGAGGAACACCGAAGCCGATGTAAACGTCGTCGCCCTGATCGGCGAACGCGGGCGCGAGGTTCGCGATTTCCTCGAAGCCGATCTCGGAGAAGAAGGCCTCAAGCGGTCGGTCGTCGTCGTCGCAACGTCGAACGAACCTTCGCTGATCCGCATGAAGGCCGCGTATGTCGCGACGGCCATCGCCGAGTATTTCCGCGATCAGGGAAAAAAGGTGATGTTCCTGATGGACTCGGTCACGCGCTTTGCCCGAGCTCTCCGTGAGGTTGGACTCGCCGCTGGTGAACCGCCCGCCCGCTCAGGTTTCCCGCCGTCGGTCTTTTCGGAGCTGCCGCGGCTTCTCGAACGCACAGGAAATTCGGACAAGGGTTCGATAACGGCTTTCTACACTGTGCTCGTCGAGGGTGACGACATGACCGAACCGATCGCAGACGAAACCCGTTCGATCCTGGACGGCCATATCGTCCTTTCGCGTCACCTCGCCTCGCGAAACCACTATCCGGCCATCGACATCAATGAATCGGTGTCGCGTGTAATGACGACCGTTGCGGATGACGATCACATCCAGGCAGCAGGAAAACTGAGGGAAGTTCTGGCCACGTACGAAGCCCAGAAAGACCTGATCTACATCGGAGCTTACAAAAAGGGAAGCGATGCGAAGACGGATTACGCTATCTCGAAGATCGACGGAGTGAACGCTTTTCTAAGGCAGGGAATGCACGAGAAAGTCTCCGCTGCCGACGCCATCGACAATTTATCCCGTTTATTTTAGACAACATTAGGAGTTGTGCGACAGAGTGAAGTTCTCGGTAAACTCGCGGACCGAGTCGATCATACCGTTGAACTCTTCGATCGATGCGGTCCCGGTAATAACGAAAAAGGAATCATCAGACAAGACGAAGGTTTGCACTTGCTGAATGGCGAGGCCTTCGACGCTGAAACGGTGAAGGCGTTGAAAGGCGGGAGAGCCGTTGAGGAGAAGCGGCCGTTCGTCAAGAATCTCGACCGGACCAACCTCCGCCAACATCGAGCGTTTCTGGTCTTCGGCAAACTCCTCGACGCTTCCAGCACCGTTTCTCGGGTCGCGAGTCACGACGATATTGGCCGCAAAACCACTCGGGCCGGTCGGGCCGACAAGCGTGATCATTGATCCGTCCCGCCATCCTTCAGGTACGACCGACCTCCAGCCGTGTGCTGTAAATTTTTCTCCCATTCGGTTGCGGCTTACTTTATCAAATTAAAAGCCGAATACCGACCTTAAACTGCTTACCGCTCCGCCCGCGACGTTACTGACTGCGTTCGATACGTTCGTTGCGGCACGGGTGACGGTATTGCTAACGTTCGCCGCCGCTTGGCTGACTGTTGACCGAACGGCCGAGGCCGCGTTCGACACGGTATTTCTTACCGTGTTCACCGCCGCACGGCCGCTTTGCGCTACGTAGTTAACGGCCGAGCGTGTAGCGGCAGAAACTTGGCGAACTGCTGTCGTAGCCCGCTGCCCGACGTAGGTGAGTCCGGCCCGGGCGGCACTCGATACGGAACTAACTACCTGGCGGGCATTGTTTACTTGAGCTCCGACGAAATTGCCGACAGCCGCTGCCGCCCGCGGAGCATTGTCGATCGCCCATGTTACGCCGTTCGCGATCGCCGTGTTAACGCCGAGGCCGCGAAGACCCTTATCGGCCAGATAGCCGGCCGCGACGCCGACGCCAAAGCCGATCACGCCGCCGACGATCGTTCCCGCTCCGGGAATTATGCTGCCGATCGCAGCACCGGCAGCGGCTCCTGCGAGTCCAGCGCCGAGTCCGACGGAGGTTTCGCCGACAACCGTTCCGATCGCTTGAGAACCGGTGACCTCGCCGCGGTTGTAAGCTCCGATCTGGTCGTAAGCCGCGAAGCCGCCGCTAACAATTCCGCCTACGATGCTGCCGCCCGCGAGGCGTCCGCCGAACTGCCGAACGGTGGAATTGAACGCGGTCGCGGTCATTGTTGAGGCTTCGGTCTGGACCAGGCGAGCCGCGACGCTGCGTGCCGCGGTATTTGAATACAAACGTTCGATCCCCGTTCGCGCGAACTGCGAGTTTGCCAGCGATCGTTCGACGTATTGCCCGATCAATCTCTCGCCCACGGCGCTCGAACCGCCTACAGCCGTACCAAGAGCTGTGTTCGCGCCGAGTGTCGTCACTGCTCCCAGGTAGTCTCCCCGTCGAGCCTGCCCGAAAACCTCCGGAAGAGAAGTCGCGGCTGAGAGAGCACCTCCGGCAAGGCTGCCCGAGCGAAATTCGCCTCGGAGTCTCAGAGGTGTATCGGCGATAACGGGAACGCGATCAACGGGACGCAGGTTGGTTGTTCCGGTTTCGCCTAAAGGCAGGAACGTGTGCCGCTGCGTTTCGCGAAGCATGTTGTTGTCGAGCAGGAATTCGCGAACGCCGTACGTCCCGTTGCGGCCGTCCGTGCGGGCCGTGCGTCCGTCATTGGTAAAGAATTCATTTACGCCAAGCTTCCAATCCATCGTTTGGCGG
>CADEGD010000053.1 GCA_902826795.1 uncultured Acidobacteriota bacterium | reverse complement strand
AAAAGGGTGAAATTCGTATGTAAAAATCGAGTAGATGAAAAAAGACTACATCATCAAAAAGAATGGCGGATACTACATTACTGATTCTAGAGTTGCCCTTGAATCAGTCGTGTACATGTTTCGGGACGGACGTTCGCCTGAGTCGATACGCGGATCGTTTCCGGTATTGACCCTGGAGGAGGTCTATGGAGCCATAGCTTTTTATCTCGCAAACCAGAAGAAGGTTGATCGGTACATCATCGAATCGGAGAAAGAATTCGAACTCTTTCGCAAGAAGAATCATGAAGAACTTCGACGAACTGCTCCAGGATTGGTAAAGAAGCTGAAACAGGCTAGGGCGCAACTCAAATGAGGCCTCGTTTCCAGGCGGACGCGAACTTTAACGGTGACATTATCGATGGCTTGCTGAGAAAAGACCCGGCAATAGACTTTCAGACTTCGCATACGCTTGGTTTAGCGGGCCTTCCTGATGATCAGGTTTTGTCACTTTGTGCCGCGGAAGACCGCATTCTTGTTTCGCACGATTTCAAGACGATGCGACATCACTTTGGCCGCTTCCTACTCGATCAAGCGTGTCCCGGCGTGATTCTTATCTCGCAAAATCTTTCAGTCGGATTAGGTGTGGAAACCTTGCTACTCGTCTGGTATGCGAGTTCGCACGAGGAATATCGAAATCGTATCGTTGTTCTGCCTTATTAAGTCTCCAAACTAAACGGATTAAAGTCGGTGTCTTTGTCGTAGTAGTCCTCGTGTTCTGCGCGTTTGAGGAATCCGACGATCAGATATGTGAACGGTGTGGCGACGACTTCCCACAAGACCTTGATAAAATAGTTACCGATCATCACGCTGATGAGTTGTTCGTTGGACCAAGTGCCGAAGAATGCGACCGGATAAAAGATCGCCGAGTCGGCTATCTCGCCAAGGATGGTAGAGCCGATCGTCCGCATCCATAAAAACCGTCCCGCCGTGAAAACTTTCAATTTCGCGATCACAAATGAATTCACGAACTCGCCTATCCAGAACGCGAGCAGGGAAGCGAGTACGATCCTCGGTGTTTGGCCAAAGATAAAGTTTACCGCTGACTGGTGTTCTGCAGACATCGTTTGAGCAGCGGGGAGATTTGTAACAACGATGGACATCAGTGATGCGAAGATCAGCGCTCCGAAACCTGCCCAGATGACCTTGCGGGATCTTGCGTAACCGTAGACCTCGGTCAATATGTCGCCGAACAGATAGCTGATCGGGAAAAAGAGGACGCCGGCTCCGAAGATGTATTCGCCGTAGAATGGCAGATTGACGTAAGAAACCTTGTGGACACCGATCAGGTTGGAGCAAAGCAAAACGGCTACAAAGGCCGCCATCAGCAGGTCGTAGTATTTATATTGTCGCCGCTTTTCCATCGGCGAGATTGTAGCAGGATGCTGGAGGAACGCGAACTTCAGTTCGCATCAAAGCGTCGCGGACTAAAGTCCGCGTTCCTAAAGAAAAAGCGGAACCAGGTGCTCGTAAATCCCGGTTCCGCAAATCAAAGGAGAAAATTGATATTGAACTACGCGAGTTCGTTAACGTGCTTGGTCAGCCGCGACTTGTAACGAGCCGCAGTGTTCCGGTGAATGATGCCTTTGTTGACCATCTTGTCGATGAGCGAAACCGTCGGCGCGAGCGATTCGCCGCTTGCGGTCTTATCGTGAGCACCGAGAGCCGTGCGGAGTTTCTTAACCTGCGTTCGAAGCTTGCTGCGGTTCGCACGGTTGATCAACTTACGTTTTTCGTTTTGCCGAATTCGCTTTTCGGCTGACTTATGATTTGCCATTGTCTATCTTAAAAATTTGAAACTGACCGCATCACACGGAAACTCCAAATAATACATTTCCACAGGCAGGGTGTCAAGCGAAGTTCAGATATCGACGCGGGACGCAAATCCATGCATCACATCGACGAAAAGCACGAATATCGGCGGGTAAAATACGAATTCCGGTTTCAGGCTATGCGAGAACATGGCCGGAACGGATGCTGGAAAAATTTGAAAGATGTTGCCGATAAGAAGCCCGATCCCGAAGCTAAGGCCGACGCCAAGAACGAGAAAGCCGGCGGCGAAGGCACGTGAGAAAGGCTTCGCCTTGGGTTCGTTGTCGTCGAGGATCGATTCGTGGACGTCGGCCTCGCCGTAGGTGAAGCGTTCGAGCCCATCCTTGATGCGTCCCCATAGGTGGATAACGCCGGCGATGAAAAGAGAAACGAGAACGATCTTTCCTATCACCGCAGAGTTTTCAAAGATCTGCGGCCTGAGGATCGCGACGACTAGGCAGGAGACGAAAAGAGCGACGGTGGGAAAAATGACCTTCTGCAGAGCAAGCGATTCTCGCCGTTCTTCAGCGATCATCCGATCGATTATCTCGTTATAGCGATGTTCATAAACCATCTGCCGCCAGCGGCGTGCGTGGGTGTTGGACGAGACAAAAAGTGAGTCTCCACCGGAATTGTGCATCTGGGCGTGAAGCAGCCGCTTATCATAGACCGAACGCGATTGTGCATCGCCCAATATATCCCAGGCTTCGGCGATCTGGGCGAACGCCCGGGCGGTTTCTTCCGAACCCTGATTTTTGTCAGGATGCAGCTTACGCGCTAAACGGCGATAGGCGGACTTGATCTCCGCTCTCGACGCTTTTGGTGAAACTTTTAATATCTCGTAGTAGTTTGCCATCTACGAAACTTCTAAGGAGAGGCCAGTCGCTTTTGTTTGCGGGAGTAACCGCAACGACGCTTAGATAATAACACAATTTCGTAACGAAAAAGTCGAAATCTATTTTAGTCAAGACGGTCGATCTGAAGGCTGATCGGAGCCGCTCCGGACACCTTAACAGCGTCGACAACCTTTGCGACCGTTCCGTAGTCGATCCCTTTTGGAGCCTTGATAAAGACCGTTCGCTCGTTTTCGAGATTCTGTGATCGAGCCGCGAAGACGGCCCTCAGACGGTCGATAAGATCTTGCGGTGAGGAGACCGTAGCTTCGAGGTTTTCCTTGTTCAAGCCAAGTGACGAGTCGGAAGCTACGGTTACAACCAAGGTGCGCGGATCGGGATCGATTCGTTCGTTGTTCGGCTTTGGTTCGGAAGGAATGCGGGCTTCGAACTTGTCCGGTTTTACGGGCGTGACGACCATGAAAATGATGAGCAAGACGAGGAGAACGTCGATCAGCGGTGTGACATTGATCTCGGGTTTTGACATTGGAAACCTCCGAAGCTGGATTTGAACTGGAGGTTTAGACACCGGACGCGGAGGAATGTTCCCGATTAATCTTCGATAATCTCAGGATCGACTCCGAGTGCGTCGAGAAGCGCGACGGATTTGGTAACGGTTTCGTCCCATTCCTTTTGAGGGTCGCTGTCGATGACGATTCCGCCGCCGACGTTGAAACTCGCGACACCGTCTCGGATAACCATCGTGCGAATCGCGACGCTGAGGTCGATCATTTCGCCCAAACCGAACGAGGCGGGAAGATAATAGCCGATGGCACCCATCGAGAGTCCGCGTGGGTTTGGCTCGAGGCGGTTGATGATCTTCATCGTGCTGAGCTTTGGCGCTCCGGTGATCGATCCGCATGGGAATAGAGCTTCGATAATCTCGCCGAATTTCAAGCCGCCGCGAAGCTTTCCGTTGATCGTAGAAACAAGATGAAACAGCGACGGATGTTCTTCGATCTCGCAAAGCTTTTCGACGGTGACGCTGCCGAATTCGCAGACGCGGCCGAGGTCGTTGCGAAGCAGATCAACTATCATCGTGTTCTCGGCGCGGTCCTTTTCACTTTTTAGCAGTTCTTTTCGAAGCTCGTCGTCGCTATCGGGCGTAGATCCGCGTGGCCGCGTACCCTTGATCGGCGACGCCGAAATCTTTCCGCTCTCGATTTTGAAGAAGCGCTCGGGCGACGCGGATATCACTGTCGAGCCGGGCCGCGAAATATATGCGGAGAATGGAGCGGGATGTCGGGACCTCAGCCGACCGAAGATCGCGGCGGGCTCGGCGTTCGACGGAAGCTCGGCCTCGATCTGTCGTGTAAGGTTAGCCTGATAAGTGTTGCCGCTGCGGATCTCTTCTTTGATCGCATCGATCATCCGCAGATAGTCGCTTCGCGAAACGTTAGACTTCGCAGAGATCGCTGGCACGCGATCAGAGATATCTGCCTTGCGATCTTCCGGCAAGTCTTTGGTGGCGCGGGTCTTTCTCGTGTCGTAGTCGTGAACGATGAGTTCGTCGAATATTGCCGCGAATAGAATCGGCTCAGCCTTGTCGGTAGTCGTGGAAACATCTTGCAAAAGATTTCCAAGATCGTATGAAAGAGTAAAGATCGCCGCCTGATCTCCGCCGACGATCCTGCCGAGCGTTTGCAGTGCGTTGTCTGCGTCGTCGGAAACGATCATTTCTGTCGGCTTGATGCCCGCCAACAAGAGATGTGAGTTGAGATGGCCGACCCCGCAGCTATCGAGAATGCACAAACCTACGCCGCCTATTGTTAGAAGACGGTCGACCAACTCATCGGAGGAGATGTCGAGTTCCTGCACTTCGAAATCTTAGCATGCCGGACTGCGCCTGATAATTTCGCGTTCGCTGCGATTTCGCGTAAGATGTTCGGAACAAACCGCTTCACAGCCTCTCTCGTAAAACTTTATGGCAATGAATTCGGAGACATACAAGCTGGTTCGAGGTCTCGGACTGGTCGCGGCAATTTCGGTGATCATCGGCAACGTGATCGGAACCGGAGTGTTCCTGAAAGCTCGCGTGATGACGTGTAATGTCGGCGAGCCGTTTTGGGTGATCATGGCGTGGGTCGCGGCTGGAATATTGTCGTTGGCGGGAGCGTTGACGTACGCCGAGTTGACGGCCATGAAACCGGAAGCGGGCGGTCCGTATGTTTTCTTGCGCGATTCGTTCGGCAAGGTGTCGAGCTTTTTATTCGGCTGGATGCAAATCTTTATAGCAAAAACGGGCGCTCAGGCAAGTGTCGCGGTCGTTTTTGCGATAGCCGTAAATGACTATCTGGGCGGAGGCCTAAAAAGCACGCTCTTTTCCACGTCGATCCTGGGAGTGCCGTTCGAGTTTACAACGCTTCAGATCATTGCAGTGATGGTGATAATCATTTTCACCACGCTGAACTGCTTGTCGGTGGCTCTTTCCGGGCAGATCGCGACGTTTCTTACTTTCGTTAAGATCGCCTTAGTAATCTTTGTTGCGGCGGGAGCTTTTCTTTTTGTCACAGGCGGCGGTTTGGCGAATTTCTCGCTGGCGGCGACTGGCGGCACGTGCGAAGGTGTCGGCTCGACAGTGACCTTCGGATCGCCGGACTACAGCTTCTTCGCCGGTTTCGCGGCGGCCATGCTCGGGGCTCTGTGGGGTTACGATGGCTGGGACAATCTCACGTACGTTGCGGGTGAAGTGAAAGATCCGAACCGGAATATCCCGCTCGCGATCATCGGAAGCGTGCTGTTGATAATCCTGCTCTATGTTTTTGCCAGCGTTGCGTATTTCTGGGTGCTTGATCCGACTACGATCGCGTCTGTTTCTAAAGACGGTTCGGTCGCCGCGGTGGTCGTAGGTAAGTTCTTTGCGGCGGATGTTGCGTCGGTTGCGACAGGTGCGGCGGTTGCGGTCTTTACAATCGGCCTGATGCTGTCGTCGCTTGGAACGCTGCATACGTCGATCCTCAGCGGATCACGAATACCGTATGCGATGGCGAAAGATCGACAGATGTTCCCGTTCTTCGAAAAGCTTTCGATCAACAGCGTGCCGGTAAACTCCGTCCTGTTTCAGGGCTTGTGGGCTTCGATTCTTGCTCTGTCGGGTTCTTTCGACACACTCACGGATTACGTCATTTTCGGTTCGTGGATATTCTACGGCCTCGTAACCGCGTCGATCTTTGTGTTCAGAAGCAAGTATCCAAATGCCGAGCGGCCTTACAAAGCCTGGGGATATCCGATAGTTCCGGTGATCTTCCTGTTTGTGACCGGCTGGCTTCTGATCAACACGATAATGAGTTCGCCGAAGAGCTCGTTGATCGGCATTGGGCTGATAATTCTGGGATTACCGGTCTATTTCTACTTAAATAGTAAAGGCTCGAATGGCTTGGAGGATCGCGGTAATGACGAAGAAGGAAACGGCGGACAGGCGGCGTAGCAGCGACAGGCGAAGCGCGAGGCGTTTTACGGTGACTATCGATATCGAATGGGAGCGTTCGGGCGAACGTCATCCCGGTACTATCAGCGACCTCAGCGAGGGCGGATGTTTTGTGCTTACTGGAATTGAAGTCGAGGACGGGGATGAGGTCGGGCTGTTTCTTCCTATCGGAGACGGAATGAAGGTGCAGTATATCGGCACCGTCACAAATCATGTTTATGAGATCGGGTTTGCGGCGAATTTCACTCGCGTGTCGGAAGCACAGCGGAACGTGCTGAGAAGCTATCTGCTGGGCGAGGAGGAAGCGCTCGGCAGATAGATCAATGCTCGCGGGCGGCGATGGCCTCTGCCGCTACCTCGCGATCGTCAAAGTGAAATTTTTCATTTCCGACGATTTGATACGTTTCGTGTCCTTTGCCGGCGATGATAACAACATCGCCGGTTTTTGCTTCTTTGACGGCTTCGCGGATCGCCAGTCGCCGATCTGAGATAGATCGAAAATTCTTTCCTGATGCCTTAACTCCGACCTCGATCGCCTCGATTATTTTTAGCGGATCTTCCGTGCGCGGATTGTCGGACGTTATGAACACAATGTCGCTGTTTTCGCCCGCGACTCTGCCCATCGGCTCACGTTTTGACTTATCGCGATCGCCGCCGCAGCCGAAGACCGTTATCACGCGGCCATCAGTTAGCGCTCGGGCAGTTTTGAGCGTGTTGAGCAGGGCATCGTCGGTGTGTGCGTAGTCCACAACGACCGCGAAGTCGCCATCGTGTGGAACGCGTTCGAATCTTCCGGGAGCTCCGACGCATTTCGCGAGTCCGTTGACGATCGAGTCTAGATCGTAGCCAAGTTCGAGTGCGGCGGCGGTCGCGGTCAGCATGTTGTAAACGTGAGGACGGCCGACAAGCGGTGAGCCGACCTGTCGTTCGCCGTGGACAGTCTTGAGCGTGAAGGTCGTGCCGGAGAGAAGCGAGACCTCAATGTTTTCGGCGGTGAGATCGGCGAAGGAGCCGCCGGAGGCCTGCGTCTCATTCTCCTCCGGCTTGGCCAGCCCACCCGTTACCACGGGCGGTTCCAACTGAGTTTGCGAGATCGTCACAACTCGCTGACCATTGGCTTTCAATTCCGCTGCCAACTTCGCTCCCCACTCATCGTCAACATTAATCACGCTTGATCCCGGTTTTTCGCCCAGCCGGCCGTCGAAGAGTTTCTTCTTTGCATCGAAGTAATTCTCCATCGTGCCGTGATAATCGAGATGGTCTTGCGTGAGATTTGTGAAGATGGCGACGCGGAATCGGAGCCAATCGCAGCGATGCAGGTCGATAGCTTGAGACGAAGCTTCCATCGCGGCGAATCCGCAACCGGCGTCAACAGCCTGCTTAAGAAATCGGTTAGTGTCCGACGCTTCCGGCGTCGTGCGGATCGCTTCTTCGCTCTTGTCACCGATCCGATATTCGACGGTGGTCAGCATCGCAGGCTTCACACCCGCAGCTTCGGCTAATGCGTAGCAAAGGTACGTTGTCGTCGTCTTGCCGTTCGTTCCCGTTATGCCTACAAGATCGAGCTCATGTGACGGCTCGCCATTGATGATCGACGCGGCCTTGGCGAGAGCGACTCGAGTGCCAGCGACTTTGAGCCATGCTCCAACGAATCCTTCCGGCGGATCGTATTCCGAGATAATCCCGATTGCACCGCGTCGGATCACATCGTCGATGAACCGATGGCCGTCGACGGTAGCACCTTTTATCGCGGCGAATAGCGTCCCCTCGCGGACTTGTCGAGAGTCGTGCGTGACGTCGGTCGCGTCGGCGGTCGACAGACCGGAAAGCTCGGACACTAGGGCTTCGGATATGGCTGAGATGATCATCAGAAATCAGAGCGGCATTACACTTTCAGGTGGGCTATCGGCCACCTTGGACACACTTCTTAACAGTCGTGTTTCTGCCTTTGGGCGATTATACGATACGCGTTCAGTTTCGCTGAACATAGCCTTCAGGATTTCGTACATCTCTTCAACGGAGGTTTTTGCGATGAAGTTGATCAAGTTGGTGATGGCGATCCTCGGGCTGATTTTTGGTGTGATGCTGTTCTTCTGGCTATTTGGCCTGGTTACTTCGCTGCTTTGGTACGGACTGGTTATCGGCGTTTTGGGAGCGATCGGCTACGGCGGCTACAAGCTGTTCAAACGTGCCGAGCAGAAGTATATCGGCGGCGGTTCGGCCGGAAGCCTTATGGAAGACCGCGATTTCAGCCTTTCTTGGGAAGAGTACGACCGGAAGTATTTGAACAAGTAGCTGGTGGACTTTTCGCCAAGCCTTGGATAAATTTATCGTAAGAGTGACGCCTTTAGGCGTTCGCGTAACGGCTTTTCAAAAGTTCGTTAGTGCAAACGGCTGAAGCCGTCACTCTTACTTGCCGAGGTGGCGAAATTGGTAGACGCACTAGACTTAGGATCTAGCGTCGAAAGACATGCAGGTTCGATTCCTGTCCTCGGCACCAAGTTTTTGCAGAGGCCCGCCTGTAAGCAATGGCGTAACATCCAAGTCGAGAGTTACGCCCTTGTTTACGCGTGGGCCTCTGCATTCAGGCCCGTTCGACTTTTACCTACCCGTTCGATATCCTTTCGTCAGCAGATGAATAGCGAATTAAAGGAAATTTCCCCGACTCAGAAAGAGCTTCATATACAGGTCGATCCGGCCGTTTTGAAGGAAGCTTACGGAAAGGTTTCGAAGCGTTACGTCGATCGGGCGAACGTGCCGGGATTTAGGAAAGGCTTTGCGCCGCTCGATGTTGTTCGGCTCAGGTTCAAGGAAGAGATCAAAAACGAAGTGCTTCAGCTCGTATTGCCGGATCAGGTAACTGCTGCGATCCGCGAACACGACCTGCATCCACTGACGGAGCCGCAGCTTCATGTTGAAAACGTCGAGAATGTAAAAGTTAGCGGGAGCGAGCCGATCAAGCTGCACGTTCACGTCGAGGTGATGCCGGAGATCCCGACGCCGAAGTATGACGGTATAGAGGTGACGCGTCGCGTTAAGCCGGTGGAAGACGGCGAGGTTGAAGACCTGATCGCTAACCGGCTGAATCAAGAGGCGGCGTTGATTCCGGTTGAAGATCGAGCATCTGAGATCGGCGATACCGTGATCGCTGATTTGGAAGGTGTATTCGATGACGATCCGAATGGCGAGCCGATCCGTGCGGACGACCTTGAAGTTGTGCTAGGAGACGAGGTCATCGAAAAGGCGTTCACCGAAAATCTTGTTGGTGTAAACGTGGACGACGAGAAAGCTTTCACGGTTTCGTATCCGGACGATTTCTCAGCCACTCAACTCGCCGGGAAGACTCTTCACTACAAGGCAAAGATCAAGTCCGTAGGAAAGTCGGAAGTTCCGGAGCTAAACGATGAGTGGGCCCAGAGTTTAGACGAGGGATACGATTCGCTGGCTGATCTTCGAAAGAAACTTCGTACCGACCTTGAGAGCTATGCGAATTCGGATGCGGATGCCCGGGTTCGTAACAATGCCATCGCGAAAATGATCGAGGAAAATGCGTTCGAAGTACCGAACGCGTTAATCGAGAATCAGGCTCGGAATCTTCTCAACAATTTTGCTCGTGATCTCCAGCAGAGAGGAGTCGATCTTAACAACGTCGAGAGCAACTTCATCGAGATGGCCTATCACCAGATGCGGACTCAGGCTGAGCGCGACGTTCGCGGGGCGATGCTGCTCGATAAGATCGCAGAGGCGGAGAAGGTGTCGGTTTCGCAAGAGGAGATCGATGAGGAGGTCGGCAAACTTGCCGAATACTACCGCTCGACGCCGGAAGAGGTACTGGAGTCGCTCGCGAAACAGGGCGGAACCGCGACGATCGAGAATAATCTCAAAACGCGCAAGTCGATTGAGGCACTGATCGCAAAAGCTAAGGTTACTGATGGCCCGTGGGTAGACGATTCACTTGGTGATGTTGCCTCTGGATCCGAAGTGGAAGTTAAAACAGAAGAGAAACCGAAGAAAGCGGCAAAGCAGAAAGCGCTCAAGGCTAAGCCTGACGAGCCGAAGGAAACCAAAAAGAAGACTGCGAAATCAAAGTCTGCGGAATAGATTTTGAAATGCGGGTTGCCGGTTGTAGAATCTGCAATCGGCAGTTATCGCAACTGTTTAACGCGTTCGAGTTCATCTTATACCTGAAGAGATAAAGTTATGGCACTAGTTCCAATGGTCGTCGAACAAACGTCGCGAGGCGAGCGGGCGTTCGATATTTATTCGCGGCTTCTTAAGGACAGCATCATCTTCATCGGCACGCCGATCGATGATCAGATCGCTAACTTGATCGTTGCTCAGCTTCTGTTTCTTGAAGCTGAAGATCCGGAGCGCGACATCAATCTGTACATCAACTCGCCAGGTGGATCGATCACGGCCGGGATGGCGATCTACGACACGATGCAGTTCATCAAGAACGACTGCACCACGATCTGCGTAGGTCAATGTGCATCGATGGGCGCATTGCTTTTGACCGCCGGAGCGAAAGGTAAGCGATTTGCGTTGCCGAACGCCCGCATTCTGATCCATCAGCCGTCGGGCGGAGCGTCCGGCCAGGCGACCGACGTTCGCATCATGGCTGAAGAGATCCTTCGCATGCGCGAGATGACTTCGCGGATCATTGCGAATCACAGTGGACAGTCGTTTGAGCAGGTCGAGAAGGATGTCGAGCGTGATCGTATCCTAACACCGCTACAGGCTAAGGATTACGGTTTAATCGACGAGGTGATAGAACACAGAGACGCTGCCAAATAATTTCCCATGGCGAATTTTCGAAGACCGGAAGAATTGCTGAACTGCTCGTTTTGCGGTAAGTCGCAGAACGACGTAAAGAAACTTATCGCAGGTCCGGGGGTTTATGTCTGCAATGAGTGCATTGATATCTGTAACGAGATAATCAATGACGACGAGCAGCAGGAGCAGGCGACTTCACGGTCCGCACTCCCAAAGCCACACCAATTAAAAGCTCACCTTGACGATTATGTTATCGGCCAGGAAGAGTCGAAAAAGCGTTTGGCGGTCGCAGTTTATCAGCATTACAAGCGGCTCGAAATAAATAAGCGACGGTCGGACGTCGAGCTTCAAAAATCAAACATTTTATTGATCGGCCCGACCGGAACGGGAAAAACGCTGCTCGCTCAAACTTTAGCGAGAATACTCAGCGTACCGTTCTGCATTGTTGACGCGACGAGCCTGACGGAAGCCGGATACGTTGGTGAGGATGTCGAGAATATACTCCTTCGTCTCTTGCAGTCGGCCGGCAATGATGTCGAGAAGGCCCAGCAGGGAATCATTTACATCGACGAGATCGACAAGATCTGCCGCAAGGATGACAATCCGTCGATCACGCGCGACGTTTCGGGTGAAGGTGTTCAACAGGCCCTTCTAAAGATCCTTGAAGGTACGGTCGCGAACATCCCGACCGGCGGCGGACGCAAACATCCGCAACAGGAATTCACGCAGCTCGATACCACCAATATTCTGTTCATCTGCGGCGGCGCATTTATAGGATTGGAGAAAGTAGTCGAGAAAAGGCTTCGTAACAAGTCGCTCGGATTCCAGGCGGATATTAAGTCGAGTCGAATGCGTCAGACCGAAGCGTTTACGAAGCTGGAACCGGAAGACCTTATGCATTACGGGTTGATCCCGGAATTCGTTGGACGCCTGCCGGTCGTCGGAACTCTTCAACCTTTGGATGAAGCGGCCCTGGTTCAGATACTTACAGAACCGAAGAACTCGCTCGTGAAGCAGTATCAGCGGAAGTTTGAGTTCGACAACATCGGCTTGAAGTTTACCGAAGACGCGTTGAAGGCGATCGCTTTCGAAGCCCACAAACGAAAGGTTGGAGCTCGCGGATTGATGATGATCATGGAAGAACTACTGCTCGAGTCCATGTATCATTTGCCATCCGACAGGCAGGTCAAGGAGCTTGTGATCACCAAAGATATGATCGAACGTAAGGCCCCGGTTTTTGACGTAATCGGGCCGCGGATCGAGGAAGCTGCGTAACATCCAAATATAACTGTCATCAACACTGGGCGGCGATGTATAATCAAGACATCGTCGCTTTTTGATTTGAAAATATTCGAAAGGAGATCATATATGGGCTTAATTGTGTCTAGATTCTTTTCCTTCTAACTTTTTCTAGAATGACGGGTCGAATCGTCGTTTACTGACGGCAAATTCGCGCTCTTCGAATGTGGAGTGTCGTAGAAAGACAATTGCAATTGCCCGGATATTTTGCGTTAATTGAATCAACCCATATTCCGTACAGATAGTTCGTTCGCGATCCTTTGATACCCCAATCCTATGCAGGAATTTAGTGATCAGATGCCCTCGGACATTAAGCGATATGCGATGGTGCCTATCCGCGACGTCGTAATTTTTCCGTTCACGAAAGTCGCATTCAAGATTGGCCGGCCAAGCTCGGTCAAGGCTCTCGAGGAGGCGATGTCTGGCGAGCGAGATATATTTCTAGCGACTCAGCACGATGCGACGATCGATGAACCTAATTCTGAACAAATATTCGCCATCGGTACGATCGGACGAATCCTTCAGGCCCAGCGTCAGGATAACGGGCAGATCAAGGTCGTCGTCGAAGGACGCGAACGCGGGCAATCGGTAAGGATCGATCAGGACGACGAAGGCGTTTTTCACGCGCATGTACGAAAGATAGCGTCAGTCGACGAATCGGGGTATCGGACTGACGGCCTGCTGCAGAAGATGCACGGCCTCGTCGAGCAGCTTCTTCGCGTTTCACCGGATGCCTATACCGACGCTCTTCACGCGTCCCTGCGCGGCATCTCGGCGGCTCAGATCGCGGATTCGATGTCGTCACATCTCCGCATCAGCGTTGAAGAGAAACAAGCTCTTCTTGAAATGGTATCGGTTCCTGAACGACTTCAGCGACTTGTTGAAGTGCTTGAAGCCGAGATCGAGAAACGTCAGCTTGATCGCGCGATCCATGCTCGTACCAAGAAGCAGATGGACAAGCATCAACGCGAGTACTATCTGAATGAGCAGATCAAAGCGATTCACAAGGAGCTTGGACGAAAAGACGACAAGGCTGAACTCGAAGATCTGAAGAAGAAGATCGACGACGTTGGCATGACTGTCGAGGCGAGAGACAAAGCCTTGCAGGAAATGTCGCGGCTTGAAGCGATGCCGCCGATGTCTGCGGAAAGCACGGTTTCGAGAACATACATCGACTGGCTGGTAAACGTGCCATGGAAGCAGCGGTCCGAAGAACTCAATGACCTTCAGGAAGCGGAGGATACGCTCAACGAAGATCACCACGGCTTGGATAAGATCAAGGAACGCATACTGGAGTTTCTAGCGGTTCGGCAGCTGGTAAAGAATCCGAAAGGAACCATACTTTGTTTTGTTGGCGCTCCGGGAGTTGGTAAGACCTCGCTCGGAAAATCGATCGCGAACGCTACGGGACGAAAGTTCGTTCGGTTGGCTCTCGGCGGTGTTCATGATGAGGCCGAGATTCGCGGACACCGGCGCACCTACATCGGAGCATTGCCTGGCCAGATCGTCCAATTGATGAAGCGTGCCGGCACGGTCAACCCCGTGATCCTTCTTGACGAGGTCGATAAGCTCGGAAGAGATTTCCGCGGCGATCCGTCGGCGGCCCTGCTCGAGGTTCTTGACCCCGAACAGAATCACACTTTCCGCGATCACTATCTTGATGTCGATTACGACCTTTCGAATGTATTTTTCATCGCGACGGCCAACGTGCTTCACACGATTCCGGCGCCGCTTCAGGATCGACTCGAGATCCTGAATTTGTCGGGATACACGGAGCGGGAAAAGGTCGAGATCGCGAAGCGGCATCTTATCGCCAAGCAGTGTGAGAACACGGGCGTCGACTCTGCAAAAGTTACTTTCACCGATGACGGCATACTTGAGATCATACGTCATTACACGCGTGAGGCTGGCGTTCGAAATCTTGAACGCGAGATCGGGTCGTGCCTTAGAAAGATCGCTCGGAAATTTGTTGCCGCTGAGGACAAGGAGACCTTCAAAGTAGTTATCGGCTCGGAGAAGGTTAGAGAACTGCTCGGTACGATCCGGTTCCGCAAACAGGATATCGCCCGGACGAGCGAGATCGGCTTGGTTAACGGTTTAGCCTGGACCGAAGTTGGAGGAGACGTTCTTCAAGTGGAAGCGACGCTGGTGGCTGGTAAGGGCGAGGTGACGCTGACCGGTAAGCTTGGCGAGGTGATGCAGGAGTCCGCCAGGGCAGCTTTAACTTGCGTACGTTCAAGGGCTGAGGCTCTTGGCATCGATCCTAAGGATTTTCGCGAGAAGGACCTTCACATACACGTACCTGAAGGTGCGATCCCCAAAGACGGGCCGAGTGCCGGCATCACGATCGCAACCGCGATGGTATCGGCTTTAACCCGACGTGTGGCTCGTCATGACGTGGCGATGACGGGAGAGATCACCCTCCGCGGAAAGGTGCTGCCGATCGGCGGTGTCAAAGAGAAACTTCTTGCTGCCCATCGGTTTGGACTGCGAACGCTGGTTCTTTGCAAAGAGAATGAGAAGGATCTTGCGGACGTGCCGGAGGAAGTTCGGGATGATCTAACTATTCACCTCGTAGACACAGTTGATGAGGTGTTGAAGTATGCTCTTGACGGCGAAGTAACGAAGGCCGGATCGGATACTCCGCTGCTTTGGAACCCGGACGTCGCCGCGCCGGAAGTGCGAACTTCACTGGTGTAGTTGTTTGGATGAGTTTAAGTGAGCCTCGCTCGCAGGGCGGGGCTTTTAATTTTTTGTAGATGAAGGTCACGTCAGCCGAATTTGTTAAGAGTGCTTTCACGCACGAACACTGGATCGACGATCGTCGGCCTGAGATCGCGTTTCTTGGCCGTTCAAATGTGGGTAAGTCTTCGCTGATCAATTCGCTGCTCCTGCGTAAGGGCTTGGCTCGTACTTCGAACACGCCCGGCAGAACCCAATCGATCAATTATTTTCTCATCAACGAAGACTTTTACTTCGTTGACTTGCCGGGTTATGGTTACGCCAAAGTTTCAAAATCGATGCGGGCGGACTGGGGCGTGATGGCGGAAGAATATTTGTCTGAGCGCGACCAGTTGGTGCTTTGCGTTCAGCTGATCGACTCCCGCCACGAACCGACGAGGCTTGACCTGCAGCTAAACGAATGGTTGAACTTCAATGGAAAGCCGCACATGGCCGTTGCGACAAAGGCGGACAAGCTGGGGGCAAATCAACTCTCGAAGCAGCTGAAAGCGATTCGTCTGGCTTTAAAGTTCAGCGAGGTGATCGCCCACTCTTCCGAGACGGGTAAAGGACGAGACGACGTTTGGAAATCGATACAGTCAGCCGTCTCTCGATATCCATGAAAACGTGAAAATCTAGTTGCTTTAATCCTTTTTTTGTAGTAGAAAATACCTATCCCTAAAACTTCAAGGGTTCTTGAGGCGACTCAAGGCTTGTTTCATTTGTAATTGCTACAAACTTAATCCATACGATTAGCTCCACCATTCGTTTTCAAACCTTCTAAGCAGGGCCTGCCGAACCTTTGAAACCTTAAAGCGTGGAATCAACCAACATCAACATATAGCAGCGCACAACCATGGCAACTAAAACCACAACATCCCGCAAGCCGAAGGCAGCCAGACCTGACGACGGCCAAGGCGGAGACGACATCGAAAACACCGTAGACGGCGAAGAAACCGCAGCCGTCCGATCTGACAACGGTGAGGCTTCCCAAGCCGAATCAGGTAACGGAAAGGAATCGCCGAGGGGCGACGGCCGTAGAGAGAAGCAGGGCGGAGAAAAGCAGGAAATGCTGAACCTCGCCGGCCTTAAGGATATGTCTATCAGCGAGCTGACGCATATCGCTAAGGAAATGGGCATCGAAGGGGCAACCGGGCTTCGCAAGCAGGAATTGATCTTTAAAGTTTTGGCAGCTCAGACTGAAAAAAGCGGATTGATATTCAGCGAGGGCGTTTTGGAAACCCTGCCAGATGGATTCGGGTTCCTGCGTGCTCCGGAATATAACTATCTGCCGGGTCCCGACGACATTTACGTAAGCCCGTCGCAGATACGCAAGTTTGACCTGCGAACCGGCGACACAGTCTCCGGGCAGATCCGGCCGCCGAAGGAAGGCGAACGATATTTTGCACTTATCAAAGTTGAGGCGATCAACTTTGAGGCTCCCGAACAGTCTCGCGAGAAGATCTTCTTCGACAACCTGACGCCGCTATATCCGGATGAGCAGCTGAAGATGGAGATCGGGCCGGACAACATTGCGGCCCGCGTGATGGATCTCGTCACGCCGATCGGTAAAGGCCAACGCGCGTTGATCGTCGCTCCGCCGCGTACCGGTAAGACGATGCTGTTGCAGACGATCGCGAACTCGATCACGGAAAATCATCCGGAAACAACGTTGATCGTATTGCTTATTGATGAGCGTCCCGAAGAAGTTACGGATATGCAACGGTCGGTTCGCGGCGAGGTCATCTCATCGACCTTCGACGAACCGCCTACGCGCCACGTTCAGGTTGCCGACATGGTTATTGAGAAAGCCAAGCGTCTCGTCGAACACAAACGCGATGTCGTCATTCTGCTGGACTCGATCACGCGTCTCGCGCGTGCACACAACGCGGTCGTGCCGCCGTCAGGTAAGATCCTCTCGGGTGGTATCGATTCGAACGCCCTCCAGCGTCCGAAGCGATTCTTTGGCGCGGCTCGAAACATCGAGGAAGGCGGATCGCTGACGATCATTGCTACTGCCCTTATCGATACCGGCTCGCGTATGGACGACGTTATCTTCGAAGAGTTCAAGGGAACGGGTAACTCCGAAATTCACCTCGACCGACGCCTCTCCGACAAACGTCTATTCCCGGCGATCGATCTCCAGCGGTCGGGCACCCGTAAAGAGGAACTGCTTATCGGCAAGGAAGACCTCAACCGCGTTTGGGTCATGCGGCGTGTGTTGAACCCGCTCTCGCCTGTTGAGCAGATGGAAGTCGTCCTCGAACGCCTCGGCAAGACCAAGACGAACGCCGAATTCTTAGCGTCAATGCAGACCTAAGCTCGCGGGATTCGCAAAAAAAATGAGTCGCCGGACTGTTTTAATGTCCGGCGACTTTTTTAAAATTGGGGGCTGCGAGGAAAAATTCAAAAATTTGAATCTTAGTTCTATTTTTCCAATCAAATTTCTATAGACGTCCTCTGCCGCTGACTATTTTACTCCAGTAGTCAATAACTTATCGCCACAACTGAAACGGCACGTATATTGCCTTGAATCTGTACAGTTCCCTTTTTATACAAGAAACCAAGTAGCATTGGTTGCTCCAGTAGTACCAGATCAAGCGGGTCGGCATTATTCAGCTTTGAATATTGATCGGTAAATATTGCTACATTTTGGAGGACACAAATGAAAAGACTCGCAATGAGCCTTGCAGGTGCACTTTTTGTGCTTTTTGCCTGCCAGGCTTTTGTTGTCGCGCAAACAACGGGTTCGGTCACCGGTGCGGTGGTCGACGCTAACGGGGCGGCGGTTCCGAATGCAACCGTCGTTATCAAGGGCGCAGGCGGTCAGGAGTTCACGGTCGTTACAAACGACAGTGGCATCTACCGCGTTCCGTCGGTAGCTTCGGGAATGTATTCGGTTACCACCACAGCTCCGAATTTTAAGCGCTCGGTTGTCGAGGAAGTTAAGGTCGATGTCGGCCTGCCGAGCACAGTGAACGTTACACTGGAGACGGGTGAAGTTTCGGAAACCGTTGTTGTAACGAGCGGTGGCGAGGTTCTTCAGACCCAAACCGCAACCGTAGGAACGACCATAACCGGAAGGCAGATAGTCGAAACCCCTATCGCATCGCGAGATGCTCTCGACTTGGTTGCTTTGCTTCCCGGAACGGCGACAGTCGGCCGGCCGCGTTCGGCTTCTATCAACGGCCTGCCCAAAGGTGCTTTGAGTATCTCGATCGACGGCGTCGACGTGCAGGACAACCTCCTTCGCTCATCAGATGGATATTTCACGTACGTGCGACCCCGACTCGATGCGATCGAAGAAGTAACCGTATCGACGGCCAATCCTGGAGCCGAGAGTGCTGGAGACGGTGCAGTACAACTTCGTTTTATTACTCGTCGAGGGAATAACGATTACACGGGCGGTGTATTCTGGCAGCATCGAGATGAGAGCCTAAACGCAAACTACTTTTATCAGAATCGCGAAGGCCAGCGCGACACGAGTGGCGAGGCATATCGTCAGAAGATCCGCTTGAATCAGTATGGCGGTCGCTTTGGAGGGCCCATTCCATTCCCGAACGTCGGTGATGGCGGTGGACCGTGGCTAAACTCCGGCAAAGACAAGGCGTTTTTCTTCTTCAACTACGAAGAGTTTCGCCAACCTGAATCGCTTACTCGAGCACGAACGGTTTTGACTCCCGACGCGCAGAATGGATTCTACTCATACGTTTCCGCCGGTGTTACTCAGCGAGTAAACGTGTACGGCATCGCGCAGGCAAATGGACAGTTATCAACGCCAGACCCGACGGTTGCGGCCGTCTTAAGCCGTATTCGCTCTGCAGTTGGAACTGAAGGCACGTTAACCCCAATTTCGGGACAACCGAGTTACCAAACTTACACGTTCAGCCCGACTGGAAACCAGAAGCGCAAGTTTCTGGCAATGCGTTTCGATTTCAACGTTCACAAGAATCACAGTTTGGAACTCGTTTTCAATCGGCAGCGGTTCTATCCGGGAACTGATTTTCTCAATTCTGTTGAGCCGAGATACCCCGGTTTCCCGACCTACGGTCAGGGTTCCGAGAGAAACTCTAACTCCTTTGCAGTCCGCTCAACGCTGACGCGCAACATCGTCAATGAGGCCCGATACGCGACGTCGTTCGGAGACTCGTCCTTTTTCGAAACCATCTCATCGGCGGATTTCGATTACATGCGAGGCTACCTGCTTGGCGTCGACGCGGCGGGAATCACCTCTCCCGTTGCTCTCAACAGCAAAAGTGCGAGATCGACACCGACGTATGATTTCACGGATAACGTGACATGGCTTTGGGGAAATCACAGCATCAGTTTCGGCGGACAGTATAAGATTATTCGATCGCTTGGAAGTGCCGATAATAGGATCGTACCTTCGGTGGGATTCGGTATTGATTCAAGCGAGACGACGGCGTTCAATATGTTCAACGCCACTACGATGCCTGGTTCGACTACCGCCCAGCAAGCCACCGCTCGCGGCTTGTACGCGACTTTAGTTGGACGGATTCTTAGTTACGCAACGACGGCATATCTTGGCGAGGACGGAAAGTATGTCGAGAACGGACCTCTTTTCCGTAAGGCGAAACAGACAACTTATGGACTTTACGTTCAAGACAGTTGGAAAATGACTTCGAACTTTACTCTAAATTACGGAGTGAGATGGCAGCCGCAATCGCCGTGGATCGCTAAAAGCTTTGGAAACTATACGCGGCTTGAAAGTTTCGATCAGGTATACGGGCTTTCTGGTGCTGGGAATATTTTCAAGCCTGGAATCTTAACCGGAACTGCTCCGCGCGTCGTGGCGCTTGAGATCGGCGACGAAGCGTATCCAGGCGATTACAACAACTTTGCTCCGACTGTAGGCGTTGTTTGGAGCCCCGACTTCGGTGACAGCGGAATTGGAAAATTCCTCTTCGGCGGTCAGGGCAAGAGTGTATTTCGTGGGGGATATTCGGTCTCGTTCGTTCGTGAAGGAGCCAACTTGCTCGAAAGCATTAACGGCTCTAATCCGGGCGGTTCGTTGCCAATGTCGAGAAATACAACGTCCGGTGCTGGCACATTCCAGCTGGGTACGCATTTGCGAGATGTTAATAACCCCAACCTGACGCCACTCAACTCGTTAAACGGCAGTCCGATTATCGGCACTGCACCGCGTTTTCCGATAGCTCTGACGGTCAATAACTCAACGAATGCTTTTTCTCCGGATCTAAAGACCGGCACTGTCAACTCATTTAGTTTCGGCTATCAGCGTGAGCTGGATAAGAATACCGTTGTCGAGTTTCGTTATGTGGGTAATCGGGGAACCGATCTGCAGAGGCAGTACAACATAAACGAATTCAACATGGTTGAGAATGGATTCGCGGCAGAATTCGCCCTTGCACAACAGAACCTTTACCAGAACATTCAGAACGGTTTTGCTTCAAGCGGTTTCGCCTACCGTGGACCGGGAACTGGTACAAATCCGTTGCCGATAATGCTGTCCTATTTTGCCAATTTCGGAAGTGCCGCCGCATTGCAGGCAGCGGCTCTCGTTCCCGGCAACTACACGGCAGCGAACTTTAACAATTCGGTACTCGTGACAGCTCTGTCCCGAAACAACCCTAATCCTTTTACGTTCAGCGGAACCGCATTCGAGAACAGTACGACCAGGAGAAACAACGCCATCGCAAACGGGCGACCAGTGAACTTCTTCTATGTTAATCCGACGACTGGCGTGAACGGATCGTTCATCATCGACAACAGTAACAAGACGTGGTATGACTCGGGCATTATCGAGGTCCGTCGGCGTCTTTCGGACGGGTTACGGGTTCAGGCGAACTATGTCTGGTCCAAGGCTCAAGCCAACGCGTATGCCTCCAGCAGCGTCGTGTTTGCTAACTTTACGCAGCGTGAAGGTGGTCTTGACCTGGCAAAGAACGTTCAGGCCTTCGATCTTCGACACCAATTCAAGGTGGACGCTACCTATGAAGTCCCATTCGGTAAAGGCCGAAGCTTCTTCAGCAACTCAAATACTTTGGTAGACGGCCTTATCGGTGGTTGGTCGATCCTTCCTACGATCCGGTGGCAGAGCGGATCGCCGATCTCGTTCGGAAACGTTCAATTGGTCGGGATGACGCGAAAAGAATTCCAAAAATTGATCGGGGTATATAAAAACTCGACAATCGATGGCATTCAGGTCGTGACTTACCTTCCGGAGGACGTAATTCTCAACACTCGAAAGGCATTCGACATCAGTGTAGGTAACACGGCTTCGAATGGCGGTTATGGAACAACATTCGGTACTGGCGGGCCGCAGGGACGTTTCCTGGCACCTGCTGGCTTCGGAAACTGTGTGCAGGCGGTCGGGGGAACTTGCGGATTCAACAATCTGATCGCCTATGGACCAGGGTTCTTTAAATTCGATGCTTCGGTCATCAAGAAGATCAGCCTGGGCGAAAGACGCAACATCGAACTCCGAGTAACCTCGCTCGACGTTCTCAACATGCCGAATTTCCGAGTTGGCGGTTGGGCGGCTGACGTCGTCTCTATAACCGGCTTCGGTTCTACGTTTGGTCAAATGGCAAACGGTTCTGCGTACGTGGACACGGCGACCACCAACGATCCGGGCGGTCGTATCATTGACCTGATGTTTCGGTTCAACTTCTAACCTGTTTTGAAGGTAGTTCCTTGGAGTGGCCGGAGAGTTTTCGCTTTCCGGCCTTTTTGTGTCTTTGTGCCGGATGCCTGTAAACTCTCTGTGTTCACCTTGATATGCGTGTAGCGGTTATTTCAGCTGAAGCTGTGCCTTATTCGAAGACCGGTGGTCTTGGGGACGTTGCGGGCGCGTTGCCGAAAGCGTTGAAGGCAGTTGGGGTCGACTCTGTGCTGATCACGCCTTGTTATTGGCAGACAAAGGGCGAGTATCTTTGGGACACAGCGGTTAATGATCTGAACGTCGATTGGTGCGGCGGGATCTATCCGGCGAAGGCATTTTACAGTGAGGCGAACGGTTCTCCGACCTTCCTGATCGACGCTCCGTCGCTGTTTCATCGTGACTCTATCTACGGGTATTCCGAGGATCACGAGCGGTTCGCTTTCTTTAATCATGCGGCGTTAGTTCTGCTGCAGCGGATCGGCGAGGCTCCCGACATCGTTCATCTAAACGACTGGCACTGCGGGTTCGCCGCGGTCGAGATCGCCGAGCGTCGCCGATGGGATGATTATTGGCGAAATACGCGGACGGTTTTCTCGATCCATAACATGGCGTATCAAGGTGGATTCAGCGAGAGCGAGCTTTGGAAGTTCGGCTTCGGATCCGAATTCGCTCGAAACGCTTTTGCATTTAATGGATATGCGTCGGCGATGAAGGCGGGGCTCGAAAAGTCGGACGTGCTCTCGACCGTTTCGCGCCGTTACGGTTACGAGATCCAGACCCCTGAGTTCGGCTACGGCTTGGACTGGCTGACGCGTCAGCGGTCAAACCGACTGATCGGTATAACAAACGGAGTCGATTACGAGGTGTGGAATCCGACGACCGATCACGAACTGCCGGCAAATTTCTCCATTAACGACCTCTCGGGCAAACGCGAATGTAAGCGAGTGATGCTTGAACGCCTTTCATTGCCGGTCGAGTTAGACAGGCCGGTGCTGGCGAACATCACGCGATTGACCGGACAAAAAGGGATCCACCTGATGATGCAGGTCGCCGGAGAGGCTCTCGCGGCCGGAGCGTTCATCGTCTCGCTAGGATCGGGCGAGAAACGCTACGAAGAATTTTGGCAGATGCTTCGCGATCGTGCACCGCACCGCGTCGGCATTTATCGCGGATATAGTGAGCCGCTTGCTCATCTGATCGAGGCTGGTGCGGACATGTTCATGATGCCGTCGAAGTTCGAGCCCTGCGGACTTAATCAGATGTATTCGCTTAGGTACGGAACCGTGCCGATCGTCCGTGCAACGGGCGGCTTGGATGATACGGTGCAGAATTGGGATGCGGCCAGCGGCACCGGAAACGGCTTCAAGTTTGGCCCCTATCGAGCCGACCGGTTTCTCGAAAAGATATATGAGGCGTTATTTGCTTACGCGGATAAAGAAACCTGGCGGAAGATACAACGCAACGGAATGGCGGTCGACAATTCTTGGGAAAACGCCGCGCGAAAATACGTGGAGCTTTACGAATGGACGAGGCGTTGAAAACCGAGTTTGAGGTCGATGGTTTCGTGATGCGCGCTTGGCGTGAAGATGACGTTGACGAAGCTCTCGAAGTCGTTCTGGAAAACCGCGAACATCTGCAGACCTACATGCAGTGGATGACGCCTGATTACTCGATCGCGGATGCTCGGAAGTTTATTGTTCAGGGTATTAAGGACCGCCTCGATCGAAAAACGCTCGGCCTGGCTCTCATCGCTGACGGCAGATTGGTTGGCTCCACCGGCTTCAATAGGCTGGACTGGAAGGCGAGAGTTTGCGAGATCGGCTACTGGATCGACCATCGTCAGGAAGGGAAGGGGATCGTTTCAAAGGCGTGTCGAGCGATGATCGATTATGCATTCGACGATCTTGAAATGAACCGCGTCGAGATCCGATGTTCAGCCGAAAATTCTCGAAGCGCCGCCGTGCCTGAGCGTCTCGGATTCAAGCTCGAAGGTACGTTGAGGCAGGCCGAGGTTCTAAACGGACGAGCGCACGACTTCCTGATTTACGGCCTCCTCGCGGAAGACGAAAAGCTTTGGTAGAATAAGCCGTAATCCTCAACGAATTACCGACCTCAAGTCAGGACTGACGATTACACCCAACATTTTATGATCATTGTGATTATCGGCGCTCAGTGGGGCGACGAGGGAAAGGGTAAAGTTGTCGATCTTTTGGCCGATCGGTTCGATATCGTCTCGCGATATCAGGGCGGCCACAACGCCGGACACAGCGTCTATGTTGGCGATAAAGCCTTCGTGCTTCGCTTGCTGCCGTCGGGAATCATTCACGCCGACAAGACGTGCGTGCTCGGGAACGGGATGGTGATCGACCCTAAGGCGTTCTTCGAAGAGGTCGATCAGATCGCCCAGCAGGGAATCGAGGTCACGCCTGAGCGGCTGAAAGTTTCATCACGTGCACACCTCATCATGCCCTATCATCGAGCGCTCGATCATACGTCGGAAGAGCGACTTGGCAATGAAAAGATCGGCACGACGCTTCGCGGAATCGGCCCGGCATATGAAGACAAAGCCGGACGTCGCGGAATCCGAGTGGCCGATGCTCTGTCGCCTGACATCCTGAAGCTTCGCGTTGAGAGAAATCTCGAGGAGGCTAACCGAATCATTGCTCTATTCGGCAATCAGCCGCTGCGTGCTGACGAGATCTTGGCCGAGATAACTCCGCTGATCGAGCGGCTCCGGCCGTTTGTCGCCGAAACTTCGCACTTCCTTTCAGAGGCAAAGAAATCAAAAAAGAAGATCCTTCTCGAAGGAGCTCAGGCAACGCTGCTCGACGTCGATCACGGAACATACCCTTACGTCACGTCGTCGAACCCGACTGCCGGCGGAGCCTCGGTCGGTGCGGGAATTCCCCCACATCACATAACCGGCGTGCTTGGGATCGTCCGCACCTACGCGACGCGAGTCGGCGAGGGGCCGTTTCCGACGGAGATGTTGGACGAAGAGGAATCGATGGCGAATCTGATTCGCGAGCGTGGAAATGAATATGGTTCGGTCACGCGCCGTCCGCGTCGATGTGGGTGGTTCGACGCGGTCGCGACCAGATATGCCGCCGAACTAAACGGATTCGATTCGATCGCCCTAACCAAGCTAGACGTGCTCGACGCGCTTGAAGAGATCAAGGTTTGTGTGGGTTACGAGATCGACGGCAGGCGAGTCGATACTTTCCCGGCAGTGTCACACGATCTGCGCTTGATCAAGCCGGTGTATGAAACGCTGATGGGTTGGAACAGCGATACGGTCGGTGTGACCGAGTTCGACAAGCT
>CADEGD010000052.1 GCA_902826795.1 uncultured Acidobacteriota bacterium | reverse complement strand
CTTTGCTCGATCAATGAACACGAAGCTTTAATTCTAGTTTCTCAGGAGTTTAAAATTCAAAAGCGTCGCTTCGATTGCTCAAAGCGACGCCTTTGATCTTTTCAAACGCCGAAACGTTCTCAAAGGTTTGGCAGTTCTCGCATGTACACGTTCGAACCGCCGATTTGTATTCCGAAGACACTCTGCGGGGAGCCTTCTCCGGTCAGCACCCATGAAGTTTTCACTAAATGTCCGAATTCCGAAGAACTCGTGGTGCCGTTAGGTTTTTTGTTTGGTGGCTTTTCCTCCACCGCCGGTTACGTGCCCGGCAACGAGGCTCAGCGTCCGAAAACGCGAGCGACTTTTGCACTCGTTTGGCTGATCAATTCCAAAGAGCATTGTCCGTTTTTATCCGAACAACTCGGTTCGTCCGAAGACCAACCTAGCAAGCCTTTCGGCTTCAGCTCTGAGCGATCGTAGCACCTAAGTTTCCGCCTTTGATGCTTCCGGCGATTGCGTCACCACAACCTGCCGCTTTTCCCAGAACCGGTCAAAACGCCCTTAAGCAATTTCGACTATGTTTGGAGTCTACACCCGATTTTTCGATAGTCAAGTAGAAAATACTTTAGGTTTCGGCCTTATTTTACCGTACTTTCAAGACTTGGCGTGGAAAAGTCTGTGGATAAATTTGTGGATAAGGTGTGGAAGATTTGAGGAAACTTTAGTGCGATAGCTTGCTTATTGAGTCAGTGTCGATCGGAAGTTGTAAGAGGAATTTTCATCAGCTGTGGAAATCCACCAAGCAGCAAAAACAAAAAAATTCTCAAACTAAAATTTAGTGATCTAATTTTGATCAATTTATAGAAATGAACAACCGCTCATCAAACAAAAAGGCGGCCATATAGACCGCCTTTCCAAACTATTTGCTCGATATCTAAACCGCGACTGCCTTCAGCTCGGACGCACCGGCGGCGTATACACTGATGAATTTGCCCTTTCGACCCTTGTCTTCAAACTTAACGACACCTTCGATCAGCGAAAATAGCGTATCGTCTTTACCTCGTCCTACGTTCTTGCCAGGCTTCCACTTCGTTCCACGCTGGCGTGCGAGGATGTTTCCGCCCAGTACGTGCTGGCCGCCGAATTTCTTCAAACCAAGCCGCTGAGCATGCGAATCGCGGCCGTTACGTGATGAACCTACACCTTTCTTATGTGCCATAACTCTTAAACCTTTTCGATCTTGATCTCCGTAAAACCCTGACGGTGGCCTTGCTTGCGCTTATATTGCTTACGGCGTTTTTTCTTAAAAACGATGACCTTTTCACCTTTGCCATGCCCTACGATGGTCGCAGCGACCGTCGCTCCGCCGATCTTTGCGTCCTTTCCGCCGCCGAGGACAAGTGCTTCGACATCAACTTTTGCACCGGCGTCGCCTGCAATCGTCGGGACGCGAAGAGTCTGACCTTCTTCGACCGCGAATTGTTTGCCGCCCGTTTTAATAACTGCGTAACTCATCTGGTTATCATCTCCCACCGGCAAGACGGACTTCCGTCTCAAGCCGAAAACCCTGAATTATACGGATTCAAGCGACTCACGTCAACCTGAAGAGTTCCATAAGCGACTAAGTCCTACGGCGTATCAGTAGATAAATTAGCCGGTATGATAATATAAAGTCACCTTAATAATTATCTTACAGGAGGGCTATAAAGGCATGCAGGCAAATATTGCGGGAGTAAACGGTCCTATTACCGAAGTTTACAAGGTTCGCGAAATGCAGCTCGGGGCCAATTGGTTCTTTTGGGTTTCGATTCTTGCGGTGATCAACTCTGCGCTGGTCTACTATTTTCGCATCCCGAGCCTGTTCTTTGGACTGGGCTCGACCCAGTACGTCGATGCTCATTTGGTTGCCACGGGGCCTGAAACTCAGCGATTGGCGGGACTGGCGATCAATCTTGGTTTTGCCGGGGTCATTGCGGCGTTCGGATATTTGACGCGGAAGGGCGGAGATGTAGCCTTTATCGTCGGGATGTTTTTATATGTTTTCGACTCGGTTATCGCCCTCGGGTATCGCGATTTCTTCGGCTTCGGATTTCATCTGTTCGCATTGTTTTTCATGGCGAAGGGGTTACTCGCCAGTCGTCGCAGATACGATCCGTCCGTAGATTACACTGGGGCTTAAGCTTTCGAGGGATCTTTTACCACGCCGATGAACGGCAGGTTGCGATAGCGGCCTGCCGCGTCGAGCCCGTATCCGACGACAAATTTATTAGGGATAACAAAGCCCGTGTAGTCGATTTTCAGCTCCTTTTTGATCCGCGGTTCGGGTTTATCCAGCAGGCTTGCCAGCCTTATCGATGCTGCTCCACGCGAACCTAATATCTCCAACAGCCGCGTCAGGGTAAGACCAGTATCGACAATGTCCTCAACCACGATCACGTGTTTATCGCGGATCGGATTGCTGAGATCCTTCAAGATCTCGACGTCGCCCGTCGATTTGGTTCCGTCCTTATAGCTGGAAACCGCCATGAAATCGATAGTGATCGGCAGATCGATGACGCGCATCAGATCGGCGTGGAAGACGCTCGAACCCTTCAAAACGCCCACTAAAACAAGGTCTTTATCGACGTATTGTGCCGAGATCTCGGTGCCTAATTCAGCCACTCTAGCGGCGATCTGGTCGGCCGAAAACAAGACTTCGAGATTCGGGTTCGTGAATTCGCTGTGTTCCATCTGCTGCGTTACGGATGCCATATTTACCGGGTTTGATTGATGACAGGTTTTAGCAATACTATTCAATCAACGTCCGATTTTCAACAACATGGCCACTGCCGATCCCGCTACAAAAGAAAAAGTCAGAGCGCTCGTTCGCGAGGTACTAAAGTCCGTGCCCGCCGAGACCCAGCCGACGGTTACTGAACACGTTATCGTCAACTCGTTAAAGGCCCAAGCTGCGAGGGATTGGGATCGAGACGAGTCGGCGAAGTCGCTGATCACCGAGGACGACCTTCGCGGTCTAGAGGCCGGATCACGGCTTCGCGTGGCATCGAATGCCAAGTTTACTCCGCTGGCAGGCGACCTCGTGGCTGAGAAGGGAATCGTCCTGATCACAAAGGAATCCCGGGATATCGGACTCAAAGTACGCTCGATCGCAATCGGTGCCGACCACGGCGGGTTTCCGATGAAGGAACAATTGAAAGGCTGGCTTGGCGAGATCGGACTGCAGGTTCGCGACTTCGGCACGACATCGACCGATTCGGTTGATTATCCAGATTTTGCCCATGCTGTGGCGAAGGCCGTTAGCGGCAAACAGGTAGACGCTGGACTGCTTGTCGACGGTGCGGGGATCGGCAGTGCGATGGCGGCGAATAAGGTTCCGGGAGTTCGTGCGGCGGCATGTTATTCACCGGCTCTCGCGAAAAATTCCCGTGAACACAACGGAGCCAATGTGCTGACGCTTGGCAGCGGACAGGTCACTCTCGATGAGGCAAAGTCTATCATCGAAGCCTTTGTAACGACTGAGATCAGCGAAGACCGGCACAAGCACCGCGTAGGTAAGATCGACTCAATCGATCGAGAGTACAGAAGATGACCGACGGAAATTACGATCGACTGGTCGAGCAGATAACCGACCTCGTGCTGTCAAAGCTGGGCGGCGGCGATGAAGAATGTGCCACGTTTTGCTCGGCTGACGTACAGCGGATCGTCGATGCGGGAGCCGAGCGGATCGGCGTCGTGCTCGGCGAAACGGCGACGGCGCATGATTGGGCGAGCCTTATCGACCATACCCTACTCAAGCCCGAAGCGACCGAGTCCGACATCCGAAAACTCTGCGAAGAGGCCGCAAAATTCGGCTTTGCGTCGGTATGCGTGAATCCGGCGTGGGTTAAGCAGGCGGCCGGTTTTCTGAAGGGAACCGGCGTGCCTGTGTGTACGGTCATCGGCTTTCCGCTGGGTGCGACACTGCCCGACGTCAAGGCTTTCGAGGCGCGGCGGTCGATTTTTAATGGTGCCCGAGAGGTCGATATGGTGATCAATGTCGGGGCACTTAAATCCGGTGACGATTGCGGAGTCGAGGATGATATAAGGGCCGTGGCACAGGCGGCGCACGAGAATGGTGTATTGCTCAAGGTCATCATCGAAACCGCCTTGCTGACTGACGAAGAGAAGGTCCGGGCGTGTCTGGCTTCTAAGAACGCGGGTGCCGATTTCGTCAAGACGTCGACTGGGTTTGCCAAGGGCGGGGCTACGGTGGATGACGTTGCTTTGATGCGTCGGACCGTCGGATCGGCACTCGGTGTGAAGGCGTCGGGCGGCGTGAAGGGCATCGACGATGCCCGCGCCATGTTCGAGGCCGGAGCCACCCGCATCGGAGCCTCGGTGGGCGTCAAGATCGCCCAGGAAGCGTCCGGCATCAAGACTAATTCGACTACCTCGGCCTACTAACTCTTGTCTCGCAGACTGTGGCGTGCCACATTGTTTGGGACGACTTCGAAAAGCAGCGAGAAGAGAAGGATTAGACGGAGCGAGCGGACGAGGAAAAGTTGAGCCAAGCAGATTTCATTTGGCGCAGCATTTTTTGGAGGGCAAAATCAGGGCAAATCACCACCGGCCGCCGACCACTCACCCGACACACCCAACTCCGACTTACACCGCCAAACCGTATCCATACCGACAAATATCCGACACGAAAGTTTCTCCCGCGTTCCTACACCGACTTCCTTAAACTTAAGAGCCAGAAGCTTGTGATCTCATGCGAAAACTTTACCTCAATTGGCAAAGGTGCTACTTTGTCGGAAGTTCATCAGCACTTCCGAAATTACCGTCGTCATGAAACTTAAAGTCGCCTCAATTTTTGTCGCATGTTTGTTTTTTTCTGTCTCACCTGCCGCTGCTCAGGGAAGTTTATTTGACGAAGGCGTAAAGCTTACTGCGGCCAGAAAATTCAAGGAGGCTGCGGTGCTATTTCGTCAAGGGATCGCAAAAGATCCGACCAACAGTGCGGCATATAGATTTTTAGGGTGGTGCCAGAGCGAGTTAGGGCAACACGAAGCCGCGGTTGTATCCGCGAGAAAGGCGATTTCGCTTGACCCGAGCGACTACGTCGCGCAAAGCAATCTGGGCTGGGCGCTCACAATGCTTGGCCGTTTTGACGAAGCAGTGTCCGAGCTAAATACCTCTATAAAGATCAACCCTAGCTATTCCCTCGCCCATAACAACCTTGGTGCGGCGTATCTGAAACAAGGGCGTGATGAGGATGCTGTTAAGGAACTGAAACTTGCTATTGAGCTGGATCCGAAAGATCTCCGTCCCAAGCGGAGCATCGCAGAGTATTACATTCGTGCTGGAAAATATCGCGAGGCAGCGACCGAATTCGATCTCCTTACCAAGCTCGAGCCCGATAAAGCCGAGCCTTTCTCAGGGCTCGGTTTTGCTTACTTCAGTTTGGGCGAATATCAGAACTCGATCAATGCGTTGCAGCAGGCCGTGATTCTCGATCCGAAGAATTCGGCCGACCTTCGCCACCTTGGAATCGCACAGGTCGCGGCGGGGAAAAGGGTTGAGGCGATAGCAACGATACAGCAGGTATTGGTTCTCAAACCAAATGATTTCGAGACCTTGATGTCGTTGGCGATGGTCTTAGGCACCGTAGGCCGCTACGACGACGCAATCGAGTACGGCAAAAAAGCACTTGAACTCCGACCGAACTCTGAACGCATCGTCATGGTGGTGGCGATGACCTACGTGCAAAAAGGGGACAAGGAAACGGCCAGAACATATCTATCTAGGTTGAAAGAACTTGACGAAGATTTGGCAAAGACTCTCGAACGTGCTTTGGCTAGATGATTCGAGATCTCGCAATGCTAGTGGAGAGTTGAAATTGGTATCTTCAACTCTCTGTTCACATCGGTAGAAACTCAAAAGACGATTCGGTCTAAGTTTCCGCAACGTCGATATCTTTCCACGTCCAGTTAGTCATTTTATTCTTGCTATTTCAGCAGTCGCTCAAACGAATATGGGAGGTTTGTTCGGTTTTGTTTCGTTCATGATCTTCTTTTCTGTGGTTTAGAGCTTAAAGGCGAACCACAGAACGGGAAGAACAGGAAAAGAAGACACGGAACGAGAACCAACCTTGTCGACGAGAGGCCGTCTCCCTGCTTCGTCGACATCGCTGCGTCGTAAGGAGAGGAGTTGTTCGGCGTCTTCTTGTTCTTTTCATCTTATTTCTTCCTATTCATCTTGGTCTGTGGTTAGGTATTGGGTCGGAACCACAGAACGGGAGGAACAAGAAGGAACAAGAGGAGTAAGAGAGTAATCCCTGATCTGTTCTATGCTCAGCGGGTGGATGAACGGGAAGGATAAAGAATAGAGAACCACTCCGTCAGCCGAAGCGGCTGTCACCCTCCTTCGTAAGGAGGGGAGTTGTTCGGCCTCTTCTTGTTCATCTTATCTCTTCTTATTCATCTTGGTCTGTGGTTAGGTTTTGGTTCGGAAACCACAGAACAGGAAGAACAGGAATGAACAAGAAAATTAAGAGAGAGAACCACCATCAGCCGAGAGGGACAAAAAACCACCCGCGCGGGCGGGTGGATAGTTGGAGACGAAAATTATGCCGATGGTGGCTAGAGGGAGAAGCTGTAGGTGATGACGCCTTTGGCCTTGATGGGTTGGCCGTTGAAGGTGGCGGGTTTGAATTTCGAGCGTTTGGCGGCGTCTTCGGCAGACTGGCGGAGCATAGCCGGACCAGAGGTTGCGGTTGACTTAGTGACGCTGCCTTCGCCGTCAATTTCGACCTCGACGGTGACCTTGCCGACGACGCGGGATTGGCGGGCCATCGGTGAATAGGTCGGCGTGATCATGCGAATGGCGTCGGCCGAGCTGAGGCTGCCGAGGTTGAGGAATTCGGGCGGAGCGTTGCGGCGTGCGGCTTCTGCGCGTTCGGCCTCTTCCTTCGCTTTGCGGTCGGCTTCTTCTTTGGCGAGCAGGTCTTCGATGCGTTTTACATCGGCCTTGGCCGTGGCGTTCGACGCGTCAAGATCGGCGGCGGCTTTGTAATCGGTCAGAGCCTTTTTCGCGTCGCCGAGCTTCTCATACGACGCTCCGCGATTGAGGAACGCGACTGCCGTTTTCGGCGCGAGTTCGATCGCCTTGTCGTAATCTTTCACCGACTGATCGAAAGATTTCTTGCTGAAGTGAGCCTTGCCGCGGCTGACGTAAAGCGTCGGGTCGTCGGCCTTGATCTCCAGAGCTTTGTTGTAATCGGCGAGTGCGGAATCGACTTCGCCCTTTGCGAGGCTGGCGTCGGCACGCTTCGAGTAAAACTCGGCCGGGGTCGGGGTCGCGATAGGCGTCGGTGCGGGTGTCGGCTTGAGGCTGCGTGCGCGGACGGCGGCGATCATGCCGGAATCGGCTCCGGTCGCGAGCAGCTCTTTCTCGATCTCGGCGGTGTTTACGAAGGTGACGCCGCGGTCGGTAACGGCACGCGTCAAGATCTGATTACGCTCTTCGAGTGTAGCCTTCTTTGATCGAAGGGCGATCAAAAGATCGGCCAGGCTGAGCGGCGGGTTTGCCGGATTCTGTGCCGCGACGGCGAGTGACGATGCGGCCACGATAACCGCGAGTATCACTGTGAGTGGGGCGGCGGTAAGAACTTTGCTAAGGATCGGTAGGCGTTTCATAAGAACTCTCGATTAGTTGTCGTTGATCAGATCGTCAACGGTGACGGGTTTTTTCGGCGCCGGCGTCTTCGCGGCTTCGGGTGCTTTCTTCGGCGTTGCGGTCGGTTTTACTGCCGGACGCGTTTCGGTTGCCGCGGCGGGTGTTTCGACGACCGGCTGAGTTTCGTTAAATGTGTTCACCTGCTCGGGCTGAGCCGCTGGCTGCTGTTCGGCCTGCTGTTCTGACTGGGCGGCGGGAATAGCGGCTTCCTGCTGCTGAGTTTGGGCCGGTGCTTGCTCTTGAGTAGATGACGACGAGCCGCCGACGAAAATGAATCCGATAAAGGCGACGATGAGAATCGCACCCGCGACGGCGGCGATAAGCGGTATCGGCAAGCCCGCGGGCTTCGATCTTTCAACGACGTAAGATCCGGAAAATGCGTTTGCGGTCGCCGTGTCGTGAAGCGAATCATTCGACGAGTCGTGCTCGACCTCGTCGAGCAGATACGGCTCGGGCTCTACGGCCGCCGGTTGCGTGATCTTTTCTGGAGCGGCAGGTGCCGGTTCCGGCTTGGTTTCGGCGACGACCTGCTTCTCCGGCTCTGAGGCTTTCGCTATCTCGCGGAGGTCGATCTTCGCCTTCGGTGCGGGCTTGATCGAGAGGTGAATGTCTTCGTCACTTTCTTCAAGGTTATGCTGAACGGCGGTCGGTGAAGTTTTGACCGGCTCGATCGAGATGCCGAGAAGGTCGTCTTCGGCGGCGACTTTCGGCTTGGTCTCGGTCGAGGAATGGATCGCCTTCGCCTGTGCTTCGAGGCGGACGCGCTCGGCCTCTTGCTCACGCATCATCCGCTCGGCCTCGGCCATTTTTCGCTCGGCTTCGAGACGCATCTCTTCCGCCTCTTTCAATTTCTGCGCGAGAATCTCGGCTTCGGTCGGTCCCTGCGGTTTTGCAACTTTCTCGACTTTTTCTGCGACCGGTGCCGGGTTTTCTGCAGCCTTTGCAGGTGGTGGCGGCGCTGGTTTCTCAGCGGCCATCGCAGGCGGCGGAGCTGCTGCCTCGGGCATTTTGAGCTGCTGCGTGTTCCGCATCAACTCTGATGCTTCGTTCATATCCTGTGCCTCGGTCGCCTCGCGTTCTTTTGCGCGAACGACGGACGTGCGCAGGACCTGTCGCATGATCATCACCGAGTCGAAGCGGTTCTCGCGTTTGATCTCTAGTGCACGCATCACGACGTCGGATACCTCAGGCGCGATCTGCGAATCAATGGAGTTCGGCGAAGCGAGCGGATCGCGGTTGCCCTCCAGCAGTTCGATCGAACGTTCGAGCGGGTCGACGGGGACGCGTCCTGTAAGCAGGAAATAAATCGTCGCACCGACGGAATATATATCGCTGCGGGCGTCGGGCGCTTCTTTGAGGACCCTTTCTGACTTCTCGTCATAGCTGTTGACGATCACTTTTTGCGAGGCGGCGTCGAGGCCTTCCCAAATGATCTCAAGCGGCGAGAAGTTGAGCGTGCCGTCGTCTACGTCAGCGATCGAGGTCGAGAGGTCGTTGCCGGTGTCGTCTTTGATCGTAAGGCCGAGCAGCTTTACCTTGCCCGACGGCGTGACGCGGACATTCTTCGGGCAAACGCTGCCGTGAATTACCTTTTGGTTGTGAAGGTAGTTTACGGCGTCGAGGATCTGGTCGGCCCAGTCAAGCACTTTTTCGGCCGGGTGACGCTCGGCATCAGCCTGCAGGTCGTCGCCATCGACGCTCTCGATAACGAGATACTGTCGGCCGACCTCGGAGTAGTAATCTTTGACCTTGATGAGCGCCTCATGCTGAAACTCGGAGATGCGTTTGGCGGCATTCTCAAAGGCGAGGCGGCTGTTCTCTTGCTGAGAAAGCGTCGTGACCTTGCCGAGCTTGACGACGATCTCTTTCACGTAGACCTTAGTGTCGGAAGTAGTGTCATACGCAGGCATAACGGCGCTTGAGCCGGCTGCGTAGGCGGTTGACGAATCGATACGATAACGACCTTTCTGTAAAAGTTCGGTGGCTGCGGACATAGGTTTTGTCAGTAAGACTCGATGAAAGCTCGGTGTGCGTTGGTGGCGGGCGAAACTACTCCCGAAAGTTATTATACGTATTTTTGTTAAAAAGAAAAGAACTTTGTTGTGGAATGTTGAACATTTTGATTTCCAGCAATTTTTGCACGAATCGCTTTGTAACGAAGAGGCGAATACCATGGACGGAAAGCGATGAGCGAGAAGATACCACCAAGCGAGATCACGCCTGAGAGCGTTTATTTCAACCGAAGAAATTTTATAAAGGCCGGGGTTTTTGCCGGGTCAGTCGCCGCGACCGGCGGGATCTATCGGTTTTTTAATCCACCGCCTCCGCCAGAGGTTGTGACGGCGCCGATCGAGAGCGTGAAGTCTGCCGGGTTTTCGACGACCGAACCGCCCGATTCATTCGAGACGATCACGACCTATAACAATTATTACGAGTTTTCGACATCGAACGCCTGCCCCGCCCGTGCGGCCGAAGGATTTGTGACGCGGCCGTGGACGATCGAGGTCGACGGGATGGTCGGGAAGCCGCGGGTTTTCGATATCGAAGAGCTGCTGCGGTTTGAACAGGAAGAGCGTATCTATCGATTCAGATGCGTCGAGGCGTGGTCGATGGTGGTGCCGTGGACCGGATTTCCGCTGAAGAAGCTGCTTGATATGGTCGAGCCGCTGAGCACGGCGAAGTACGTCGCGTTTCAGACGTATTATAGCGGGAAGACGAATCATCCGGATGCGAAACTGCCGCCCGGGCCGAATGGAATGCAGTCGTCATTTGCGGCGGGGATCGATCTGCCTTACTTGGAAGGGCTGCGGATGGACGAGGCGATGCATCCGCTGACGTTGCTGGCGACGGGAATCTACGGCAAGCTGATGCCGAACCAAAACGGTGCTCCGATCAGGCTCGTCGTGCCGTGGAAGTATGGATTCAAGAGTATCAAGTCGGTCGTGAAGATATCGCTGACGGACGTTCAACCGCCGACGACATGGAATCTGGCGGCGGATGATGAATACGGATTCTATTCGAATGTGAACCCGAACGTGCCGCATCCGCGATGGTCGCAGGCTCAGGAGCGGCGGCTGCGCGATTCGCGGATGCAGCCGACGACGATCTTCAACGGCTACGCGGATGAGGTCGCATCGATGTACGCGGGGATGGATCTTGTGAAGGATTTTTAAGTAGAACAGGCTTTCCAGCCTGTTTTCGGTTGACGTAAGACCCGCTTGTAAATTACCGGAACAGACTGGAAAGTCTGTTCTACGACTATGAACGACGTACGATTTTATAAAATTTTGGTCGCGACGAATGCGCTGATACCGCTGGCGTTGCTGGCTGTCGACGCGTGGCGAGGGCGGTTAGGTGCGAACCCTATCGAGTTTTTCCTGCGGACGACAGGTGTGCTGACGCTCGTGTTCTTAGTCGTCACGCTCTCGGTCACGCCGCTGCGGAAGATGTTCGGGTGGAATTCGCTGGTCAAATACCGTCGGATGCTCGGGCTGTTCTCGTTCTTTTATGGAGCCCTTCATCTACTGACGTATTCGGTATTCGACCGGGGTTCGAGCCTGTCGTCGATAGTCGGCGATGTGGCTCAGCGGCCGTTCATCGCGATCGGGATGGCGGCGTTTTTTATGCTGATCCCGCTGGCGGTGACTTCGACGAACGGCTGGATAAAGCGGCTCGGCGGGAAGAAGTGGGCGCGGCTGCACAAGCTTACGTACGTCGCGGCGATACTCGGCGTGGTGCATTTTTGGATGATAGTGAAGTCGGATATTTTTTATCCGGCGTTGTTCGGGATCGCTCTCGCGGGGCTGTTGGCCTACCGGTTAGTTAAAAGTCGACGGAGTTCAGCTGTTAAGAGAACCACCCCGGCCGAAGCGGCCACCCCTCCTTCGTAAGGAGGGGTGTTTCTCGGAGTCCACATGCTCGCATGCGGGATGATGCATCCGGAATCACGGAACCCAGTCGCTATCGCTCCCGGTTCTGACTGCGGCGGAAATCGTGGCCGGACATTTCCACGGTGCGGCACATTTCGAAGAGGCGTGAGCGGAGGCGGACGCCGATGCGGTCTTCGAGCGTTTCTTCTTTCTCGCGCTTTCGTTCGTCCAGATAATTCGTTGTAAAGATCGTGAGCTTGTTGTCGTTGTAGCGCGAGTTGATGATGTGGGCCATCGTGTCGCGGACCCAGTCGGTCGGTTTCGACGCACCGAGTTCGTCGAGAACGAGGATCTCTGCGTTCAGCACGGGAGCGAGTACGCCGAGTTCGGATGCCTTGGTCGCCGGATTGTAAGAATCCTGGATCTCTTTCAGCAGCGTGCCGAATTCGTAGAACAGGCACGTGAATCCGCGCTCGGTCAATCCCTTTAATATAGATACGGCAAGATGCGTTTTGCCGACGCCGACCGTTCCCATGAACAGCAAACCCTGATCGATCGCCGGATATTCCATCGTCAAGGTCGTCGCTTTGCTGAACGCCGCGACTTGCGACGGGTTCTGCGGCTTATAGTTGTGAAAGTGGCAGTTCTCGTATCGCTTTGGAAGTTTGACACGGTTGAGAAACGACGAATGCGAATCACGCTGGCGGCATTCGCAGGTGCGGGCTCCCTTGCCGGGAACTATCTCCATTCCGGTGCCGTAACAGATCTCGCAGGCTTCGTCGGCATCGAGTTGGGACGGTTCCGGTACGCTGGTGACTATGCGAAGTCTTGCTGCTTTTGTGGTGTTCGACGGCATCGTTTAGGAAACTGAAAGTATAGCACTTCCGGTCTGGTTTAAAGTTCAAGCTTTATCTTGCTTCCGTTGGCCAGAGACGGTTGTCGGCAACATATCACAAGCTGAAGCTTGAACTCTGAACGCGTGGTATATTTATACGTTGTCACCGCAATTATCTTTCCGATGAGTTTCTTTCGCAATCTATTGATCAGGTTCGGCGTGTCGGAAGCGGCGGCCGGACGGACGCCGATAAGCGTATTTCTTCTGGATGACGACGAGCGGCGGCACCGCTGGTTTGAGCGGCGGTTTGAGGGCGACGACCTGACGATAACGGAAACGGTCGAAGAGGCGAAGAGATCGCTGGCGGCCGAGTCGTTCGACGCAATCTTCCTCGATCACGATCTCCTGCCCGAGCATTACAAGTCCAACGACCACAACGACTATCACAACACAGGCTACGCGATCGCCGAATGGCTGAACGAACGCGACGACCTGCAGCGTGCAGCCACGATAATCGTACACACCCGCAACGCCGACGCGGCAATCCCCATGGTGAGAAAGCTCCGCGAATCAGGCCGCAACGTCGAATACTGTGCGTTTCCGATGCTGGATCTGAAGATCAAGAATTATTGGAAAAGGTAGATGTTCAGAGTTCAAGCTTTAGCTTGCATCCGCTGCAAAACAGAGAACTCTCAAAACCGATACAAGCTAAAGCTTGAACTCTGAACGGTGATCAGTGTTTCAAAAGTCCATTTAGTAACAAGTCCGCCACGTTGTTCGTTTTTTTCTCGATCTCGGAGCGTTCGCCGAGTTCCCAGGCGCTCAGGCTGTATGGGAGGAGGGCGTTGGTGGCGTCGATGAGGGTGCGGCCGGTTTCGACCGGATCTTTAAGCCGAAAAACGCCGGCGGCCTTTCCTTCGGCAAGGACCATACCGAACATTCGAGCTTCTTCTTCAAAATACTTTTTACGTCGTTCGAGCAACTGCGGGCGAACCTGGGCGAGCAGCTCGTTAAGGCTCTGCGTATAATGCTGAACGCTGTCGAGCCGCAGAAGTACGCGGTCGGTAAGCATTTTGCGGAGCTTCTTTTCGGGCCCGGCCTTAGAATATACAGTGGCATGCAGCGAGGTTTTCAGCCTGTCTACGATGCGGTCGATGTGCGAGAGTGCGATCTCCTGCTTGCTGTCGAAGTGAAGATAAACGCTTCCTTTGCCGATGCCGACCTCTCTAGCAAGGTCGTCGATCGTCATCTTCTTATAGCCGGAGCGGGCGAGAAGGCGATCGGTTGCGTCGAGAATTGCGTCGCGGGTGGTGATAGGTGCGGTGGCGTCTCTCATAAAATTCTTGACCGAAATACTACTTTAGTCATTAGACGCAAGAAGGTCGAAAAAGGTTTTGTAAAATTATGTAAGGAAGCCGAGGCCGTGTTTGTTCAGAAATTCTTAACACGGAGGCACAGAGATGAAGACACAAAGGGCACAGAGGACTTTGAAGTGATCGTGTACTCTGTGTCGGCTCTTCGTGACCTTTGTGTTAGAAAACTTCAAACACGAAGGCACAGAGGGAAGACACGAAGGTCACTAAAAGGATCGGAGCCGACTCGCTCAGAGGCCGGCGAGGTCCCACTTTCGGATCGTTTCGGTAACGAGGTTTGCGACCTTGTCGGTAACCTTTTTGTAATACAGGTCGGCCTTTGCCTGATCGAATTTCGGATAGCCCTGACCTTTTTGATAAAGCCCGATCGAGGAAGGAAACGGCACGGCGGACCACGTTCCCGCAGCGGGATAAGCGGTGGCGAGGTCGTCGTTGTATCGTTCTTTGTGAACGAGAGTCCAGTCGACCGCTTGGATGAGCGCTGTTTCATTCCATCCCGCGTGGCCGCCGTCTTCGCCAAAGACCTCTTTCGTTTCGTCTGACGCGAACGACCACCAATTGATGACGAGCGTTCTAACTTTCTTCTCGACCGCAACTTCCGCCGCCACGGATTGCAGCACCGCCGTCTGACCGCCGCCGTGCCCATTCATAATAATTAGGTTGCGGAAGCCGTTCTTTGCCAGCCCTTCGAGGATCTGTTTGACGAATGGCCGATAGGCGGCTTCGTTGATCTGAAAGGCACCCGGATAAGCTTCCATCGAACCGGTGATGCCGTATGGAAGTGTCGGGGCGATCAACGCGTTAGTTCGGCGGGCGATCGTTTTAGCTATCGCCGCCGGCGCGGTGTTATCTGCCCCGTTGTTTACAACGCCGTGCGGTTCGAGTGTCCCGGTCGGCAAGATAACCGTCTTGATCTTTGAGGGAACGACCTCTTTGAACTCCATCCAGTTGATGCGATCCATCTCTCGTGTGGAGACGATGTCTTTTTCGGTCTGTGAAAATGCCGAAACCGCTAGAAGTAGTAAGGTGCCGAGGAGTACTAGTCTCATAATATTCTGGTCACGCGATCTGTTGACCTGACCCCATTAAAGCGGAGCGGCTCGAGAAAGTTTCTGATTTCACCGTCGCGGAACATGGTACGATCATCTTAAGGTTAAACCGATGAAATACTTAATCGTCTTCGCTGTGGCAGCCGCCGTTTGGATCTTTTTTCCGCAAACCGCGAAGGCCCAGTGGACCGATCCCTATCAAACCTATCGCATGAACGGTTTGATCATCGGCCGCGGCAAAAAGAAAGCCCCGGTTCGAAAGAAAGCCGCGAGAACGGCTCCAATTATCAGGAAGAAGGCAAGGACACGCCCCAAGTCAAAGGCCCGTAGGGTTTCAGCGGTTGTTCGCGAACGCGGCCCTCACATCGATCTCGATTTGCCGAAAAGTTTCGTGATCTAAACCGCAAGCTACATTTCTACATCGAGGCAAAGTCGCATTTCAGCTTAGATCGACGACCTTACAAGTATTTTTTCCCCCTCAGCTTTGCAGGCATCAGGTCGCCTTCCGGATCATTGCCCTCATCTTTTCCGTAGCCCAGATCTTTCATCAATTTAGTCGGAGCGTTTCGGAGCGTCATGGGTACAGGCAGATTACCGTGCTTTTTGGCGTCTTCCATTGCAGAGCCGATCGCGTTCGTTACCGAACGGTCTTTCGGAGCATTCGCCAGATATGCGGCGCCGTGGGCGAGGTTCAGGACGCATTCGGGATAGCCGATGGTCTCGACGGCGCGGAAGACTTCGTTGGCGACGACGAGAGCGGTCGGTTGAGCGAGGCCGACGTCTTCGGACGCGAAGATGACCATTCGCCTGGCGATAAATTTCGGATCTTCGCCCGCTTCGACCATGCGGGCGAGATAATAAAGAGCGGCGTCCGGTTTCGATGCCCGCATCGATTTGATGAACGCGCTGATGACGTTGTAATGCTCTTCGCCCTTCTTGTCGTAACGAAGAAATTTCGATTGGAGCGTCTCCTTGAGGCTTGCGAGTTCGACGTTGTTGTAGAGCCGAACGGTGTTCTCGATCATCGTGATCGCCTGACGGGCGTCGCCGTTCGCCATCTGGATCAGCCATTCCTTGGCGTCGGGCGTGAGTTCGTGGCCGGTGCGGTCGATGATTTCGGCCATCTGCTCGTCAGTGAATTCTTCGAGTATGAAAACGCGGAGACGCGATAGAAGTGCCGGGATAACTTCGAAGCTCGGATTCTCGGTCGTCGCGCCGATCAGCACGAGTTCGCCGCTTTCGACGAAGGGCAGAAGGAAATCCTGCTGAGCTTTGTTGAATCGATGAATCTCATCGAGAAAGAGGACCTTCGGCTGGTCGAGGATCGTGCGTTCCTTGATGATGCGGCGGATGTCGTCTTTGCCGGCGGATACCGCGGAGAGTTCGTAGAAAGCGGCGTTGATCGCGTTTGCGTAGATGCGTGCGAGCGTCGTCTTGCCGGTTCCGGGCGGCCCCCAAAGTACGAACGAAAAGATGTGGCCCTGTTCGATCGCGACGCGAAACGGCTTGCCCTCGCCGACGAGATGATCTTGTCCGACGTAGTCGTCTAGCGACGCGGGCCTGATGCGGCTGGCAAGCGGTTCCATGCGGTTTAGAGGTTATCACCTTCGCCGCCGAAACGACGAAACGGAAACCGGCTGGGCGACAATGCAGCTTCGACACCGCTAGATCGGTTGCGTTAAACTTGCGATAGTTTTCGAAGCTAAAATGACGGCCAAAAAGCCCGCTACATTTCAATCGATCGAAAGCGTGAAAGGCACTTCGACCGCCGAGGAGGTCGCCGCACGGCTGCGCAGCATGATTCACAGCGGCGAGCTTTCGGCGGGCGATAAATTACCGCCGGAACGCGACCTTGCGAAGCTTTTGGGCGTAAGCCGCCCGACGCTGCGGGCCGGTATTCGATCGCTTTCCGCCGTCGGCATACTTTATTCGAAGCAAGGTGCGGGAACGTTCGTCGCGGCTCGTGACGAATCGCCGACGCTCGACAGTTCGCCGCTGCGCATGCTGTCGGCCCTGCACGGATTTACGTCGGACGAGATGTTCGAGGCGCGGATCGCGCTCGAGATGAGCATCGCGGGAATGGCGGCGAAACGCGTCACGAGCGAGCAGATGACGACTCTCGCCGAAGAGATCGCCGGAATGTATGCATCGCTGAACGAGCCGGAGCAGTACCTCGTCCACGACATGCGGTTTCATCAGATCGTCGCGGCGGCGTCGGGCAACCGCATCCTAACGTCGCTGATGAACATGGTCGCGACGATACTTTTCGAACATCGCAGCAAGACCGTCAAGAGCGCGACCGACCTGAAACAATCCGCCGAACAGCATCACAATATCTATCGAGCCCTTCGCGATCACGACGCCGAAGCCGCCGAAAAGGCGATGTGCGATCACCTGATCGAAACGCAGAAGGTCCAGCGATCGGAAGCGGAATCGAACGGCAGTAGTCCTAGATAAAGTTCAGAGTTCAAGCTTTAGCTTGCATCCGCACCCGCGAGAAGTCTCGGGGAGCGTAAGACAAGCTGAAGCTTGAACTCTGAACTACTTTTTACGCCTCGATCTTTGCCTGCTCCAGATTGGGTGCAAGCAGGTGAATGATCAGCAACGCGATCAGGTACGCCGAGGCCGCGATGATGAAGATCGGGACGTAGCTGCCGGTTGAGGCGAGGATGTAGCCGACGAGCGGGGCGATCACCATTCCGCCGACCGCTCCGAGCATTCCGCCGATGCCGACGACGGATCCGACTGCCTGTTTCGGGAACGTATCGGACGTGAGCGTGAACAAGTTTGCCGACCAGCCTTGGTGAGCCGCCGCCGCAATTCCGATAAGGATCACGCTGAGCCAGAGACTTGAAGTCCACGACGCGATGACGATCGGGATGACCGCGATGGCGCAGATCAGCATCGCTGTCTTGCGCGAACGATTGACCGTGTAGCCTTTCTTGATCAGCTGCGACGATATCCAGCCACCGCCGACGCTGCCGACATCCGCGATGATATAGATTACCGCTATGGGCAGGCCGAACGATTTGAGATCGAGGCCGTGTTGACGTTGGAGGAAATCGGGAACCCAGAATAGATAGATCCACCAGATCGGGTCGGTGAGAAATTTACCGATCGCGAATGCCCACGTCTGGCGATATTTGATCAGACGCGCCCACGGGAGTTTGCTCACCGGCTCGGACGGATCGCTCTGGATATACGCGAGTTCTTCCTTCGAAACGCTCGGGTGTTCCTCGGGCCGTTTATAGAGCCAGAGCCAGAATATAAGCCAGAAAAATCCGAGTACGCCGGTGACGATGAACGCTTCGTACCAGCCCCAGATGGCGACGAGGATCGGGACGACGAGCGGCGTTACGAGAGCGCCGACGTTGGTTCCGGCGTTGAAGATGCCGGTGGAAAGCGCCCGTTCTTTCTTGGGAAACCATTCGGCGGTCGTCTTGATCGCGGCAGGGAAGTTTCCGGCTTCACCGAGGCCGAGAACGAAGCGGGCGACGATGAAACCGGCGACGGAGACTGACAGAACGATCGACCACGGAGCGAAGCCGAGCGGCGTGATGACCGCGTTGATGGCCGAGAGAATGCCGTTGATGACCGGCGTGATGATCGGCAATGCAAACTCGCCGACGCCGACCGCCCACGCGTGCATCAACGCTCCGATGCTCCACAGAATGATCGCGACGGTGAATCCGATCTTTGTGCCGACCTTGTCCATAAAGCGGCCGGCGAAGATGAAGCCGATCGCGTAGGCGGTCGAGAAAGCGAAGATGATCCAGCCGTAGTCGATGTCGGTCCAGCCGAACTCGGTGGTGAGCGTCGGTTTGAGGATTGCGATGACTTGCCGATCGACATAGTTGATCGCGGACGCAAAAAAGAGGAGACCGCAGATCCACCAGCGGAAACGTCCGACCCGTTTTACGACATCGCCGATACCCGCGATGGCGGCGCCGGTCGCGGATGCCGAATCTTCCTCAGGGGCCGCGAGAAATTCGCCGTCGTCCTGCTGTTTCTGGCTTTCGGCAATGTCGCTAATCTCGGAGTTACTGCTCATTCATTTCCTCTTTATTTAGATCTCAAGTATTCCAGCCGACGCGTAATCGACGCCTTCGATCGCGGTCACGATCTGCGGAAACCGTGATGACGCGGTTATCACTTCGCAGCCGTCGTTTCTGACTATCACCGTTTCTTCGACCTTGGTTCCCGTAATCGAAGGGTTCCACGCGAAGGCTTGGTCGTATCCCACCACTTCCGTCGAGGTTGGGTGTGCAAGCCATTCGCGCGTGCGATATCCGGTTGCTCCGCCCTGGTGATGTTTGTCGATCTCGGCCGGAAACCCCGCGTCGGCGTAGGCCTGGGCCGCGGTTTCGTAAAGCTCGCTTCCGGTCACGCCATCCCGCGTCAAATGCCAAAGCCACGCATTGACCTTTGCGGCGGCTTCCGTGCGTTGCAGCATTTCATCAGTTGCGGGACCGACGGTCGCGATCCGAGTTAGGCTTGCGATGAGACCGTGTCGCTGGGCGCATGAGACGAGCATCACAGACTTTTCAAACTTGTTCGATGTCGGTACCGGATGGCGAAAATTCGCGATCCGTTCGTCAGCGGCGACGAGCGTGACGACCGAGCGAATGTCATAGCGATCAAGTTCCGACCTCATTAGCGACGCGATCTCGAGCTCGGTTTGACCCGGCGTGATGCGATCGAACACGGCGTCGAGAGCGTTCGACGAGTCGCGGCCGAGAGAGCGGAAGCGTTCGATCTCGGGCTCGGTCAACGTGCGCCGGATCTTCGAGATCGAGGCGTCAACCGTCGGCGTCGAGGCGTCTAATAAGAGATCGGTAACTACTTTTCCGCTCGAAAGATCGCTCGCGAGTTTTATTAGAAACTGGCTCGAAGATTTCTCGTCTTGCCACGAATAGTCAGCCGGTTCGAAGTCTTCGCTCGAAACTTCCTCGGCCAGCATCCGCGGCATCTCTATATTATTTGCGAGCAAAAATCGCTGACCGCTTTGGGTAACAAGTATCGAAGCAATTCCGTTGTCGCGGCTTTGATCGATGCCGTTGTTCGCTCCGCCCGTTATCCATGCGAAGTTGGGCTGGCCGTTGAGCAAGACGCCGCTCCATCCGTTCGACCGCATCAGATCGACCAATCTTTCGGTTTTGATGTCGATCTCAGAATCCATTGAAAGCTATTGATTGACGCCGCTCGCCAGAAATCCGCCGTCGACGGCCAATATCTCGCCAGTCACAAAACTCGCCGCCTCGGATGCTAAGAATACCGCAGCTCCGGCAAGCTCTTCGACGTTGCCGAACCGGCCCATCGGAGTTCGAGTGAGGAATTCCCGGCCGCGCGGAGTTTCGTCGAGCAACTTTTCGTTCAGCGCTGTTCGGAACACGCCGGGTGCGATGGCGTTTACGTTCACACCTTTCTTCGCCCACTCGATCGCTAGCGACTTGGTGAGCGATGCGACTGCGGCTTTGCTTGCCGCGTACGCCGCGACCTCATGGAGCGACACGAAGGTCGAGAGCGAGGCGATGTTGATAATGCGGCCGTATCCTTTCTCGATCATGTGCCGGCCGAAGATCTGGCAGCCGCGCAGTGTTCCGGTGAGGTTAGTTTCGATTATCGAATCCCATTCTTCGTCGGAAACATCAAGCGTCGGCGTGCGTTGGGTAATGCCCGCGCAATTTACGAGTATGTCGACCTTGCCGAGTTCGGCGACGGTTCGATCGAGCAGCGTCTTGAGCGATTCGCGGTCGGCGACATCGGACACGCATCTTACTGTCTTCCTGCCAAGGCGCTCGATCTCGGCTGCGGTCGATTCGACCTGTTCGGTTCGGCGCGATGACGGAACGACGTCCGCTCCGGCTTCGGCGAGCCCGTGAGCCAAGGCGCGGCCGATGCCCGACGTTCCGCCGATCACAACTGCTACACGCCCCGAAAGATCGAGTTTTGCGAACGCCATAAAGTTTTCTAAACGTTCGAAGTTAAGATAAAGGTATTACCACTTTGCTGGAGTGTTGGTTAAGTGTCCGAGACGGAGGCGGATTTGTCAAGTATCGCAGACTGGGTTAAGTTTATAAATTAGGGCGTGTTTTGTAGTTTTCAACATGATGTACGAGACACAACCATAATGACGATTCTCACATTGGTCTTACCAATCGCGGGCTTGCAAGGATTTTATTCCCGAAGCCAAGCGAAGCGTTGTCGCTGTGAATATTGCGGAGGTCGAGTTGAGGGTGCTGAATCCGATGGAAATCTTAGTCTTGGGCAGAGCAGACGGTTCGTTGTAAGATTCACCTTTTACAAAACCGTATGCCTCCGACAAAAACTTTCCAAAGCGAACTTTCAGCGGCGACCGCGGGCGTGGCAAACAAGCGAAGCTTGCTGCTTCGTCTTGTCAGGGCCGAACAGCCGATAACGCGTACCGACATTGCTTCGCGGCTTGAGATCGACAAAAGCACGGTCACCGAGAATGTAAAACCGCTGATCGACTCCGGCGTGCTGCGTGAAGATACGCTTGAGGCAAAAGGACAAGGCCGACGGCCGCGGGTGATCTCGTTTGCGGACAGCGGAGATTATTTTATCGGCGTGAATCTGGGCGTAAGGCGGTCGCAAGTCGGCGTGACGACGCTGCAAGGCGAGATCGAAGAAGAGGAAGATTTTGAGACGCCGTCGGCTGTTTCGATGGCGCTTCGGCAAACGCGGCGGCACATCGACGAGATCGTCCGACGAAACAAAGATCGGCGGCTGAGAATGATCGGCGTCAGCGTTCCGGGATTGACGGACACGAATCGCGAGTCTCTTGTGTTCGCTCCGAATCTCGATTGGCGGAACGTCGCGGTCGCGAAGGAGCTTGCGGTAGAAGGCGTTCGCGTGGTGGTCGAGAACGATTCGACGGCGGCGGCGATGTACGAAGCCCGGATGAAGATCCGTCATTCGGAGGAAGGGCTGATGACCAACTTCATCCTTGTCCGATCGGGTACGGGTATCGGCGTCGGCCTGGTTTTGGGCAGCGAGGTTTATCGCGGAAGCGGGCAGACTCGCGGGATTGCGGGCGAGTTCGGCCATATGACGATCGTCGCCGGCGGCAAGCAGTGCGTATGCGGCAATCGAGGATGTTGGGAAAAATATGCATCGGCGGCCGCGGCTGCGTCGCTTTATCTGGGTGATCGTCGGCTTCGGCCGGGCGAGACGGTTCCAAGGTTCGTCGAGATAGTAGCGAAGGCAGAGAACGGCGACAACCGCTCTCGTCGGACGTTGGAGCAGATCGGCGATTATCTCGGCATCGGGATTGCTAACGTGATCATGGGTATCGGCATTCCGCGTGTGATCATCAGCGGCCGATTGGTTTACGGATGGCAGTTCATCGAGCAGCCGCTGCGTGAAGCGATCGATCGCAGCATAGTCGGCAAGACCGAAGGCTGGTCAGTCGAGGCCGGTTCGCCGGCCGGTGCGGCGATCGGCGGAGCGTTGGAAGTCGCGGTCGAAGAGTATCTGTCTACTGTGTAATTCTGTCTTATTAATTCTTCTAATTCTTGTTCTGTGGTTGGGGTTTTAATTACGGAATGGGAAGAAGAAGAATTTTTGACCACAGAAACAAGAAGAATAGGAAGACTAAGAAGAAGAAAAAAAGAAGAATAGGAACGAAAAGAAGAACGAGAAGAAGGCGTCGGAAGAAATGATCCTGAATAAATTTTCGCTTGCGGGGAAGTCGGCGCTGGTTACGGGAGCGTCGCGCGGATTGGGGCAGCGGATCGCGATCGCGCTTGCCGAGGCCGGTGCGGATGTAGCGTGTCATTCGCGGGATGTGAATGGAGCGGCCGAGACGATTGCGGCGATCACGGCACTCGGACGAAAAGGGGTTAGCGTCTTCGGTGATATGGCTGAACGAGAGGTTCCGGCCCGAGTCGCCGCTGAGGCTTTAGCAGAATTGGGGAAAATTGATATCCTCGTAAATAACGCAGGCATGATTCGCCGCTCGCCTGCGGTCGATTATTCCGAAGAAGATTGGTCCACGGTCATTGAAGTGAACTTGTCGAGCGTGTTTCGCCTATCGCAAGCGATTGGTCGGCACATGGTCGAACGGGGACGCGGGAAGATCGTGAACATTGCATCGCTGCTGTCGTTTCAGGGCGGAATTACCGTGCCTGCATACACCGCGTCGAAGTCCGCCGTAGCGGGGCTCACCAAAGCTCTCGCAAACGAATGGGCCAAGCACAACGTGAACGTGAACGCGATCGCTCCGGGTTACATGGAGACCGACAACACGTCGGCACTTCGTGCGGACGAGACGCGGAACCGGCAGATCATGGAACGCATTCCGGCCGGACGCTGGGGCGATGCCGACGATCTTTCGGGAGCAGTGGTTTTTCTTTCATCCGCCGCGAGCGATTACGTGCAAGGGCATGTGATGGTCGTCGACGGCGGTTGGATGGCCCGATAAGTAAGACAGGCTTTCCAGCCTGTCTCGGTTGTGCTGAGAAGCCCTAAAAGGTTACCAGAACAGACTAGAAAGTCTGTTCTACATTGTTTATGGCGTTGAAGATCAAATCAAAAGACGAATGTAAGTGGGACATCGTGTCCCTCGGCGAAGTGATGCTCCGGCTTGATCCGGGCGACAAGCGTATCCACACGACGCGGAGTTTTGAAGTGTGGGAAGGCGGCGGCGAGTATAATGTGGCCCGCGGATTGAAGCGATGTTTCGGACTCGACGCGGCGGTCGTTACGGCCCTTGCTGACAATCCGGTCGGCAAACTCGTGCAAGACCTTATCTATCAGGGCGGCGTCGATCAGTCGCACGTGAAGTGGGTGAAGTACGACGGCGTTGGGCGAACCGTTCGCAACGGTATGAACTTCACCGAGCGCGGATTCGGCGTGCGGGCCGCGCTTGGATGTTCGGATCGCGGCCACACTGCTGTCTCGCAGTTGAAGGCCGGCGACATCGATTGGGAGAAGATCTTTGGAGACGAAGGCGCTCGATGGCTGCACACGGGCGGTATCTTCTGCGCGTTGTCCGAAACGACGCCTGAGGTCGCGAAGGAAGCGATGCAGGTCGCCAAAAAGCACGGCACGATCATCTCGTACGATCTTAACTATCGTGATTCACTGTGGAAGGCCATTGGCGGGCAGGCGAAGGCTCAGGAAGTGAATCGCGATCTGGGGCAATACGTCGATGTGATGATCGGCAACGAGGAAGATTTCACCGCATGCCTCGGTTTCGAGGTCGAGGGACAGGACGAGCACCATTCGAAACTCGACATCGCGAACTTCGAGAAGATGATCCGCAAGGCTGTAGAGGAGTTTCCGAACTTCGCGGTTGCGGCGACTACGCTTCGTAATGCAAAGACCGCGTCGGTCAACGATTGGGGCGCGGTTTGCTTTACCGAGGGCAAACTTCATCAAGCGATGATGCGGCCCGACTTGGACATCTTCGATCGCGTCGGCGGCGGTGATTCCTTTGCCTCCGGATTGATCTACGGATTCCTTACCGGCGAATCTCCCGAGTGGGCAGTCAACTGCGGCGCGGCTCACGGTGCTCTCGCGATGACGACGCCGGGAGATACGACGACTGTCGGTTTGGCGGATGTTCTGCGTGTGATGAAGGGTGGCGGGGCCCGCGTGGCCAGATAGGATTGCCGCGAAATACGCGAAAGATCGCTAAAAGAATTCTTAACCGCGAATCTACGCGAATACCGCGAATACTTCTGATGATGTAATTCTTCCTATTCGCGTTAATTAGCGATATTCGCGGTAAAAAAATCTTATTTCGCGGGCAGAAAAATAAACATGGATAAGAGACAGATAGTTGAACAGTTGGAGTCGCTTGGGCTCGTGCCGGTCGTGCGGGCGTCGTCGGCGGATGAGGCGATGCAGGTCATCGAGGCGATAAAGGCGGGCGGCGTGAACGTCCTTGAGATCACGATGACCGTGCCGGGAGCGGTGCGTGTGATCGAGAAGGTCGCGGATAAGTACGGAAGCGACGTTCTTGTCGGCGCCGGGACAGTGGTCGATCCGGAGACGGCTCGAGCGTGTTTGCTGGCGGGAGCTCAGTTCATCGTCAGTCCTGCGTTGAACCTTGATACGATTGCGATGTGTCACCGATACAGCGCTCCTGTGATGCCGGGTGTGCTGACGCCGACGGAAGTGATCACCGCTTGGAGTGCCGGTGCCGACTTCGTAAAGGTATTCCCGTGCGGAGCGGTCGGCGGTGCGAGTTACATCAAGAATCTAAAAGGCCCGTTCCCGCAGATCAAGATGATCCCGACCGGCGGCGTGTCGCTAAAGACCGCGCAGGATTTCATCAAAGCCGGAGCAAGCGCCCTCGGCGTCGGCACCGATCTTGTCGACGTGAAGGCGATCCGCGAAGGTAATCCGCAGGTCGTCACCGAACGTGCCGTTCAGTTCATCGAATTGGTTAGGGAAGCTCGGGCGAGCTAAAGATTCGGGAGCCTCCAATCAAAAAACAGAGAGCGTTTCAAAAGTAATCGTTTTCCGAATTTTGAGGGTTTGCGGTTACTCTTCAAAAGAAGGAACCACAGAAAACACAGAAAACACACAAAAATACAGGAACGCGGAAAAAGTTTAGTTGCGGACTTTTGGCGAGCAAGTCTCGATCGGTGTTGTAAGACGTGCTTTAAACGCGTGTCTTAGTCCACGCGTTACGAAGATCGTTGGTCTTCTGAGCACGATCCATCTGTCGGCGATTGTCGTCCTCGCTACGGATCGTATCGTCCTCGGTATTATTTTGCCGCAGTTGGGGCTGAAGGGTTCTCCGCATTAGTGCGACGGATAAATTCTCAGATACCGCATCAGGGAACGAGTACTGGGAACACATGTCAACACTCAAGGGGCGGAGAAACTCTCTGAGGGCGGCCTCAATTTCCGGAGTCCAAGGACTTTTTGGCTTCACCTGTTCCGTTGCCGCCAAAGGCGGTTCTACAGAAGGTTTCGGTTGCGCCGCAACGGGTGCGGGCGGCGGCGTACCAATAAGACTCGATCCGGATAGTTGAGCACGCGGATCCATAGGCAACTTGGACATGAGGTCGGCGATCGGATCTGCATTAGGAGAAGTGCCGGAAGACGGCTGAGGCGTGGAAGGCGGAGTTGCAGGTTCCATCTCAACCATTTCTAGCTCGAAAGCGGCTTCCATCGTTCGACGAGCCGTTTCGACTATATAGTCGAGATTCCAATACATCGAGATCAAACTCATAGCAGATCCTCTTCTCCGATCTTAAAATTGCAGCCCGCTGTCACTGATCCTAATTCGGTCGGCCGAAACGCCGACCAGCTTTTCCAAGTTATCCTTCC
>CADEGD010000051.1 GCA_902826795.1 uncultured Acidobacteriota bacterium | reverse complement strand
AATGGGAGACCTCGTCGATTCATGGGTTTCCACCGGGGCAAATCAACCGCTTACCGACAACCAGATCGAAGCATCACTTGGCGACGGCGTCGTGAACGACTTAAGCCAAAAGGCCGGAATCGGATCAACGCTGGGTAAGAGTGCCCTGGCGTTCATCATTCCGATGCTGGTCGATAAGCTGACGCCGAACGGCACGGTACCCGATAACCAGTCGTTCCTCTCGTCGATAGGGAGCTACATCACTGGAAGCACTCGTAACACGACGGCAACCGCCGCTCGCGTTGTCGACCGCGCCGAGGATTCTTCGGGATCTTTCTTAAAGTGGCTCATTCCGCTCCTTCTACTTGGGTTACTGGTCGCTCTCGGCTATATGTTTTGCGGCCGCGGAACTCCGGTGACAAACGTGAATGCAAACGTCAATGTGAATCGGGCCGTTAACGCGAATGCTAATACAACCGCAAGAACTGTGGATTCAAGCTTCAAGATCGCCGCTAACGACGGTAAATATACGGTCACCGGCGTAGTTCCAGATCAAAAGACGGTTGATCAGATAAAGGCAAAGCTCGATGCTCAATTTGGAGCCGGCAATGTAGACTACTCCGGCCTGAAGGTCGATGCGTCAGCAAAGCCGTTCGCCGCCGATTGGTGGGCGAATTTTGAAAAGATGCTGCCGAATCTTATGGATTGGAAAACGGGTTCGCTCGCTTTTGCCGGGAATGCGATCACCGAAGCTGCCGGACTTCCTGCGGCCGCTCTCGATCAATTGAAATCTCTCTTCTCCGGCTGGACGATGCCGAGTTCGCTGACTTCTGCGGGCAGTGCGGACCGCACGTTGAGCGAAGTTACGCTGCCAAACAGTACGAAGCTTCAAGCGTATCCCGGTGGAATCGAGGACCAGATGGTCAAGTTCATTCAATCCGAAGAATACAAGACCGCGACTAACGATTCGTTGAAAGAGAAGTGGTTCAATTTCGACGATCTGAATTTCGTGTTCGGTAAAACGGAGCTGACCGCGGAGTCGAAGCGGCAACTCGATAACATCACTGCCATACTCAAGGCGTATCCCGATGTAAAGATCAAGATCGGCGGATATACCGACCGGAAGGGCGACGATGCGGCGAACAAGAAATTGTCGGATGATCGTGCCAAGGCAGTTCAGGCGGCTCTGCAAAAAGCCGGCGTGGGCGGCCAGGTTCCCGAAGCCGAAGGCTACGGGGAGCAGTTCGCGACGGTTGAGGAAAGCGCGAGCGACGATGCTCGAAAGGTCGATCGAAAGACCGCGATTCGACTGATCAAATAAGGCGATTGTTTGCCTGCTAGTCATAGGAAGGATGGTCGGAACTTATTCTGATCATCCTTTTTTATTTGCCTGGCTGGCCCAACACACTAAGTGCATTGGCGGTGAGCAAAACAAAGGCGATCCAAACCGCGTCGGCGAGAAGAAGGTGGCCGAGCTGCATGACGATGGGGCCGAGAGTCAGCAGCGTCGCCCCGCCAAAGATCACTTGTCCGATGACGAGCAGCGAAACGGCGTTCGACCACCACGCCGTAGTCGCGTCGGCCGATCTTGCTTTTAACCAGCCGGCAAGAAAGATCAGGTAAACGCCAGTAAGAATCGAAAGTATCGGGTGGCTTAGCCGTAGGCGAAGAATGATATTCGATGTAGCGGAAAAATCCTTCGCGACGCCTTCGGCAAGCGTTTGCGATGGAAAAAGCATGTTGCTAAGTGCGGCAAGCGATCCGCTGAGGCCCACGAAAAGCAAGCCCGCAACTCCAAGGATGATCAACGCGGCCGTTTTCAGGTCGATGTTCAGCGAAACTTTACGTTCTTTGGTTGCAAACCATGCCGTGAGCGTCAGGAAAGTGAGCAGAATGAAGGTATTGATCAGATGGCCCATCGCCCACAGCGGACGAGTGTCGGTAACGGCTTCGGCAACGTTTCCGGTCAGCACAAGCCCCGCTCCGACTGCAGCTTCGGTGATGACAAACAGGAATGAGCCGATCGACGTATAAAGTACCTGCCGGCTCTGCGTGCTCCTGTTGCCGACGAAGATCTTGATAGCCCATCCGAGCAGGATCAGCATGACGATTCCGTCGATCGCCGTCGTCATCCGGTGAGAGAATTCAATAACCGTCTTGAATTGCGGTGCCGACGGGATCAGCTCACCGTTGCAAGTCAGCCAATGCTCACCGCAGCCATCGCCCGATTTTGACGCTCGGAGAAACACGCCCCAAACGATGACGAGCACGTTATAGCCAAGCGCGAACCACGCATACTTCGCAAAGGCTGACATTTTAGCGGTCGTGGCCATTGGTGATAGATTACGGGTGTAGCATAACACCGGTTGACTTAGCCATCCGAGGCTTCGCCGATAAGAATTCGTAATGGAGATCGAGCATTTTTTCACGTGTCCGTATTGCTGGCAGGAGATATCCATGGTTCTCGATGTTTCCGTGAGCGATCAAAACTACATTGAAGACTGCGAAGTTTGCTGCCGGCCGATAAAGATCTGGTACACGGCTGCTGATGGCGAGATCGACGATTTTTCCGCCGACTCGGTCGATGAATGAAAAAGGAGCGGATCGACAAACTTTTGTTCGAGCGAGGCTTGGCCGATTCGCGGTCGAAGGCTCAAGCGTTGGTTATGGCAGGCGTCGTGCTCGTGGAAGAAAAGCGGGTAGAGAAAGCTTCCGAGTCGTTCTCTGCTGAATCGAACATTCGTATCAAGGGTGACTCGCCGGAGAGTCGTTACGTCAGCCGCGGCGGGCTGAAACTCGAAGCCGCCTTGAAGGAATTTGGTATCGATCCGGCCGGATCGGTCTGTCTTGACATCGGAGCCTCGACGGGCGGCTTTACCGACTGTTTGCTTCAGCACGGAGCCGCTCGGGTTGTGGCAGTCGACGCCGGCACGAATCAGATAGTGTGGAAACTTCGGGACGATCCGCGAGTCGAGGTCCGCGAACGGACGAACGCCCGTGAACTGACCCCAACCGACTTCGATACACTTTTCGATCTGATAGTTATCGACGTTTCCTTTATCTCGGTTACGAAAATAATTCCGGTTCTGGCCGCGATTCTGAAGGATGACGGGCGGGTCATCATCCTTATCAAGCCCCAATTCGAGGTCGGGAAGGGCGAAGTCGGAAAGGGCGGAATCGTGCGTGAGCCTGCGAAACATGCTCGCGTGATCGATGAGGTGAATGGGGCAGCTAAGTTTCATAATTTGAACGTCGGGGGTGTTATCGATTCGCCCATCACGGGAGCTGAAGGGAACAAGGAGTTTCTTGCGGCATATGAAAAAGAAGGCTCCTAAGGACGATCAGCCTGAGCCCAAACTGATCGAGGGAGTCGACTTTTATTTCGATAAGGGCCTGATGGTGCTGACCGGGAAGTACCTGAAAGATCGAGGCTACTGCTGTGGGAATGGTTGTCGGCATTGTCCATATGTCGGTGAAGAGGCTCGCGGTCAGAGCAAAAATTCCTCAAGATCGTTGTGAGCTTCACGATAGTTATTTTTTACATACGGCTCAGCAGATATGATAGGTGATTCATAAGTCACATGCGATTGCAGGGAAGCATCCGATCCGCTGATCATGGCGTCAAGCGTCTTTCGAAGGATCTGGAATAGTCCGGGCTCATCAGGCCAATGTATCGAATAGTAGATCGATTTGCCGTCACGGCGGGTTTTGACAAGGCCCGAGCTGCGAAGATATGCCAGATGTCGAGATACCTTCGGTTGGCTGTCGCCGAGGGCTTCCGTAAAGTCGCCGACGCTGACTTCTCCGTTGGCCATGAGGTTGAGCAGGCGTAAACGGGTTTTATCGCCGAGGGCCATAAACAGGGATTCAAGCTGTTCCGGGTAAGATATCTCATTCATGTTGCGGGCACTATATCACAAATATATGCATGACAGAATATATAATTCCGAAGAGGACTGCCGATGAGTAAAAAGTCCATCTACACCGAAGCCGTACACGCCGGCGTGGACCTCGACGCCAACCATGGAGCGGCGTCGGTTCCGATCTATACCGCCTCTGTTTTCGCCTTTGAGAACGCCGACGAGGGAATCGCGATTCACAACTATGAGAAGCCGGGCTACTTTTATGGACGGCTCGGCAACCCGACTGTCGACGCTTTAGAAAGAACGGTGGCTGAACTCGAACGCGGCGAGGCTGGACTGGCTTTTGCTTCCGGAATGGCAGCGATCTCGGCGGCTGCGTTCACGTTGGTCGGGTCTGGAGACCATGTCGTCGCACCGGAATCGATGTATTCGACGACGACGAATTTCCTGAAGCATATCGGCGAGTCATTCGGCGTCGAAACAACATTTGTGGATGCCTCGAACGCGGAATCGTATGCGGCGGCCGTGAAGCCAAACACGAGGATGTTCTGGGTTGAATCGCCATCGAACCCGCTCGTCAGGATCACCGATATCGCCGAGGTCGCATCGATCGGAAGGTCGGCGGGAGTTGCGACGGTCGTCGATAACACCTTTGCCACGCCGTACAATCAGCGGCCGCTCGAGCTTGGCGCCGACCTGGTTATCCACAGCGCGACCAAGTATCTTGGCGGTCACAGCGATCTGACCGCGGGCGTGATGGCCGGTTCGCGCGAACTCGTCGAAAAGGCCCGTCACGGAGCGGCCAAGTTCTACGGCGGCAATATCGCCCCTCAGGTTGCGTGGCTTGTCCTGCGAGGAATCAAGACGCTGGCGCTTCGTATGGAGCGACATAATTCGAACACATTTGCATTAGCAAATATGCTGCTCGAACACTCGGCAGTTCAAGCTGTTCATTATCCAGGATTTGAAGATCATGTAAATCATGAGATCGCAAAGCGACAAATGCACGGTTTTGGCGGAATGTTGGCGGCCGATGTTGGGACGGCGGCTGCAGCGAAGTCGCTCGTCAACAATCTGAAGATTTGTACCTTTGCTACTTCTCTTGGCGGCGTTGAGACACTTATCCAACCGGTCGCGCTGATGACGCATGCGACGCTTTCGGCCGAAGAGCGATCGGCGGCCGGAGTGTCAGAGGGACTGCTTCGCATTTCGGTCGGTATCGAAGATGTGAACGACATCTGTGAGGATATTTATTCCGCTCTCGGTTAAGACCTGGAACACAATTTTATTTTCAAAGATCGGTTGAGTTATCCCGCTCAACTAAATACATTATACAACAGATATACTAGAAAAAGCAACAAAGATTGTATCTTGGGAGTGAAAAATGAAAGCGGCAATGCGCTCTCATTTTTCGACTTGATCAACTTTCGGTCTGCTCGCCTTTAGACTTAGCTGTTTGCGGAGCGGCCGAGGCTTGCGGCATCGGCAATCCAACAGCGTCCGACTTGGCCAGCGGCGTTTCGTCGTACGACTCCTCAGGCGTATCGGCAATGATCATTTTCCCGGCCTGTTTGCGAAAGGAAAGCTTGTCGCCTTCGCCGTCATAATCGACCAGAACAAGATCGCCCGTTTCAACCTGCTGGGTCGCAACCAGGTTCGAAAGCGGATAGACCAGAAAACGTTCGATCGCACGCTTGAGGTGGCGGGCGCCGTATTTCAGGTCGATGCCTTCCTGAAGAAGGAATTCTTTCGCCGGATCGGTGCATTCAAAGATGAACTTGGTTCCGGCAGACTCGGTAATACGATCTTGAACTGCCCGCAGCTCGATCTCGAGAATGCGGCGAAGGTGGTGCTCCTTCAGGCTGCGGAACACGACGACCTTGTCGATACGGTTCATGAACTCAGGCGAGAACTTGCGTTTCGCCGCTTCAAGGGCCGTTCGATAGATTTTAGTGTCGATCTCGTTGTCGGCCTTTGCCTGATCGGTTTTGGTCGGGGCAAAGCCAATGCCGCCTGAGATCATATCGGACATCTCGCGGGCGCCGAGGTTCGAGGTCATGATAACGATCGTCCGCGAAAAATCGACGCGGCGGTTGTCGCCAAGCGTGAGCGTAGCCTTATCCAAAATGCCGAGCAAAAGCTGCCACAGCGAATCCGAAGCTTTCTCGATCTCGTCAAAGAGCACGAAAGTAAGTTTTGTATCTTCGGTGTGAGCCTTGTCGAGATTTTCCTGCGTCAGCATCGGCGACGTTTCGCGATGGCCGAGATATCCAGGAGGCGAGCCGATGAGCTTGGCGATCTCGTGCGAATGCTGAAACTCGGCACAGTCGATCTTAACGACGGCGTGCGGATCGTTTAGCAGCACTTCCGATGCGGCTTCGACGACGCGCGTTTTTCCCGAGCCGGTCGGCCCAAGGAAAAGCATCGTCCCGATCGGACGTGACGGATTGTTCATTCCCGCCAGGTAGATCTGAAACAGGCCGCTCATACGGCGGACGGCGCGTTCCTGCCCGACGATCAACCCTGAGAGTTTGTCTTCAAACTCGGCTGCCCGTGGGCTCTTGCGGTCGGGATCCAAAAGGACCCCGGCAGTGCTTGATTCTTTCTTTTTGGCCGTTTCGTTTTTCATCTCGATATCTTCTCCCTAGCGGGAAAACCTGTGCGAGAGATCTCCGCCCTAGTTCGGGTGACGTTATAACTTCAGGGATTTGCGGGTGAATGCAACGCCCTTGTCACTAAAGATGATGTCAATATTTTAACCGTTGGCTGGATTCGTTTCGATGCGAGCGGCGGATGCATGGGAAAGGCGTCCACCTAGACGATATTTTGCACAGAAACGTTAAATCTTCAAGATAAATTTCGGAATTCCAGCCGATTACCAATATAGGTCGTTTCTTGCGGGATTCAAAACCGGTAAGATTCTCAAAGGTTTACGACGATCGTTACGCGGATCATTCGAATCAGGCGAAAAATATTGGATTTTAAGATTCGCTTCATCCGCCAATCTGTCCGATCCGCGTTCAAACGTTCTCAATTAGTTATCAATCATAATACTCAAGCCCGAGATGGGTGATCAGGTCTTCGCCGCGCATGTGGCGGAGCGTGTTTTTCAGCTTCATCAGTTGGATGAAGATGTCGTGTTCGGGATACAGGCCCGGAGCCGTCTGCGGCGCCTTGAAGTAGAACGACAGCCATTCCTGAACGCCCTTCATGCCGGCACGCTGAGCAAGGTCCATGAACAACGCCAGGTCGAGAGCGAGCGGGGCAGCAAGGATCGAATCTCGGCAGAGGAAGTCGATCTTGATCTGCATCTTATAGCCGAGCCAGCCGAAGATGTCGATGTTGTCCCAACCTTCTTTGTTGTCGCCGCGAGGCGGATAGTAATTGATGCGGACGACGTGAGAAAAGTTTCCGTAGAGATCGGGATAAACCTCGGGCTGAAAGATGTGTTCAAGCACGGAGAGTTTCGACACTTCCTTCGACTTAAAATTCTCGGGGTCGTCGAGTACTTCGCCGTCGCGGTTGCCAAGGATGTTGGTCGAATACCAGCCGTCGAGCCCGATCATGCGCGATTTCAAACCGGGAGCAAGGATGGTCTTCATCAACGTCTGGCCGGTTTTGAAATCTTTGCCGCAGATTGCGACCTTGTGCTGATCGGCGAGAGTGGTAAGCGCCGGGATGTCGACGGTCAGGTTTGGGGCTCCGTTTGCAAACGGAACGCCAGACTTGATCGCCGCGTAGGCATAGATCATCGACGGAGCGATCCGAGGATCGTTGTCGTACATCGCCTTTTCAAAAGCTTCGACGGACGTGTGCACTTCCGATTCCTCGACGTAGATCTCCGTCGACGCGCACCAGACGATCACGAGCCGGTCGCAACCGTTGTCGGTCTTAAACTTGGCAATGTCTTCGATGAGCTGTTCGGCCAGCTCCATCTTGTTCTTGCCTTCCTTAACGTTTTCACCGTGAAGGCGTTTCACGTAATTCTGCTCGAAGACCGCAGGCATCGGCTTCAAGCTTGCGAGCTGTTCGGACACCTGATTGAGCAGGTCTTTTTCGAGCACGCCGGCGTTCATCGCCGCGTCGAACGCGTTGTCGGAAAAGATATCCCACGCACCGAAAACGATGTCGTCAAGGCCGGCGAGCGGCACGAAATCCTTGATCTTCGGCACGTTGTTGTCCGTGCGTTTGCCGAGCCGGATCGTGCCCATCTGCGTCAGGCTGCCGATCGGCTGCGAGATGCCGCGCTTGATCGCCTCAACGCCGGCGACCAGCGTCGTCGAAACAGCCCCAAGGCCGACCAGTAAAATTCCGAGTTTTCCTTCTGCGGGAGCGATGTCTACAGCATTATTTGCCATCTGTTTACTTTCTGTCTTTTCTAATTCGGTTTTGCCGCGAGACGTTTTACACCAGTATCGACGGTTAAAATCTTCATCTGCTGGATTGCCGTCTGATTTAGTTTACGAAGCCTGTCAACTTGCTGACACACCATCGCCGATCAGGATCGCATTCAAGTTCTCCAAGTTCGACAGGCACACGAGCTGCGATACGTTTGCGTAGTCACGAATATTTCCTTTCAGATCGGGGTTGTTACGCCGCCAGTCCGCGGCCGTGGTGCCGAACAACGCCATGTTCAGCAGGTCAGCTTCCGATGCGTAAACGCGATTTGTTTCGGCCTTGGTCAACTCAGCCGGAATCAGATTTTCCTTGATCGCGTCAGTGTGTATTCGATAGTTTATTTTCGCAAGATTTCGCTTGATATCCCAACCAAGTTGCTGATGTTCGACCTCTTTTAGCCTTTGAAACTCCTTTATGAGATAGAGTTTGAATTCGACCGATATCCATGAAGCGAACTCAAAAGCAATGTCCTTGTGAGCAAATGTCCCGCCATAACGCCCTGCTTTCGACACGATACCGATCGCGTCGGTCCTTTCGACCCACTGTTTAACTGTTAGGATAAAGGAGTTGAGGCCAGCCTGATTCCTAAACCCATCGAATTCGATGGGATTAAACTTTGGATTGTTGATCTTCTCCCAAATTCCCAAGAACTCGATAGTGTTTCGATTTCGAAGCCAGTTAAAGATGAGATAGTCAGTTCGTTCCGAATCCTTAAAGCGGGCGATATCGGTCAATGAGATGTAGTCATCGTCATTGATATTTTGTATCGAAACCTCTCTGGCAAGGACTTCCAACTTTGGCATAGGACAGTTCAGGTCAATTGATGATGATAGCTTTACGGAAATGTTAAGGCAAAGCCACTAGGTGACGAGCATGCCGCCGGCGCGTTTGGGTTTGATGGCGTGCATTTGGACGGCGATAGAGATGGCGTCTATTTGGTCGTCATGTGTGCCGTTGGGGAAGGCGGCGAGTTCGTCGAGGAGATCGGAGATCCAGTCGGTGTGCGTTGGCTGAGATGGATTTCTAGCAGGATGTACAGGATGAACAGGATGGCGGTTGATCCGTGGAGAGATCTCGGTTTCGCAGGAGAGAGAACCACCCCGTCCGCCCAGAGCGGCGTCCACCCCTCCTTCGTAAGGAGGGGAATTGCGCTTGAGTGCGTTGCTGCTTGGAACCCTACCCGCTACAGCAGGTGGTACTGACGCGGTGCTGCGGATGAGGATGACTTTGCCTTCTTCGGCGAGGGGTGACCAGGTGAGGGCACGGGTGATTTTGTCGGTTGAAACCTTTACGCCGCGAAGAGATTTGCCGCGGAGGGCCGGGTCGCGTCTCAGGTCCTGCAGCAACGCCTGGCCGTGGAGGGCGAGTTCGACGCCGTGTTGGGTGTCGCGTTCGTGAGTGATGCGGTCGATGATGTAGCGGCGCTGTTCGGGAAACTCGATACGTCGTCGGAAGCCGCCGGAGATGTACATCGTGCCGGACTTATCGTCAAAGGCGACGCGGAAGCTGGCGGTGTAGTCAGATTCTGTTTTTGTCGAGACGGCGAGGTCGTAGCCGCGGGTCCAACGGAGGCCCGGCGGAGCGAAATCGATAATGTTCTTGAACCACTCGCGTTTGAAGATCTGTCCGCCAGCCGGTGTGGGACGCTGTTGATAGAGGGCGGAGAATGAGTATGTGCCAAGCTGCGTTCTTTGTTTCTCGAGAGCCTCGACGGGGAAGCGTTCGGGGCAGAGCGCGATGTTCGGAGCGGTGCGCCATTCGAAGAGAGATTCAACCGCAGATGAACGCGGATCAACGCCGATGTTGTTCTGGGTTTCTTGTTCCGTGGCTTCCGTTTGCTCGGTGATGTCTGTGGTTAGTGCAGATGGAACGACGGAAGACACGGAATGCACGGAACCTGCGATGGTCTCGCTGGTATCAGCGGCGACCGGCTGAGGTGAACCACCCGCTACCGCAGGTGGTACTGACATATATCTGCGTTGATCTGCGTCCATCTGCGGTTCGTCTTTGGTGACAAGCTGGCCGCCCGCTGACGCAGGCGGTTCTGACAGGGCGGGGAGGTTGATGATCGTCCAGTCGTCGAGGTTTTCGCGGAGCAGTCGGCCGGCGAGGTCGTCTTCGTGCCAGCGGGTTTGGATAAGGACGATCGAGCCGTCGGGTTCGAGGCGTGTGTAGAGGTCGTCTTTATACCAGTCCCAGACGCGGTTGCGGAAGGTTTCGCTTTCGGCCTGTGCGCGGTTCTTGACCGGGTCGTCGATAACGATCAGGTTCGCACCGAAGCCCGTCACGCCCGATCCAGAGCCGACCGCCCGAAAGCTGCCTCCCGATGCCGTTTCCCATTCTGAGACGGCGTTTTTTGGACGCGGGCGGGAGAAGGGGAATGGCGAGACGGTCTCAGAAGGATCAACCGCAGATAAACGCTGATGGACGCCGATATCTTTCGATTCGGATACTTTCGTTTTGTCGGATCTGCGTTTATCCGCGTTTATCTGCGGTCCCACATTTGGATCCCCACCCGCTACCGCAGGTGGTACTGACGAGGCTCCAAGTCGGATCGCTTCTGCGTCGCAAACGACGGTGCGGATCTTGCGGGACATGCGGTCGGCAAGTCGCTGGTTGTAACTGCCGAGGATGACGTTCATCGACGGGTCTTGCTGCATTCGCCAGGCCGTGTAGCGGACTGAGACTAGCTCGGTCTTGCCATGACGCGGCGGGAGAAAGATCATCAGCCTCTGGCGCTCGCCTTCGGTAAACTTTTTGAGCTGCTCGATGATCACCTGCTGATGACGCCAGTCCCAGGTCATGTTGGGCGATACGCGTTTGAGCCAGGCATGAAAATCAGTCTTCTCCGATTCAGCAGAAATTGAAACAGGATGTCGAGGATAAACAGGATGGTCGGCGTTTGGATTCGGAGTTCTAACATCCTGTCTATCCTGTACATCCTGTTCGAATGATCTGTGCCAGTTGTGCTTCTCGATCCAGCCGGGATGCTTGCCGCGGGGGTAGAGATTGCGGCGGTGGAATGTGGAGTAACCAAGCCCGCGCATCTCGCGTTCGATGCGGACGGCGTTCTTGCCTCTGAAATAGACAAAGAGAACGTAGCAGGCGAAGAGTGCAGGGTTATCTCGGAGGGCTTCGGCAGGGTTGAACATAGCTCGTCAATCTCGCGATTCTATGACCGCGGATGTCGAGCTTAAAATGGTTTGCCGATCATTGGAATCGCAACTTGTGAGGAAAACGCAATAAACGAGATAAACGCGATTTGGACGATTTGAAAGGTACTTTGTTTAGAGTTCAAGCTTTAGCTTGTCTTCACGTCGCTGCTGCGAGGCTCGTTGGAAAGCGTTAGCTAGCTGAAGCTTGAACTCTGAACGCAAGAAGAGCCGGACGAGCCGGCTCCTGAACAGTTGCGGACAGGAATGTCCGCGTTCCTATGGCAACGACTTGGGAACGTCGTCGACCTTGATCTTCATTTTCTTGGCGAGGTTCTTCCATTCGCCGCCGTCTTCATCTTTGTAATAGACGTAAGCGAGGTCGATGCCCTTGCCGTTGACGAGCACTTCCCAATAAGGCTTGCTGTCGGCAACCGCGACTGCTTCGACAGTCGAGATGTCTTCGACGCGGTCGCCCTTGTCGTCGCACGGGTTGCAGTAGTGTCGGATCTGCTTTTTGTCCTTCAAGAACGCCGCTGCCTTTTCAGCTTGCTCTTTGGTTATGTACGCCGCCTGGTCGGCCAGCGCGGTTATAGCGAAGAGAGTGAGGATGATCGTGAATAGTGCGAGTTTTATTTTCATATTTCTATTGAACGTATCTGCGGGGTCACTTTTGCGGGGGCATGGAATCGACCACCAGTTCGAGGATGTCTTTGATCGTAATATAGAGATGAAATTTGTCGTCTTTCAGTTCCGCAAGGCCGAATTGTAAATAGAACTGTCGGACACCTTCATTCAATGCGAAGACCTCGACAGCATAGATGCCGAGTTGTTGAGCGACGTCCGCAGAGCGTTTGAACGCGTGGAATAACAAGGCTTTACCAAGCCCCTCACCCTTGGCTGAGACATCAACTGCGAGCCTGCCAAGATGAATGAACGGAACGGGATAGCGAGGCAAGTTTGCGGGAACAAGATCAAACTTGACCGAACTGCCGGAAAGCGAGTAGTAGCCGTAAATCTTCGGGCCCTCGCTTTTTACTGCTACATAGGTCCTGCTAATGCCTTTCTCGTCATTTTGTCTTGCAAAACGCCTTAGAAAATCATTCAGACTATCTTCGCCGCAATCAAAATCCTGTCGGTCGTGCTTTTTTGACAGAGGCTCAACGCGATATTCACAAATCATTCAGCTATGAGTCTCTTCATCGCCTTATAGGCCTCTACCAACTTCTTGTTCGGCTTTTTCTTTGGATCGCCGTTCTCGTCAAGCAAGGCGAGGATAATATCGCGGTCACGATTTGAAACCGTCCGGACATGATGCCGCTCGATGATCTCATCGGCAGTTTCGGCGAGATTCGAGATGGTAAATTCCGTCACGGACATGCCCGAGAGCATCGCCGCGTGTTCGATGCGGTCCTTGATGCTCGCTGGGAGCCTTATGCTTAATCTTGATTCTTGCGAAATCTGCATAGCACCTTAGTGTGGCATCGTGCCACACGAAAGTCAAAGGAAAAATGGTCAGCGTTGAAACGGCTGACCATTTTTACGCGATGAATCGCGGCACTCTGAACGGTTACATATGGATCGTGAGGTCGTGGACGCCTTCGGCGGCTTCCATGAGGGATTCAGAGACGCGTTGGCGCAAAAAGCTCGAACTAAAGCCTGTCATCTGGTTCCGGCTCCAGGTCGGATCCCTTGGCGAGAATCTTTCTTGCTCTAGTCCAATCGCCCTTTTTTGCTCTCTCGTCAAAGCTTTCTTTGGTTTCCCAGCTTGATATCTGACCGGCTAGCGCCATGGAGATAAACTGGTCAAGGGTGATCTGCTCCTTGTCAGCCAATCTTTTTGCGTGGCGAAGGATCGCATCCGGTATTGAAGTAGTAAGCGTGGTCATCTCAGGTCTCCGACGGTTCGCAGAAACTCTTTCGGCGTTACCAATGTTATACCGAAGTCGGCTGCCGCGGTAAAGTGTTTTCTATTAAAGGTGACGATGAAATCAGAGCTTGACCGAACTGCGAGTTCGAGAACAAACGCGTCGTTCGGATCGTCGCTGCTCGACGTTCGCCACAGGTAGAAGATCTCATGAAAGCGAGCAATAGCTGATAGGTCCTGCAGGAACGGATCAACGTCATCAATCGCTATGTGCTCATGCATTTCCCGCCGCTTCAAAACGTCTTCGTATCGAGGAGCATCGCCGTCGACAGGTTGATCTGCCATCGTGAATCGTTAAGTTTTTCCAAGAGTAATCTGGCTGCGCCTCGCTTTGAGCGAAACGCAGCCACGAGCACATTGGTATCGACGACTATCTGAATCCTCTCCATTTACATATGGATCGTGAGGTCGTGGACGCCTTCGGCGGCTTCCATGACGGATTCGGAGACGGTCGGATGAGCGTGAATGACGCGGCCGAGTTCGTCGGCGGTAGTTTCGAGGGCCATGGCGACGCAGGCTTCGGCTAGGAGCTCGGTGGCGTGCGGGCCGATGATGTGGACGCCGAGTACCTCGTCGTATTTCTTCTCGGAGACGATCTTTACGAAGCCGTCAGTTTCGCCGAGGATGCGTGCTTTGCCGGATGCCGAGAACGGGAATTTGCCGACTTTCACGTCGTAGCCCGCCTCTTTCGCCTTAGCTTCGGTCAGGCCGACGCTGGCGACTTCCGGGTCGCAATAGGTGCAGTTCGGCACGAGGTTCTGCTTGATCGGCTCGACCTTTTTCCCGGCGATTTTCTCGACCACCATGATGCCTTCTTTCGAGGCGAGGTGCGCGAGCCAGGCGGTGTCGATAATGTCGCCGATCGCGAAGACGTTGGGTTCGTCGGTCTCGCAATATTCGTTGACCTTGATCGTTCCGCGAGGGTTGACGACGACCTTGGTCTTTTCGAGGCCGAGGTTTTCGAGATACGGCATGCGGCCTACGGCGACGAGAAGCATCTCGGCTTCAAAGCTGACATCTTCGCCCTTCGCGTTCTTGCCGGAGACTTTGACGCTTTTCTTGTTCTTCTCAAGCTTGTCGAGCTTTATGCCGGTTTCGCATTTGATGCCCTGCTTTTTGAATGCACGAGCGAGTTCTTTCGAAACGTCGGCATCTTCGATCGGGACGATGCGGTCGAGGAGTTCGACGACGGTCGTGTCACAGCCGAAGCGGTGATAGACGCTCGCAAACTCGACGCCGACGGCTCCCGAGCCCATCACGATCATCGATTTCGGAACACGGTCGAGCTCGAGGATCTGGTCGGAATTGACGACCTGTTTGCCGTCGACCTCGAAGCCGGGAATCGGGCGTACGACGGAGCCGGTTGCGATGATGATATTCTTGGCGTCGATCGTTTCTTTCTTGCCGCCGTCCAATTCGACTTCGACCTTGCCTTTACCGGCGATCTTGCCGAAGCCGTTGAAGACCGTGACCTTGTTCTTTTTCATCAGATAGGTCACGCCGGCGCTGTTTTTCGACACGACATCGGACTTGTATTTCTGTACGCCGGTCCAGTCGTAGGAAAGGTCTTTGACCTTGAGGCCGAAGTTTTCGAAGTGGCTCGCTTTATCATATAAATGAGCCGCGTTGAGAAGCGCTTTGGTCGGGATGCAGCCGCGGAGTCCGCACGTGCCGCCGAGCCGGGCGTCTTTTTCTTTCTCCACGATCGCGACCTTAAGGCCGAGCTGTCCTGCCCGAACAGCGGCGACGTATCCGCCGGGGCCTGAACCAATAATTACGACGTCAAATTGTTCTGCCATTGATAGTCCTCGTCATTAAGCTAACTGCAAATAGACAATTGTAAAGGGTTGGCGTCAAAAAGAAAAAAGGCAGACCTGCGTCTGCCTAGTTTCAGTTATTCGCATGACAATCCGCCGATCCAGACCCTGACAACGGCTAGCTCACTTCTCTATGCGTTCCGAAGGTGCGTGCGTAATCGTTGAAGAGTGCTTTTAGCTTCTCAACCTTTTCCGTATCGCCAGATTGAATCCACTTTTTCCAATTATTGAAATATGTGGCCGTCATTTTCATTTGATTCCTGCCGAACCTCTCGTCGAACTCCTTGAGAACATCGGCGCTCACACGATTCGGGGCAGCCTGTAGTTCGGTTAACTTCGACCTTAATCCAGCCTTCTTTGCGTCAAGAGCGGTTTGAGCACCGTCAAGGTCACCGGCATCGACCTTTTTGACGATATCTCTTGTGAGAGAATCCCATTCGTCAAGGAATGATTTGACTTCGGAGTCTTTACTGCACCCAGAGGCGGTCAGGCAGAGAGCCGTCAATACTCCGACAATAAGTAATTTCATTGTTGAATAATTCCCTCCTATACTTATGAATGCGCGACGTATGGGCATCGGGAAACTTGCGTAACAAAGTACAGTTTTTGGAGTTGTCAGATCTAAGCAGTCGTTGAGTAGTGCCGCTACATAGCACAGGCAGGTGAAGGAGTAATGGATCATTCAAAAGAGTTTGTCGAGCTTGTAAAAGAGGTGATGCCGAGGGTTACGGAGGTGTCGGTTGCGGAGACGGTTGAGCAGCAGGCGGCTGGCGCGACGCTGATCGACGTGCGTGAGGATAATGAGTGGGAAGCCGGGCATGCTCGTGGGGCGATCCACATGGGCCGCGGAGTGATCGAACGCGACATCGTGCATCAGATACCGAACAAGGATGCGGAGTTGATCTTATACTGCGGCGGCGGATATCGGTCTGCCTTAGCGGCGGATAATCTACAGAAGATGGGCTATTCGAACGTGCTGTCGATGGCCGGCGGTTGGACGGCGTGGAAGGAAGCGGATGCGCCGATCGAGATTAACCGCAGATGAACGCAGATTGACGCAGATGTTATTTAGTGTGATTTCGTGTTGTTTCGTGGTTGCGGTTTTGAAACCTGAACCACGAAATCACACGAAGGAACACGAAAGAAACGCGGAAAACTCTGTGTGCTCTGTGGCAAAAAATATGAATGAAAAAGGCTTTGATAAACGTGCTCGGACGCGAGAGCTGGCGGCGGAGTTTGCGGAACGCGGAGATTCGTTGGGATGGTTCGAGGAGCTGTACAGGGAAGCGGCGGGTGATAACGAAAAGATCCCGTGGGCTGACTTTGAGCCGAATCGATTCTTTAAGGCGTGGGCGGAGAAGTCCGGGCTGCAAGGTGAAAGGCGTCGGGCGTTGGTGGTCGGATGCGGGCTCGGTGACGATGCGGTTTATCTCGACGATCTCGGATTCGATGTGACGGCTTTCGATATTTCGCCGACGGCGATCGAGTGGGCTCGTCGAATACATGCGGATCGGGATATCAAGTTTGAAGTTGCGGATCTCTTTGAGCCGCCAGTCGAGTGGACCGCGGCAAAGAACCCAGTCGCTACCGCTCCCGGTTCTGACGATGGCGGGTTTGATTACGTTCTAGAGGTCTATACGATCCAGCCGTTGCCACTCGAGATGCGGGAGCGAGTGATAGATTCGATCGCGTCGTTCGTCGCGCCGGGCGGGGAACTGGTGGTCGTCACTCGCGGACGCGAAGAGGGCGATGAAGTTGTGAAAGTGCCGTGGCCGGTGTCTCGCGGGGAGTTGTCGCGATTTGAAGCCAACGGCTTGGTACAGACGCATTTCGAGGTTATGCCGGATGACACGGACGACGAGCCGGCGGATCGATTTGTGGTGGTTTATCGGCGCCCTGATTAGGGCCGCTCGGGCACACTCCCTAATGGTCGTGTTTTTGCCTGATGCCGGATGTAAATCTTACTTTTTCCTCGCCCATTTCTTGTTGAGATTCGCACCTTGGACCGGGTTGTTGAAAATTTCCTGCGGGATCACGTCGTCGTCAAACCAAGGGCCGCAGACCTCGAGGATCGTCATATCGGGCAATTCGAGCCAGCCGCGAATCACATATTTCGCGGTGTTACGATTTTTTATAGAGAGTATTCTGCCGTTGACGGCGAACGACCCGGCGGTTTTTTCCTTGGTCAGTTTTCCATTTTCGATCTTGTAGAAATCGTCATAGAAACCGCCGTCGCCGGTCAGCGTCATCTTGCTTTTGAAGGTGAGCGACTCGAACCCGGCATAGTTTCCCGAATCGCGATAGACGTAGCGAGTGTTCATCCCGTCGCTTTGCCCCCACTGGCCGGCGAGGTCGGCCGTGGTTAACTGCCGCGTCGGAAGCGGGATGAGCAGCCGCCCGAAATCGTCGTATTGAAGCACCGGAGCTGCGGTTGCAACAGGGGCAGACGGCGTCGCGGCGATCGTCTTATCGACGTTCATTGATTCGACAAATGCCTGCAGTTTCGGAAGGTAAGCTTCATCGTTTACGACGCCGAGCACGGACACGGTCTTTCCGAATCCACTCAACACGGTAAGCAATGCGAAGGCTTTGTTACCGTTAAAATCGATTGCCGATCCACCGGCGACCGCTGTCCAACCGTTGTCTGGCTCGGTCACCGTTTTCGGAGCCGCGTCGCCGCCAAACGGCTTCACCACGCGGCTGTCCCATTCGCTGGAAAAGTCTTTCCCCGGGGTGCCCGTGCTCGCGACTTCGCGATACAGCGTGATGAAACAAAACTTGCCAGACGCCTGATCTACTACGCTAAAGACCACAGCGTGCTCCGCCGCATTCTTTGCAAAACCCGCAGGCGGAGTGTATTTGATCGCACTGAGGGTTTCGGTTTGCGCATCGACCGAAAGGGCGAGCAAAAAAGTGAACAGTATTAGCCGTGCTGATTTATTTCTTGTGAATTTCATAATTTCTCTACCCTTCCGATTTCGGATAAGTTTTTTGCGGTTGCCGGTAGCTCCTAGACGTGCCTACCGGATAGTCAAACTAAATCGTCGCGCCGACAGCGGCCCTGCCGCGGATACGGAGAATCGGTAATCGCCGCGCTTTGTGGGCACGCCGTTTATTTCGCCGGTGGCCGCGTTCAACTGAAGGCCGATCGTTTTGAGATCGAATCCAAATATCCCCATGTTGGCGGGGTTGTGTTGCCCACGATCTCAAATTTGTTTTCATAAGGCTTTCCTAAACTCGCCTCTGGCAGGAAATGCGAGTTTAGAATCGTGCCGCCGTGAACCTCCAGGAAAACATCCGAGATCTCGGAGTTGTTTTGACCGTCACGAATCGTAAATTGACTCGGCCGGTCTCTAGTGGTTGTCGGGGTGCCGGTGATCTTGCCGGTGGCGGCATCCAGCACCATGCCCTTGGGCGGTATGCCCGAGAATCGATAAGGTGGCTTACCACCGATAACCTGCAGCTCTGTCGAATACGGCTGACCGACGATGGCTGCAGGCATAAACCGGTTAACGACGACCATCTTCTTAACGACGAGCGTCAACTTCTGTTCGAAAGAACCGCCTAACCCGTCTTCGGCAGCGAGCTGGACATCGAATCTTCCCGTTTCGTCCGGCACACCGGCTATCAGTCCTGATGGATCGAGAGTGACGCCAGTCGGAAATCTCCCAGACGTGAGACGGAACGCGGCGTTTTCAATGTTGGTCGAAACGGCTGTGAGATCGAACCTAAATGGCTGCCCAAGCGCCGACTCGGGAAGCGCGCTATCGGCAATGTAGAATCTGTGTACCTCGCCGAGCAATTTGAGCGGTTTCTCCGATAGCCCCGTCTCAAGTCCCTGAAAATCGATCTCTCCTTTTCGAGCTTCTCCGCTGAGCGCCAATCTCCGTTCCTTGCCGCCGATAACGCCAACGGCTTCGATGCTGAACGACTTCTCGCTCTGAGCTCCCGATACAATGTTCAGCTTGCCGTCCGGGAGCGTTACCTCGCCTTGAAGCGTAGCGCCCTGATATTTCAGATCGAGGCCGATACCGACCGGCGGTCCCGTTTCCAGCGGAAGTCGTCGAGTATAATTGCCACCCCATTTACCGCTGATATCGGCCGGACAACTCGGCACCGTGAGCCGGTCGCCCCCGACTAGATTTAAAGTTTCGCCGGTGCAGAATGAACGAAGCTCGGCCTTGCCAGATGCAATGGTGAAAATGTCGCCGTCAAAACCAGCCTCTCCATCGAGAAGTTTCCACCGGGCGAGCGGAGTGATGACGGTGCGCAATTCTTGCTTCTGGGCCTTGACCATATGTGGGATATAGCTCACCGGGACGAAGGTCGCGAGTAGGGATGAACTTTGCTTTAAATAGTTCTCCGATTTCGTTGGCTTTTCACTCTCCGACCCTTTATTCGCGGGCGTTTTCCATACTTCGCAGGAGGTTGCCGTCCTGCCGCCGGGCAGGCAATGAAGAAGGCATTTGGTACTCGCAGTAACTTTGAAAATTTGTTGCATTAGGCTTCCGTCCGCAGAGGGCTCCGGCATTCCTGCCCCTGCCGCAGAAAACCGCAATTCCGCACGAAAAATTGGTCACCTGGCTGACTGCAAGGTTTTCTATCACCGTCTCTCCCGCCTTGTTCTTGAACACCACACTACAGCTCTCCTTTGCCCCTTGTTTCTGTAAAGATTTTAGATACTTCTCCTGCTCCTCTAACTCGCTGGGACTCGGTGCCAAGCCTCCCATGAGTTGGAGTCCGGCTGCTGGTAAGCCCACCGCCAACGTGCAGGAGCAGTCCTTACAGTCAACCTTTCCCCCTTGCGCGTCGCTCTGGGTAGTCAAATAATTGCCCCAAAAAATCAGGATCGCAAAGATTGCGATAGCGGCGCATATCATTCTGGTTTTCATCTGAGTTTCTCCTTACTCGCTTCGGCTTCTGCTTGCAATGCGGCCAGCCGGTAACGCGGCCATTGCAGATCTGGACGCAGTCGGATCAGCTTCTCGATCTCCTCAATCGCAACAGGCTGTCTTCCGGATTCGTTGAGTGCTGTCGCCTTTAGATCGAACATGCGTTCGTCAAATCCAAGCTTCTGGGCCGCGTCGAGAGTCGAGAGCCCTTGCGCGTGTTGGCCGCGTTCTATCTGTATGAGGCCCAGCATGATCCGTCCATCCAGATTTGTCGGCGCGTGATTTACCGCTGTCTGGATGTGGCGACTGGCTTCGCTAAACTGTTTGGTTTCCAACAGGGCCTCCGCCCGCCACAGCGCCGCATCCGCGAGAATCCGATCATAGCTAAACCAATAAGCCGAGCCACAAATTAGCAATGCCGAGATTGCGACCGCGGGGCGTTTGAAGCGACCCGAAATGGTCAGTCTAGCCGTGTGCTTAGCGGCGCCGGCTTCGACTACCGCAACGAACATCACGAAGAGCATAAGAGTCGTCGGCAGATGAAATGGGAATGCGACGGCGGCGTTGACGAGGATCGAGATGATCGCGGCCCAAAATCCGAGGACGAGCGGGTCACGGGCGAGGGTTTTTCCTCTTTTTAGAACGATCCAGATCAGCGCTACAAAAGCAGCGAATCCGAAGACGCCTAACTCCGCCCAGAGTTGGAGATAATCGTTGTGCGCGTAGGTTGTGAAGCTTGCGTTCGGAATGAAGGCGGCCATCGAGGGCTGCGACAACACCTCGGCCTGATACTCGGGAAACTTCAGGCCGAACGTACCGAGGCCGTGCCCGAGCCATGGGGCATCCGAGATCATGTTTATAGTCGCATCCCATATCAGCAGGCGGCCGCGTATCGATTTAACATTGAGCAAATGATCGATTGCCGCCGGATTTGCGAATAAGGGAAGCAGAACTACGATGACGACACCGATAACCGCAACGGATACTGGAAAGACAAATGTCCTTAATCCCGTTCGCAGTTCTTTGTATCCTTTGGTAAGCGCGAAGGCAACGAGGCCGATGAAGAAGGCGAGCCATGCGCCGCGAGCCAGCGTCGCCACCAGTGCGAGCAGCATAACGAGGAACGCCAAGAACGTTGCATGGCGGGCGAAATGAAGGTTTGTGTCGCGTAGTTCGACAAGGCGGCCCAGACAAACGAGTGCCGCGACAGCGAGAAATTCGCCGCTCCAGTTCGGGTTTCCGAGCGTACCGAATGTTCGCCATTTGCCGGGTAAGTCTCCGGCCGCGAAGATCGGGTCGCCGACCAGGTACTGCGCCAGCACGTAAACAGCTTCAATGCTTCCCGCCAAAACTAGCGCGGTCGCCAAGGCGCTTCGTGCGTCGGCCTGACGCATGACGCTAAGTGAAACGGTAAAGAGCAAGACATAAGTCGCCAGATAGCGTGCTTGCGCCATCGAGATCGCAGCGTTTGAAGACCAGGCCATAGATGCGATGCCGATAAATGCGATTAAAATCAGCGGCGCCCACAAAGGCGTAAGCGGCAGAGTCCATTGGTTTTTGCGCGCGGTGAACAACCATAACAACCCTGCCGTTGCCGTTCCCGCCTGAACCATCATTTCCTTCGCGCCGATGTACGGTTCGAAAAGCCGGGCAGCGAAAACCAGAGGAGTCAGCGCGGCCAGCAGGCAGAGCGTCATCGGGATCAAACCGGCGAGGGTCGATAATGACGGAGCGGCAACCGCGTTACTCGAATGCAGCTCGCCCGAAGCGAATCGAAATGCCATCTGCCGGTGAGTCATGGTTATTTCAGCAGGACCTCTCTGAACGAGGACAATGCTCGGTGCCACCGGGAAAGAGAACGCAACTTTATAATTGATCGACGCGGTGACTAGTTGTTGTTTTTCCTATCTAACAACGCGGAAATGCGGAAGAAGTAAGCTCAAACTAAATGTATGGGTTATCAACGGCCGGCGGAGAACGAAATAAGAATTTGATCCGCGCGTCGGTGCAAGTCGGCTCGACCGCGCGCGGGGGATTACAATTCTTTTTGGGCTAGTTTTGCCCACTGGCCGAGTTGGCGGGTGCGGAAATAGGGTGAGGTTTTGGCGGATTCGACGGCTGCTTCGAACATCTCTCTGGCGCGATCGTTCTCGCCTTTTGCTTTCAAGAGTTTTCCGAAATAGTACAAGCCTTCCGGATCGACGTTGCGGCGTTCAACGAATTTTTCGAGCGGTTCGTAGGCTTCGTTCAGCATTCCCGCGTCAAGGTATGTGGCGCCGATCTCTCGCCAGATCTCGCTGAGGCGAAACTTGTCGTTTTGTTCGACGACGATCGCGAAATGGTCGAGCGCTTTTTGAAGGTCGTTTTGAGAGCGTGCGATGCGGCCGAGTTCGTAGTTGGCGTCGATCTCGGTTTTGTCGATCTCGACGGCCTTTGTGAAATGTTCGACGGCGCGCGTCTGCTGTCGGCGTTCGAGATAGATCAAACCGAGTTGGACGTGAGCGTCGGCATCGCGCGGATTGATGGTCGCGTTCTGCAGAAAACGGTTGAGATTTTGCCGCTGGCGGAATGAGTTGCCGAATCCGCGGACCTCGCCGCCGAGATATCCGCCGAAGTAGACAAACGCCATGATCAGAAGGAACGGCGAAAGCAGCCACGGCGAGACGAACATGAAAAAGTACATCGCCAGCGGCAGCGAGAGCCACGCAAGCCCGACGACGAGAGCGGCGACCGCGTATGTGATTCCGAAGACGGTGCGGAGGGCGAAGAGCATCAGAACGCCGAATAAGGCTCCGCTTGCGACCCACATAGCGAACCAGATGTTCGGATCGATTTCGGTTCCGAAGAGGGTAGCGCCGGCGACGGCGAACGGTAGATGAGCCGCCGACCATGCTAGAAGCGTACAAGTGCCAAGAACGGCATAGTCTCGACGGAGCAGCAGTCCGAAGCTGGCGATGCCGGCGAACAGCGACACAAGCAGAATGACAGCCGGAACGTAGAACAGCGAGATCGCGGCTACGGGGCGATAGAACGACGCCGGTTCGAATGAAAAGAATTTGAAAAACCTCTCACCGACGACGGGAACGGTGCGTTTGCTCCTAACCGCTTCGGCGTACTTTTCGAGAGCCTCGGCTTGGTATTTCTCGGCGAGCTGCGGATCGACCTCGGAATAGTAAGAGTCACTGTAATAGTCGGCAACGTCCGGCATCTGATATGCCGTATCGAGCTTCGCGTTGACGGTGAAGAAGAAAAGAATCGAGACGACGAGCGCGATCCCAGCCGCGATAAGCCAACTTCCGCGATCCATAATCTCGCTGAAGGCGAACGCGGGTTTGACGTAGATAAGGAAGAGAAGCTTGAGGGTTTCCATACAACGGCGGAAAGGCTGAACAAGCGTAAGTCGTATGTCGAAAATTTGTCAAATACCGAGAATGCGGCCTCAAGGTCGTGATAAAATCAGAATATGAGTTTGTCGGAAATCTTGGAAGCCGTTTCGAAACTGACACCCGCAGAGAAGGCACAGGTTGCCGAGGCGGTCAGTATCGATCCCAAAGATGAAGAGGATCTCCTCCGCAGGCGCGAAGAACTTCACAAGGAGATGTTGGCGGAGGGATGGATAAAGAGATTACCTACCAGAAGCGGGAAGATCGAACGATTTTCTCCGATCAAGCTGGATGGAAAACCCCTTTCGGAGACCGTTATCGAGGACCGTCGGTAGATGGCTTCGAACGTATAACCGTTCTTCGGGCATCAAAAGCCACCCACCCACGCGAATTCCACCTCACCCCGAACGGACCATAACCCAACCATACACCCGTTAAAGGTTTAGGTAACTTTGGTTGAATATCTGGCAAAAACGGTGACTGCTGACATAGGTAGTCCGCAACGTGCCAAGGAACGCCGTACATATCACACTCGATGAAAACCTCCCGATGGAGAAACCCGTCCGCATTTTCAAGTTTGGCAAGTACATCTGAACGGGCCGGTGCGGAAAGGAACTCCTCAGCCCATTCGGGAACATCCGTCCCCATCTCATTAACACAGCCCCCAATTCCCACCGGAAGCATTTGGATGTTCCCGCCACTGCTTGGTCTAAATGCGTCTGCACTTTCAATTCCTAGTTCGTACATTTCATCAAAGATGCGTTCGACGACTTCACTGACTCCTACAATATGAGTCGAGTGCACACCGCAGGATTCCAACCTCTGTAATAGATAGGGCAGCGTCTCCCTAGTTCCGTTGATGTTCAGGTTAAGATTGAACCTGACGCTCCAGTCAAGCACCAAGGCATAAGGATCCATTGGCACTCCTCTTTTTACCATCGAACCGATCTCGCGCATTCGTGGATCCGTCGCACGCACGCATTCAATGGCTATCTTCTCAGAATCTGGGCCGGTGACGATTAGATCGAACATACCGTTCCTACTATTATCATCGTGAAAGACAACTTCTTTTTGGGTGACAGATGCAATGATATACCTTACGTTCTCCTCATTTTCGCGAGGTAGATTGCGGCCTTTGCGGTTCGGATTCTTTCTGCCCATCTGATATACAATCGGTATACAAACTTAGACTTAGCAAGACAATGTGAATAATGCAAGAAAATAATCGACGTATCGAAACGGATTCGATGGGCGAGATCGATGTTCCCGCGGATGTTTATTGGGGGGCGCAGACGCAGCGTTCGTTGAAGCATTTCAACATCGGGTTCGATGTGATGCCGCGAGAGGTGATCCGAGCGCTCGGCATTTTGAAGAAGGCGGCGGCGATCGTAAACAACGATCTTGAGAAGCTGGAAGACGACAAGCTGAAGCTTATCGTACAGGCAGCGGACGAGGTGATCGAAGGGAAGCTTGATGCTCATTTCCCGCTGCGTGTGTGGCAGACCGGTTCGGGCACGCAGACGAACATGAACGCGAACGAAGTGATCTCGAACCGGGCGATCGAGATCGCGGGCGGCGAGATGGGTTCGAAGAAGCCTGTGCATCCGAATGACGACGTGAACAAATCGCAGTCTTCGAATGATACCTTCCCGACGGCGATGTACATCGCTGCGGCCGAGCGGATGACGGCGCTGATCCCGGAAGTGCAGAAGGTGAGCGATGCGATCAAGGCGAAGGCGCGCGAGTTCGGGGGCGTCGTGAAGATCGGGCGGACGCACTTGCAGGACGCGACGCCGGTGCTGGTTTCGCAGGAGTTTAACGGCTGGGCGAACCTGATCGATCGCGATCTTGAGCGGCTTTACATCGTGCTGCCGGGATTGCTGGACCTTGCTATCGGCGGAACGGCGGTCGGAACGGGGCTCAACGCGCATCCGGAATTCGCCGAACGCGGAGCCGCGAAGATCGCTGAATTAACCGGACTGCCTTTCAGATCGCATCCGGATAAATTTGCGGCGCTGTCGGCGCATGACGAGGTGGTGTTTGCTTCAGGTGCTTTGAAGACGCTTGCGGCTTCGCTTATGAAGATCGCGAATGACATCCGCTGGCTTGCGTCAGGCCCGCGTTGCGGGATTGGCGAACTGACTCTGCCGGAGAACGAGCCGGGCTCGTCGATCATGCCGGGCAAGGTGAATCCGACGCAGTCAGAGGCGATGACGATGGTCGCCGTTCAGGTGTTTGGCAACGACGCGGCGATCGGGTTTGCGGGTTCGCAGGGGAACTTCGAGTTGAACGTTTTCAAGCCCGTAATGATCCACAATTTCCTGCACTCGGTACGTTTGATCCATGACGCTTGTCACGGATTCGTCGATTACTGCATCGCCGGAATCGAACTGAACCGCGAACAGATCGACGAATATCTCGCCGATTCGCTAATGCTCGTAACCGCCTTGAATCAGCACATCGGCTACGACAACGCCGCGAAGATCGCCAAGACCGCGCACAAGAACGGAGCGTCACTCAAAGAAACGGCGATCGAGCTTGGACTTCTAACAGCGGAGCAGTTCGATGAATGGGTGGTGGCTGAAGATATGACGCACCCGTGATCTATAGATGAACGATAAACTCTCGAAACAAACACAGACTATCTTCGAGCAGATCAAGCAGACTGACGAAAAAGGCAACGAGTATTGGACCGCGAGGCAACTCGCCAAGGTGCTCGAATACTCCGAATACCGCCACTTCTTGCCCGTCATCGAGAAAGCAAAGGAAGCCTGTCGTAACAGTGGACAGCAGGTTGACGATCATTTCGAGGATAAGCTCGATATGATCGAGATCGGCAAAGGCGGCAGGCGACAAGTTGAAAGCGTTAAGCTCTCCCGGTATGCCTGTTATCTTATCGTGCAGAATGCCGACCCTTCAAAAGAAATTGTTGCGTTTGGGCAGACGTATTTTGCTGTTCAAACCCGCCTTCAAGAGATATCGCAGATGGAGGCGTATCAGAGTCTCGGCACAGAAGACGAAAAGCGGTTGTTTCTTCGAGGTGAACTGGCGAGGCACAATTTACAGTTAGCTTCGGCGGCAAAAGACGCCGGCGTCGTCGAGCGGGTCGACTACGCGATCTTCCAAAACCACGGATACAAAGGATTATACGGCGGACTAGATGCTAAAGGTATTCACGCCCGAAAAGGACTGAAGAAGAGTGAGCAGATTCTTGATCACATGGGAAGTACCGAACTTGCCGCGAACCTTTTTCGAGCTACTCAGACCGAGGAGAAGCTAAGGCGAGAAGAGATTCAAGGTAAGGCCAAAGCAAACAAAACGCATTTCGACGGTGGTAGAAAAGTTCGGCGAACAATAGAAGAGCTAGG
>CADEGD010000050.1 GCA_902826795.1 uncultured Acidobacteriota bacterium | reverse complement strand
TCGGACCGCGGTCGACGGGTTGACCGACGAACAACTCGACACCCCTTACCGTCCCGAGGGCTGGACGCTGCGGCAGACCGTCCATCACATTGCCGACAGCCACATCAATACCCTGATCCGATTTAAGCTGGCATTGACCGAAGACGGGCCGACGATCAGGCCGTATTTGGAAGATCGCTGGGCCGATCTGGCAGATAGCAAGCTTCCCGTCGACGTGTCGCTTGCGATCATCGAAGGCGTTCACACGCGACTCGTTGAAATATTGCACAGCCTGTCGGAAGAAGAGTTTCAGAGAGAGTTTATCCATCCTGAAACCGGTCCATGGACGCTTGAACGTGCGATTGGGTTGTATGCATGGCACTCGAGGCATCATACGGCTCATATAACGGGAACTCGCGAAAGAATCGGATGGTAATTCTACATTCTAAATTCTTAATTGTTCATTAGTTCGGATAATCCGATCTAATGTAGAATTGCGAATTTAGAATTTATAATTCTGGCCCTTTTTGTATGCCCGAAGGAACTTCGAATGATCGCCTCGTCTCTCTCGATGTCTTCCGCGGAATGACCATCGCGGGGATGGTGCTCGTCAATAATCCGGGTACTTGGTCGACGATTTACGGGCCGCTCAAGCACGCGGATTGGCACGGAATCACGCCAACCGATTACGTTTTTCCGTTCTTCCTCTTCATAGTCGGAGTTGCCATTCCGATAGCATTTTCCAAGCGAATCGCCGCTGGCATCACTCGTGACGTTTATTACAAGATATTCACTCGATCGCTGCTTATCTTTGCGCTCGGGCTGGTGATGTCGGCGATACCGTTCTTCAATTTTAACGATACGACGATCCCTTATGCCGTTAAGATCCTGATCATGCTCGGCTATTCCGCAGCGATGTTCTTTTACCTGTGGGACAAAGCGAAGGTAGCTTTGATTGTCGCGATCGTAACTGCGGGTATCGTTACAATGTTCTGGCTTGCTGGGTACGTAGTCGTGCCCTACAACGTCGGCACGATGCGCATTCCGGGCGTGCTTCAACGTATTGCGGTTTGTTATCTGATCGTTTCGATCATTTATTTGCATACAAGCTGGCGTCAACAGGCTCTGATAGGCGCCGCGCTTCTCCTGGGCTACTGGCTTCTTATGACGGTGATCCCGGTGCCTGGATGCGAAGTCACGACGATTGACGACAAGGCGTGCAATCTCGCTGCATGGCTCGACCGGACGATCATCACCGAGGCTCATATGTGGCGTTCGGCGAAAGTTTTTGATCCCGAAGGCATTCTCTCGACGATCCCGGCTTTGGTAACGTGTCTGTCGGGTGTCCTGACCGGAACCTGGCTGAATCGTAAGAGTGACGGCTTTAGCCGTTTGCCGGACAAAAACTCGGAAGGCGTCTCTCTTACTGCCAAAGTCGAAACCGCCTCTGGACTCTTCTTCGCAGGAACGATCGCTCTCGCAATCGGTTGGTCTTGGAGCCTTGTTTTCCCGCTTAACAAAGCGTTGTGGACGAGTTCTTACGTCATCTACACGACGGGACTTGCCCTGCTTACGCTCGCCGTTTGTTATTGGCTGATCGACATCAAGCAGATGAAATGGTGGACGAAGCCGTTCGTCATCTTCGGCGTCAATGCACTCGCCCTTTTCATCTTTTCCGGCATCTTTGCGCGTCTTCTCGGAATGATCCGTGTTGCGAGTCACGAAGCCGGAAAAGAGATCTCTTTCCAACAGTGGATCTTCGACAACTTCTTTCTTTCGTGGGCCGAGCCGATCAACGCGTCGCTCGCTTATGCGGTCACGTTCATCCTTTTCTGGCTCTTCCTCATGTGGCTGCTCTACCGAAAGAATATCTTTATTAAAGTCTAGGTAACGCATAATTAGAGGTTATTCATTTCGGAAGAACAATACCGAAATGTTATTCTGCATGTTCGCTTATGTATGGCTCAGACGCCTATCGAAAACCCGAGGGCCGAGATCGATTCGATTGACGCCGAGATCCTCAAACTGCTTAATCGGCGGGCCGAGATAGCCCTGCGCGTTGGAGCGGTAAAAGCCGAGAAAGATGCGTCGCTTGTCGATCCGCTTCGTGAATCTCAGGTCTTGGCGAGGCTCACGGCTGAGAATCCCGGGCCGTTCGATTCGACCAGCATCGAGAACATCTTTCAACGCATAATCGATGAATCGCTCGCTCTGCAACAGTCGAAATATCACCGAAGCGGCGAAGCCACGTCGAACGAGAATGTGCCGTCGGTTGCCGAATCCGCCAAGGTCGGGTTCCTCGGCGATCCCGGATCGTTTAGCGAGACAGCCGCCCTCGGCATACTCGGCGGCCGATGCGAATACGTTTCCTATCCGACCTTCGAAGCGTTGTATCAGGCCATTCACGCAGATGAAACCGAATACATAATTTCACCGCTCGAGAATTCCCTCGTTGGCTCGATCCAACGTTGCTACGACCTGTTGGCCGCGAGCGATCTCAGCATCGTAGCGGAGATCATTTTGCCCGTCACGCATTTTTTGATCGCGGGGGAGAACGCGACGATCGAAACCGTCACAACAATCGAATCGCATCCGGCTGCGTTGAGCCAGTGCGAACGATTCTTCGCCGCCCATCCGAATCTAAAGCGTATCGCGGGTGACGATACTGCGGGAAGTGTTCGAAGGGCGGTGGAGAGCGGCGATCCGACCCGTGCAGCTATCGGCGGGCGTCGATCGGCTTCGATCTACGGCGGCAAGATCCTTCGCGAACACATCGAAGATCACTCGGACAACTTCACCCGTTTCGCTTTATTGTCAAAGAACTCGACGGACGGCGTCGATGGTGGAAAGATCTCGCTGATCATTCGCCTGAAGAACGAACCCGGTTCGCTGCACAACGCATTGCGGCCATTCGTTCGCCGCAATATCGACTTGACCAAGATCGAGAGCCGTCCGATAAAAGGGCAGCCGGCCGAGTTCAACTTTTATCTCGACCTGCAAGCTCCGGCGAGCGAGAGCGAGCTTCGCGGAGCGCTTGATGAAGTTCGCGAACAGGCGGCGGGCGTCCGCGATCTCGGCCGCTATCCGACGATCAAACTCACGAACGAGCAGATACTCGACATTTCTTAACGCATTATTTCGACCGATGATACTCATACTTAAACCGAACATCAGCCTTGAATCGACCGAGTACAAAACGCTCGAGGCACATCTTCAGCACCTCACAAATATCGAATACCGCGTTCATAACGTTCAGGGAGCATCGCAGACACTGACCGAGATATATCTGATCGGCAGCACGTCGGCGTTGGCGATCGACGAGATGAAGGCGTTCAGAGCAGTCGCCAACGTCGTGCGGATCTCTGAGGAATACAAGGTTCTCGGGCGGCATAAGGAAGACTCTCGCGGCACTGGCTTTACGTATCAGGGCATCGAGTTTTCGCAAGATACGCTAAATATCTTCGCCGGATTGTGTGCTGTCGATTCGCCGGAGAGCGTGGAGACGATGATGAAGGCTCTTCGCGAAAATGGGCAAACTTGCACTCGGATGGGAGCTTACAAGCCGCGGACGAGTCCGTATTCGTTCCAAGGCCACGGACCGAACTGTCTACCGTACGTGTTCGAACTGGCAGGGAAGTACGGCATCAAGGTGATCGCGATGGAGGTTACGCATGAATCTCACATCGCCGAGATCGACGGTGCTCTCGAAGCGACCGGCCGTCCGACGGGAGTGATGCTTCAGATCGGTACGCGGAACACGCAGAACTTTGAGCTGCTTAAGAGCGTCGGCCGTCAGCAGGAGTTTCCGGTGCTGCTCAAACGCGGATTCGGGATCACGCTTGATGAGTCGCTCCACGCGGCCGAATATCTGGCGAGTGAGGGCAATCACAAGGTGATCTTCGGCCTTCGCGGAATGAAAACGAACATCGGAGATCCGCACCGGAACATGGTTGATTTCGCACACGTTCCGGTCGTCAAGCGGTTGACTCGAATGCCTGTCTGCGTCGATCCGTCACACTCGGTCGGCAGCCGACACCGAAGTTCGGACAACATCCTTGATGTGATGCACGTGACGGCTCAAGGCGTGATCGCGGGTGCGAACATGATCCTGGTGGACTTTCACCCGAATCCGAATGTCGCCTTAGTCGACGGCCCGCAGGCCCTGCGGCTCGAAGAGCTGCCGATGTTCCTCGAAGACGTCCGCATCTGCCGCGAAGCCTACGAGAAGCGTCTAGCGAACGCCTCCTAAAGTTGATTCGATTCATTTCGCGTCCGACTTTTTGATTCATTTGAATCGCGGTTATCAACTTACGATCCTCGCCACGGCTTCGGAACTTAAATTGTGTTCCGTTCCATTCTGCGTCCGTACTTTTGCTCCATTTAGAACAAGATCTAGAATTTAGAGTCGTCTTGTTCAAGTCTCACCTGAGATAATGCGGTGCAGATCCGCATACTTAACGTATCAGTCTCCCTCGGCCACGAAATCGTTAAGGCTGTCGGTTGTCAAAGAACAGCGAGAAATCCCGCGATCGGTCAGGATGCCATAGATGCAACGGCGTGTCAATGCACGATTTCGTGTGTATGCTCATAGAGCGCGATTTATCACGTCCCAACCAGGCCACCGGCACGTACGCGATACATCGAGCACTCTAAAGCTTATTGATCTCAAAGACAGTAATTGCGACAGCGAGTCGCGTTCGATTTTGTCTTTCTCGGCCTAATACTCCCCCGCTCTTTCATTTCCTTCCAGATGCTTTTCTGATGGATTGATTTGCCGGTTAAAAAGTTTGACAATTAATCCGTCAGATCGTCGGTGTTTACCCTAAAGTTCCCATGAAAAACTGCTGCTTTGTAATGTTCATCGTTTTGGTTCTCTTGCGTGTCACTTCGTTCTCTCAGATTGAAGAGGCGTTGTCGGCTGACGCAAGAAATATGGCTGGCTCCGGCGTCAAGGCCGAGCTCGGAGTCTTTCCGACTATTCAAATTCCGCTAAATAATTACGGAGTCCGGACGATTGTCACCCGAACAAAGTATAAGGACGATGATGCTCTTCTTTTCTACGTGATTAAAATGCCAAACGGATACGGCCGTCTTTTCGTTACAAAATCCGTGCTGGCGTATGAACCTGAAGGCGGATACAACGTCGAAGCGTTCACGATTGATAGGAAGACAATCAAGTCCATTGATTACCAACAGGACTGGCAGACAATTCGTAACTTTCCGAATGTCAATGTTGTCTTTGACAAGGACCGCAAACAGTTTGGTATAAATCAAGCGGCTGGTTCTTCTACCTATGGCCAGATCGATCTTGAGCGATACTACACCGCGATCAACTATCTACATAACACGGTCAAAGACTTTGACGCCGCATTGCGTGTTTTCGACGAATTGGTTGGTCGAAGAAGGAAAGAGATTCAGGTTGAAGAAGATAAAAGGGACGCCGATCGAATTGCAGCCGAAAACCAGCGATTGGCCGATGAACAGGCTGAGGATCGGAAACGTAAGGAGCGCGAAGAACAGCTACGGCTGGTTAAAATCCGCCTGGATGAGAAGCTTCGTGTAGCAGAAAAATTCGCGGAGAGCCGTAGGGTTTACGACGATGATATTCAAAAAACGATAACTGCGAAACGGCCTCAAATGCGTGGTCAGACGGTCGCAACCCGATTAAAGGTCGATGCCGCCATCAAGGCTCTACGCAGAATGAGTGCCGCGGCAGAGGTTGGAGTCATATTCACGGAGTACAGTTCTCGTCTTATCGACACGAAAGCCGCAGTGGACGAGGCAACGGAAATACTTCCCGAGAATGCGTTAAACAGCGAACTACAGATGGCTGTACGGGCCTACGTTGATGCGGGACAAGCTTGGAACAAGATGAATAAGGATGAAATCCTAATTAACTCTGACGATACATTCTGGTATCTGGTAAATCAATACTCTTTGCGTCCCGACGTTTCCAATCCCGAGATCCCCGTGCTTACCAGGCAGCTGGTTCTAAGCACTCTATGGCAAAGAGCAAATATTCACGTGCGCAACTCCGCTACCTTGTCTCTACGCTGAGCGGAGACCAAAAATTCTACTCTGCTGGCAAGGCTCAAATCCAATCAGAATGAGATGGGCGTAAAACCATTAAATTCCGCGTTTGCGGCGTAGAATGAGGGATTGGTTGCACGTTCAGGAGTGCGCGGTTTACCGCGTACCAACCAGGCCACCGGCACGTACGCGATAAATCGAGCACTCTAAAGCTTATTTGATCTCAAACACCGTGATAGCAACCACGAGTTCCCGTTCGAGTTTCTCCTTCTCGGCGGTAATAGTTTTCCGCTCTTTCTCCATTTCCTCAAGCCGTGTTTCCTGCTCGTTCGCCTTCGAGATGTAGCGGGCGATCAGAGTTTTGGCTTCGGCGGTCTTCGCCAGGGATTCAATGTTTTCGCGAAGGCGTTTTTGGTCCTCGGCTATCGTTCTCGCCTCCTGATTGAAATTGTTCAATCGAGACTCAAGCCCTCCGATCTGTGACCGCAGGCCGATCAATTGTTCGAGTTTGGCACGTGTCTCTTCGGTGATGTATCGCTGAGCGACGAACATCTGGATCTGTTGGGCATTGATGCTGCCGATCTGGTATGAATCAACGAGCGGACGGCGAAGGCTGATCGGGAACTCCTTGTTTTCGGACGGTCCCAGTTCAACGCGGAAACGATAGAAGCTTTGCGTTGAGTAATCGGGCTTGGGCGATCTGTCGGAAAGTTCCCATCCGTACTCTATCGGATATTCGATATAGACGGTTTTGGGACGATCGGTTTGATTCGTGATCGTGTAGACCTTCTCTTGTGTCGAGAAGTAATGTATCTGCAGAATGCCGTTTGCAGCCTTTACAAGCTTGGCAGGTTCGCGGTCGGCCTTAGGCGTAACTTTGATGTTTGTGCCGAGGTCGAGGGCGAACGAGATGAGCCGCTGCTCCTTTGCTTTCAGGCGATCCATTAGGGCCTCGCCGGCATATGCGTCGCCATCGAGCACGGTCATGCTGCCCGATTCGAGCGTAAGATCGCTCGTGTTCTTTAGTAGAACGCCGCTGTACGGACGGTCGCGTCGGACGGATTCGTTATAGATCGCGACGCGCTCGCCATCCATCTTCTGTTGGATGATCGGGATCAGCGCCGACCGGTTTCTCGCGACTGATACCGGGCGCTCGATGCGATACTCGAAAAGATCTCCGATCTCATCACCAATCGCGGCTGTTTCAATGCCGCTCTTGCCAGTCGTAAGAGCTTCGCTGATCTTTGTATCCGTACCGTCAAGCTGAAAGTTGCCCACGCCGGCTCGCATGGCGAGTGTCGACATGACGCCGCGCCCATTGATCGGTAGAGATTCCATCTCACTAGCAGTGACGTTTACCGTCGACTCCACGCCTCCTGCCTCCAGTCGCATATTCAGGCGTGCTCCCTGTCGGGCGTTGGTTATATTCAAAGATCTAAAACCCGGGGCGTTCGCCATCACCGAATAGCTGCCGACGGGAAGCGATGCCTGAGCAAATCTTCCATCCGAATCGGAATAGGCGGAATAAGACTGGCCGGTCGATTCGTTTCTGATCGTTATCGAAGCACCGGGAACGACAGCTCCATTTGAGTCCGTCACTACTCCCGCGATGCCCGACCCACCGGAGCCGTCGCCGCTTCCGCTGCCAGAACCGTAACCGACACCTTCGCCGCCGGGTTCGTAAGTCTGAGGGCTGAGTTCGAGATCTTCCGGCGTAGGTACGACTGGCCGGTAGCGATAGAAAGGTTTTTGCAGATTCTGGATAAACGAGATCGGCGAGCCGGAGACGAGGGACATTTGCACGCCTTCCCAATCCTCTTCGCTGATGTTGTCGACGATGGCCCAGCCTTGGAAGAACGGCTTGCCTTGTTCGTCGAGCACGACGCGATATGTAGTTTTCCAGATCGGAGCGGCGATCGTATAGCTCACAACCATCTGTCGTTGACCCGTTCCTTCGCTGGTGACGGTGATCGTTTTCGCATCGCGGCGACGGGCCGAGGCTGAGGCGCTTGCGAATTCGCTGATATCGGCACGAGTTCCTTCGTCAAGCAGCTTGATGCCTCTGACTTCGCCTAGGTCGTAACTCGAAAGTTCACCGGACTCGCTGGCGATCACGAGAACGTTGGTGGTGCTCGTTTCCTTTTCGCCGCGGATGGTCCTCCGCTCTACGGTTAATACGGAACCAACTGCCGTGCCTTTTGCCGTCGTCACCGCGACTTTGGCTCCCTGAAGCTGAGCCAGTACGCCCGCGATGCCCGAACCTTCGGGCGACAAGGAGTTGACGGAAAATGGTATCTCCGACATTCGAGCCGACGCCGGGGCGGATGAGTTATAGCTGACGGCGCCGATCTTGCCTTGGTTGAGATCGAGAACGACCATCGATTTCAGCACGTCGTCGACCTGTGACTGCTTGAACGAGAGATTCACTTCGGCGTTCCCGCTGACCATGCCGCGGCGTTCGATGTAGGCGACGCCGTTGGAGTATAGGATCACCCGGCGGATGGGCAGCGTGTTTAGAGTGCTGGAAGTATTGCGAACGTTCAGAGTGCGCGATTTATCGCGTATTTCTGCTGCAGGACGCGCGTTTGCTGCGAGCCTTCTATTACCGTTTGCTTGAGAGTATGCCGAAAAAGCGCACACGAATATCCAGAGGAGAATAGCTAGTCGTTTCATTGTGTTGATTTCCTTTCTACTAAATTCGGGTTTGCGAAAACTTAGCTAAAGGATGATTCGAGATTCGGGATTGGTTGCTCGCTGCGAAATCCGTTCGACCGCGAAATACGCGAAAAGACGCTAAAAGAAGAGTTCCAACTTAGCGTCTTTCGCGTGTTTCGCGGGAAAAGAAATGATTTAGAACTGAGCGTTAGCCGCGGCGACGGCTTTTTCGGCGGCGTCGGTCATGCCTTGGGCGGTGATGATGCCGATGCCGGATTCGGCGAGCACGCGGCGGCCTTCTTCGACGTTGGTTCCTTCGAGACGAGCGATGATCGGGATCGAAACGCCGAGATTTTTCGCGGCTGCGACAACGCCGTTGGCGACCATATCTGTACGCACGATACCGCCGAAGATGTTGACGAGCACGGCCTTAACATTTTCGTCGGAAAGCAGGATGCGGAACGCCTGTTCGACGCGTTCTTGCGAAGCACCGCCGCCGACGTCAAGGAAGTTTGCCGGTTCGCCGCCGTGGAGCTTGATAATGTCCATCGTGGCCATCGCGAGCCCGGCTCCGTTCACCATACAGCCGATGTTGCCGTCGAGCTTGATGTAGTTGAGGTCGAACTTCGACGCTTCGATCTCGAGCGGCTCTTCTTCGTCTAGGTCGCGAAGGTCGGCATAGTCCTTATGCCGAAACATCGCGTTGTCGTCGAAGTTTACCTTTGCGTCGAGAGCGATCAGGCGATTGTCTTTGGTCAGCAGGAACGGGTTGATCTCGACGAGCGACGCGTCCATTTTTTCGTACGCATCGTAAAGCGAGAGCATGAACTTCGCGGCCTGATTGACAAGATCGTTGGGAATGCCGAGTCCGAATGCGAGTTTGCGGGCTTGGAACGGACGCAAGCCTACGGACGGATCGATGGATTCTTTCAAGATCAGCTCGGGCGTTTCTTCCGCGACCTTTTCGATGTCCATACCGCCCGCTGACGACGCCATGAATGTGTTGCGACCCGTCACGCGGTCAAGCGTGATGCCGAGATAGAACTCCTTATCGATCGGCAGTCCTTCTTCGATGAGAAGCGTCTTCACTTCGCGGCCTTCCGGTCCGGTCTGGTGCGTGATCAGCATCATCCCGAGCATTTCGGATGCGACCTGCTTCGCTTCTTCGGGTGATTTTGCGAGCTTAACGCCGCCGCCTTTGCCGCGTCCACCGGCGTGGATCTGAGCCTTTACGACGACGACATCCGTGCCGAGTTCCTTCGCGGCGGCTTCGGCCTCCTCAGGCGTGCGAGCGACGACGCTGCGTGGAACCGGAACGCCGTACTCCTTCAATAATGCTTTTCCTTGATACTCGTGAATTTTCATAGCAATGTCTGACTATTTATTAAGAAGGCCGGGACTATTCCTCGGACCTGATCAACGTTTTAAGTTGCCCAATGCCAGGGCTTTCGTTCTCCACTTACCCGAACGTGCAACAAAGTCATACCTGAAGGTGAGCGGCTGAGATGCGACATTATACTTTCCCTCAATTCTGAGGACGTAATCGCTCTTTTCACCCGTGTTGATGTTTACGGTTGCGGTAACACCGCTAAGCTTGCTGATCTCCGGCTCACCCGTTTCAAGTTCTTTGAGAACGGCGTCCGTCAGGCTTGGATCCTTGAGTTTTTCATAGGCCGCTCTCAGGTCGGACTCAGACGCCCTCTTCTGATATTCAGGATCCAGGTTTGCGTACACTTTCGAAAAATCTCCGGTCAAAAATGCACCGGCCAGTTCGGTCGTCGCCTTTTTGGCGATCGGGCGCATATCGGGATTCTTCGGAAATGGTTTGCCATCTTCGTACGTTACATCGTAAATGTCAGTTGCGCTTTCGGGAGCCGCGGCCGGACTGGAGTCTGTTCCTCTTACCGGCGAAGCGGCGGAGTTTCCTGAGCCGCTGTTGCTCTGAAGATTTGGTGAATCGCTTTTCAACTGAGAACAGGCGAGGGAACTGATCATCAGCATCCCCAGAGCAACTATTCCCGAGAAAAGATTCGCTGTACCCTTAACTTTTCGACGTTCAGTCATGATTTCTTTCCTTCCCTCGTCTAAGACCTATGCCAAGCTAAGTAGATTTTGAAGGGGAAAGACCGTAAAGTTACCGAGAATCAACATCGCGATAGAAGACTAGCCTGCTTCGATATGCTGAAATCTTAGCTTTCGACCTTATAAAAAGCAAAAGTGCCGCCCTGTTCGAGCGGCACTTTCCTTATGATTTACGCGGCCTACCGAATGTAGATCTTTAGCACGAGAAGCTTCCAGCTTCCGTTTCGTTTGACGTATTCGTAATTGAATGTAACCGGCAGCGGCTTCGTGTCGTACTTTCCCTCCGTTACAAGGATGTCGAGGCCCTGCTCGGTGCGGATGCGGGGGCTTGAGGTGAAATCCGGATCGGACGAGACTGCTTTTGAAAGGATCGGCAGCACCTGACGCTTCTTGGCGATGAAGTCCTTGAAGGAATCCTGCAGCTGATCTTTGGTGTAGCTTTGCTTGAAATCCATCGATGCCTTCTCGTACATATTCGTGAAGTCGCCGGCGCTGATCGAGGCGGCGAAATCCGCTGTCGTTTCTTTGACGAGAGCGTTTAGAAGCGCGTCGCCGGGAACACCATCGCTGTCGTCGCCCGTCGTCGAGGAATTGCCGAACGGATTGTCAGTCGGCGAATTGCTGGACGTGTTGCCCAGATCCAAGCTGCGGTTGCAATTGCAGCCCAAGGCGATCGATAGCACGACGGCCAAGGCGATGAGGCCGTTGAGTTTGTTGTCTCTGCCGTTCACCAGCGTATTAAGAATTTTCTTCATTTGTTCTCCCCTTATGATTGCGAATCTAATTTTTCCGCCACGGCCCGAGTAGTCCGGCCCATGCGTCTACGGTCTTTTGATATTCGGTCGGGCATCTCACCGCTCGTTCTTTCGGCAGATAGCCATCGGTAACAAGCTTCTCCCATTTAGACGCGTTAGAGCCGTAAACCATGCAAAGTGCGTTGTAATATCTTTGCTCGCCGAGCAGATGTTCGTCCGCCATGTTCTTCTTGGCGTTGGCATTTCGCTTCGATTCGATCGCAAACGCATCGGCGGCAGCAAGAATAGCTTTCACGCCGTCCTGCCCGAGTTCCTCAAGATTGATGTAAGCCGAGCAGCGATCTGCGGCGTCTTCTTCGTTGCCGATGATCGGGAGCTTGTATTTATCGATGATCGCATGTGCGATCTCGTGCAGGAATACGAATCTCACCGCGTCGAACATCTGCGAATACGCGTCTTTTTCGTTACTGCCGTTGCTGCGAAACGAAGCGTAGAAATGCTCCATCAATTCGTAGCACATCGTCACCGAGCTATCGTTCGGGTCGTAGTAGGCGTTCGCTTCCTTGCAGTCCTTGGTACGCAGCGTGATGTCCTCCGGCAGGCTTAGGGCCGCGTTCAACTGGCTTGCCGCTTTTTCGAGCAGTTTTTCGTCCTTGATCTGCCGGTCGATCTCGACGTACTTCGGAGTGGAGACGTCTTCATGATCGACGAGGAAGTCGCCGCTGTCCGATTTTTTATTCGGGTCGCTCGGCTTGGACGCGGTCTTGTTTGACGCGGGCTGAGACGAATTTGAGAACACCGGCCCATCGTCCCGAGTCGAACCGGTATTTCGATCCGAGTTGCAGAAACATCCCGCGACGAGGAACAAGGTTCCCAGTGCCAAGATCAAATTTATCGAATTTCGGTTCATACGGAAACTTCGGGCATACTTACAAATAAACGCGTAATATCACACGAAAAGGACGATAAAACGGGAGAATAATTGCGAAAAAAAGGCTGGCAAGCGAACTTACCAGCCAATTCTAAGGTCAAAGCGGAATAATGTCTATTGCGACCGCTCGACGAGAGTGAGCAGCGAGCGGATCGCTACGCCGGTCGGGCCCTTTGCCGCGTGCGGTTTGGCCGCGTCAGACCACGCGGTTCCGGCGATATCCAGGTGAGCCCATTTCGCTTTGTCAACGAACTCCTGGATAAATACTGCACCCATGATCGTGCCGGCCTTGCCGCGAGGGCCGATGTTTTTGATGTCGGCAATGTCGGACTTGATCTGCTTGCTGTATTCCTTGCTGACCGGGAGCTGCCAGAATCCTTCGCCGTTCTCTTTACCGCATTCGATTATCTCGTCGACCAAGCCTTGGTCGTTGCCCATGATGCCAGTGTTCTGATCACCAAGTGCGACGATGACCGCACCCGTAAGCGTCGCCATATCGATGATGCTGGTCGCGCCTTGCTTCTCCGCATAGGCAACGGCGTCGGCGAGGATCAGGCGTCCTTCGGCGTCGGTGTTAAGGATCTCGATCGTCTTGCCGTTCATCGCGGTAACGACATCGCTCGGGCGCGACGCCTTGCCGTCGGGCATATTCTCGACCGCCGCGACGACGCCGAGAACCGGCACGGTCGGCTTCAGCATCGCGATCGCACGCATCGTCCCGATCACGGTCGCACCGCCGGACATGTCGTACTTCATCGCGTCCATGCCTTCGCCCGGTTTGAGCGAGATACCGCCCGTGTCAAAGGTGATCCCTTTGCCGACGAGGGCGATCATCTCCTTATTCTTCGCGGTGCTCTTGGCGGGCGTGTATCGAAGTACGATCAGCTTTGCGGGCTGTTCCGACCCGATGGAAACGCTCATCAGCGAACCCATTCCCATCTTGATCATCTTCGCTTCGTCGAGAATCTCGCACTTCAATCCGGTTTCCTTCGCCACCTTTACCGCGCGGTTGGCCATCTCGGTCGGCGTGAGGACGTTCGGCGGTTCGTTCGCCAAATCGCGGGCGAAATTCATCGAATCACCGACGATCTCGCCGCGAGTTAGTCCTTTCTTCAGGTCAGCCGGCTTGGCGCCGTCGACGTGTACGCCGAAGGTCGTGACCGTCTGCTTGGATTTGTCAGACGACCTGTATTTATCAAGCTCGAACGTGCTGCAGATCGCTCCCTGGATCGCCGCGGATGCGACGGTCGAGGCATCGAGCGAAGTCCGGGGCGAAAGAGCGACGCTCTTAACCTTCTGCTTGTTAAAGGCCCGCATCGCCGTTCCCGCGGCTACCGCTACGTGATAAGGCTTGCACTCATTCTTGTCGCCGCCGCCGATCAGCAGCAGGCGGTTCGCCTTGACCTTTCCTTTAGGAGCAAATCGAACGAGAACGGTTTCGCCGGATTCGCCCTTAAACTCCTCAGAACTGATGACCGAACCCAAAATTCCGCCCGTGACCGCATCAAGTTCTTTCAAACCGGCAGACGTCGCTTGTTCGCCTTTATAGACGACGACAGCTAGAGCTTCAACATTCGCTTCGGGAAAATTCCCCGTGATGGCGAGAGATTTCATTAGTTTCCTCAGTATGTAAAATTGGCCGTTAGATACAAAAACTGCTTATATATCTATACTTTATCTCAGGCGCTCTTTCAACTGTTGGCGGGTTTCCTTTTCGACCGTTTTCTTCATTTCAGTCTCTCGTTTGTCGTAAAGTTTCTTGCCTTTGGCGACGCCGATCTCAAATTTGATCCGTCCGTTTTTCCAATAAATGGCCGTAACCACTAGCGTAAGGCCCTTGACCGTCGTCTCGCGTTCAAGTTTTTCGATCTCTTTCTTGTGGAGTAGCAGTTTTCGCGTCCGCAGCGGTTCGTGGTTTTGCTTATTCCCATGCGAATAGTGCGAAATGTGAGCATTTAGCAGCCAAACCTCGCCATCCTTTACCTGTACATACGAATCCTTGAGCTGAATTCGGCCGCCCATGATGCTCTTTACCTCGGTTCCGACGAGAGCCGCGCCGGCCTCGTATTTATCGAGGATGTGATATTCGTGGTAAGCCTGCCGGTTATTGATTATTTCCTTGTCCGCTGCCATCAAGGAATTATTACACAAGCCCGCGCGTAAGCAAGGGCGACACTGTTAGCGTGGGCGTACCGCCCTTGCTTACGCGCGGGCCTACGCAGTTGTTTGACAACCCCTGTTTCCGCCACGTAAATTACTAATAACGCTGGGAGATCGTCTAATGGTAGGACTGCAGTCTCTGGATCTGCCTATCGGGGTTCGAATCCCTGTCTCCCAGCCAATTCTTTATGGACGGCTGGCATGAAACCGAGATACGGGTGCGATATGCCGAGACCGATAAGATGGGCATCGTCCATCATTCGAACTACCTCATCTGGTTCGAAGCCGGCCGCAGCGACCTCTGCCGCGCACGCGGATTTTCCTACAAAGAGATGGAAGAGAACGACGATGCGTTGATGGTCGTCGCCGAATCCTACGTCCGATACAAATCCCCGGCCTATTACGAAGACTTGTTGCACGTGCGAACTCGCATCGCCGAGATCCGCAGCAGATCGATCCGGTTTATATATGAGATCGTCCGCAACAGCGACGAGACGCTGGTTGCTGAAGGAGAAACGCTCCATTTAGTGACGGATTCGTCCAAGCGTGTGAAACAGATACCAGACACATATAAGGCGAAGCTGCTTTCCGAACCCGCGTCAGATGTGATGGCCTTGCCAGATCAGGCACCTCATTAGCCCTCTCTTCTTTGCCCTGTTAAAATCTTGAATATGCCGGGAAGCGCTACCGCCGAAGTGATCTTCATCTCGGCGATGATGATCTTGATCTTGGCCGTTTCTTTTGCCGCTGTCTATTTCTTTTTCAAGACTTACAAAAAGGAGATGAAGGCGAAAGAAGAGGCACGGAAGCGGAAAGAAGATGCACAGTAACACACTCGATATCGACAATTCGGTGCTCGTCGTTGTGGACGTCCAGGAAGCGTTTCGCAAGGCGATACCGGATTTTGCCGAGGTCGTATCTCGCATCTCGATCGCGATCCGCGGATTTCAGGTCCTTGGGCGGCCGATCGTCGTGACCGAGCAGTATCCGAAAGGCCTCGGACGAACCGCCGAAGAGTTGTTGCTAAGCATGCCGGACGACGCGAGTTTTATCGAGAAATCGACGTTCAGCGCATATCAAGCTCAGGCTTTCGTCGAAGAATTAGACAAGTTTCAAGCGAATCAGGTTGTACTTTGTGGCGTCGAGACTCACGTTTGCGTGAATCAAACCGCCCACGATTTTCTGGCCGCTGGCTATCAAGTTCACCTGCTAACCGACTGCGTCGCATCTAGATACCAGCACGACAGGGAAGCGGGGCTAAAGAAAATGTTCGCCAGCGGCGTCGTTCCGTCATCAATGGAAACAGCCCTCTTCGAAATGATGCGCGACTCGCGTCACGAGAAATTCAAGGACGTTCAGGCGTTGATCAAATAAAAAGCTCAACCGACACATTAAAGAACTCGGCCAATTTTTTTGCCTGAGTCTTGCTGATCGAACGCTTTCCGTTTACAACTTCCGAAGCAATTCCACTGGAACCGAACACCGGCAACAGGTCAGCCTGTTTCACGCCCCGGTCATCCATAAAGAATCTCAACATCTGGTGCGGAGTAGCTTCGGGAATTGGGTAATGCTCGTCTTCGTAAGCTTCGACGAGTACAGACAGCAGTTCCAAAAGGGTCTCTTCCTCAGGGCTTAATCCGCCGCTCCGAATGCCCTTCGACATCAGTCGATCGATCTGCTCGGTCATTAGATCGAGATCTTCGTCATTCGAAATTGCCGTAGGCAGTGTCCGATTCAGAAGCATCCCGTATTTTGTTTTATCAACATTCGCAGTCATCTTTATAGCCCTTTTGATTGTATTCGGCGTGTGTCAAAACAAATCGAACCAATACTAGTTTAGATGGATAGTAGATCTTTGCGATCAGCCTGAATTTGTTTCCACCGATGTTGAAGATTGTGCATATGCCAGCAAGATCCGCATGCGGGAAATCAGTTCGCGTATCGACCAAGCCTTTCCATGTCGCACTGCGAGTTGTTTTCAGCCACGCTCGCAATGGAGTTTCTGCCGCCGGATGTTTGGACCAAAACTCCTTCAAAGCCTTAGGTGAGATAATATGCATTTAGTTCGACAAACCGAGTCCGCTTTAAAGTCGTTGCGCGAACTTGTTTGCAACTTTCTCACATCGCCGGACTCAGGATAACCCTCTCATAATGAGAGATTGCCGTCAAGTAATCTGGTTCTTTGACCGCTCTACTTCGAAACCGTACCATTTAATTTCAACCTAATCGATGGAAGCAATATCCTCACTAAATCCCCAACAGATCGAAGCGGTACAAACGACCGAAGGGCCGCTGCTGATTCTGGCCGGAGCGGGGTCAGGCAAGACTCGCGTAATTACGGTTCGCATTGCACATCTCATTAAGGATAAAGGCGTGGCGCCGCACAATATTCTCGCGGTAACATTCACGAACAAGGCCGCCGGCGAGATGCAGAATCGCGTTCGCGAACTTTTGAAGGGCGAGCATCTGAATTCGTTCCCGCTGATCTCGACATTTCACAGCTTGTGCGTGCGAATACTCCGCCAGGACATCGAGGCCCTAAACGAAGGCTACAAGAAATCGTTCACGATCTATGACACCGACGATTCGCAGCGGGTCGTAAAGGCGTGCATAAAGGATCTCGGATTCGATGAGAAACAGGTCGTGCCGCGGGTCGTGCGGAACGCGATCTCGTCAGCGAAGAATCGCGGTGAGGACGTCGAGCTTTTTGCGTCGAAGGTCGAACACACCGACGAGAAGCGAGCCGCGGCGGCGAAGGTCTTTCGAATGTATGAAGAGCGGCTCAAGATCGCTAACGCGCTCGATTTCGACGATCTGTTGATCAAGACCGTTCGACTGTTGCGTAAGTCGGCGGAGACGCGCGAGAAGTACAACAACCGGTACAAATACATCCTCGTAGACGAATATCAGGACACGAATCCGCTACAGCTTGGGTTGATAACGTTTCTCACAGAAAAGCAGCAGAACATCTGTGTGGTCGGCGACGATGCTCAGTCAATTTACGGATTTCGACAGGCCGACATACGCAACATCCTCGAATTCGAACAGCATTTTCCGAATGCGAAGGTGATCCTTCTAGAGCAAAACTATCGCTCGACGCAGACGATCCTCGACACCGCGGATGCGATCATCGCCAATAATATCAACCAGAAGAAAAAGAAGCTCTGGACGTCGAATGACGGCGGCGACCGGGTGATGTATTACCAGGCCCAAGACGCCGATGGCGAAGGACGATTTGTCGCGGCGAAGATCGAAGAGCACCTTCGTCGCGACGGTTCTCAGCGGATAGCTGTTCTATATCGGACGAACGCTCAGTCCCGCGTTTTTGAAGAACAGCTTCGCCGGATGCGAATCGATTACAACATCGTCGGCGGATTCTCGTTCTACGAGCGGCAGGAAGTTAAAGACATCGTCGCTTATCTCAAGCTCGCGTTAAACCCGCAGGACGATATCGCTTTGCTTCGCGTGATCAACACGCCGACTCGCGGGATAGGGAAGACGACGCTTGATGAGTTGCAGGCCCGTGCGGCCGATCTCGGCGTGTCGCTGTGGCAGGCGATCGAAAAGCTGACGGATCCGATGAGCCCGGTAAAGGCGAACCTCACGAACCGTGCGAAGGATGCCGTACTGTCGTTTCACAAGGTCATAGAGCGTCTGCAGAAAAAGGTCGTTGAGGCGGCGGAGACGGACAAGAAGGTGTCTGACGTAGCGATCGCCGCGATCGACGACAGCGGATATTCGCTGATGCTGCGGTCGGAAAATTCCGACGAAGCCGAAGCACGGTTGGAAAACCTTGAGGAACTAGTGAACGCCGCCGCAGACTACGATCGTATGCCTGATGCTACGATTCGAGACTTTATCGATCATGCGGCGTTGACGGCCGATACGGATGCACTCGACTCGTCCGCTCGTGTCACGATGATGACGGTGCACTCGGCAAAGGGGCTTGAGTTTCCGATCGTATTTCTCGTCGGCCTTGAAGACGGGATCTTTCCGCACTCGCGGAGCATAAACGATCCGAAGGAGCTTGAGGAAGAACGGCGGCTTGCTTACGTTGCGATCACGCGTGCCGAGCGGCTGCTTTACATCACGCACTCGATGCGGCGACGCGTCTACGGCGAAGAGATAGCCGCCGAACCGTCGCAGTTTCTGAACGAGATGCCGCTTGAGTTGATCGACGATCTTTCATACGGCTCGTCGTGGCTGTCGTTCGCACGCAGTTCGACAACGCGAGGCAACAAGTACGCGGTCTCGGCATTGCGCGGCGAGCGTGCTGCTGCGGCTGCTCCGGCCAAGCCAAAGAATCTTTACACCGGAAAAACCTACAACACGGCGGACGCAGTGGCAGAGTTTTTCAAGAAGAAAAATCTCGATACCAGTCTGGGCAGAAACGCGAGTGTAAACGAGCGTGCCTTTGACGGGCCGAAGCCTGAGGCGAAACCCTCGGGACTAGACAAGCTCCGGGCGATCGCATCCACAAAACCGAAATCCGAAGACCAAAGTCCAAAGATCGGCTCATTCGTCGCGGGTTCGCACGTTCGGCACGAGAAGTACGGAAAAGGCCTAGTGCTTCGGCGGGAGGGAAGCGGCGATAACGTGAAACTTACGATTAGCTTTCCAGGATTTGGCCAGAAGAAGATGATCGAAAAGTTTGCCAAGCTCGAAAAGGCATAGACATTGCCTCTAATTGAATAGATAGTGAAACTGTATCGTTTCAGTTCATCGGAGGTCGTACATGTCACGAACGCCTATTTATGCAGTTTTGATCGTTATTTGTTCCGGACTTTTCTTCGGTTGCGGACAGCCGCCCGTAAACACTGCCCCTGTTAATTCGAACACTTCCAAGGTTTCAAACGCCAACGTAAATACTTCCAACTCGAATGCCGCATCGGCTGCTCCCGGGCCTTCATTGACCGAACCGATAAATTATCAGGGAACGATCAGCCTGACTCTCCAGACTGTCGGCGAGCAGCAAAACGCTTCGATGCCTCCGCTAAAGGCGTTAGTCGCTCGCAGTGGCGCGGACCGAGCGATGGAATTCACGCTTCCGACAAATGAAAAAGTAGTTTACGTGGAGAAAGCAGGTGTAAAGTACCTCGTGCTTCCTACGAGGAAACAGTACGCGGAACTCACTCCGGATGCTCTTGGGTTTGAGGTGAGGCAGATGATGATGCCGGAGCAAATTGTCGATCGCCTGAAAGCTATGCAGGGTGTACAGCTTGCTGGAGAGGAGACGGTTAACGGACGCCAGGTTCAGAAGTATACGTACGGCTCGGCCGTGAACACTGGAACTCAAGCGGGAACTGTTGCGACCGAATCCTACTTTTTGATCGACAAGGCGACCAACCTGCCGATTCGGAGCGAGATCGTTTCACAGTCGACTTCGGGCGGAAACGTTCAGGGCGTGCAAGGAGTTCGTCTGCTAACCGAGATAACGGACATTCGTCCGCAGGCGGACTCGAATATTTTTAACATCCCTACCGATTTTCAGAAGATCGACCCGGAGCAGGTAAAAGCTCAGGCTAATCTTATATTCAATGCAGCCGCCGCCGTGATCGGACAGATGATCAATCAAGCCGGCTCTATCCCCACGCCCACACCGCCGGCAGCGAACAAGTAGGATCATGGGGCGAATTCTCGTCGGACTTCTCATCGGCCTGCTCGTCGGAGGCATGACGACGTTCTACTTTTTCGTTGGCGTCCCTAAGGCAGCGCAACTGCCGGGAACTCCGATCGCGAGTCCAGCGCCTGGAGATCTGCCGGCCGGGACGGTACAGATCGTTTTGCGCCAAGAATTTTTCAACGACGTTCTTGCCACTGTCTTCGCTGAGATGAATCAGCCATCGTTTGCGCTCGGTCCGAGTGCCGCCTCGGCCGCAAACGCAGAAGGATGCTCGAACACCATCACTATCCTGCTTGAGGGAAGCGGAGTTAGAACAGGTGTAACCCTTGCGAACAACAGGCTTGAGGCTCCAATTGCGTTCTCCGGCGGCTATAATTCGCCCTTTGGGTGTTTTCGCTTCACCGGGTGGGCAAATTCGATAATGCAGCTTCGCTTCGACCGAGACTCTCAGTCGGTCGTTGGACAGTTGAGCGTAGAGACGGTAAATCTCGACGGGGTGAATCCCGTCGTCAGCGCGATCGTCACGCCGCTCGTACAGTCGACTCTTAACTCCCGCGTCAATCCCGTTAAGATCATCGACGGTTCGCAGACGGCCGTAAATACTCCCATAGCGTCGGCTAAGGCAAATCTTGTCGCAAAGATAAACGACGTGCGGGCGGAAGTAAGAGAAGGCGCCCTGCATCTACTTATCGAATACGACTTCGCCAGCGGCCCGTTCGTCCTGCCTCAACCTCAGCCCCCTCTTTGAAGGCCAGCAAATCTCGTTTATCCTTACGTCTTGGTTCCGTGGCGACGCGAATGAAAAATCTTACAACTATTTTCACCGTCGGCGTGCTGCTCACAGCGACCCTTGGCTGCGGCATCGCCGACCGCGTTCAGAGAGAAGTGACGGGTTCGGAAAGCTCTTCGAATTCCAACAAGTCTTTATCCGACCGGGCGGTTGATACGGCGGTCGGCGAATCCAAGATCGGCGTTCCGGAATGCGATGAGGTCATCGATTTGATCAACGCCGAGATGAACAATCCGGATGACGACTTCGTCACGAAGGCCGTAAAGGCGACGGTGCTGAACCGCATCAAAGACGGCATCCGCGACAGCGTCGAGCAGAACAAGACCGACACGAAAGAAATGGCAAAGACGTGCCGCGAGTTCAAGACACAGTTCGAGAAGTATAAGACTGAGCAGAACGCGAACTCGGAATCGAAGTAGGCTGTCGCAAATAATTCTCGCGAGAACGTCTTGCCGTCAGGCTAAGGAGGCCGATCAAAATGGCATTTGATCCTAAGACGTTGCCGCCGTCTGTTTATTCAGCTTATCAGCGAGGGCCGCTCGCGTGGGCGTTAGTGGTTGAAAGAGCAGTTGTTTCGGGAATTGACGATCTGAATAAACTGACGGACATCGTGTTTTATCTACACTATCCACATAGGATCGGTAATCCATTAAAGCCGACGGAGCTTGATCTGATCGCGAAATGGAAAGGATTTCGAACCTTGATCCAGCCGCGGCTGGTGCAGCTTACTCGCCGGAGCTACACGCCTTTTTCGGGCATCGAGGGAACTGACGTCGGCGGATACTAAAAACGGCCAAACAAAAATGCCCGAGAGCATCACTGCTTTCGGGCCTTCATTGAAAATAACCTCGGCCAAGCGATCAAACGCTCATGACTTCCTGCTCTTTGTTCTTGGCGAGTTCATCTACCTTTGCGATGAATGTGTTGGTTAGCTTCTGAACTTCTTCCAATCCGCTGCGTTCGTCATCTTCCGAAACGAGTTTATCTTTGAGCATTTTTTTGAGCGAATCGTTAGACGCGTGACGGACGTTGCGAACCGCGACGCGATGATCTTCGGCGATCTCGCCAACCTGCTTCGCGAGTTGTTTGCGGCGTTCCTCGGTGAGTGCAGGAACGGACAAGCGGATGATCTTGCCGTCGTTCGAAGCCGAAAAGCCGAGATTTGCGGCGAGGATCGCCTTCTCGATCGCGCCGAGCTGCGTCGCATCCCACGGCTGGACGGTGATCATCTGCGGTTCCGGAACGGCGACCGACGCCATTTGCTGAAGCGGAGTCGAGGTGCCGTAGTAGTCAACGTGGACGGCATCGAGCAATCCAATGGTCGCGCGGCCGGTTCGAACGATCGAGAGCTTCCGTTTGAAGTCTTCGATGACCGCTTCCATTTTCGGTTTAGTGTCTTTTACTACGTCTTGTACGCTCATGATTACAAACTAATTAAACGCCCGCGGCCGTGTCGCCGACCGTAACGAGAGTTCCGATGCTCAGGTCGCCCGTTACGGCCTTGATGATATTCCCGTCGACCTTCATGTTGAAGACCATGATCGGCAGGCTGTTATCCATGCACAGCGAAATGGCGGATGCATCCATCACTTTCAACTGTTTCTCGAGCACGTCCTTGTACGAGATCTTCTCGAAACGCGTCGCGTCCGGCACTTTTACCGGATCCGCGGAGTAGATGCCGTCGACTTTCGTCGCTTTGAATATAACTTCCGCCTCGATCTCGAGAGCACGAAGGGCAGCGGCAGAGTCGGTCGTGAAATATGGGTTTCCGGTTCCGGCAGCGAATATAACTACTCGCTGTTTTTCAAGATGCCGAACGGCTCGGCGGCGAATGAACGGCTCTGCGAGCTGTGGAATGTCGATCGCCGACATCACGCGTGTCTGAACATCAAGCTGCTCGAGGGCGTCCTGCAGTACGACCGAATTCATCACAGTCGCCAGCATTCCGATGTAGTCAGCCGCGGCCCGGTCCATGTTGCCGGCAGACTCGGAAACGCCTCTAAATATATTGCCCCCGCCAACTACGATCGCGACTTCGACACCCAGGTCGTGCACGGCCTTGATCTGCCTTGCGACCGATTCCGCCATCTTGGTGTCGATGCCGTAGCTCTGCGAGCCCATCAGAGCCTCGCCTGAGAGCTTTAAGAGAATGCGCTTGAAAACAGGTTCCATAATGGAACGCGAACTTTAGTTCGCATCAATGGCGGACTAAAGTCCGCGTTCCGCCTAACCAACCATCGACGCGACTTCGGCTGCGAAATCGTCAGCTTTCTTCTCGATGCCTTCGCCCATCTTGTACCGGGTGAAGCGTCGGATCGTGATGTTTTCCTTGATCGACGCGATCTTTTCGGTAACGAGTTCGCCGATCGTCTTCGACGGATCCTTAACAAACGGCTGATCGACGAGAACGTTCTCTTCGTAGAATTTGTTCAGGCGTCCATCGACGATCTTCGCGAGAACGTCGTCCGGCTTGTTCGCATTCTTCGGATCGTTCTTAAGCTGCTCACGGGTGATCTCACGCTCTTTTTCGAGAACGTCAGCCGGAACTTCGTCGCGGCTCGCGTAACGCGGATCGGAAGCCGCGACATGCATCGCCACATCTTTTACAAGCTGCTGAAACTCTTCACCGCGTGCGACGAAGTCGCTCTCGCAGTTGATCTCGACGAGCACGCCGACCTTTCCGCCCATGTGGATGTACGAACCGACCGCACCTTCAGCCGTCACACGGCCTGCCTTTTTGCCTGCGGTCGCGACACCCTTCTTGCGAAGGATCTCCATCGCCGCCGTTTCATCGCCGTTTGCCTCGACGAGAGCGTTTTTCACGTCGATCATCCCTGCGCCCGACTTTTCCCTCAATGCCTTAACTGCTGCTGCTGTGATCTCTGCCATTTTTATTGCTCCAATGGAACGCGGACATTCTTGTCCGCAATTTCTAATCATGCTGCGGACAAGAATGTCCGCGTTCCTATTCGTAAAAAAGCGTAGCCAATTTGCCGAAACCCGGAAACAGCCACGCTTTCAAGTATGTTGAAAAAAGAATTCTAGCTTGCCGTCGCTTCGTTGCTTTCCTCGGTTGCGGGTGCTTCTTCAGCAGCAGGAGCAGCATCGGCATCAGCCGCTGCCACTTCCATTTCCGCACTGGTCGGCTCGTCTTCCTCGATCTCGATGCCGCCGTCTTCCTCGTCCGGATCAGAGATGCCGGCCTTTGCGAGCGTTGCCGCGATGTCGATCTGATCTGCCTGAGCGTCACCGTCTTCCTCGGAAACTTCCGGTTCCGGTGAGCGGCCTTCGGTGCCGATCTGCTTGCCTTCGAGTATAGCGTCGGCGATTCGCGAGGCGAACAGGCGGATCGCACGGAGAGCGTCGTCGTTACCCGGAATTACGTGATCGATACCTTCCGGCGAGCAATTCGTGTCGACAACAGCGACGATCGGGATGCCAAGGCGATTTGCTTCCTTGACGGCGATGTCTTCCTTGCGGACGTCAATGATGAAGAGCATATCCGGAGCCCCGCCCATATCTTTGATACCGGCAAGGTTTTTCATCAGCCCTTCGTGATCACGGTCGAGTTTTAGACGCTCTTTCTTGGTGAGCATCTCGAACCGGCCGTCTTCACGCATATTCTCGATCTCTTTGAGCTTCGCGATCGACTTCTGAACCGTTTGATAGTTGGTGAGAAGTCCGCCGAGCCATCGATTGTTGACGTAATACTGTCCGCAGCGTTCGGCTTCTTCCTTGATCGCGTCCTGAGCCTGACGCTTGGTGCCGACAAACAGCACCTTCTGGTTCGGACGCTCAGTCAGCGATTCCTGCACCCAAGCCAGCGAATCGCGGAAAAGCTTCTGCGTTTTCTGCAGGTCGATAATATAAATACCGTTGCGCTCGCCAAAGATGTATTCCTTCATCTTCGGGTTCCAACGTCGAACCTGGTGACCAAAGTGAACTCCTGCTTCGAGGAGCTCTTTCATCGTAACTGTAGCCAAAACTTTATCTCCTTGGTTTCTGTACTCAGCGACGCCGTAATGTAACCAAGGGCGTCGCTAATGGATTAGGGCTCAGAGTGCGCGATTTATCGCGTACATTCAGGCCATTAGGCCAGTACGCGATAAATCGCGCACTCTGAACAGGTTATCTCTTCGAGAACTGGAAGCGTGCTCGGGCACCCTTCTGACCGTATTTCTTACGCTCTTTCTGCCGCGGATCGCGTGTGACCAATCCTGCCTTCTTCAAGGTCGGGCGAAGGTCGGCGTTATATTCCATTAACGCACGCGTGATGCCGTGGCGGACCGCACCAGCCTGACCCGCCGAACCACCGCCGTCGACGTTCACAAGAATGTCGAACTTTCCAGTCGTTTCCGTCAGGTTCAAAGGCTGACGAATTATCATCTGCAGTGCCTGATTCGGAAAGTAGGTCTCGAATTCGCGTTTGTTAACGATGATCGCGCCTGTTCCTGGGCGAAGATAAACGCGTGCGGTCGAGGTTTTTCTGCGGCCGGTGCCGTAATACTGAATTTCTGCCATAAATCTAATGGATCTTTGATTTCGAAAGTCGAAGATCAAAGGTCAAATACCGTCTATTTCGTTGCTATTTCCAATGCTTCCGGCTTCTGCGCTGTGTGACGATGGTCGCTGCCCGAGTAAACCTTCAGTTTCTTTGCCATTGCCTTGCCGAGCTTCGTTTTCGGCAGCATTCCCTTAACGGCAAGTTCGATCACCTTTTCAGGCTTCTTTTCGAACATTTCCTTTACCGAGGTTTCGCGAAGGCCGCCCGGATAAAGCGTGTGGCGATAATAAACCTTCTGATCGTTCTTCGAGCCCTTGAAAACGGCCTTGCTCGCATTGATGACGACGCAGTGATCGCCCATGTCCATAAAAGGCGTCCACGCCGGATTGTTCTTGCCGGAGATTATCCGCGCAACTTCCGTCGCCAAACGGCCTACGGTCTTGCCTTCCGCATCGACTACGAACCACTTGCGGCCGTCCGCCAAACCCTTTCCGCTCGGAAAATAAGTACTCATATCTACCTACACTACTAGCTACTCTTCGCAAAAAGCGAACTGACAGAGTATCGAAAAGCTCTGTTAAGGTCAAGCAGGGCAGTAGATTATTACGTTGGAGATGTCGAGGCCAGGTATTGACACCGGTGCTACTATTTTCTCACGATGCGACAAGATACAGGCAGGGTTGACGTCGGACACGGAAGGTTTCCATACATCGCGGTCGGAATAGCCGTGGTCGTGATGGCAGTCGTCATCATTCTGGCAGCATATGCGGGAAGCTCCGGATTCGGCGCGGAGGTAAAGCCTACGCAGGATCTGGAGGCCGTTATCAACGACCATCTCGCGAGAACTTCGGCCAGATTTTCGCAGCGGAAGGTCTACTATAACTGCGCGTCGTTCACCGAATCCACGTTCTCATCCGACCAGCACCTCGCTGTTGCGATCGAACAGGGGAATTGGCGTCCCGGAGTTCAACAATCTACGATAAAAGGCAATCTCGAGATTCTGAAAGCCAAGAAGACCGGCGATACACCTTGGCAGATATCGTCTGTTTCAGTGCCGGATGCCAAGTTTGATCCATCGGCCAAGCAATCGGACGACCCGACACACCCATGTAACCTTTTTTAATTGTTTCTAGGCAGATTTTCCAGCGTTGCATCGAGGGTGACACTGCTTCCTGCCGCAATGGACATTGTTCGCTCCCAAGTAACGAATCCCGCCTTTTTGACGAGAACTTTTCTATCGCCCGGCTTTAATTGGATGGTCGACGGTGTGCTTCCGACGAAAACTCCGTCGACTTCGATCTCGGCGCCTTCGGGTGTGGATTTAACCAAAACGCTCGTCGTATCGTCTGCTGACTGAGTTTTATCACCCTCAAACTTTGCTCGATCAAGAGCGAAGTCGCCATTGACGTAAGCGGTTACTTCCGTTCCCTTTGCGATGTTTATGTTCTTGCCCTTGACGAAGAGAAAAAGCGGAGCCGCGGGAAAGAATAGAATACCCGCCGCGACCAGCCCGGTCGTCATGGTTCCGGTGCGATTGTCACCCTTTTGTTCTTTGATCGCCCTAAGGTTGATCTTGTCGCCCGTGGTCAGCCGTACGTAGTCGATATTTATGTCGAGCTTGCCGCCGCGGCCGAGCCGGCCGGCAGGTTTGGCCCGCGTGACCGTCGCGATCGCCGAAGATTGTTTGGGGATCACGATAAGATCGCCGGCTTTAATGTCGTCCAACACTTCGAAATCGACGTTCTCTCCGGTCTTCGCGTCTTTGGACGAAAGGTTACGCGTAAGGCGAAGGCGAACGGGTGTGCCGTCCAACAGCGAGAACGGTGCGGGAGTTGCTACGGGCTGAGGATTTTCCGTTGTTTGGGCATACACCATTGACGAAGCAAGCGGGCCGCCGGCGATGAACAGGACGAGCAAAAGGGAAATTGTCTTTCTCATTTTCTTAACTAGGGAACAGATTGTCTAAATTGGTGAACAGTCGCGGACGGCCGAACTCGTTGGGAGTTGGGAAATCCATTGTGGCGGAATGCTAACAGAGAACTCGTGGGAGTAAAAGAGACCTGGTGACTTATCACGACATGCTGGAAAACCTCTCGTACGCCAGCATCACGCCGATCATCGTCTTCGCGTCGATGATCCGACCGTCACGGATCATAGCGTTGAGGTCGCCGAAAGAGAATTGCTCGATAACCAAGCTCTCATCCGCTTCAAGCTTTTGTCCTACGTCGGTCAGGCCAGTTGCTAAGTATACATGCATTTTCTCGGTCAAAAATCCGGGTGAAACATAGAATTCCGTGAGCTTCTGCACGTGAGCCGCGCGAACGCCGATCTCTTCCTCAAGCTCGCGAACCGCTCCGACCATCGGATCTTCACCTTCGTTCAATGTTCCTGCCGGAATCTCAAGCAAATATTCCCCCG